>DATMNL010000046.1:0-65897 GCA_035568995.1 Rhizomicrobium sp. | reverse complement strand
TAGGTGGTGACCCCCATTTCCAGATAGGGCAACGCGAAAGTCTCGGCGGTCGGCAAACCACCGATATAAGTGAGGCGGTCACCCAATTTGGAGCGTACCCGCATCATCAGTTCGATATCGCCTATACCGTCCTTGAAGCCGACAAGATTGGGATTACCGTCACATACCTGCGCCAGCGTGTCTTCATTGATCCGGCAATTGTCCCGGTTGTAAATGATGACGCCAAGCTTGGTGGCCTTGCACACCGCGTCAACATGAGCAAGCAGGCCCTCCTGAGTCGGCGTGATGAGATAGGCGGGCAAAAGCAAAATGCCATCCGCGCCGGCGCGTTCGGCCGCCCGCGCCATCTCCACCGCCAAGGCAGTGCCATAGCCCGCACCGGCGAGGATCGGAACGCGGCCTGCATTCTCCGCCACGCCCGCGCGCACCACCGCTTCGACCTCGGACGGCGTCAGCGAGAAAAACTCGCCGGTTCCTCCCGCCGCGAATAGGCCCGCGACCTTGTACTGGGAAAGCCAGGCGTAATGCTCACGATAGGCTTTCTCCGCGAAGCGCCCCTCCGAGTCGAAATGAGTCACCGGAAAGGACAACAGCCCGGTCGACAATTTCTGGGCCATCTCAAGCGGCGCCAATTTGCTCATTCCAACCCTCAACACTTTGACGTTGCCGACAAGATCTGCTGGCGCATCGAAACTCCGCCAGACCTCTGACACGGTCCATGACGCTAATGAAACCCAAAACACAGGTCTAAGCCAAACAGGATATCGACCAATGCGGCTTTTGTTTTGATGCCGTCAAAACCAATAAGATGCCAGGCCGGGATCATCAGGCTTTCCATGAACATTTTACCGCTGGCGGGGTCTTTTGCTCCTGCTCGTTCGGAACAAGGACCGAAATTGTGGAATCGATGTCGTTGTTGGATCGCTCGATAGGGCCTTTGACTTAGACGCCCCATGGCGGCGTCCGTATGCTGGCGCCGGGTCATCACAGAACAGATCGGGTTGGCGGCGCCTTGGCGTTCGCGATTCCAGATCCGGGATCTTAAGGGCCAGTGATGCCCCGGCCGGAGGACTGCAAGACCAATAGCACATCGCATAAGCCATTGCGCACCAGGAGGGATCATGTCGCATATTTCCATGCATTCGCATTCAGGTTTGAGGGGCCCGGCCAGCGCGCTGCGGTTTCTCAAGAGCGCCAGTTCCGCCGCCGCGCTGGCAGCCGCGATTTCGCTGGCCGCCGCCGGAGGCGCCCGCGCCCAGGCGGCTTCTGACAATATTGAAACCGTCGTCGTCACCGGCTCGCGCGTGATTTCCGACGCCGCCAAAGCGCCGACGCCGCTGACCATTATCTCGGCGGCGGAGATTCAGGCGACGACGCCCACCAACATTCCGGACGGACTGAACAAGCTTCCGATCTTTCAGGGGTCTGTGGGAATCGGCCGCGCCGGCGACGGCACTGGCGGCTTCGGCGCCGCGGGCGTCCAGGGTGGAAATCTTGCCACCAATGTTCTGAATTTAAGGAATTTTGGGTCCCAGCGCACGCTTGTCTTGCTTGACGGCCACCGCGCGCCGCCCGGGAATTCGGATGGCACGGTTGACATTGATACCTTGCCGCAAATGTTGATCTCCCGCGTCGATATCGTGACTGGCGGCGCCTCCGCCGTGTATGGATCTGACGCTGTGACAGGCGTGGTCAATTTCGTTCTGGACAAGAATTTCAACGGTCTCAAGATCGATACCAATGCCGGCATCTCAAACTACGCAGATGCCGCAAGCTACAAGTTTGGTCTGGCGGCCGGCAGCGAACTTTTCGGTGGCCGAGGGCATGTCGAAGGATCCTTGGAATACCGTCATAGAGATGGCTTTCTGGGGTTCAGCAGGCCTTTCGGACCGGGTCTCGCTGCGCAAGTGGGATCTGGTACGGCCGCGAATCCCTTCGCATTCATTCCAAATGGCCGCAGACCGAATTCGACCTTCGGCGGCCTGATCGGGGGCTGCTCGCCCGCTTGCCCGGCGGCCACCGGCATGCAGTTTATCGCCAACGGCGTCCTGGCTCCGTTTGTCCCCGGCACGCCGGGCGCGTTTAATGCAGCCGGCGCCCCGACGGCCGGTACGTCGAATGAGAATTCGGGGGGGGACGGCGCTTATTCTCCCTTTACCACCGCTCAGGCTGCCTACCGTCAAGGGACCGCCTTCACGCGTTTCAGCTATAATCTGGACGATTCCACCGTCTTTTATGTTCAGGCTGCCGCCTCCGAGGCCTATACCACCGGCTGGCATTTCCCGCAGAAGCTGACTCCGGGCGCAGGCCAGGCCGACATATTCTACAAGAACAATCCGTTCCTGCCGGCGTCGGTGCAGACCGCGCTGGGCAATAACGGCACCAACGTTCCCCAGAATCCCGCCCTCAGCCCGGCCGTAGCGCCTGCCAACTCTTTCCAGCTGGGTGAGTTCCTGGTCGGTTTGGGGCAGAGCACGACGAACGGCGATACCAATGTCGACCGGCTCCTCAGTGTTCAAGCGGGTCTCGATGGCGCGCTGATGGGGGGGCGATTTGCCTGGAATCTGTTCTACACCCATGGCGAGAACCGCCTGGCGGATGACCTTATCAACAACCAGAATTACCAGAAGCTGTACGCCGCATCGGATGCCGTGCTCAACGCGAACGGAACTGCGCAGTGCTACGCAGCGACACAGGCCGCGACCGCAGCGGCATATGCCAACTGTGTTCCCATCAACCCGTTCGGGCCAACCGCCCTTACCCGCAACGCCTTTAATTATTTCGCGGAGAACACGGCCTTCCACCAGACCAACATTCTGGACAATGTCGGAGGCGGTATATCCGGTACGGTGTTCGACGGTTGGGCCGGGCCGATCACCGCTGCCTTGTCGTCTGAAGCGCGCTTCAATGACTTTACCGTCACCACCAATGTGCCGCCGAACCAGACGGTGGATTGCACGGGCTTGCGGATCTGCAGTTCGCTTCTGCCCAAATACGCTCAGGGTGTGCTGGTGCCGTTTCATGCGTCGAATAATGTCTGGGAAGTCGCCGGCGAAGCGGAGGTTCCGCTGCTTAAGGATCTCCCTCTGGTTCGCAGCCTGGATGTCAACCTTGCAGGCCGTTATACGGACTACAGCACGTCCGGCGCTGTTCAGACTTGGAAGCTCGGGTTTGTTTATAATGTCATCGACCAATTGCGCTTCCGTGGCACCACGTCAATCGACATTCGCGCGCCCACATTGAACGACCTCTTCCAGCCGCCTGTGACGTCCGTGATCGGGTTCACCGACAATCATACCAGTTTCAACAGCACCACATTTAGCGTCACCTCGGGTAACTCCGCCCTCACGCCCGAAATCGCCCGGAACTATACAATCGGTACGGTATGGACGCCGGATTTCATTTCGGGGCTGACAATGTCCCTCGACTATTTCCGCATCCATATGAAAAATGCGATTTCGCTAATCAACCCTCAAACATCTTCTATTCAATCGCTGTGCGAAAATTCGGGAGGAACATCGCCCTTTTGCGCGCTCTATCTTCGTCCATTTCCTTTCTCCAATACTTCGCAGGCGAACTATCCCACCCGGATATTCACACAGGAACTCAACACGGCGTCGGTTCAAACCGAAGGGTTTGATTTCGAAACCAACTATGGCTTCCAGATGTCGGACCTGGTTAATGATTGGGCCGGATCATGGAAGGTGCGGGCCCTGGCCTCCTACCAGCCTGTGAATGAATCCGTCCAGTTCCCCGCAGCGCCCTTTACGCGCCTGACTTCGCCGCATACCCGTCTCACGGCCTTCCTGAACTATTCGCTCGATGACTGGACCTTCGGGTTGGAGGACCGTTGGGTAAGCGGCTTTAGCCAGGTATCCGGTCAGATAACAGCAACCACCAATAACTGGGTCCAGCCGTATGTGCATTCGTTCAATGATGTCGACCTGAATATTGAGCGGAATTTTCAGGCAGGCGGTATCGACATGACGGGTTACTTTGTCGTTCAGAACCTTGTGAACGCCCTGCCGGCTTTGGTCCCGTCGGTGACGAATATCGGTCTCAATTACCCGGTTGCTCCCGGCCAGGATATCACGGGGCGGTATTTCACGATCGGAGTCCGCGCCAATCTGTGATAACCGCGGCCGGCTCCGCCCCCGAATCGGAGCCGGCCATTGTGTGCAGGAGAATCCTTGAGACGGTTGGAATCTGAGATCGCCTGCGACTACTCCGGCGAACAATTGTGGTATGAATTTCTCCCGGTATAATATGACAAGACGCATGTTGCGGTACTCGGGTATTGATCGGCTGCGCTCTTGACTTGTCTTTGCAGCGATTGAATCGATTTCTTGTGGAGGAGCACTTATGGATCGCCGCACATTTTTCAAAGCATCGAGCGCAAGTGCGGTTGCGCTTGCTGCGGGAGGCATAGACGCGCCGGGCTTGCATGCTCAATCTCTCGGAAACCCGCAGCGGCTGCCCCTGAAGGCCAAGCTAGGTCATGAGATTAAACGGGTGAATGACAAAACCCTCAACTATGTCGCGCGGTTTGGAGTCGAGGGTATCGGCGCCGAGCCGGAAATCAAGGATCCCGCACATCTCTACGCAACGGTAGACGAATTAAAGGCGATGCGCGATCTGGTTGAGAAGCATGGCCTTAAAATCCATATGATAAACAGTATTTTGCTGAACTCCACCAATGTGGATAGCGAGCCGCATCCTGCCATCATGCTTGCGCAGAGCCCGGAACGCGACCGCGACATCGAGGCATTCCAGACCCTCATCAAAAACTGCGCAGCCGCAGGCATTCCGACGCTAAAATACAATATGAGCATTTTGGGCGTGGTGCGCAGTGCCAGCGTGCCAGGCCGGGGTGATGCTATGTATGCCAGGTGGAATTACAATGAGGCGCTGAAGGCCGGTGAACCCCCGCCAACCAAAGCAGGCCTCGTCAACGCCGACGCTTTTTGGGAGCGGATCGACTACTTCCTGTCACGGGTAGTCCCCGTTGCCAACGAGTACAAGGTCAACCTTGCATGCCACCCGCAAGATCCAGGCATGCCGCAGCCGAAAGGCTGGCGCGGTGTCGACCGTGTCTTGGGTACCGTCGATGGCCTAAAAAAATTCATCTCGATGCATGAGAGTCCCTATCATGGGCTCAATTTCTGCCAGGGTACGGTTTCCGAGGATCTTGACGATCCCAATGCACAAATCGGTGACGTCATCAGGTACTTCGGCAGCCGGAAGAAGATTTTCAATGTCCATTTTCGCAATATACGTGGTCACCGCAATGACTTCGTGGAGGTGTTTCCGGACGAGGGATCGGTCGACTTTGTGAAGGCGCTCAAGGTCTATCGCGAAATAGGTTACGATGGCCTTTTGATGCCCGACCATGCGCCGACCGTGAATGGCGATGCTTCGGCTGCAGACGAGAACTTCGCGTTCGCCTTCGGACATATCCGCGGCCTCATCCAGGCCGAACAGCATATCGCTTGATATCGAATGATTGGTATTGACGATGATTTTCGACGTTGATTCCCGCATGGAAAACGACCCTCGCAAGGGTGAGCGCGAATTGATCGAAACGGTGCCCTTTCTGAAGCCCGGCACGTGATGACGGCCTTATCGTCCGGAATAATCGCGGTGGATATGGAATTGCAAAGATGCTCAGATGAGCCATTAGGCAATCGAGCATCGCGTGATGACGGAAGGCAGCCCCCCTCTGCCAGGAACTTCGAGCTGGCTTCAGCGCCCCCTTGATCGCCGGCGTGATCATGTCCGCGGCGGCAACGCCGCTCATGGCGTGGTCAATGTTGTTCTCTACGGAGATTTTCTCTGCCCCTATTGCCGGCGCTTTCGCCGGATTCTTCTTCAACTGAGACAAGTCTTCGGTGACCGGTTTGCCTATGCCTTTCGGCATTTCCCCAACGAGCGGGCGCATCCTGGCGCGGAATTCGCCGCGCGCGCGGCGCAGGCCGCGGCCAATCAGGGTCGCTTCTGGGAAATGCACGACAAGATTTACGACGCCGAACTGCCCCTGACCGAGAAGCATATGCGCGGCTTTGCCCGCGATATCGGACTGAACATGGAGCAGTTTGAGCGCGATCTGGACAGCGACGAGGTGCGGGAGCGCGTTCAAACCGATCTCGCGGAAGGCCGCCGCAATGGCGTGACCGGCACGCCGACCATGTTCGTGGATGGCGTGCGCTACGACGGCGCGTGGGATTTTTATTCCCTACTCGATGTTTTCGAGAGGCCGGTGGCCGAACGCATCCAGCGATCGGCGCGGGCCTTTGCAAGCCTGCCGGCTTCGGGCGGCCTGGCCTTGATCCTCGCGGCTGTCGCGGCGCTGGTCTGCGCCAACACGCCGCTGGCCCCCTATTATCATGCTTTTGTTGAATCTTCATTCGGCATGGGCCGTCCGGGGAGTCTGTTTTCGCTTACCATCGGCGCGTGGTTCTCAGAAGGTCTGCTGGCCATCTTCTTTCTGCTTGTCGGCCTCGAAATCCGGCGCGAGATGACGAATGGCGCGCTGTCGGACACGCGGGCAATCATACTGCCGGCCTTGGCCGCGGTAGGTGGTTCACTGATGCCGGCGGCGATCTATCTGCTGATCAACAATGGCACCACGGCGCCGGGCTGGTCGGTTCCGACTGCAACCGACATTGCATTTTCGCTCGGCGTTCTGGCTTTGCTCGGTTCGCGCGTTCCGACGAGCTTGCGAATCTTCATCGCCGCATTTGCGGTGGTCGATGACATCTTATCCATCGTGGTACTGGCGATTTTTTACCCGCACAATTTTGAAGCCATATGGCTGCTTGGCGCCGGCGCGGCGGTCGCTGCCATGTTCGGGCTTAACCGCGCCCGCATCTATACGAGCTGGCCTTACGTTGTTGTGGGGGCCATTCTGTGGTTTGCCCTTCATTCCGCGGGCGTTCATGGCGCACTCGCGGGCGTGGCGCTGGCCGCGTTCCTGCCCGTCCGGCCCGCACCGGCGGCGGGACCTTTGCTGGCGCAAGCCGCAACAGCGCTTGCGGCGCTGGAAAGCGCGGAGAAAGAGGCGCGAGCCGACGGTCGCTCGCCGGTGGATCAAATCAATCCTGCGCTGGAATGGGCAAGCCGCAACCTCTCCGCTGCCAGCGAAAGGCTGCTCTCGCCGGCCGATCGCATCGAACAGGCGGTTTCACCCTGGAGCGCATATCTGGTCCTGCCGCTTTTCGCTTTCTCGGCAACAGGCGTCAGCCTCGCGGTGGATTTGTCGTCGCCGGATGCCAAGAAGGTTCTTTTGGGCGTGGTCCTGGGGCTGGTGGCCGGCAAACCCCTGGGCGTCTGCGTGGTGGCGTTCCTGTCCGTCAAATCGCGCATTGCGCTGATGCCGGCGAATGTGAGCCTGCGCAATTTCATCGGCGCGGCCTGCCTTTGCGGGATCGGAGATACGGTCTCGTTGCTGATGGCGGATCAGGCGTTCCCGCATGGACCATATTCCGCGGTGGCGAAGATTGCCGTGCTGATCGGGTCGGTGCTGGCGGCAGCGCTTGGCGCCACGATCATCGGCATCGGCTCAAAAGGTGCTGAGATGCCGCGTTTGGAAAAACCCGATAGGGCCTGACGAACCCAAAGAAGTGGCAACTTCAGCGACCAGAGGTTGGCGGGGACCGCAAGTCTCCTACGGTCCAATTCCCATCAACCGCCGACGTTTGCGTGACGCCTCAGCTTGTCCTTTTTGTTGGCGCCAAGTTCAGTAGCTGATGCGAATACCACCCGAATAGGTGCGCCCCTGTCCGTCATAGATCTGGGTGTTGTTTCCCCCAACACCCGTCGCAGTGGGAATATTGGGCGGCGGCGCGTTGTTGACGTTGTTGATCGAAGTGTAGAACTGCATGTGGTCGTTCCACTTATACGACCCCCGCAGATCCAGGTAGCCCACCGGGGCGATGTTATTGTTGTCCACCTCGACACCGCTATGCCAGGCACCACTCAGGTGAGCCGAACCGAGGTAGCGGCCCTGGACGGTGCCGGACCAGGGACCCGAAGTATAGGTGGCCGCCAGGTTGAATTTCAACTTGACGTTCCCGGTGAACCCTCCGACTGCGGCGCCACTCAGCGTACCGGCGCGCTCATAGGTAAACCCCAGCGCCGATATGGTTTGGGTATCGGTGTAGTTTCCGACCAGATGCAAGTTCAGATTGCCGGTGAACGCTTCCATGTTGTAGTCGGTCTGGAAATCCAGGCCCGAGGTGGTCTCCGTATTGGCATTCAGGGGCGCGGTGATGGCGAGTACCAGCGCGCCGGGATAGTCGGGCGTGGAAAGGGGGGCAAGCGGATCGGGCGTGGTCCCAACGGCGAAGTGAAGATTGCTGCAATAGAGCGCCACGCCCAGGGTGCATTGCTGTTCCTCTTGGGTGGCGCTGGCGGTGAAGATCGCCTGCTTGATGACGATCGAATACCAGTCGAAGGACGCGCTGAAGCCCGGGATGAACTGCGGCGTCAGCACGATGCCACCCGACACGGTGTTGGCGACTTCCGGAGTAAGGAGGGGATTGCCCGCGTTGCCGGTGTAGAGCGACACCGATTTGTTGGTCTTGGGATCGATGCCCGTATTGTGGGCAAAGGACGGCGGGGTGAACAATTCAAACAGGTCAGGCGCCCGGATATCGGTGGACCAGGTGGTGCGGAGCTTGAAGTCATCGGTGACCTGCGAGGTCAGGCCCAGCTTCCAGGTCTCGACCATGCCGCTGGTCGAATAGTTGGTGATGCGGCCCGCCATATTGCCGTCCAGCGACTGGACGAAGTTGTTCTTGAGGATAGGGATGTCGAGCTCTGCGAAGCCTTCTTCCACGCTATAGCCGCCGGCCCATTGGGTGAAGTTGCCGTTCTGCCAGCCCGCGATGGGGCCCAGACCCTGGGAGTCGGCGACGGCGCGTTCCTGCTGGAGGTGATACTCGCCGCCGAAGGCGGTGGCGATTTTACCAGCGTCCAGGCCCCAGGGCAGGGTCCCCTGCATCGAGGCGGAAACAACCTGCTGGTTGTTGATCCAGTGGCCAGTGTCCTGCAACTGCTTGTTCTGGCGGCCGGGGTCAATGTAATTGAGTACATTTTGCGACACGGGAGCGGTGCCGAAAATGTTCAGCGGCACGCAGCCATTGGTGGGAGCAGTCAGGGTTGTGCGGCAGGCGATCTGGCCGATGGCCAAGCCCGAGGTGCCACGGTTGGTCGCGGTCACGAGTACTGCATCGACGGCAGCGTTATAATTGGTGTTCAGCGCGTCGCCGGGCTCGTTTTCCAATTCCCGCATCTGGCCGGTCTGCACATAGGCGGTCCAGCCCCAATCCTCGCCCAGCGTGCCGTTCAAGGTGAACACGGCGCGGCCCATCTGGCGGCGCAGGATGTTCTCGCCGTCCGCGACCATGCAGCCTTCCAGGCCATCAATGGTCGGATGCTGAAGGTCGCAGCCTTCCAGATTGTTGGTGCCGACCGGGATGCTGGTCGGGCCACCCACAGTGCCACCCGCAATGCCCGCAACGGGTGCCATCTGCGCCGCGATGGTGGCCGGAATATAGGGATTGCCGGCGAGGATGGTGTTGACCTTCTGCAGGTCGGAATTGATGTTCTGCTCGCCCAGATTGCCGTAGTTCAGCTGCATCGAAGCGGTGAGATCCGAGTTGATGCGATATTGCGCGTAGCCGAAAAAGGTAAAGCTGTGATAAGGCACGCCGATCAGGCTGTCTTCGGTGGCGCTGCTTTCATTGTAGCCGCAAGCCATGCAGTTGCCGTTCCATTGAACACCGGGATTCCACACCGCCGGCGCGCCGGTCTCGCCGAGGAACACGGTGTTCGGGAAAGCCTTGGAGGAGCTGCCGATCAGGCCCCCGGGAGCGTAGGTCGCCGATCCGACAAGACCAGTGGTGTGGACACAGGGGTTCGACGCTATGCAAGCGTTTGTCGTGGTGGCGGTGGCCGGGTTGGTAGGAAAGAGGCTGGTGGTCGTGAACCAGTCTTTGTTCTGGACGAAGGCCGCGTCGGGAGCCATCAGATAAGTGCCGGCGGCTTCGACATGCAGCCGGCCGTCCATGAAGTCGTCGCCCCAGGTGACATCGGTCTTGGAGACGCGGTGGTCGTTGTTCTTGTCCTGGGTGAATTCCTGGTTGAACTTGAAGCCAGAGAAGTTCTTGTTGATCACGAAGTTCACCACGCCGGCCACGGCGTCGGAGCCCCATGCGGCCGAGGCGCCGCCGGTCACCACATCCACGCGCGAAATGAGCGCCTGGGGCAGGGTGCCGGTGTCAACGGTGTTGCCCTGGACGTCGGACGACACGACGCGCTGGTTGTCGAACAGGATCAGGGTCCTGGTGGCGCCAAGCTGGCGAAGATTGAGTTCCGACAGACCGGCGGTGCCCTGGGAGGCCAGGCCGGCGTTGCCGCCATTGTCGGGGGCCACGCCGGTGCCCACCGCGGGCATCTGGCGGACGGCATCGCCAATATCAGTAAAGGCGTCCTGTTCAAGCTGGGCCGCGCCGATCACCGTCACCGGCGTGGGGGCCGTGTAGCCTTGAATGTTAATGCGGGACGCGGAGACAACGACCTGTTCGATGTCGGCATTGCCGCCCTGAGCCAGGGCGCTGACCGCTGATGTCGCCGTAAACAGGGCCACGGTGGACCCGCTCAGCATTAACTTCCGCCACAGATTGTTCATGTTTCCCCTCGGATTTTTTTGTGATTTCAATGCTTATTGTGAGTCTGGTGCCGTCCCCATAAGACTTTGTAGCACCTAATGAACTTACTCAAGATAGTCAGTCAGCTTTCAAGGAATTGCCTTAAAAGTCAATATCAGCCCCGTCCGGCTGGGTCATGCTGCCGAAGGTATCGTAAAGTGTTGCCGAAATGCCGGAAGCGCTGCCAGATCATGATCCATCCGGGGATCGCAGTCCTTCGGCAAAAGCAAATCCACCCGCTTGCGCGGCGCGTGAAACATCCGTGCGGCAATGCGCCCGCAAGGTCACGCATCTCCGGCCGCCACAGCGTCATTTCGGCCATTTTTTCGCCAAAGGCGGCTATTGTGCCGGCATTTCCGCGCAAGCGGCCTCGAATCCTGGTCCGGATCGGGCTTCGCCGCGCAATGCCCTGGAGGCGCGCGATTTGAGCTCCGACCGTCAGCATCAGCTCCAGCAGGCCATCCAGCTTCACCAGACGGGACGCCTGGCGGAGGCGGAGCGTCTCTATATCCAGGTCCTTGCCGGCACCCCCCCCGACTTCACGGCAACGCACTTCCTCGGCGTCATCCGCTACCAGCAGGGGCGCAACAGCGAAGCGATCGCGCTGATCGGCGCCGCTCTCAGGATAAACCCCAGCTCGGCTGGCGCCCTCACCAATTATGGCCTGGCGCTCAAGGCGGAAGGGCGGCTGCCGGAGGCGCTCGCCAGTTTCGACAGGGCCATCGCAGCCAAGCCGGACGATCCCGAAATCCATAATAGCCGGGGCCTGGTGCTGCAGGCGATGGGCCGCCTGCCGGAGGCGCTTGCCAGCTTTGACCGGGCGATCGCGCTTAGGCGCGGCGATGCGGAAGCCTGGAACAACCGCGGCAATGTGCTGTCGGAGATGAAACGCTTTGACGAGGCGCTAATGGCGTTCGAGGCGGCCATCGCTGCCCAGCCGCATTTTGCCATGGCCTTGAACAACCGCGGCAACACGCTGCTGGCGCTTGGCCGCGGCGAGGACGCGCTTACGGCCTATGACAGAGCACTGGCGGTCAGGCCGGACTTTGCTGAAGCCCATTACAATCGGGGCCAGCCGCTTCTGGACGCTATGCGTCTTGAGGAAGCGCTGGCGAGCTACACCAAAGCCATCGCGCTCAGGCCGGGCTTTGCAAAAGCGCTGAATGGCCGGGGTATCGCGTTGCAAAAGCTGGGGCGCGTGGCCGAGGCGCTGGCCAGCTATGATGCGGCGCTGGAGATCACGCCGGACCCGGAAATACTGAACAATCGCGCCAGCCTGTTGTTGGCGGCCAAGCGCTTTCAGGAGGCCAGGGACAGGTTCCGCAACGCCCTGGCGGCCGCGCCTGAGGACGACCAGGCCTTTGCGGGACTGGCGGCTGCGGCGCTTAATCTTTGCGACTGGCCGCTGGTGGCTGAGCTGGCGCCCGAGATGAAAAGCCGGACCGAAGAAGGGCGGCCTTGCGCGGATCCGCTGGTCCTGGTGGGCTATCACGACGATCCTGCGCTGCATCTCCGGGCCGCGGAAAATTATCTGCGGGAACGAATGCCGCAGCAGCCGCGTCCCCTGCCCGGCCGGGCGATGTCTTCCGGCGGCCGGATCAGGATCGCCTACCTTTCGGCGGATTTCCGCACCCATCCCGTCGCCAGCCTGATCGCGGGATTGTTCGAGCATCATGACCGCAGCCGTTTCGAAGTCAGCGCGATCTCATTCGGTCCCGATGACCGCAGCGCCATGCGCGCCCGGATGGAAGCGGGTTTCGAGCATTTCCATGATGTGCGGGGCCTGGGCGACCAGGACGTGGCCAAGCTGCTGGCGAAGATCAACACGGACATCGCCATCGACCTCAATGGCCATACCCAAGGTGCCCGATTGGGCATCCTGGCATTCCGGCCAGCCCCGGTTCAGGTGAGCTATCTCGGTTTTCCCGGTACGACGGGCTCCAATTTCACCGACTATCTGATCGCAGACAGAGTGGTGCTGCCCCCTGAACAGCAATGCTTCTTCACCGAGAAAATAGTTTATCTGCCCCACAGCTATCAGGCCAACGACTCTGCGAGAAAGATCGCCGCACTCCCCGGGCGGCAGGAGGCCGGC
Organism: Rhizomicrobium sp.; assembly: GCA_035568995.1. Taxonomy (GTDB): domain Bacteria; phylum Pseudomonadota; class Alphaproteobacteria; order Micropepsales; family Micropepsaceae; genus Rhizomicrobium. Next base: position 53,093 of record DATMNL010000046.1, on the reverse strand, counting down.
TTGCCGGGCGCCGGTTTTGTTTTCTGCAGTTTCAACAACAACTGGAAAATTACCGCGCCCGTGTTCGCCATCTGGATGCGATTGCTGACCGCCGTGCCCGGCAGCCTGTTGTGGCTGTTCGCGGACAATGAAGGCGCTTGCATCAATCTTCGCCGCGCGGCCTCTGCCCATGGCGTGGATCCGGACCGGCTCTTCTTTGCCCCGCGCGTGCCCGAGGCGGAGCATCTGGCCCGCCACCAGCTGGCCGACCTGTTCCTGGATACGCTGCCCTATAATGCGCATACTACCGCAAGCGATGCCCTATGGGCTGGGCTTCCGATGCTGACCTGCCTGGGCACTTCGTTTCCCGGCCGTGTGGGGGCAAGCCTGTTGCACGCCATCGGTCTGCCGGAGCTGGTGACGGAGTCGCTGGCGGAATACGAAGCCGTCGCGCTCAGACTGGCCAAAGACCCCTCCCTTCTCAAGGCGCTGCGGGACAAACTCGGTGGCAACCGACTGCGCCTATCCTTGTTCGACACCGACCGCTTCCGCCGTGACATTGAGGCCGCCTATACAACCATGTGGGAGATCGCAAAACGCGGCGAGCCGCCCCGGGCATTCGCAGTCGAACCGGGGGAATAACTGCGTCGTAACAGGCCCAGGATTGGTTTAAAGTCGTTCCATGACGGTCAAGAGCCTCGATCCCGTTGCGCAGGCAACCCAGGCCCTGAAGCGCGGTGATCTGGCCGCGGCCGAGCGCATCGCCCTCGGTCTTCTGGCGCGGGAGGAAAATCCCGACGCTTTGCTTCTCCTTGCCTGTGCCCGGCTGAAGCAGAATCGTGCGGATGAGGCGCTGGCCCTGATCCAACGATCCCTGGCGGTGAGGCCGGGGCATGCGGGTGCGCTGCTCCATTTGGGCAAGGTCCTGGTGCAGCTGCGCCGTGACGCGGAAGCAGCAAAGGCCTTGGACGATGCGCTGCTGTGGGAACCGAACCTGGCGGAAGCCCGGTATGAGTTGGGACAGCTGCAACACCGCCTCGGCGATTTCGCGGCCGCAGAAAATTCTTTGCGCAAGCTGCTGGTGCTTGAGCCGGGGCATCTGCTTGGAAAGTTAGCGCTTGGCCTGGTTCTGAAGGACGCCGGCCAGGCCGAACTAGCCGAGAGCCTGCTTGAAGAAGGCCGCGCCCAATCCGGCACTCCGCTGCTGAAAGCCGCCTTCACCTACAATCTGGCGTTGGCGCAATATGACCAGGGTCGCAAGGATGCGGCACTGTCCAATTTTACCGAAGTTTCGCGGCTGGATCCGGGCCGCGGCGCCGCCGAGATATTCCGCGCCGGGATTCTTGAGGAGATGCAGCGGCTGGACGAAGCCATACTCCTGCTGGAAGACGTGCTCCGGCGCGAGCCGCTGAACGAGGCAATCCACGCCGCCTATAACGATCTGCTGCACCGGCACGGACGCGATGCCGATTTCCTGAAATCCTATGATCGCGCCCCGCCCGCGGTGCCGCTGCAAATGGGCAAGGCCAATTTCCTGCTCAAGACTGGACGCAAGGAAGACGCCCACGCGCTTTATGCCGCCATCGCGGCGCGCGAGCCGGATAATTTGAACGCGGTCCTGGGTGCGGCGGCGGCGCTGGGCCAGCTCGGCCACCATGGCGAGGCGTTCATGGGACTGGAACGCGCGCTCGCCCGCCATCCGCAAAGCGTCCCGCTTTATCACCAGTTGGCGGCCACGGCGCTCGAAGCCCGCGAGCCGCTAAGGGCGGCGGCGATGGCGGAAAAAGCTCTGACGCTGGCGCCGCTGGATCAATATGGCCTGGCGATGCTGGGCTCCGCCTGGCGCATGCTGGGCGATGAGCGCGATGAGATCCTGAACGGTTATGACACGTTGATCGCCGTCATTGACCTGGAGCCGCCGGACGGGTTTTCCACCATGGCCGAATTCAATATGGAACTTGGAACTCTGCTGAATCAGCTTCATCCCATGACCCGCGCGCCGCTCAACCAGACCCTGCGCGGCGGCAGCCAGACCAGCGGCCATCTTTTCAACACCCGGCATATGCTGGTGGAAAAGCTTAGGGATCGCATCGCGGAAGCTCTGGAACGCTATACCGGCGACATCAGGCCCGATGCGAACCATCCTTTCCGCCGCCGGCGCGGCAAGGGCTTTCGCGTTACCGGTTCGTGGTCGTCACGGCTTCGGGATTGCGGCTACCATGTCAACCACATCCATCCCGAAGGCTGGATCAGTTCCTGTTATTATGTCGGCGTGCCCCATGTGGTGAAGAACGAAAAGGAAAAACAGGGTTGGATCAAGTTTGGTGAACCAAGCTTTGACACTGGGCTTACGCCTCGCCGCGCCATCCAGCCGGTACCCGGACGGTTGGTGCTGTTTCCTTCCTATATGTGGCACGGCACTATCCCATTCCACGACACCAGTCCGCGCGTTACCGTCGCCTTTGACGCGGTGCCGCGCGCTTCCCTGACCTAGATCAGCTGCGCGTCGGCGGGTTTTTGATCTCCGGATGGAGATTGTCAAAATCGGCAGAATGCGTGCCGCCGGTGCCAGTCACCGAAGCGATATATGGCTTGCCGTTGAGGCAAAGGCGACCAGGCCACCTTGGAGGCTTTGCTCAGGCGAATGCGCCAGAGTTTCCGCCCAAGGGCATCCCGTTATTTTCCGTCGACCGAAAAAGCTTCTAGCAAATCATTCTCGCCCGAACTGCCGATATAACCGGAATGGACGAACATCATGCCGCCGGCGATGGTCGGGCCGCCGGTATCAATCGAACCGCCCCAGGCCTGCTTGAAGCCATTGACGGTATCGACCGGAATCGCGGTGTCGTAGTCCCAGAGCAGCTTGCCGTCTTTCAGGGCAAAGGCCCGCAAATGGCCGTCAATCGCGCCCGCGAAAAGCACGCCGGGGATGGTGGTGGCGGCGGCGGAATAGCCCGGAGCGCAGCGGCCCGACGCCACGTTGCAGACCGGATCGGGCCTGGCGTCGACGCGCCACAATAGTTTGCCGGTCATGATATCGACAGCGACAATGCCGGGCCTGGCGCCCAGCGACGCCGGACCGGGATCATTGAGCGGCCCGATCACGATCTTGCCGTCGGTCGCGGGTCCCCAATGGATACCGCCGCTGCCGCCGCCATGACCGAATAACGGCGTCCGCCAGATGATCTTGCCGGTATCCGGATCCAAGGCAAATATTTCGGTCGATTTGCTGCCTTCGATAATCATCTGCTTGCCGCCGCTGACGGTGACCAGCATCGGCGACGAGCCAAAATCCCAATCCGGGCCGGCGTCACCCGCCGGACCCGAGTATAAGTTATCGTCCTTGTATACCTCGTTGATCCATTTGATCTTGCCGGTCTTCAGGTCCATCGCAACGATCGCGTCGCTTGCCCGATTTGGAACTATGGTGGTGGAATTGCCCGTACCGACATAGAGCTGGCCGCGCTTGGCGTCGATGGTCGGAGAATTCCAGACCGAGGCGCCAGCCGGCCCATATTGCTGGACGCCAAACTTGTTCTTGATCGTGGGGTGAGGTTCTTCATTGAGAACAGATTCAGACCAGAGGATTTTGCCATCGGCCGCATTCACCGCCACCACCCTGCCCAGGCCGGTACAGCACGGATAGCCTTCGACGCCGCGCTGGCTTTCTTCAGAAAAAGACAGCGGGACATACAGCACGCCATTGTAAAGTGTGGGCGCGCCCGTGATACGGCCGACCGGATGGTCCAGGACCCGGGTGGTCCATAACAGCTTGCCCGATTGGGCATCGTAGGCGTGCATATAAGAGCGGTCGTCACCGGAATATAGCGCATAACCGCTGGGCGCGGAGGCCATCTTGCCGATAGTCATGGTGGCGCGGATGCCGCCGCGAAAATCGACCCGCCAATGGACACAGCCGGTCTTGGCATCCAGCGAATAGAGCTTGCCGCTCATGGAGCCGGTATAGACTCGGTCGCCATAGATCAGCGGCTGGGGGTTCTTGGTGCCGGGAATGGAGAACGCCCATTTCAGTTTCAGCTTCGGCACATCAGCGGCGGTGAAGCCGGGATTGGGCTGGTAACGGTTGTTGGTGATGTCCACGCTCCAGCCATTCCACATCGGTCCATTGGGCTGCAGCGGCGTATCGCTGGGGCAGAGGTTGGGATCGGGGCCTTGCGGGATATTCGGGACGGGCGATTTGCCGGTAAGATAACGCACCACGCCATAAATCTGGGCCTGGTTCATATTGACGGCATACTGATACATGCTGCCGTTCATCAGCCTGTCATAGACTTCTTCCGGCGTGTACTTGGCAAGTTCCGTGCGGCTTTGCGCGCCGTTGATCGCCGGCTCATGACAGGCGCCGCAATTGGCCCGGAAAAAAGGTTCGCCGTTGACGGGATAAAGGCCGGAGGAATTTTCCGGCGGCAGCTGAAAGCCAGGCCGGGGGTGGATTTGGGGCAAAGTTGCTCGCGCGTTGGGCGCGGGTGCGTCAGCCGGGGCCGAAGCCTGCTGGGCGTCGACCGAAGCGGCGAAGGCAACCACGCTCGCCACACTGATGGCGATGCCAATGCGTTTTCCCAACATCAAATTTCCTCTCCTGACTCATCCATTTCGGATCCGGTTTTTGAGGATTTGCAAATCCGCATCAACTCTTTTTGACAGTATCTGACGGCTCCGAGAAGCGATCAAGGCGCGTTGGAGTGACGTGGGCGCGATCGAGCGCAACGGAGTGTGCGCGCCGCCTCGCCAAGGCGGGCGACACTGGTAAGGCTTTCCCGGACAATGCGAAAATAGCCATGCCAATCGCCTTGGCGAACCCTGTTTGAGAGGGCTGATGTCCAGCAAAATGACGATCCCGGGATCGCACTTATTCAAAAAAATGCGTGAAGGGAATATAAATTCCCCGGATGCGTGCCATGGTGTCTTGCGAAGTACGGAGAGGCCATACGTGCTGAAATTTCATTCTGCACTGGCGGCATTGCTGTGGGCGATTTCAACCTGCGCCGCAACGGCCGGGGGGCTGGACAATTCGATTTCCCAGGTTCACGGCGATCTCCAAGCGCTTCTGCACTGCGAATGGCGAGGTTCGACCCCGTATACAATATGCCCCACCCGCCAGATGCGAGAAGTCGTGGGCCTGTATGCCGATGCCTCCGGCGAATTCCCCGAGACCATCGAATTCCATCCGCTTCTAACCGTTAACCCACCGGATTCGGACGCGAACAAAATAAGCCACGACACGATTCTCGCAATCCTTCATTATTTTTTCCCCGACTGGAAAGAAGAAACCTCCTGGGTGAGCGACGCATTGAAGGCGGCAGCTGAAGCCGAGGACGCGGAACATGTCATCAAGCTCGATGGCGCCATGCTCTATATCCGGTCTCTGGATATCGAAGACGGGGAAGGCAGCTACGCCATGGTGGTCGTCACCAAGAAAGCGTCCATCGATCAGTGGACCATCGACAAAACATCCATGGTGAAGTGAATCCCGGCTGATCACCCCCGGTTTTATGGTTTGAGACGGGCAAGGCGCGCCAAGCAGAACCGGCGAACAGGACGGCAGAACGCCTGGTTAAGCATGAAGCCGCCACAACTGTCCCTTTTTCCTCTTCCCTTCCGTCCGAGCGCCCCGGGAATCCGGCATGGTAAACGAAATATGACCATGGAATTAATTTCCACTTTTTTCACCAGGCAATTCCTACATTGCACAGCGGGAACGGGTGATGAGCGTGGAACCAAAAGACGCCGATGCGGTCGTCAAGCTTTACGCGCTTGACGGCCTGTCGCTGAGCTTTTCAGATCCGGCTGTTGAGCGGCGGTTCGAGGAAGAATCGCTGCTCGCGTCGATGTTTTTCATTCGAACCTATATCATCGGCGGCATCCTCATATATACCGCGTTCAGCGTCCTGGACGTCATCACCGAGGACAGCGCGCTGGCCTGGATGTTATTCCTGCGCTTCGGCGTGGTGTGCCCCGTTCTGCTCGGGATCCTGATCACAACCTTCTTTCCGCTGTTCCGGCGCATGTCGCAGCGGCTCCTGTCACTGGCGATGCTCTCCTCCGGCTTGAGCATCGTGGTGATGACGGCGATCATGAAGTCCGAATACAGCCTGCAATATTTCGTCGGCATCATTGTCGTGGTCAGCTATTGTGGCAGTCTGATCCGGCTGCGCTTCGTCAATTCCACTCTCTGCGCCATTTTCCTTTTCACGTCCTACCAGTTTGTCCGTCTTGAGATCGCACCGATTCCCTGGCGGAATTTTGTCGCCGACGATTTTTTCCTGGGATCGGCCACGCTGGTCGGCATGCTGTCGAGCTATATCCAGGAGTTGTATTTTCGGCGCTCCTATGTGGCGCACAAGATCGTCGAAGCGAAAAACAGCCTGGCGGCCCGGCTGCTTGTGGAGTCGCAGAAAGCGAGCGTCGCGAAGAGCGACTTCCTGGCCAATATGAGCCACGAACTGCGGACGCCCCTGAACGCTGTCATTGGCTTTTCAGATATCATCCGGACGCAGATGTACGGGTCATCCGGCGATCCGCGATATGCCGAATATGCCGAGGATATCTACAATAGCGGCACGCATCTGCTCGCCATCATCAACGACATCCTGAATCTCACCAAAGTGGAAGCCGGCAAGTATGAATTGAGCGAGAGCCGCTTTGAGCTGGACGAAGTGGTTGAGGATTGCATCAAGCGCTGTTCGGTGCAGGCCGCCAAGCGCAACATAGATGTCTTGTTCAACGTCGGTGGTACCCCTCCCATATTGTTCGGTGACAGACGGTTGTTCCTGCAGATATTCCTGAACCTGATCTCGAACGCGATAAAATTCACGCCTGATGAGGGGCGCGTCTCGATCGGTTGGCAGATGGAGCCGCAAGGCGCCATTGCCATCCAGGTATCGGACACGGGCGTTGGCATAGCCGCTGAGGACATCGAACGGGTGGTTCGCCCATTCGAGCAGGTCTCAACCGGCTATTCGCGCTCGACCGGCGGCACGGGACTGGGGCTGCCCATCACGAAGCGGTTTGTCGAGCTGCACGGCGGCAGCCTGGTCCTGGAAAGCGTTGTAGGAGCGGGTACCACAGTGACAATCCGGCTGCCGCCGGATCGGGTGGTGTCCGCCGCTTCGCCGGCTGAGCGGGAGAGCGAACCTGTCAGGCCGGCTGCGACGGCTTATGGATGAAAAGCAGGCGTACATGGCCGGTGGCTTCCACCTCGGTCCACGCCATATTGGGCTGCAATCCCCGCGCCCAGGAGAGCATCTGCGCCTCGCCGCGGTAATGCAGGCTCCAGTCCGCGACCAACTCCATCGGCCAGAGCGTATTCATCGCCGTGTCATTCATGTTACCGATGATGAGTAGCCCGCCCGGCGCCAAGGAATTGTAGAGCCGCCGCGTCAACGCCGCGGCGCGCCGGTCATTCAGGTAATCCAGCAGCCCGACGGAGTAGATCAGGTCTTGCGGCGCCACCTTGTCGAGATCGCTGCCTGATCTTAGAATTTCGGTAAAGGAAATATTGAGGCACTGCAATTGCGCACGGCCCCCCGAGCGCAGCAGGTGCGGATATGCCCGCTCGTTGGCCTGCAATAGAGCCTTCTTCTCCTGATCAACCAGAAGGAAGTCCACCGAACCGGTCAACTCCGGCCTGCCGCTTAGATAAAGCTCCACCTCGCGGGCAGGACCGCAGCCGAGGCTGAGAATGCGGGCCGGACGCGTCCTGCGGACGGCCACGGTCTCGGCGATCTTCTGCTGCACCATATTCATGCGCGTAACCACGCATTCCGCGCATTCCAGGCCCAGCCGGTGCATCAGGGCGCCATACGTGTCCGCCCCCGCGCGCTTCCAGGAATAAAGGTAGTTCATCACTTCGAAATCGCCGGGATAGCCCAGCGGCTTGAAATAGGCGCGATTCCAGATCGGTCCCAGGCACAAGTCAGGCGTCAACACCCGCTCGGTGAATTCCTTGGTCGCCTGCAGAACGTCGCGGTCATTCAAGATGCCGCGGACCAGATCATTGCCGGTGTACCAGAGCCCGCGCCATTGCTGCAGCAGGCGCGCTTCGCAGGCATCGTAGCAGCTATCGGGATCGAACACGCAATCCGATTCGCCGGCGACGATTCTGGTGTCGGAAAGAATGTCCCGATAGGTGCGCAGGACCGAAAGGACGTCGGCGCAGAACAGGCGATATTCTGGGCTTACCAGCGAGGTTGCGGGTGCGGCATTCTGGCTATTGGCTGCGATCTGGGCCTGGGTGTTACGACTGAGCAGCTTGCTGACCTCGAGGAAAGTGTCGACAAACTGCAACGCCACTGTCGCGCCGAACACGCTATCTTCGCGGCGGCAAACCCTTGCGGCGCTCTCAAAGATCGTCAGTCCCGACTGCTGCAGGGAGACATCGAGCAACTCCCCAACGTCAGGAATTTCTGTGGCGGCATTGTTGCAGGCGAGCGCCAGCCCCCCCATGCTGATATTGCGCAGCTGGTGCAGGCCGGAACGCAGGCGCACCTTTGGCGGCGTGCGCGGAAACAGTCTGTGCGCGTCATAACGCGGCGCGCGAAACCGGCTTTCGCGCCCCTCCGCACCGCGCAGTTCCCCATAAGCCGTTGTCGCCATGCCCATCTGCGCGCCCCAAACAAGTTAACACATTCTTAAAATCGCAATTGCCGCGTTAACTATCAATAGAAAAATGGTTAACGCCAGCTGCGCGCGCGAAAATGAGCCGTATACAGAGCAAAATCGTCACAAAAATGCCGGGCCGCCGGACAAAAGGCGATTTTCGTTAACTATTGCGCTGAACCGCGAAAGAGCTGTGACAATAGCGTGCGGAGGTTCGGGCGGGCGGTCCCAGCCGAAAAGGTCGGTCTAACTGAATATGACGACACCGCCAGGCTGCGAGCGCCATGCCGTGTTCCTGTGGAACCCTGGCACTAAGTTGCGCCAATGCTCATAGCGGGTTTTGGCCGCGGGTGAGCCAATTTGTCGGATCAAAGCGGCTCCTGAAGTCCTCCTGGACCCAGTCCTGCTGATCACGAAATTTCACGCCCGTGAATTCCCTGCCCCGCCACACGATCACGCCTTTGATCGGGGGAACATGTTCCATAACGATCCAGACATTGGATTCGAGATTCAGTCCCATAGGGACAGATACCCGGGCGCCCTGGGGAGAAATGTCCACCACCCGGCCCGTCACCCTTTCAGGGCCAGCCTTGAGTGCCATGGGGAAATTCGCCCGGGCCCGGCGGCCGGAAACGGTGGCGGGACGGCGCAGCCGGCGAATATTGTGTGTCATGTTGGTCGATCCACAGAGGCAACACGCGCTGCCTAGCAACCCGTATGCCGATTACCGCAGCGCCTGGATCAAATTGGCACATTTCGATTCTGAGCACGGCATCATAAAGAATTGCATAACGATGGTTGTAACAACACCATCGCTTTCTGCTTTTTTCATCTTTGCCCACTAACCTGTTTGCACGGCGATAGAAGCTGAATTTTTGGCAATCGCTCAAGATAGAACGGTGGGGCTGGCATGTTGCATCGATCTGGTGGCGAAGCGCCGCTGCTTGCACTAACAGGCAGCCTTCGAGAATTCCGCAACCCTCGCGGACGCGATCTGCTCGGCCGTGTCGACGAATTTTACAGCTGGCAGGATCTGCGGCGGCAGCATGGCCTCTGGTCCTATTCGAAATCGACCGATGAAGCCCCGACCAACGTCTGTTCCGCCAAGGACGATGCCGGCAATGGCTTTCGCGGCGTGAACTTTGCGTCACAGGACTATCTCAGCCTGGCTTCGCATCCCGCAATCAAGGAGGCCGGAACCCGGGCAATCGCCGAATATGGAGTCCACAGCGCGGGATCGACTGCCTTCCTGGGCAACACGCGTTATTCGCTGGAACTGCAGGCTCAAATGGCCAATTTCCTGCAAATGGAAGAGGTTGTGCTTTACCCCACTGGCTGGGCCGCCGGCTATGGCGTGATCCGGGGCCTGGTGCGCTCGGAAGACCATGTGGTGATGGATGGGCTTGCCCATAACTGCCTCCAGGATGGCGCCATTGCTTCCACCCAGAATATCTATCTGCACTCTCACCTCAATCTCGACGCGGTCAGGCGTCATCTGAAGCGCATTCGCACGCGGGACGCGGAAAACGGCATCCTGGTCGTTACGGAAGGCCTGTTTTCCATGGATTCCGATACGCCTGACATCGCCGCGATGCAGGACCTTTGCCACGAATACAAGGCCACGCTTTTGGTCGATGTGGCGCATGATTTCGGCAACATTGGCGAAGATGGAACCGGTCATATCGGATTGCAGCGCATGCTGGGAAAAGTCGATCTGGTGATCGGTTCGTTTTCAAAAACATTTGCCTCCAATGGCGGCTATGTCGGCTGCAACTCCAGAGCCGTGCGCGAATATCTGCGCTATTTCGGCAGCTCCGGCACATTTTCGAACGCCCTGTCTCCCATTCAGTCAGCGACGGTCCTCAAGGCGGTTGAAATCATCCGCTCTGACGAGGGCAAGGCCTTGCGCGCTTCAATGATGCACAATGTGCTTTATCTGCGCGATCTGCTCCAGGCGGCAGGCTTCGAGGTGATCGGGGACCCGTCGGCCATCGTGTCCGCCAAGGTCGGGGACGAGGCTCTTGCCCGCCTCCTCAGCGCGCATCTGCCGTCCTTGGGAGTGGTTGCAAACCTGGTTGAGTTTCCGGCGGTTGCCAAGGGCAGCGCCCGTTTCCGCTTCCAGGTCATGGCCGGACATTCCCGAAACGATATCGAGACCCTGGTCAACCGTCTGCAGAGTGCCATTGCGGAGACAATGCCTGCATATGAATCCTACCGCGACCGCCTGGCGGCGATCAAAACGACCTCTCCGGAAAGGAGAGTTGCGTGAGCGCGAACCGGCCGCAGCGGCTTCTTGCGATCGATGACAATCTGGATTGCGCTGAGTTGATTGCGCGCGTGGCCGACAAGTGCGGCTACGAGGCACGCGCGGTCACGGATATTCCGGCCCTGCCCGCCATGCTGGCGGACTGGATGCCTGACGTCCTGACCCTTGACCTCTGCATGCCTCAAGAAGACGGCATTGCCGTTCTATCCCTGCTCAACAAACAGGGCTTTCATGGCAGCGTATTGATCGTCAGCGGCCAGGAGGAATGGCTGCGGCGCAGCGCCGGAAGGCTGGCCGCGGCGCACGGCCTGAACGTGATCGCCGACATCGCAAAACCGATCGATGTCAAGGGACTGCGCGAAACGCTGGTCAACCTTCCTTCGTAAAGCCAGACGCACGCGATCGCATGGCCAGGGTTCCCCCGGCAAATTCACGCATCATGTATTGGCGCAGGTCGCCAGGCAGGCATTTATCTTTCCCAGCAGGCGGGGAAGATCGACCGGTTTTGTATCGTAGTCGGAACAGCCCACCTTGACGCTGGTTTCGCGGTCCGTGGCCAGCGCATGGGCTGTCAATGCGATAATGGGAATGTTTGCGGACCTGGGGTCCGCCTTGATCTGCCGTGTCGCTTCCCAGCCGTCCATTTCCCCAAGAGCGACATCCATCAGGATCAAGTCGGGCTTTTCCGACTTGGCCATCGTAACACCGCTCTGGCCGTCTATGGCAACGCAGACGGTGAAGCCGCTGCGGCGCAGCCGGCGGCCCAGCATGTCGCGATTCATTTCATTGTCTTCCACCAGGAGAATCGTACTCATGTCGCGGCCCTCGCAAGTCCAAGATTTGCCGCCGCAGCCGAACTTTCCAAGACCTGTTGCGGTTGAGTCAATTGGGCAATCACTCGCAGCAAGGGCTCGCGATCAATGGGTTTGAGCAGATGCGCCGAGGCTCCAAGCGTACGTCCCTGCTGCAGATCGTCGTTGATGGTAAGCAGGATAACCGGGCACCGGGACAGGCTCTCATGCGTCCTGATCACCTTCAATAGCTCCCATCCGTCCATCGCCGGCATGCTGATGTCCAGAATGATCGCCGAAGGACGGATCTGTTCGGCAATCGTCAGTCCCTCATGCGGATTGTGTGCCACGGTCACGCTATAATCTTCTTTTTCCAGGATCCTCCGCACCAGATAAGCGTCCGTGGGGTCATCGTCGATGATCAGGATACTGGGCGCGCAGGATTCCGCTTCCGGGGATTCCGCATCGTAATTTTTGACGGACGTGGAAGGATGGTGCTGATTGACCGCGGTGGGAACTGTGATGATGAAACAGGATCCCTTGCCAATTTCGCTTGCCACAACCACATCGCCCCCCAGCAATCGCGACAGTTTCTGGCTCAGCGGCAAACCAAGGCCGGTGCCGCCATACTTGCTCGAGGTCGCGTCTTCGGCTTCCGTAAAATTCTGAAACAGGTTCGGCAGCATCTCAGAACGAATGCCAGGCCCATTGTCGCGAACAGCGAGGCTGAGGACGTCGTCCGACACGTGCGCACTCAGTGTCACAACTCCTTTGCGCGTAAATCCCGCCGCGTTATTCAGGATATTGAGCGTCGCCTGATGCAGCTTGGCCTGGTCGGTGCTGATCATCGCGGCTCTGACGGGACAGTCTATAACGAGTTGGTTGCCATTGGCGGCCATGTCATTTTGACAATCCGCAACGAGCTGATCCACAAAAGTGCCAAGCTGAAAGTTTTCGGGAAAGATCTCCATTTTTCCCGCTTCTACCTTCGAAAGATCCAGAACGCTGCTCACCAGCCGCAAGAGATGTTTACCGGCACTGTGAATCCGCTTCAAATCGGCCACTTTATCGGAGCTACCCGCCTCCTCGGCATCTTCCAACAGCAATTCGCTGTAACCAATAACCGCGTTCAAGGGCGTTCTCAGCTCGTGGCTCATCTTGGCGAGAAATTCAGACTTCGCCCGGTTGGCGCGTTCGGCCTCCGCTTTGGCGTCCTGCAATTGACGTGCGGTAGAAAGGTGACGGCGCACTTCCCGTTCCAATTCAGACTGCGCCGCCACGGCGTTCGCATAATAGAGCGCCATCACGGACACATACACGCCAGCCGCCAATGTCGAGATGATTCCGATTCCCGAAAGCCGGTAGAGCGGGATGTGGGACTGCAAATGCGGCGCATGCCGGTATATCAGGTAAAACGCGAGGAAATTGATCAGGAGCAACCCTGCCACAAGCAGGCGCGCCGCCGCCCCCGATCCCAAATAAAAGAACGCCAGCAATGGCACCGTCACGACCCAGGGCAGGAAGGGCGAGCTAACGCCCCCATAATGTATGCAGCCCCATAAAATTGCGAATATGAGATTCTGCACCGACACCACGGCAAGCGTCGTATACCAGCCTGTCCATTTCAGGATGAAGGGAAACACCAGGAAGACGCTGATCGACGCCGCCAGGACCCAGAGTGAATAGTCAGGCTTGGGATCAAGGAGATACAGATAAATCGTGATCGTATTTCCGAGGAACGGCCCCATGAGATGGCTGACCAGGAACATGCGCGCACGCTGTTCTGCTTCACTGTTCTTCTTGATGCTGGAAGGAATGAACCAGTCAAGAACCGGATATACCGTCGCCAGCGACAGAGCAGGCCGGGCTGCAGCCATGTCTGTCATGCCACATTCTCCGCATTCCATCCGCCATTCTCCGGACTTTCATGCATAGCGGGCGCCACCAGCCGCTCTTTCGGAAAAATCAGCCTCACGGTGGTTCCCATGTTCACCTTGCTTTCCAGGACGAGGCTGCCGCCGTGAATTTCGACCATCGCCTTGACCAATGGCAGGCCCAGCCCGGTTCCCTCGGAGCTTCGGCTGAGGGCATTGTCCACTTGTATGAAAGGCTCCAGCACGCGCGGCAAATCCGCCTCGGCAATTCCGATTCCGGTGTCGCTCACACTGAGCGCAATTCCGGTGGACGATTCGCTGACATCGACATCGATTCTGCCGCCCGATGGGGTGAACTTAAGCGCGTTGGTCAGCAGATTGAGAATCATGCGCTTTAGTTTTCGCTCGTCGCACCAGAGCCGCCCCAGGTGGGCTGGTATGTTTTGACTGTATTCCAAACCGGCATCGCGCATGCGCGGTCCCAGCAAGCGATTCACGGACACCATGACTTCCGCGATATCGGCTTCTGATTCCTGCAGCAGCAGCTTGCCGCTGCCTGCCCTGGCGAAATCCAGAATATCATTGATAAGATCGAGCAGGTGCCGGCCACTGGTGTGAATATCCTCGACGTATGCCTTATGCCGTTCGTGATCCTGCGTGGATCCGGCTTGACGCATAATAAGCTCGGAAAAACCAATGATGGCATTCAGCGGCGTTCGCAGCTCATGGCTGACTTTGGCAAGGAATTCGAGCTCGGGCCGGTTGTTTTCCTTCGCCGCCTGTTTGGACACCGCCGCGCTTTCGTGCCTCGAAAGGCATTGGCCGATGGCGGCCATGGCCGACTCGACGCCAAGGCTCTGGTCGATGAAATCCAAAGCGCCTTGTTTCGGCAACCGCCGGCGGCTCGGCCGTTTTGCCATGGGCAATACAATCAGTTCCGGGTTCAAGGCTCCTATGTGGGCCAGCCCGCCACTGGTTGATCCCGGCGCCTCAATATTCCACAGCAGCAAACTGGCCTCAAACTGTTGCAATGCTTCTGCGGCCGATTCGGGGACCACCTGCTTGACGGTCCAACCGCAATTGCTCAGGGCAATCGAAAGCACTTGCGTGAAATAACAATCCGCATCGGCAATCAGGACTTTGCGCGGACGGCTGCCATCAGACGACATGGCTGAGGACCTCTGCCATTGGCGCGTTGCCGGCGGCGTGGCTGCTTTGAACATATTTTGCGTGCTCGGCATCGACGGGGACATCGATGGTGAATCGCGAGCCGCGGCCGAGCGCGCTCTCCGCCGAAATTTTTCCGCCCATCAAGCGGCAGAGAGACTGGCTCAGGGCCAGCCCCAACCCCGTACCGCCATATTTGCTGGCGGTGGACGCGTCCGCCTGATTGAAATTTTGAAACAGCTTTTGCAGGTTTTCCCGCGAGATGCCTATGCCATTGTCATCGACGCTGATTCGCATCCAGTCGCCTTGAGACAGCTTGCGGCGAATGACGCTCAACGTCACTTTGCCATCCTTGGTGAACTTCCCCGCGTTGCTAAGCAGATTGAGGATACTCTGCCGGAGCTTTGTCGCGTCCGTGATCATGATTCCGAGGTCGTCGGACCGGTTGATTGCAAATTCATTCCTGTTCGACACGATCAGATTTCTGCTGGTATCGATGACATCCTGAATAAAGGACGCCACATCGAAAGGCTCGATCACGAGTTCGGTCTTGTCGGCCTCGATTTTCGACAGATCCAGAACGGATGTCACCAGCGAGAGAAGGTGCTTTCCCGCGGCGTTGATGCGGCGAAGATCGTCGATCTGATCCTTGTGGGCGCTGCCTTCCGCATCCTCCAGCAAAATCTCGCTATAGCCGATGATGGCATTCAGCGGCGTGCGGAATTGGTGGCTCATCTTGGCCAGGAATACGGTTTTTCCCTGATTGGCGCGTTCGGCCTGGTCCTTGGCGACACGCATTCGGGCGGCCGTGTCGCGATGCCGTTTCGCTTCGCTGACCAGCAGCGATTGTGACGTCACCACGTTGGCATAATAGATTGCCATCATCGAGACATAGATCGTGGCGGACACCACCGAGACGATACCTACGCCGGAAAGATCGGCCAGCGGGATGTGCTGCGGAAACTTTCCGGTTATTTCAAAAGCCAGGTAGAAGCCAAGGATGTTCACGCCGAATACGCTCAGCACCAGCCCCGGACGCTCGCCCAGATAGAAAAAGCCGAGAAGAACGGCGGTCAACAGCCAGGGCAGGAAGGGCGAACTCACGCCGCCATAGTGGAAGGACCCGTAGAGCGTGACAAATGTCAGGTCGAAAACCGAAAGCAGCGCCACGGTCTGCAGGTTCTGTCCAAATTTGAGCGCAAAAGGGAGGGCCCAGAACGCGCTGATGCAGCCCGCGATCACCCAGAAATGCAATCCGTGGCTTTTATCGGCGAAATAAAGATAGACAGTGATGGCGTGGCCGAGGCAAGGGCCGAATATATGACTGAAAGCGAATATGCGGGCCCGGCCCAGCGTGGCTTCATCCACGCGCGCCTTCTGCGGAACGAACCAATCGATCGCACGCAATATGCTGGTCGCCAACATCGGTCATTCCTGTCGTACGCTCGCTAACATGCGGCGTGATCCGGTAAAGAACGGTAAAGGGGTTGGGCCGCGTCGCGCCGGGGTTCCGCCTCGGCGAGTATTACGGCTGGTTAAGGTTGGTAAATAAGCCTTTATTAACCATCCACTGATAGCGTCCGGCGACTTTTATGGCGGGGGCATTCCAATGCGTCAGGTAGCGAAAATTCTTCCCTTGGTCGGTGCCCTGTGCCTGTTGGCCGGCGGCAGGGCTGCAGCTTCAGGCTTCATGGTCCGGGAGAACAGCGCCGAATCGATAGCCACGGTTTTCGCCGGCAATGCGTCCCGCGCAGATGACGTTTCCACCGTCTTCAACAATCCCGCTGGCATGAGCCTGCTTGCCGGAACCCAGGTCGAAGGCGGAGCCGCGGTGGTGTTGCCGGAAATGCATTTCAAGGGCAATTCCACCATCCTGGGCAACCCCATTCCGGGCGACAATAGCCGGGAGATCGGCCAGACCGCCGTGATTCCCCATTTCTACGGCGTGTTCGACCTGGATGATCGCACCAAGTTCGGCCTGGCGGTCACCGCGCCGTTCGGCAATACCGTCGATTACGGAAATACCTGGTCCGGCCGCTATGTGAACATCAAGACAGCCGCCCTTGCCATCGACTTCAATCCCAACATTTCCTACCGCATCACCGACCATGTCTCGATCGCCGGCGGCATCTCGGCACAGTATCTGAAACTGACTTTGTCCAGCGGAATCGCCCAGTTCCTGATCCTGGGACCCACGGCGCCCGACGGCAAATTCGAGTTGAGCGGGTCGAACTGGAATTTGGGCTACAATATCGGCATTCTGGCGGAGCCCATGGACGGCACCCGGCTGGGCCTGACCTATCGTTCCGAAATCGACCACAATTTGAACGGAACGCTGCGCTTCTCGCCGCAAACAAGCCCCTTGCTTGGCCTCAAGACAGCCGGCGCCACCGCACCGCTCCATCTGCCCGCTTCCACCACAGGGAGCCTGACCCAGCAGGTGAGCGACGAGCTGAGCCTCTCCTCGGACGTCCAGTTCACGCAGTGGCATGTCTTTAAGAAGGTTGCGGTTGTCTCTCCGCCGAACCCGACATTCACATTCCAGGAAAACTACCGCGACAGCTGGATGTTCAGTGTTGGCGGAGTTTACAAGATGAACGACGCCTGGAATTTGCGCGCAGGAGCGGGCTATGACGAAAGTCCCGTCGTGGACGCTTTTCGCGATACCGGGGTTCCCGACAAGAACCGTTACATGCTCGGCTTCGGACCCGGCATCCGGCTGAGCGACACGACCTTTCTTGATGCCGGATACGCCTATTATTGGGGCGGCGCAGCGAGCATGGACAAGAGCATAAATGCCGTGGATCCGATCACGGGCGTCGTGCTGCACGGCCACTATGTTAATGCGCTGAATTACCTGTCTCTGACCTTCCGCGCGGTACTTTAATATCGTTGTTGCCTGGTTGTTTACCAAACTAACGGATTGGCAGGCTGATTCAGCCGTGTTGATCCCGGGTTTACCAGAGGGGCGCAGGCTATGGCCGAGCAGAACTCGAACGTCCAACTTGCAACGGATTTTGACATGGCCCCCGATGCCGCTGAACGCCGCCTGACCGCCCGCGTTTTTCAAGCCTGGTCGAAATCGGCCGGAAAGTCCTTTCCCCGGCGTTCCCAGATTGACCCCACGGAATTCGGTTTGGACTGGGCCAATTGCATGATGATAGACCTTGATCCGGTGCCGGCCAATTCGCGCTTTTCCTATGTCGGCAGGGCGCTCCGCGACCTTAGCTGGCCCACTTTCGAGCGTCAGCCAATTTCAGAATGCCTTGAGGGTTCTCTGCTCTACCTGGTCGCCAAGGCCATTCCAGAAATCGCCCAGATGAAGGAACCCTTGAGCTTTTCGGGTGCCGCTTTCCATCAGGACGCCGATATCCTCTATCGGGTCACTCTTCTCCCGCTTTCCGAGCAGGGCACGAAAATTGACGGTGTGTTGGCCGCTATCGGGTTTCGCGAAATCGGAGCCGAAAAGAATGTGGGCATTGCGGCGGAGAGCATCTCGAAGGATGGCCCGCAACCGCATGGATTCCAGACCTGAAATCCATTTTGTCCCGGCTTGATGGCGGACTTATAGTCCTCAGCCTGTCGCTGGCCATTTCTCACTCCTCAATGTTCTGATTGCTGAGGGCCCGGGTATCACACCATGGAGTTTTATATTGGTCCGGCGATGGCAGGCACCAGCGCGATCATGATGAGGATTGCCGGAATCGCATAAAGATATTTGCCGTGGTTGAGCAGGGAGACAATTGCCCCAAACAGGATCATGGCGGCCAGGGCGCCGCCCCAGAAGCGGGTTTGCGGCACCGCCAGGAACAGGGCCGTGAGCAATTGGATGGCGCCCGCGACATAGCGAAAACTGTGTGCAAACTGCCGGCGCCGATAGATCGCGCGCAGAGCCTGAGGTCCGATGATATGGGCGGCGCCAACCAGAAGGAACAGGCTGGCGAGAAACAATGCGACGGTATTCGATACGGTGGCAAGGGTCATGAGTGTTGTCCGTGTCTAGACGTGATGATGAACCTTCTCGGTATGGGTGACGCGCTTTTCCAGTTCGCGCATCAGCACATAGAAAACGGGCGTCAGGAAAAGTCCGAAGAAGGTGACGCCCAGCATGCCGGAGAAGACCGCGACGCCCATGGCATGGCGCATCTCGGCGCCAGCGCCCGACGAAAGCACCAGCGGTATGACGCCCATGATGAAGGCGAAGGAGGTCATCAGAATGGGGCGAAGCCGCAGCCGGGCCGCCGCGATCGCCGCGTCATAGGTCTTGCTTCCGGCGATTTCCAGCTCGCGCGCGAATTCGACGATCAGGATGGCGTTCTTGCAGGCCAAGCCAATCAGGACAAAAAGCCCGATCTGGGTGAAGATATTGTTGTCGCCACCCGTCAGCCACACGCCCGAGATCGCCGACAACAGGCACATCGGCACGATCAGGATGATCGCCAGGGGCAGAAACAGGCTTTCATACTGGGCGGCCAGCACCAGGAAGACCAACAGCACGCATAACGGGAATACCAGCAGCGCGGTGTTGCCTGACAGGATCTGCTGGTAGGTGAGATCGGTCCATTCGAAGCGCATGCCCTTGGGCAGGGTTTCGTTCAGCAGCGTGGTGATCGCGGCCTGGGCCTGGCCGGTCGAATAGCCTGGCGCGGGACCGCCATTGAGGTCCGCCGTGCGAAAGCCGTTATAGCGCATGGCGCTGTCCGGTCCGCTGGTTTCGGAAACCTGCATGATGGCGCCGAACGGGACCATTTGTCCGTCGGCATTGCGGGTCTGCAGCCGCAATATGTCGTCCGGGCGCGAACGGAACTGACTATCGGCCTGAGCGATCACCTGATAGGTGCGCCCGAATTTGTTGAAATCATCGACATATTGCGAGCCCAGATAGATCTGCATGGAGTCGAAGACATCCTGCACATCCACGCCCAGCTGCATCGCCTTGGTGCGGTCGAGATCGGCATAGAGCTGCGGCACGCTGACCTTGTAGCCCGAGAACACGCCCGCGAGCTCCGGCACCTTCGCCGCCTTCATCTGCACCGTCTTCATGACCTGATCGAGGGCGTCATAGCCCAGGTCCGTGCGATCCTCGACCTGCAGTTTGAAACCGCCGATCGTGCCCATGCCCTGCACCGGCGGCGGCGGAAAGATGGCGATATAGGCTTCCTTGAGGCCTGCGTATTTTCCCTGCAGATTTTGCGCGATCGCCGCCCCCGACAGATCCGCGGAGCGGCGCTCTTCGAAGGGTTTCAGGGTGACAAAAACAATGCCGGACGAGGCGCTGTTGATGAAGCCATTGATCGAAAGGCCGGGAAACGCCACGGCATGGTCCACGCCCGGTTGTTGCATCGCAATGTCCGACATCTGGCGGATCACTTTTTCGGTGCGGTCGAGCGTGGCGCCGTCTGGCAGCTGGGCAAAGCTCACCAGATATTGTTTGTCCTGGGTGGGAACGAAGCCCGGCGGGACAAGCTGAAACCCGAACAAAGTCGCGGCCAACAGCAGCGCATATACGGCCAGCGCCGCGGATTTGCGCGACAGGATGCCGGTGACGCCGCGGCCGTAGCGGGACGAGCTTTTCTGGAAGGCGCGGTTGAACAGGCCGAAAAAGCCGCCGAACAGCCGGTCCATCAGCCGGGTGAGCCCGTCCTTGGGCGCATGATGGCTTTTGAGCAGCAAGGCGGCCAGCGCCGGCGACAGGGTCAAGGAGTTGAACGCCGAGATAATTGTGGAGAAGGCGATCGTCAGCGCGAATTGGCGGTAGAACTCGCCCGTCAGCCCGCTGATGAAGGCGATGGGCACGAACACCGCGCACAGCACCAGCGCGATGGCGATAATGGGGCTGGTGACCTCGCGCATCGCCTTCAGGGTGGCGTCGCGGGGGGAAAGGCCGTTCTCGATGTTGCGTTCGACATTCTCGACCACGACGATGGCATCATCCACCACGATGCCGATCGCCAGCACCAGGCCGAACAGCGAAAGCGCGTTGATCGAGAAGCCGAATGCATACATAGCGGCAAAGGTGCCAATGATGGAAATCGGCACGGCGAGCAGCGGGATGATGGAGGCCCGCCACGTCTGCAGGAACAGGATCACCACCAGCACGACCAGCGCAACCGCTTCCAGCAGCGTGTGAATCACCGCCTCGATCGATCCCCGCACAAAGACGGTGGGGTCATAGACGATGCGGTACTCCAGCCCTTGCGGGAAACTCTGCTTCAATTCCTCCATGGTGGCGCGCACATTGTTGGAAATATCGATCGCGTTCGACCCCGGCGCCTGGAAGATGGGAATCGCCACCGCCTGTTTGTTGTCCAGCAGCGAGCGCAACCCGTATTGCGAGGCGTCAACCTCAACCCGCGCCACGTCCTTCAGGCGGGTGACCACGCCGGCATCGCGCTTGATGACGATTTCGGCGAACTGTTCCGGATCGGACAGGCGGCCCTGGGCATTGATCGGCAATTGCAGCTCGCCCTTGCTGCCATAGGGCGGGCCATTGATGACGCCGGCCGCGACCTGCACATTCTGCCGGCGCACGGCGTTGATCACCTCATCGGCGGTCATGTTGCGCTCGGCGATCTTTTCCGGATTGAGCCAGAGCCGCATGGCATAGTCGCCGGAGCCGAACATCTGCACGCTGCCCACCCCCTGGATCTTCGCCAGCCGGTCCTTGACGTTCAGCACCGCGTAGTTGCGCAGATACAGCATGTCGTAGCGGTTGTTGGGCGACAGGAGATGCACGACCATGGTGAGGTCGGGCGAGCTTTTCACCGTGGTGACGCCCAGGTTGCGCGTTACTTCCGGCAGGCGCGGCAAAGCCTGGTTGACGCGATTCTGCACCAGCTGTTGGGCCAGGTTGGGATCGGTGCCCAGCGCGAAGGTCACAGTCAGGGTCAGAGTGCCGTCGGAGGCCGCCTGCGAGAACATGTACAGCATGTTCTCGGTGCCGTTGATCTGTTCCTCCAACGGCGTCGCCACGGTCTCGGCGATCACCTTGGGATTGGCGCCGGGAAATTGCGCCGTCACCACGATGGAAGGCGGCACGACCTCGGGATATTCCGAAATCGGCAGCAGAAACATCGACAGCAGGCCGGCCAGGAAGATGGCGACCGAGATGACGCCGGCGAAGATCGGCCGGTCAATGAAGAATTTGGAGAGATTCACGTTTGGTCCTCGGTGGGCCTATCTGGCCGCCACGTTTCGTTGAATTTCCTGCACCTGAACCGGCGCGCCGGGCGCGATATGCTGCACCCCGTCCACGATCACGCGCTCGCCGGGCTGAAGCCCAGACAGCACCACGCGATTGCCGTCCACGCTCTGTCCCAGTGTCACTTCGCGAAAGGCCGCCTTGCTGTCCTTGTCCGCGACGAAAAGGAATTTCTTGCTCTGGTCGGTGCCGATGGCCCGTTCCGGCACCAGCAGCACTTTGCTGTCCGCCGCATTGGCCAGCCGCACCGACACGAACATGCCGGGCACCAGCGCGCCATCGGCATTTTCAAAGCGGGCGCGGGCGCGAATGGTGCCCGAACCGGTATTGATGCGATTGTCGAAGCTCTCGATATAGCCCTGATAGACATGGCCGCCATCGCCTTGCAGGGTCAGCTCGACAGGAATTTTCTGTTGCTGGTCCTGGCTCTGGGCATGGTCATGAATATTGCGGATATAGGTCTGCTCATCGACATCGAAATCGGCATAAATGCCGTCGCGCGACACAATAGAGGTCAGCAGCGGCGCACCGGTCGCCACCTGCACCAGGTTGCCGAGGGTGATTTCGGCGCGGCCGACACGGCCTGTGATCGGCGCCTTGACATAAGCACGATCGACATCGAGCCGGGTCTGGGCCAATGCCGCCGCGGCGCTTTGGATCGCGGCCTCAGCCACCGCGCTGGCGTTGACGGATTGATCATAACTTGCCAGCGCAATGGCGTCGGCCTTGCGCAGATTCTCGGCGCGGACAAGATTTGATTTTGCCAGCGCGGCATTGGTGCGCGCCGACTGAAGATCGGCTTCGGCCTTGGCCACCGCCGCCTGGTAGGGACGCGGATCGATGACAAAAAGAATGTCGCCCGCATTGACGTTCTGGCCGTCCCGGAAACGGATTTCGGTAATGCGTCCGCCGACCTCCGGACGGATTTCGGCATAGTCCACGGCATCCAGTTTGCCGGAGAACTCCGACCAGATCCGCACAGTCTGCGGCCGCGCGGTCATCACATTGACGGGCACGGCCGGACTGGCGGCCGCGACCTGCGAAGCGCCGGCAGGGGCAATGTGGTGGATTGCATACCATCCGCCGCCCAGTGCGATCAGGGCCAGGCCGGCCAGGAAGGAACGGCGGTTTTTAGGAAACATGTGGTCTTTCAATGTGTTACGCTTGGAAGCGCGGAGTTGGAGACTGGTGGCCGCGAGATCGATCATGGAAACCCCTTGCAATCTGTAACGAACAGCACAAATATGGCAGCAAGCGCCGAGGTTCAAGTTCTTTTTGTAACGATCGGCATATTATTTTTGGGAGACGCGCAAAAATGGCGGCTGGAAGGCCCCGCAGCTTCTGCACGGAAAAAGCGCTGGACAGCGCCATGCAGGTGTTCTGGCGCAAGGGCTATGAAGGCGCTTCGATGGTCGACCTGACCGAGGCCATCGGCATCAACTCGCCCAGCCTTTATGCCGCTTTCGGAAGCAAGGAAGGCCTTTTTCGCGCCGTGCTGGAGCGCTACGACGCCAGGCGCATCGCATTCATGGAAAATTTGCTCGCCGCGCCGACGGCGCAGGAAGTCGCAGAGCGCTTCCTGCACGGTGTGGCGGAATTTGCCGCCGACACGGGCGGCAAGAACCCCCCAGGCTGTTTGTTGCTGCAGAGCGGCCTGTCTTGTGGCGATTCTATTATCCCCGACGAACTGGCGCGTCACCGCGCCGAGAAGGAAGCGGCCCTGCGCGAACGCTTCGAGCGCGCGGTGCGCGAAGGCGACCTGCCGCGAACCGCCAACCCATCAACACTGGCGCGCTATCTGTCGGCGATGGCCAACGGCATCTGCATACAGGCCGCCTCCGGCGCATCGACAAAGGAACTGCACGAAGTTGCGGCGCTTGCACTCGCGGCCTGGCCGATTTCAGGCGAGCCACAGACATCGGTGATGGAAAAAGAATCCATTTGAAAGCCGGTCTCTGGGGACTTCGCGTCACGTCGATCTTGATGGTGGGGCCAAATGGCAACGCCCGGGAGCGGTGTACCCCGATCATCCTTGGCTGAGCCAAAATATTTGATCCCTCCACTCTTCTCGTCCGCATGGCTGGGATCGAAACCATACCGTGCGGACGCGGACGAAACGAACGCCAACCCCGCCAGAGCGCTCCCGGCGACCAGAAACAGGCTGCTAAAGAGCTTCTGAATTCTTCGCCCCGATTTATTGCGGCGGAACTGAACGGCAGCTTCGTGAGCGAGAATATTTTTGAAACGACTGGAGCTAAAAAAGCACCGTCGGCCTGGTGGCCGACGGCGCAGGTGTTGCAAAACCATGAAGCGGGGGAGCACCGCACAGGTTCCAAAAACATCCCAAATCGAAACCAAGTCATCGCGGGCTAATGCGCATACCGCAGGCGATGGCCGCGGATGCCAAGCCCTGGGGCGAGCGAGGGGTCGCCCTTAGTAATTAAACCGGATGCCGAGACGGAAATATCGACCCAGCATGTCATATGTTTGAGGAACCGTCGTGGTGAGCGATCCCTGCGCCTTGACGTTGCCGGCGACCGACGGAAACATCGGCGGCGGCACGTTGGTGGCATTGTCTATAGCGCCATAGAACTGAATATTGTCGTTCCATTTGTAGGATCCGCGCAGGTCAAGATAGGCGACAAACGGAAGCTCAAACCCATGCGGATCGTAAAGGTTGGCGACAGCTGGCGTGGAAAGATTGCCGGTATTGGCGGTGTTGGAATAGACGTTTGTGCCGAACCAGCGACCCTGGACAGTGAAGGAGACTGGTCCGGCGGTATAATCCGCCGCAACTATGCCCTTCCATTTTGGTATGCCGGCGCTACCGGCACTGTCGTTGGTGCCCGTGCCCGGCTGGCTTTGAGTGAACTCGTCATTCAGGTTGGCGATCGCCGACCAGGCGATCGAACCCTCCCAGAAATCCATGGCGTAATTTGCCTGCAGGTCCAGG
The DNA here is from genome assembly GCA_035568995.1 of Rhizomicrobium sp. GTDB lineage: Bacteria > Pseudomonadota > Alphaproteobacteria > Micropepsales > Micropepsaceae > Rhizomicrobium. The sequence goes on along the minus strand of DATMNL010000046.1, from coordinate 28,243 downwards.
CCGGACGTGGTCTGGCTGGCAAAATTTATTGGGGAGTTGATTTCTCCGGAAAGTGCGCCATTCGCGCCAAACACCAAGTGGGTGCAGAGCGGATCGTTCGGGTTGCCCTGGGTTCCTGGATAGATGACGCTCGGCTGGGTGGGATTGCATTGTTGCAGGATGGTATTTATGCCGACGCTGGCGATTTGCGCGGTCAGGTTGATCGAATACCAGTCCGCCGAGATGCTGAGACCCGGGATAAAGCTCGGCGTCAGGACTATGCCGCCGGATATGGTGCGGGCCACTTCCGGCGTCAGATTGGGATTACCTGACGTGGTGGTGATGATCGATACGGTCGCCTGGGTCTTGGGATCCTTTACGGTGGCGCCGTTATTCGCGCCCGGGCTGAACAACTCGGCCAGTATCGGTGCGCGAATGTCCACGGACCAGGTGGTGCGCAGCTTGAAATCGTCATTGACCTGGCTGGTGAGGCCCAACTTCCAAGTCTCGACCATACCGGAGGTCGAATAGCTGGTGATGCGGCCCGCCATGGAAAAATCCAGGGAATTGACAATGTTGTCCTTGAGGATCGGTGCGTCAACTTCCGCAAAGCCTTCCATGATATTGTAGCTGACGGACGGGAAGTTGGAATAGTTGGCAACGGCAAAGCCTGCCTGGGTACCGATCGCGGTGGCATTGACGCGATTGGCTTCCTTGCGGTAGCCGGCGCCGAACACAACCGCGACCTTGCCGGCGGGCAATTCCCAGGGCAGCGTGCCCTGCATCGAAGCTTCCGCCACATCCTGGTTCAGCAGCATGTCCTCGAAGTCAAGATTGCTGCCACTGATGTAACGAATGGCATTGGGGCTCGCGACGCCGAGGCCGAACACATCCAGCGGAACGCAGCCGGCCTGCGCCGTAATCCCGGCCACGACCACGGCAGCCTTGCCGGGCAGTGAGGAGCGGCAAACGATGCTGCCCAAAGGCAGGGTGGAGGTGCCACGGTTGGCTGTGGTCACAGTCACCGCGTCTTCCGCCGCGGTGATGTTCGCCATGATATTGTTGCTTGTCGAATGGATATACACATTGGAGGTGGAATGCTCGTAATAGGCATTCCACGACCAGTCCTCGCCAAGCGTGCCATCCAGGCTGAAGACGCCGCGCGTCACTTCACGCCCATTGAGGAGAACCGTGGGACCGAGGGCGCCTTCCGCCATCGGGAAGTAGTTACTGGGGGTTATATTATAATTGTCGAAATTGTTTTCAGCGAAGACGCCCATGGTGAAGGAGGTGATGCCGGTGGTCTGCAAGGTGGCGCGCACCGCGGCCGGGATATAGGCATTGTCGCTGGCGATCACCACCGCGGTCTGCGTGCTCGACGAGGTACGGCTCTTGCTGAAGTTGGAGCCGTAATTCAGCTGCAGCGAAGCCTGGATTGTGTCCGTCAGTTTGTAACGGCCAAACGCGAAGAAATTATAGCTCCTGCTGGGAAGGGCGGCCATCTCCAAAATTGTATCGCTGTCGCGAGGCGTCAGCGAACCGCCATTGGAAAGAGATCCCAAGGTGACATTGCCGAAATTGACCAGCTGGGGAATGCCGGCGCCGATGAATTGGATGCCGCGCAGGGCATTGGCGGCGGTTGCCACGCCGCTCGGACTGTTGGCGGCGGTGACGGCCGGGCTGGAAACGATGAGACCGCCCGCTGTTGCAACTGCGAGGCCAACGTCATTGGCGATGATAAGCTGGGGCTGACCGTTGCCCGCCGCATAGGTCGGGTTCGAGACCCAGTAAATGCCGCGGAACCAGTTCTCATTAATGACGGGGGTGGCATCCGGACTGATATTCGCACTTGCGGCGAGTATAAAGTGACCGCGGCCGCCAAATACATCGCCACCCCAGGCAACCTGACCCGAAATGCTGCGATTTATACCGTTATAGGCGTCGCCGGCCTGGATGTTGCCCTTGAAGCCGTCGAAATTCTTGTTGAGCACGAAATTGACCACGCCAGCCACGGCGTCCGAACCCCAGGCGGCCGAGGCGCCTCCGGTCACCACGTCAATGCGCTGGACGAGCGCGGATGGCAGGGTGCCAATGTCCACGCCGCCGCTGATGTTGGAGGACACCACCCGCTGGCTGTCGAACAGCACCAGGGTCCTGGTGTTGCCCAGGTTGCGCAGATTGAGAATGTTTTCGCCAGCCGAGCCGGGGCCACCACCCCCGGCGTTGGTGCTATACGAAGATGGCGGCGCGGTGACCTGGGGCAGTTCGCGGATCGCGTCCGTAATGTTCGCAAAGGCGTTTTTCTCAAGTTCGGCCGCGCCCACCACCGTCACCGGTGTCGGCTGCGTATAGCCGGCGATCGTCACGCGCGAGGCGGAAACGATGACCTGCTCGATGGGGTTGTCTGTGGACTGCGCTATCGCGTCCGCGGTTGGCATCGCCGCCAGCAACGCCGCCGTCGAGCCACCGAGCATCAGCTTATGCAGAAGATTATCCATGGCTTCCCCCGTGAAACGCGTGTTGTCACGCTATTTTCTCGATGCGCTCACGTCCCGACGATCAAGGGCTATGCTCGCCGAAATATTAGTCGTCTATATTGGGGGCGCGTTCAACATTGGCAGAATGGAGGGTTTTCATCTAAGTCAAATTCCTACACGACCAACCGGACTATACGTAATGCCAATGTTGCCGCCTGACGCAAAGCGCCGTCGCGGCCGGCAGAAGCGGCTCTTGCCTGATTCCATGAAAACGGCCTGGCCCGCCTTGCGCTGATGTCCCACTTTTCCGCGATTCAGCGGACCTTCTCGTATTTTCTAAGATTGTTCTCGCCGACATCAGCAGCGTAGATATTTCCTTGGGCATCTTCGGCGATGCCTGACGCCGATGTTCCGGTATCCGTCATTTTGCTCAAATCGCCCGGGTCGGGAATGAAATATTTGAGCTCGCCGGTGATCGCGTTGGCAACCACGATGCCCCGGTCGTTCTCGCCTGACGTTGCCCCCTCGCCTCGTATGGTGCCTTTCGGATCCAGGTACACAGAGCCGACAAAGATGTTGTCATTCTTGTCGACATAGACCGAACTCGGTTGACCGAACTGCTTCCATGCGGCAATGAAATTGCCGTCCTGATCGAACACCTGGATACGGTTGTTCTGGCGGTCCGCGACATAGACATACCCCTTGGAACCGCCCACATAAATGTCATGCGGTTCCCGGAAGTTGCCAGGTTCCGATCCCATTTTTCCCCAACTCTTTATGAATTTTCCGTCCGGCGAGTATTTTACGACGCGGGCAGCGTTGAACTTGTTTCTGGAATGTCCGTCCGCCACGAAAATATCGCCGTTGGGCGCAATGGCGACTCCCGTCGGCCGGTCAAACGTATAAGGCCCGTCGCCGGCCACGCCTTCCTTGCCGATCGTCATCAATATCTTGCCGTCCGGGCTCAATTTGAGAACTTCCTGACCCATCGTCACGCCTGCCGCGTTTTTGGCGGGCATGCCGAGAATCGTCTCCTCATCGTTGGTGTCGCTCGTCCATAAATTGCCATCCTTGTCGACGGTGAATCCGTGCGGATGCGCGAACAGCCCAACGCCGAAGCTTTTGAGAAGCTTGCCCGCTGGGCTGAATTCCAAAATCGGCGGGTTGGCATCGCCGCGATTGAGGCATGTGGCGTCGCCCGCAGGCTTGTCGTAGAAACAGCGTTGAAAAATCCAGATATTGCCATCGGGCGCCAGATGCACCCGGATGACCTCACCCCACTTATGCCCGTTGGGGCCCTTCATGCTCGCCGGAAGCGTCGGCCAATTCGGCACGAGACGATAGGGATCCGGCAGATTGGTCGGCTTTGGATAAGGAGCGCCGTCCGCATTTTTCTGGGCCTGCGCAGCCGGTCGAACTTCTTGAGCGTTCTGGGCGTCAGCCAGTGTTTGAGCTCCCAGCATGGTCACAGCTATTGCAAGGCACCCAACAACAGATCGTTTCATGGGTTCAACTCCTCCCAGAGCACAGGCCTGGCGGCGATGGCTTCGGGAAGGCTGCCGCCTGCCTTGACGAAGATGCGGGCTACGTAGCCGGCGTAGGAACGTTCGCCACATCTATACGCTTCGGCCCTTTGCCAACCGGGATCTCCGAGCCAAGCACTTTCTGCGTCTTGGCGTCGATGATCGAGACGCTGTTGCTCTCCGAATTGGTGACCGCGACGTATTTTCCATCGTCGGTAATCGCAAACCAATTCGGACATTTCCCAACGCTGATCTTTTCCGAAAGTTTTTTTGTTGCCAGGTCATAGACATACACAGCGGAGCCAGGGATATCGGTGATCCACAGCTTCTTGAGATCCGGCGTCAGGGCAATGCCGTGGGTAGGCGTGTTTCCCGGCTCAATTGTGCATGGATTGCCATGCGTCGGGGGCAGTACGACTTCGGTAATCAAGTCCGTGGCAATGTCTACGCGGGCAAATCCGCTGAGGGCGCTTAGCGCCACATACATCGTCTTTTGATCGGGCGTAACGACAAAGGGCCTGGCTTCGCCATTGACCTTTATCCGGTCGACAATCTCCATCGCCTTCATGTCAATTTTTGCGATGTCGAACCCGCGCTGTTCTTCACAATACACATAGTCGTTGGCTCCTCCCATGGGAGTAACACAATTGTGCGGGCCCTTGATTGGAAGCGTCTTCACGATCTGGCTGGTCGCGCTGTCGATTATGACGGCGGTATTGTTGCCGCGGAGGGGCACGACGACGTATTTGCCATCTTTCGTGACGGCACATTCGTTCGGATCCGCGGGAAGCACCACGGTACTTACAACCTTGTTGGTCGCCGTATCGATCGCCTTGAGGGTATAGTCCAATTCTGTCGTGGTGTAGACCTTCCGGCCGTCCGCTTGCGGGCAAACCGCGTGAGGCCGGTCACCGACCGGAATCGTGGCGACGTTTTTCCGTGTCATGACGTTGATGACCGATATGCTGTCGCCCGTGCTGTTGTCGACATAAAGCATCGGCGTAGAGGCCGTTTCCGCCGAGACGCCCTGGCAAATTGCCAGGAGTGCGGCCGCCGCGGCGGTCATCAAGAGGCCCTTTGATCGATTCGACATGGTTTTCTCCCTTAATTCGATTTTGCGTTTTGAAAAAATTCCGGCGGCGTTTCACCGGTGATGATGTCGCCGAGTTTGACGCCGGTGGTCGGAGTGAGCGGCTCATTGCCCGGCTTGGCGCCGTTCGCCTGAAGGATGAAAGCCACGACATTGACATAGGCGTCCGTGGCGAGAGACCCGCCTTCACAAAACGGCATGGAATTGTGGATGAAGGTATATAGCTGGGCCACTGGGCGCCGACCAAATGCGCCGTTAGCGAACTCTTTTCCCGCAAGCGCCGGAGCGCCCTTGCTGTCCAGGCGGTCGCCATGACAGGAGGCGCAGCTTGCGGCATAGGTCTGGCGGCCCGCGTCGGACTGGGCCTGGGTAAAAGGCGCGGGACTTATGGTCTGGGCCGAGACGGAGGCCGCGCAGAATGTGGTGGCCCCCATGCCGACAAGTGTGACTAAGAGTTTCTCCAAACTGGTCACGGTTGCCTTCCTGCCGCATATCCCTGGTTAGACATGGGTGTTCTTGAAGGAGGCAAATTCACGGGCAGCGCAGTCGCTTGCGAATCGTAAGATGCGGTCTTTAAAATAAGCTGCCGGAAATTCCATCAATGCCAACCGTGCTGAACCAACTCTTACTGTCATCAGGCGGCTTTCTGCTTCGACCACTCCGAACATTACAAGAGTGGCCAACGTCTTCAACGGCAGACATAAGTAGATTTTCTTTGTAGGTCAAATTCCTATGGAACTGAGCGCTTCTTTACCGCTTTTTGGCAGGTTTGGCGCGATTCGCGGGATGCCACTCAGCCGCGTGGCACCGCGTCGAAGGCGATGGTAGTGCGGGTGGCGTTTTCGTGAAACGGTACCGTGCCGTGCCACATATAAGAGGGAAATAGCACCAGCCGTCCTGGCAATGGCTGTACGGCGCGGCGCACCCCAAGGCCGGCATCAAAACTGGGCTCGCCGAACTTGATCCAACCTTGTTTGCCCTCTTGGTCCTTCACCGTCTCGGGCAGGGCGACATAATAACAGGAGCTGATCCAGCCGCCGGGGTGGATATGATTAACGTGATAGCCGCAATCCTTCAGCCGCGACGACCAGGAGCTTGCAAAGCGGAAACCGTGACCGCAGCGGCCGCGGAAGGGATGGCGCGCGTCCGGCCCGGTCTCAGCAATGTAGCGGGTGATCGCTTCCTCGATCCGCAGGCGCAGCCGCTCCACCAGGTCATGGCCCTGGGCGAACATATGGCCGCGCGTCTGGCTGCCGCTGCGCAAGGATTGCTGCAGAGGTTCGCGGGTTCTGGGATGCCGCGTGTCCAGCCAGGCATTCAGCTCAGCATTGAAATCCGCCATGCTGGAAAATCCTCGCGGCGGCTCCAGGTCGAACACACGGATCAGCTCGTCATAGCCGTTGAGCAACTCGTCTCGTTCGTCACCCATCGCCCGCCAGGCCGAACCAAGCACCGCCAGCCCGGTTTGATCCACCGGCGACAGAATCAGGGATTTCTCCGCCATCGCCACCGCCTTTTGGGGGTCCCGCGCCTGCAGCGCCGTGGCGGCGAGATTGTGATAGAGGATGGCGTTCGTGGGATGATGCGGCAATGCCCGTTCCAGATGGAGCATTCCTTCGCCCGGCCGGCCGAGCTCGTTAAGCGCCGTAGCCGCGCCGATCGCCGCCTCCAGATTGCCGGGGTCACGCGCCGTGATGCCGATAAATAGTGCATGGGCTTCTTCTTGCCGCCCGCTCTTGAGCAGTAGGCCAGCCTTGGCAGCGTGCAACTCCGTTGTCTGCGGTGCCCGGTCATAAGATGTGAGGAATTCCTGGTCGCGGCCCATGCGGTGGAGCAGATTGTTATAAGCATCATGGGCCGCGGCGTTGACCGGCTCGCGGCGCACCAGTTCTTCCAGCACCGCCTCCGCCTCGTCAAAGCGCAACATCTCCTCCAGAATGTCGGCGCGGTTGATCCCGGCATTGAGGCCGGGATCAAGCCGGTTGGCCAGGGCAAAATTCTCCAGCGCGCTTTCCATCTTGCCCTGGCCATATTGCGCATGGGCCAAATTATAGACGAAGGCGCCCCTGAGGCGCGGCTCGCCGGCCAGGCTGAGGCCTTCGGCCAGACCCCGTTCGGCTTCTTCGTTGCGGCCTTCGTTGCGCAGCGCCACGCCCTGCCACAGTAGAGCGAGAGGATGGCCGGGTTCCTTTTCCAGGGCTTTGCGGAAATATGTCCCGGCGGCGGACTGATCCGCGGCCCGCAAAGCGATCATTCCCAGCTCTGACCAGGCTTCGGCCAGCGCCGGATGCGTATCCGTCAAATCCACCAGCAGACTGGCTGCCTCGGCGTCGCGGTTCACCACCCGCAAGGCCTTGGCCAGGTTGAGCCGTACATCGGGATGGCCGGGCCGCAAGATCAATGAACGCCGCAGCAGCGCCAGCGTTTCCTCCGGCCGGCTCTGCTGCAGCCGGATCAGACCCAGAAGATGCAGCGCATCGGGGTCATCGTCGTGTCCTGGCAAAGCATTCACGCGGCGCCCGGCGGCGGCAAGCTCGCCGCGCTCCAGAAGCTGCACGGCTTCAGCGAGGGCCGCTGGCGGATACGTGGACATGCCGGTACAACATAAAGCAAGTCGCGCGACGCGGAAAGCTTCGTTGCTGTCCTGTGCCAGCGCTGCCGCTCGTTCCAGAACGACCGCTTGGTCGATCCCGAGAAGGAGGATTTCTCGCCTAAGTCAAATTCCTACGCGACTAATAGTCCGAACTGTCGTGATGCCAACGTGTCGCCTCGCGCAAAAGCTCCGTCGCGGTTGACAGCTGCAACTTTTGCTTAATCCTGTGAAAATGGGCCTGAACCGTTTTTGCACTGACGTTCAGGGACTCCGCAATCTTCCGACTCGCCAATCCCTGGCCCAGGAGGTTGAACACCTCCAATTCCCGATCGCTAAGCTCGCTCAATAACGCGCCGTCCTGCGATTTCCGCGCACGAAGGAATTTTTCCGCAAGCGTGGTGGAGATTTTGTCACTTATTGCCAACTTTCCGGCCAAGACATCCCGAATCGCGCCCACAATGCGCTTCATGGATTCGCGCTTCATCAAATATCCATCCGCACCTCCCCGGATGCAGCGCTCCGCATAGAGCTTTTCATCATGCATCGAGAGAACGATGATCTTCAATCGAGGGGCTTCGTTTCTAAGACCCTTGATGAGGTCGAAACCCGAACTGTCATTCAGCGAGATATCCAATATCGCCAAATCCGGCTTTTTTTCCATGATTTCCCGCTGGGCGCGCTTGGCGTTATCCGCTTCGCCACAAATCACAAGGTCAAGTTCCTGCTTGAGAAGGGCCGCCAATGACGCCCGCATCAAAGGATGGTCTTCTACCAAATATACACGTTTCTTATTGCTCGTTTCGTTCATCGCTAAGTAGCCGGCACAAGACAGGTCAGGTTCGTGCCTCCGGAAACTTTACGGCTAAGCGCAAATTGCCCACCGATAAATTGCGAGCGTGCGGCCATGATTTGTAATCCCATTCCTTTGCGATCCGGAAGCGCGTCGGGCAAGCCGATGCCATTGTCCGACACGGAAAGTAGTATGCTGGTATCTATTTCCTGCAGCGAAATATCCACCTTGGTCGCGTGTCCATGACGGATCGCATTACTCACCCCTTCCTGAGTGATGCGAAAAAGGTGCTCGGCGGTAGACGGTCCATCGACTATGACGGGCACAAGGCATTCAAATCGGCACTGTATTCCGAAAAGTTCAGACGTGGTGAAAGCGAATTTCTCCAGGGCACTCATAAGGTCGTTGCCGCTCATCTCGATAGGATGGAGGGCCTCCGAGATCGCTCGCGCCAAAGTGATCGCCTGCTCAACCAGATCGACGATCCTGTGTGCGTTTTCAGCTTCCTCGGATCGGGAAACAGAAAGCCTCTGCGCATGCGCGTAGCTGATCATTGCCGTCGCGATCAGATGTTGGCTAAGCCCATCATGCATATCCTGTCCAATTCCCCGTTGCTTTCGTTCCGCGGAATCCAGCATTTCCTGTTCAAGTTTTCGGCGGGAAGCAACCTCATTGGCGAGTGCCACGTCGCGATCCTTCGCCACTGAATGAAGGTGAGACTGAAGAGTGCGAAACGCAGGGATCGCGTGGCTGAGAAATACAAAAAAAACGAGGCGAATTGTTTCCAAAACGGTGGCCATGGTGCTGGGAAAAACACCAAGGTAATAATTTACGACGCTCGTAACCAGTATTGTAGCGATTGAAAGCAAGAAGGCAGGCAACGCGCCGGCATACCATGCCAATATCGCAATCGGTATGGCATAGAGTACCGTTAGAGTCGCGTGTCCTATCAGTTGGATGATAACGACCAACATTGATATGCCGTAACACGCGGCTGCAAGCTGCCACTTTGGTAGGTTATCTAATGTTTGATCGAGGACCGCACCCCTAAATTTCCAGTTCTTTTTCATGTTCATGATTGAAGCCCGGCTTTGTTGAGCGCGCATGCTGGCATCACAGTTAAGTATCATAAACAAGGCCCAGTTGCAGCAACGGTTTTCTCGCATCTGCAACAAGCCGCAAGGGAGACTTTACTTTCGCAATCCAGTCGCCTCAGCCGAAGGGCTGACCTGCTCCCCGAACATTGGATCGTTTGGAGCTGGAGTTTTCCGGGTGAATTTCCCGCCTGGGAAAAAGCGGAAGACGGCGCAAGCCTCGAAGTATTCAGCTGTCCAAAAGGCGCTCATATTGAAGCAGTGCGCCGATGGCGGCGCCGACGCCGGGATTTTTGCAAGGCCGGGACCGGCCAGATGACGTATCCTAACTGGAAAAAGAAGTGGGAGAAATTGTTCCAGACGCAGATGCGACGGTTGTGGCTTGGGATAGATCCTTCTGATCCCGCCCGCCGTCAAAAACCACTGAGATCGCCGCGCTTGCGCAGCTTATAGGCGATAGTTAGCCGCGCTTGCTTGCAATCGCGGGTGGGCACCGTGCCACGATGCAAGATGGCGCCCCGCGAAACCACCATCCGGCCAGGACGGGGGCTGACGACGAGCTGGGCATCGTTATTGTCGTCGAAATAGATGGTCTCGCCGCCCCAGTCGGCCTCCCAGAAAAGGTTGGCGTAGTATAGCACGGTGACCGCCGAAAGGTCGCGGTGCATCTGGTAGGCGTCGCCATAAAGGCTGTGGTTGATATAGGCGCGCTGAGGCCTGAAGCGCTCGCCCGCGAACATCTCCTCGGCGATGCATCCCAGCCGGGCCATGAAATCGGCCATCAGGGGCGTGTCCGGCACTTCGGCGGAAGAGGCGGTGGGCGCCATGCCGGCAAGCGAAGTTTCGCTTCTGGCATAAGGCAACGTCTTCACATATTCGCCCACCGCCGTGACGGTGGCCGGATCGATGAAATGGTCGCAGACGAAAAGCTCCCGGCCGGAAACCAGCGCGCGCTGCATCTTTTTTTCGGCGATGGCGGATAGCATTGCGTTTCTGGGCCTCCCGATGCTTGGACTTTATTGATCGGGGAAAATGCCCGCAAGCGGTGGATGCCGCCCAGGGGGTCCGCGCAGCAAGTCGCTTCTCCTTGTACCGGCGAACTATCCCGGCGATGTTCCGGATCTCGCGGCACGGCCGGGGTTTTCGCACCATTGACCGCGCAAAATTCTGAACCCGATGACCTTGGCCGGATTACTCCCCGAAAGGTCGCGCGAGACTGCGTCCGTCCATTTTTTGCAAATGCAGATGCAGAGGTTGGTGGGCCCGTCAGCTACCCCATTTGACTTATAATATTCAATAATATCAATCAATTAACTATTGCCGCGCACCGCAATACCAACAGGCACACCAACAAGGCGTCCCCCTCGCGCAATTCGTGATTTCTATTAGGAAACCTCCGATTGACGTAAGGGAGCGCTGGCTCCGCCGGACAGATAACTCTTGCCGGTAGCAAGCGTATTCATGGGAAAATAAAGTTCGACCACCGTGCCGGCGCCAATCGTGGTGCGCAAATGCATGCAGCCGCCGGACTGGCGCAAAAAGCCGGCGCAGTTGCTGAGGCCCCAGCCGGCGCTGATATGCGATGTCCGGGTGGAAAACAAAGGGTCGAGCGCGCGGGCGGCGACATCCGGTGCCATGCCGGGGCCGCTGTCGACGACCCGGATGCAGGCATAGACACCGGGGCGCAATTGGAGGTCATTGTCCGCGGCAACAGGCTGCTGCGTCACGTCGAGACGCAATGTGCCCCTGCCCTGCATGGCCGCCACCGCATTGGCCGCCAGTTCCTGCAGCGTGCCGCGCAACTTGTCTTCATCAACGAAGGAGATGCAGCCCGGCGCGGCGCGCGTCAGCGACAGCTGCACGGTCCTGGGCAAGGTCTCGCCCAGCTCACGCACGCTTTCCAGCAGCACGCGGCCGATATCCACCGGCTTGCGCTTGAGCGGCTGGCGGCCGGCAAAGGCCTGGAGCTTTTGCGACAGGGCGATGCCGCGCTGCGCCGTGCGCGAGATTTCCTCGATCATTCCGGCCGGCACGCCTTCCAGCCGGGCCTGTTCGCTGAGCAGCGACAGATTGCCGGTTACCGCCGTGAAGATATTGTTGAGCTCATGCGCCACCTCGCCGGCGAGATGGATCAGAGCGTTCATTTTCTCCGACTGCGACATGATGCGCCAGATGAGGCCAAGGCCTCTCCCCCAAAGGAGAGTGCTGATACTGCCGGGGCGCGGAAAAGGCGCGTGTTCAGAAGTATAACCACCCTATCCTGGTGGATAGGGCATCAGGCGAAACCCGCCCTGGTGGCCATCACGGCCGCGTCGGCGCGGCCGCGGGCGCCCATCTTGCGGAACACGCCGCGCAGATGAAGCTTGATCGTCACCTCGGCCAGATTGAGCTCCCGGCCGATTTCCTTGTTGGAAAGGCCGCGCACGACCCCCCTGAGGACATCCCGCTCCCGCTGGGTGAGCAGATCCTGCCAGCCGGTAGATGCGTCCCCGCCCGCTTCGTCGAACAGCATGTCGGCCGGGACGCTGGTGCCGCCGGCCAGCAGCATTTGCAGCGCATGGGCCAGGTGATCGCCCGTCGCTGTCTTGGGAATAAAGCCCCGCGCGCCGGCTTGCAGCATGGCCCGGATTTCGGCGCGATGCGCGGTTCCGGAAATCACCGCGATCGGGACTTGCGGAAAGCGTTTGGCGAGCTGGCCCAGCGCATCCACCGACATGCCGGGCATGTGGAAGTCGACCAGGAAAAGCTGGAATGCGGTATCGGCCTGTTCCGCAAGGGCGCGCAGGGCGTCCAGGGACGGCACCTGGTCGATGCGGGCTTGCGGAAACAAGCGCTGGATTTGCAGGACCGCAGCATCGCGGTACAGCGGATGGTCATCGGCAACCACGACTCGCATAAGCCCGCCCGGTGACTCAAACTCCCAGTTGTTTTACCCTATCCGGGCCGGGAAATCAGCAGGACCCCGCGCCAGCAGGAAGCGCAGGCCCGTGGCGACCTGGCGGGAATCCACCGGCTTCTGGAAAAACATGTCGGCGCCGGCCTGACGGGCAATTTCCTCACTGACGCCATCGCTGAAGCCGGTGCACAATATGGTCACGATGGCGGGCCTTATCTCCTTGAGGCGGCGTATCAATTCCAGCCCCCGCAGGCCCAGCATCACCTGGTCGGTGACCACGATATCGAAGGCCAGCGGGTCTTCGGTGAAGGCCGCCAGCGCTTCCCGCGGATCATTGACGCTGACGGTTTCATAACCCAGCCGTTCCAGTCCGATCGACAGCATATCGGCGATGTCGGCCTCGTCATCCACAATCAGCACACGTTCCTTGCCGCGTAGATCCACCGGCGGGGCGATCCGCTCGCTGGCGGCTTCACCCACCGCGCTCGCCAGGGGAACGTATATCGAGAAAAGCGTGCCGCTGCCGGGAACGGAGCGCACATGACAGACGCCGCCCAGGGATTCGACAACGCCATGCACGACCGCCAGGCCAAGGCCGGTGCCATGCTGCCGTCCCTTGGTGGTGAAGAAAGGTTCGAAGATCCGGTCAAGAATGTCCGGTGCGATGCCCGCACCCTGATCCTGCACCTGCAAAAGACCGTAGGCGCGGCCGGACTGAACCTCACCCCACAATCGTTCCTGGCGCTCGTCCACGCCTCGCCGCAGTTGCTCAAGCTCTTCGGCCCCGGCCGGCCGGGTGGTGATGTCAATCGCGCCGCCTGCATCGGAAAAAGAATCGCGGGCGTTGAGGACCAGATTTGTGATCAACTGGCTGAGCTGGACCGAACTGCCGAATACGGGCAGCGCCACATCATCCCGATGCACCCTGAGCGTGATCTGGGAGGGAAGCTGGCCGGCAAGGTAATCCTGGTTGCGCTTCACAATCAGGCCGAGATCGGCGACGCCGCGCTCGACGGCGCGAACCCGGGCGAAGGCCAATATCTGGATGACCAGACCCTTGCCGCGCTCGCAGGCATTGACGATGCGCGCCGCGAAGCCATGCTCGGCGGATTTTTCCGGCAGGTCCTGGATGAGAAATCCGGCGAAGCCCAGGATGGCGCCGAGAATATTGTTGAAATCATGCGCCACGCCGCCCGCGAGCTGGCCGATCGCCTCCATCTTCGCGCCGCGCTGCAGCCGCTCCTCCAGCTTGCGGCGCTCCTGCAGCACGGCATTGCGTTCGGTGACGTCGTTGATGCGGGTGAGAATTCCCTGGCTTGGAAGGCGCAGCCGCTGGATTTCGAGGTCGCGTCCTTGAAAGGACAGCTCGTGCATGTCTGCCCCGCCCGCGAGGCTGGCGGCCGGATGCAGCAGAGCCCCAGCCGGCGCGCCGACCGACAATTCCCGGGCGGCCCGGTTGGCGTAGCGCACATCGCCGTTGGGATCTTCCACATAAATGCCTTCGGCAACCTGCTCCAGCGCCGCCAGGGTCTCGGTGTTGCGCCTGGCGACAAAGAAGAGCGCGACCAGATTGGCGATGCCGCGCCCGAAGGCGATTTCCTCGGTGGTCCAGTGATGCGGCTTGTTGAAGGCAAACACCACCGAGCCCAGGCCCGGTTCATGAACGGTATCGGCGATCAGCAGGGAGCGAATATTGAGGCTGGCGAGCAACTCCAGGCGCGACTTGTGAAAAGAGGAGGTGCGGATGTCGTCCGAGTATACAAAAAACTCGCTCCGCATGGTCTCCTGATAGCCAGGGGAGTTGTTGGCGGGGAAATCCGGAATGGTGTAATGCCGGGCGCCGGGCCGATCCCAAATATTGATGACGCGGATCAGGCTGTTCTCGTCCGGCCGCCGCAGCATGGCGCAAAGATCGGCTTCCAGGGCCTCGGCGGCGAGTTCCGTGATAATACGAATCTGTTCGTCCTGAGACTTGTCCGAAAGCAGCGCTTCGCGAACGATCCGCCCCCACGCGACCTGATTGACCTGCAATTTGCGTTCGCGGCCGGCGATAAAGGCCTCGAGTGCGAGACGATGATGCAATATCCAGGCGATGATCCATATCTCGGCGATAGCGAAGCCGCGATTGGCCCACATGCCGGCGACGGAGATTCCGCTGTCGGGCACATAGAGAGAAGCCAGCAAGGTCAGAAGCGTGGTGAGCGCGGCGCAGGCGATGACGGTGCGGTCGCCAAAGCGAACGCACAGCGCCACAAGCGCCGCATAGCCCACTCCATCCAGTTCGCCGCGCGGCGCCGACATGTCGAAAAAAAACAGCCCGATGATGCCCGCCGCCAGGATCGCGGCAATGATGAAATCGAGGCCGCGCGGATATTTTCGCGCCCAATTGCCGAGGTCGATGCGTGCCATCAGATGATTCGCCCAAGCCTGCCCCGGGGCATCATACAAGCGGCTGCGGCGTCTGGCGCGCCTTATTCGTCCGCCGAATTCAAAAGATCGCGCACATGGCCGAGAAATGCCGAAGACCGCATGGGCTGCAGGCACGTCCGGGCCGCCCCAAGCAGGGTGGCGCCCTTCAGATAGATTTCGTCGATCGCCTCGCTGCCCCGAGAAATCGCGATGGCGGGCAATTCGATCCCCAGGTCGCGCAGCGCGCGCAGCAATTCAAGGCCATCCATGCTGCGCATGATCATCGCGGATACCAAAAGGTCGATCCCGCCACGCTGGATGAGGGCCAACGCCTCAAGGCCGTTGGAGGCGCGAATGACCTTATAGCCCTGGTTTGCGAGCAGTTGCGCAACCCCGTCACCGCTGATGAGATTGCTGTCGGCGACAAGGATGGTGGCTGCCTCCCGGAAAGCCGGATCGCGCGGAGCGCAGCGCCGTGCGGGTCCGCGATGCGCCACAGAGGACCGGCCCGGCAATTCCGCGCCGCAGGAGCCGTTTTCGGAAACGCGACTGGTCCGCGGCGCCGGCCGCCGCTTGTTCAGTTGTATAACGGACATGATCCCATCAATTTCCAGGTTACGACTGAAGCTGCGAGAGCATCGGCGCCGAGTCCGTGACGGCGCGAATGCGATCAATGCCCTGGCGCATGTCCGACATGATGAATTCCGCCCGGCGCATGGGGCCACTCGCGGCCGGGGAAGGAAACAGCCGCATCCACGCATTCATTTTCACGCTCAAGGCGCACAGCACTCCACCGATCGAAATGTGATAGCTTTTAATCAGCGTTTCGATCTTGCGGAAACGCTCCGCCGTGAGATCGCACCACATGGTGCTTGTGCTGCGCTCAAAACTTTCCAGCTGGCCGGTGACGTTGGCCGTCATGGTGTTGACGGTCTGTTCGATGAAATCCAGGGTCGACATCAGGTTCTTGTCCTGCTTCAACTGGTAATTGGTGCGAATATCGTGCGTGCAGTCCAAAAAGCCCTGGATGGGCGGCAGGATCTGGTCCAGGCATTGGCGATAATAGGAAAGCGACATGAAAATGTCGGCGTAGTCCTCCAGAAAATTCGGAATCGCGGAAATCTGGATGCCCAGTTTCTCGGACATGCGGCCCAGCCGCTCCCGAACAGTGTCGGCGGGACAATTGCGCAGCAAGCCGACAATATCGGTAAAACCGCCGACCTGGGCGTCGTCTCCGAAAATTTCCGCGACCAGCGGCTTGGTGAAGGTGGACATATAGACGCTGAGCGAGGCAACCTTGCGCTCGGACAGTTTCAGCGCGGATTTGTCCGCAACCTGGATGCCGCTGGCGCGCAACAGGATGCGCAGGCTGTAAACGTCAAAGCTGGGCAACTGCGCGACTTTGCGGAGCAGCACCAGGTCGGGATGGTTGCGGTCGGTAAGTCCCAGGACATTGGCCATGCCCTCGATCGTGGCCTGGCCGCTGCTGCCTTCCGCCATGTTGAACAGTTCCACCATGGAATCCAACTGGGGATTCTTCACCAGCCGGGCCCGGCGCAGGGCCGCGCTGGCGACGGGCAGAATGGCGATCGGCAGGATGTGAAGCGCGTCGCGATCCTCGTCCTGGGAGGCTTGATCTTCGGTCTGACGGGAGATGATGGCATGCGCGGTCATGACGGCAGCCCGACAGAGTCGAACAGCGAATCGATCTCGCTTTGCGTCGCCGCATTCCGGCCGAGCTGCGGACCGTTGAGCAAAGCCTGATCGTCCGAGAGCGTTTCCCTGGTTTTCGAGATGACGCTGCCGCAGGCGCTGGTCAGCGCCTCGACCCGGCTTTCAATATGCTGCAGGGCGCGCACGACCTTGGTGATCCGCTGGCCGGTGATGTCCTGGAATGTGCTGGCTTCATAGATCCGGGTGGCGGCGGCCTGCAGCGCCTCGCGGGTTGCGGCATCGGTTCCGGCGGCGATGCTTTCCACCGTCTCCGCGGCGCCCATGATTTCGTTGGTGGCCCGCGCGGTCTCGGACACGATTTCTTCCAATTCGTCCGCGCTGGAAGACAGCGGGCTTCCCTCGCCGGACTTCAAGGCGCCAATTTCCTCGCGCGTCATCCGGATATGGTGGGCGACATATTCCAGAACCGCGACAAGCGGCTCCCGCTTCTCGCTGCCGAGCGCGTGAAGTTCGCGTATCAAGCGGTCGAGATAGTCCTGGGCATTTTCAATTTGCAGCGGCGGCATGTGGGACACGTTATTCTCCGGCACTTGGCCTGTTACGATCGGGTTTCAGGCTTTTGGGAAAACGCTTTCGATTTTCATGCGCAGTGTTTCGGCATTGAAGGGCTTGACGATATAGTTGGAAACGCCGGCCTGCTTGGCGATGACGACGTTTTCTGTCTTGCTCTCCGCCGTCACCATGATGAAGGGGATGCGCCGCAGCTTGTCGTCGCCTCGCACGCCGCGCAGCAAGTCCAGGCCGGTCATCGGCGTCATGTTCCAGTCCGATATGATCAGGTCGAACGCTTCACGCCGCAGGGTGCTGAGCGCGGTCTCGCCGTCGGTCGCTTCCGCGACATTGCAGAATTCCAGCTGGCGCAGCAGATTGCGCATGATCCGCAGCATCGTGTTGTAGTCGTCCACAATCAGGATGCGCATATTCTTGTTCAGGCTCATAACACTCTCCTTTAGGACACTGATCGCATGGGCATGGCCGGGCTGGCCGCGCCGATTTTCGCCGCAGCAGGCCATGCCGCGCGGCCGGAGCCACCCGGCGCATAGACGCCGCGCAGGCCGGGAATATCGGTAAACCGGTCGCAAATGCCGAAGACGGATTCCGCGCCGCCGAGAATCAGGCCGCCGTCGCGCGCCAGGCGCTGGTGCATGCCTTCCAGCACGCGCGCCTTGACTGGCAGGTCGAAATAGATCAGCACATTGCGGCACAGGATGATGTCGAATTGTCCCAGCGGCGCCAGATCGCCGAGAAGATTGAAGGGCCGGAAATCCGCCATGCGCCGCAATTCGGGCTTGATCCGCCACTGCTCGCCGATCTGCTCGAAATGCCGGACCAACAATTGGATCGGCAGGCCGCGCTGCACTTCGAATGTCGAATAGACGCCTTCCCTGGCGCGCGTCAGGACGCTGGGAGAGATGTCGGTGCCGATGATTTCGACGCGCCAGCCCGCCAGAAGGGGAAAATCGTCCCGCAGCATCATGGCCAGCGAATAGGCTTCCTGCCCGGTTGAACAGGCGGCGCTCCAGATGCGCAAATGCTTCTGCGCGGCGCGGCGCTCGATCAGGCCCGGCAGCAACACCTTTTTCATGGCCTCGAAGGGATGGCGGTCGCGGAAGAAGGAGGTTTCGTTGGTGGTCATGGCATCCACCACCGAACCGATCAGGGCCTCATTGCGTCCGGTCCGCATCGCCGCAATAAGTTGTTCGAGGGATGCGAGGTTGTTGCGGCGCGCGATTGGAAGAAGCCTTGTCTCGAACAGATAGGTCTTTTCCTGCGTCACGATCAGCCCGGACCGTTCCTTCAGAAGCGCCGCGATATAGGCGAAATCCACGCTGTTCATCGCCGGCTCCTGGCAAAAAGACTGGTCAGATGCGGCGCGATGCCGGCCAGCGGCAGCACGGCGGAACAGAGGCCGGCATTGGCGACGGCGCCGGGCATGCCCCAGATCACGCTGGAGGCTTCGTCCTGGGCGATCACCGCGGCGCCGGCCGCGGCGAAATCGCGGGTACCGTCCAATCCATCGCTGCCCATGCCGGTCAGCATCACGGCGACAGCTTGCGGCCCGAAGGCGCGCGCCACACTGTGAAACAGAGGATTGACGGAGGGGCGGCAGAAATTCTGCGGCGGGGCCTTGTGCAGCTGGGCCTTGAGAGCCGTTCCGTCGCGCAGGACTTCAAAATGAAAATCGCCCGGCGCAATATAGATGCGCCCGGACAGTATGGCTTCGCCATGCACCGCCTCGCGGCACGGCCGTCCGCTGGCGCGCTCGATATGCTGGGCCAGCACGGTGGTGAAGGTCGCCGGCATGTGCTGGGCGATCACAATCGGGACGGTGACGTCGGGCGAGACCGCCTTCAGCAGGGAGAGAAGGGCTTGCGGGCCGCCGGTCGAACTGCCGATGGCCAGAATCCTGGGCTCACGCGGCAGAATGGTGCGCAGGGCGAAGGCATGAGGCTTTCGCAATGCGGCGACCGGCGTGGGACCCGGTGCGCCCCTTTGCCGGCGCCGGCCCAGCGCGGCGATCTTGGCCAGCAGATCCCGCTGAAAATTGTCGTTGCCGTTCAGCTGGCTGGCAATCGGCTTGGGAATATAATCGGCGGCGCCCAGCGCCATCGCCTCAAGACTGATCTCGGCATTCTTCTGCGTCAGCGTGGAGGCCATGATGACCCTGGTCTCCGGGTCCGCCGCCAGCAGCCTGGGCAGGGCCGTCAGCCCGTCCATCACCGGCATCTCGATGTCCAGGATCACGACATCGGGCCGGGCCCGCCCGACCTGATGCACGGCGCTCTGGCCATTGCTGCAGGTGGCGACCAGCTCGATGGCCGGATCACTGTTGAGGATTCGCACGATGAACCCCCGCACGACCGCGGAATCGTCAACCACCATCACGCGCGTGCGTGCCGGGGCGATATCTGTTGCGGCGACCTGGGTCATGTCGCGTTCACGCCAGATCGAATTGAGATAGCTTGTCGAGCAGCACGCCCTGATCGAACGGCTTCATGATGTATTCGTCGGCGCCGGCGGCCAGAGCCTCCTGAATCTTGGAGAGCTGGCTTTCGGTGGTGCACATGATGACGATGGGACGCTTGGCCATCTCAAGCGCGCGCACCTCCCTGAGGCAGGTGATGCCGTCCATCACCGGCATGTTCCAGTCCAGCATGATGAGATCCGGCGCCTGCTCGCGGCAGTGCGCCACGGCATGAAGCCCGGTCGGGGCCTCAGACACCGTGAATTTCATGTCGCGAAACATTTCGGCGACAACACGGCGGATGACGGCGGAGTCGTCCACGATCAGGCAGGAGCGTTGGGTTTTCATGCCGCTTCTCCCGAGACGGGATAATCCATGCCGAACGAAGCGGAGAAATTGCGGGCGACGTGATGCTCGATATCGATCAGGTCGGTGGCTTTTCCGGCGACGATGGCGCTGCCCAGCAATCCTTCACGGCCGGGCTGCAATTCGATCGTGACCCGATCGCGGGCAATATCCACGACTTCGTCCACCGCAATGCCGAGCGCGCGGCCATTCTTGTCGAACACCAGAATCGGCTGCTTGCCGTCTTCCTTCCAGCTATGCCCGTCATCCAGCGCGATAAGCGGCATCAGGTGATCGCGATACTGCACCACCGGCCGTCCGCCGACATGCTCGATGGAGCTGACACTCACTTCCTCGATGCGCGCCACCGCTTCCAGCGGGACGGCTTTCAGTTCCTTGCTGCCGGCGCGGAACAGAAGCAGCGAGACATGACCGCTGTCGCGATGCTCGCCCTCACCGGATTTGGTGACGGCGGATTCCAGCTGCGCCTGGCCCTGGCCTGCGGCGCCCGCGATGCCATTGGGGTCCAGGATCATGATGACGCTGCCGTCGCCCAGGATGGTGTTGCCGGCATAGAAGGCGGTCCCGCGCAGGATCGGCGCGACCGGCTTGACCACGATTTCCTCGGTGTCGAACACCCGGTCCACCACGACGCCGAAGGTGAAGGCGCCAACCTGCGAGACCAGAATGAAGCGGTCGCGCGTGCTGTCTTCCTCGCCCATGCCCAGCAGCGTGCGCAGCGAGACCAGGGGCAGAAGTCGGTCACGTAGCCTCAGCACGGATGCGTTCTTGATGGTTTCGATGCGGGCGCTGGAGCGGTTTCCGGCGCGAACCAGTTCGATCACATTGATCTGAGGGACGGCGAAACGCTGCCCTGCCGTCTCCACGATCAAGGCGGAGACAATGGCAAGCGTCAGCGGAATCTTGATCAAAAAGACCGTGCCGCGGCCGGCCGTGGAATTCATCTCAATCGTGCCGCCGATACGCTCGACATTGGTGCGCACCACATCCATGCCGACGCCGCGGCCGGAAACACTGGTCACTTTTTCAGCGGTGGAGAAACCGGCGCGGAAGACGAACTGCAGGACCTGCTGCTCGCTCATGCTTGCCAGGTCGGCTTCGGACGCCAACCCGTTGGCAATCGCCTTGCGGCGTATCCGCGCGACATCGAGACCGCGGCCGTCGTCGGAGATGCGGATGAAAATGTGTCCGCCTTCGTGATAGGCCTCCAGGGTGATGACGCCGCTGGCGGATTTTCCGGCGGCCAGGCGGTCGGCCGGGCTTTCAATGCCATGATCGGCCGAGTTGCGGATCATGTGGGTCAGCGGGTCCTTGATCATTTCAAGGACCTGGCGATCCAGTTCGGTGTCGGCGCCGCGCTGGACCAGTTCGATCTTCTTGCCGGATTCCACGCAGAGGTCGCGGACGATGCGCGGCAGCTTGGCCCAGGCATTGCCGATCGGCTGCATACGCATGCGCGTCACGCCGTCCTGCAATTCGGAGGTGATATGGCTGAGGCGCTGCAGCGGGACCTTGAATTCGCCGCTTTTCTGCATGCGTTGAAGCTGCATGAGCTGGTTGCGGGTCAGCACCAACTCGCTGATCAGCGTCATCAAATTCTCGATCACATCCACATTGACGCGGATGGAAGACGCCGCCAGCGCCGATTCCCGGGCTTCCGCGACGGGGGTATCCTTGACGGCGGCGGGTACGGACACCGGCTCCGGGGCGGGGGCTGGAATGGCCGCCTCCGGAGCCGGGGCCGTCGGAGCTTCTGGCGCGGACACGAACAGGATCTGTTGGGGATCCAGAGCGTGCGCCACTTCGGCCAGAAGTTCGGCGGCAACAGGAAAGCCCGTATCGTCGAACAGGGGGGGAGCGGAATCGTCCGATGCCGTGCCGGTTGGGGCGGCGGGCTGGGCCTGGGCGATGGCGTTGATCTCACCGATCAGGCCGGCGTCGCTGCCCTCTGGTTCCTTGCCGGCGGCTTCCAGCTCAGCCAGCAATTTGCGGATATGGTCGATGCATTTTAAAATCAGCGTCACGGCGTCCGGCGTGACCAGCAATTCGCCATCACGAAATTTTCCCAGCACATTCTCGCCGGCATGGGCCACCGCTTCCAGACGCGGCAATCCCAGAAAACCGCAGGTCCCCTTGATGGTGTGCATCAGCCGGAAGATGTTGCCAAGGATTGTGACATCGCTGGAGTCCCGTTCGAAACGGACCAGTTCCACATCCAGCGTGCCGAGACTTTCGTTGGTCTCGGTCAGGAATTCATTGAGCAGATCATCCATGATCGTTTTCCTCAGGCCTTGCCGCGGATATTGAGGAGCCGTTCGACATCCAGCGTGACGAGCAATTTCTCGCCGGCGCGGAAGACGCCGTTGGCCACCTCGCACCAGAGCGGGTCCAGCGTCGCGGGGTTGGGTTCGCGGCAGATCTCTTTCAGGCTCACGACATCGCCCACGCTGTCCACGAGCAGGGTGTAGAATTCCCCTTCGCTCTCGACGGTGACGCATTTTCTCGGTCCCGCGGCGGCAGACGCCCCGAGCGAAAGCCGGGTCCGCACATCAATCACGGTCACGATGCGGCCACGTAGATTGATCAGGCCCCGCACTTCCGCCGGACCGAGCGGCACGCTCGCGATGGTGTCGGGCGTCAGGATGTCCTGGACGCGGCTGACCGGAACGCCGAAATAATGGTCCGCGACACTGAATGTGACGAATGCCGTCAGGCCTTCGCCGGTATCTGTCTGGGCTTGCTCGGTCATCGCATGCGCTCGCTTTTTTTGCCGGACGGAATGTCGTGGTGGTGAGGAGGGGCGGACCGGGTTTCTCGCTGGGCTCTGATGGGGCAGCGCACATCGCGTTGAACCCCGGCCCCGCCCCTTCCTCGTTCGATGCCTCGCTGTGTGGGGCTTAAGCCGCCTTCACGCCCGCGAGGAAGTTCTGCACCAGGTCCTTGAGATGGCCGGACTGGCCCGTGAGCGCCTGGGCGGCCGTCAATACCTGGCCGGCCGCGGCGCCTGTGCCGTTGGCGGCTTCGGTCACGCCGCCGATATTCGACGACACTTCCTGCGTGCCCTTGGCGGCTTCCTCGACATTGCGGGCGATTTCCTGGGTGGCGGCGCCCTGCTCTTCGACAGCGGCGGCGATGGCGGTCGCGATCTGGTCAATCTCGCCGATCGTCTTGCTGATCGACGCGATGGCCTGCACGGCGTCCTGGGTCGCACCCTGCACGCCGGTGATCTGCGCGCTGATTTCCTCGGTCGCCTTGGATGTCTGGGTCGCCAGGTTTTTGACCTCGGCGGCGACGACGGCAAAGCCCTTGCCGGCTTCGCCGGCGCGGGCCGCCTCGATGGTCGCGTTCAGCGCCAGGAGATTGGTCTGGTCCGCGATGTCATTGATCAGCGCCACGATCTCGCCGATCTTGGCCGAGGCACCGACCAGGCCCTGCACCATATCGTTGGCCTTGCTGGCCTCGGAAACGGCGTTGGCCGTGATCTGGCTGGACTGGCTGACCTGACGGCTGATCTCGGAGATCGAAGAGGAAAGCTCCTCGGTGGCCGAGGCAACGGTCTGGACATTGGCGGAACTTTGCTCCGACGCGGCCGCAACGGCGCTGGCCTGCTTGGTGGTTTCTTCCGCCGTCGCGCTCATCGACTGGGCGGAGGATTCCATCTGGGTGGCCTGGGAGGCCACGGCCTGCACCACGCTGCCGACGCTGCTTTCGAAATTGCGGGTCAGTTCGTCCATCCTGGAGGTCCGCTCTTCGGTGCGGCGGCGGGCGGTTTCCTGCTCGGCTTTCAGGCGGTCGCCTTCGATCATGCTGTCCTTGAAGACCTGCACGGCGGCGGCCATCTGGCCGATTTCATCCTTGCGGCCCAGTCCATCGATCTCGGTGGAGAGATCATGCTTGGCCAGATGGCCCATCGCGTTGGTCATGCGCTTGATCGGCGAGGAGACGCCTGTCACGATCATGAAGCCGGCGGCGACGCAGAGGAGCGCGGCCATGGCAATCGCGGCGACGATAAAATCCCAGGCCAGGCGATAGGTATCGGCAGCCTGCTGGGCTTCCGCGTGGCCGCCCTTGTCCTGATACGCCATGATTGCGTGCAGGTCGTCGTAATACTGATTGAAGGTTGTGCGCATGTCACCGACATAGAGCGCCTGCGCGGCCTTGTCGTCGCCCTTGCGCGAGAGGTCCATCAGCTTTTCATGTACTTCAAGATAGCGGCTCCACAGCGGCGTCAGCTTGTCGTTCAGGCCCCGTTCCTCGCCTGGATCGATGGTCGCGGCATAGGCCGAATAGGAATTGCGCACGTCGTCAAGCGTGCCCGTCATAGTGGCCTCCTCTTTGGCTTTCTCAGCCACTGAGCTGGCAAGAATGTGCGTCGCTTCGAGCTGGCGGAACCGCATCGCCGATCCGTTAACTTCGCCAAGCTTTGTCGCCGCCAACAGATAGTTGGTGCTGAGCACGACGGTATTGTTATTGACAGCTGAAACGCGCTGGATCGCGAACACGCCCAACCCGACGGTGACAGCGAGAACCAGCGCGAAAGCGCCGATGATTTTGGTGCGCACCGTGATATTGTTAAGCCAGCTCATTTTTCTCTCCGTTTGAATTGCATGAAACTCTAAATTGCGAATTTGACCCGTATCTTTCGGCCGTCTGTCGATATGTGTCGTGATATGTCAGCTCTGACGCTCAGGGGGTCGGGATGGGATTGTTGTGGCCGCCACCAAGATAGGTAGCCGTCAGGCCGGCCTCGCCTGGTGTCCTGGCGGCGCGTACAAGCCCATCGCCAAGGATGCCGGTGATAGTAACGGCGGAGAGGACAGCCAGAGGTTCGTCCGCCCGGACCATGCCCGGCGTGCCGGCGTTGCCGTGGCCGGCGACGGCACCCTGCCGCGGCAGGTTAAGAAAGTCTTACGCACGCCCGCTCCCCAACACCGCGGACGTCTGTCCTAGATCGTGGGCACAAGATGGAGGCGCTTTTTAACCTAAGTATTTCGAAAGGATTTCGCTTTATTTCGGTGGATGACTTTTTGTGTCCGGGGCAGGAATCCATGAGCGCAGGCAAGAATCTGGTGGTTGTCGAGGACGATCCTGATATCCGCCTGCTGCTGGAAAGATGCTTGAAAGCAGATGGTTACCACGTCATTTCGCTGCCCGCGGCGGCCGGCCTGGATGAAGTTCTATCAAGCAACGACGTCGCCCTGGTGATCGTAGATGTCGGCCTGCCCGACGCTGATGGCCTTACGGTAACGCGCCGCATCCGTCAAAATCACGATCTCGGCATCATCATCGTCAGCGGCCGCGGCGATCTGACCGACCGTGTCGTCGGCCTGGAAGTCGGGGCCGACGACTACATCACCAAGCCGTTTGAGCCGCGCGAGGTTCTGGCGCGGGTTCGCAGCGTCCTCAGGCGCGGCGAACGGACGCCTTGCGCCCTGCCGACGGACAAGCCGCATCGCAAATACAGCTTCAATGGCTGCATCATCGACATGACATCCCAGACGCTGACGGATGGTGAGGGCCAGATGGTGGCGCTGACCAGCGGTGAATACAAGCTGCTGGAGACGTTTGTAACTCATGCCAACCGGGTGCTGACCCGGGATCAGTTGCTGGACTATATTTGCGCCAATGATGCGCCCGCATTCGACCGCAGCATTGACGTGCGGATCGGCCGTCTTCGCAAGAAGATCAATGACGACCCGAAGCATCCCACGCTTATTAAAACGGTTCGAAATTCCGGTTATATTTTTTCGGGAATTGTCTCGGCGGCCTGATCAGGACTTGATGCGTC
Organism: Rhizomicrobium sp.; assembly: GCA_035568995.1. Classification (GTDB taxonomy): domain Bacteria; phylum Pseudomonadota; class Alphaproteobacteria; order Micropepsales; family Micropepsaceae; genus Rhizomicrobium. The sequence continues at coordinate 2,539 of DATMNL010000046.1, read as the reverse complement.
CCCGTCAGGCCGGTTCGCAGCCCGGCTGGGCCGCAGCCATGGTCGCGATCTTCTTACGGTCAAACGCAAGCGCAAAGTCCCAGGGTATGAAAAACGCTGGCTTCGTTAATTTAACAGCCCGTCACGGATTTCCTGGCGCGCCGCAGCATGCTAGGCGGCGGTCAGGGCCAGCCGAACAAGAGCCGCGGCATTGCGGACGCCCATCTTCTTCATCAGGTGCGCGCGGTGAACTTCGACCGTGCGGGGGGAAATCGACAATTCATACGCGATCAGCTTGTTCGACAGGCCCGATATCAACAGATCGAAGACTTGGAGCTCGCGCGCGGTGAGAACGGAATTTTCCGGCTCCAATCCATCGGCGCCGGATTGGCGGGCGTCAGGAAGATTGCGATTGACGCCTGCCCGCTCCCCAAGATTGCCGGCAGCAAAGAAGCGCCGTGTTTCCGGAGTCAGCGGCAGCACGCTGACCTGCCCCCTGCGATTGACGTGCTCAAACATGCGTCTTTGATGACCCGATGAAACGTGAACTTTCTTTGCAATCGTCGACATGAGACCCCCCCTTGTGATTCGCCCCTTCCGTTAACCCATCAGGGAACTCACAGCGCCGGTCCGTTGGTATCGACGATGGTATACGCATGGATAGGTCGAAGAAGCGCGTCAGTGCCGCGCAAATTTTTTCGCGCGACATTCCCACGCGACGTTACCGATAAGCGCCGAATTTCGGGATGTAATGCCATGGTGACATTTTACCAAGCGCGGTGAAATTTCACCACGGTCGATATTGCGCGACGGCCTCCGCCAATTCGTTTTCGTGTGTCGGAGGAGATACTTCAAACGGCGGTTCCTCATTCATTTTTGATTTGGTGGTAACCCAGATTGAGAACAATACGTTGGTGGGCCCGGCAGGACCCATATTGCTAAATTACCTGAGCAATATCACTAAGTTGTACGGTTGCGCCGGCAGAGTACCAACTTCTGTACCAACAGAATTGCACCTACGGCAGAAAAAACGGTCACGCTCCTAGACTGACATCATGGATGACCGCAAATATTGGGCGTCTCTGGCGTCCCAGCGCGTCGACAAGCCGGCAAGTGCGGGGCCCAAGCGGTGACAGTCAGGCGTTCCAATATCCGCGATTTAGCTAAGTATCTGCCCTGCGTGCTCAGTCTTATTGGCTGGGTTGAGAACTAGCAGGTGCGCGTGCGACGACAAAATTTTTCAGTTCGTTACTGGCTGGCGTAAATTCTGGGTCAACCGCAAGCGATCGCTTGAAATCGTTGTAGGCGTCAGTGAATTTTCCCAGGTTTTCCTCTGCCACCCCGAGGTCATAGTATCCAATTTGAAGCATGGCTGGCCCCAGCGACATGCCTTTCTGAATGTCGATCAAAGCATCTTCAGGCTGATTGAGCCGGATTCGCGCAACGCCCCGGTTGATCCAGGCGTCCCCCAGTTTTTCATTCAGCTTGATACTATGATTGAAATCATCCCAAGCATCGGAATAATTCTTTTTGGCGTCAAAAAGAATTCCACGATTGTCGAGGGTCGCGGCACGGTCTTTTGCACTCAGAGGCCCTTCCAGCGCCGCATTGCAATTGCCAATGCCGTCCCCTGCCACCATTTTGTTATAAGCCGAAGTTAGGGCAGCGATGTAACAATAGTGGGCAAGGCCATTGCCAGCGCTTACGGACACTTGGGCTTGTGCTGTTCCTGTTAGGAATAGGAAAACAAGCGGGATGAAGCGCATGTAGAACTCCCCACGCTATGTTATCTCATCTGGAATCATGCGTTCAAGGGCCGGTGGGCCTGGCAGGACCCATGATTTTAACTATTATTGCGTAACTTCAGTAGCTTGGGCGGCCGTTACTGCCCTCATACCAACGTCCGTACCGACAGGGCAATTCTGCTTGGCGATGCTCGTGAGCCACCAATAAAGCGCGTTGGAAACTGAAAGACCGCCGCCATCGGTTTCCAACGTGAAATTGAAATAGCTTCTATTCCGCCACTTGCGCCAGTTGCGGCGCCGCCCGCACGACGTCCTGGCCAACATAGACTTCGAACTTCTTGAAGTTCTCGCGGAACATGCCAACCAGTTTTCCGGCCTGGGCGTCATAGGCGGACTTGTCGGCCCAGGTATCGCGTGGATTTAGAATTTTGCCGTCGACGCCGGTCACCACCACTGGCACCCGGAACTTGAAGTGTGGATCAATTCGCATTTCAGCATTGGCGAGACTGCCGTCCAGGGCGGCGTTGAGCAGCGCGCGTGGCCTTGATCGGCATGCGGTTGCCGGTGCCAAAGGCGCCCCCGGTCCAGCCGGTATTGACCAGCCAATCAGCCTCAGACCAGACCAATTGCTTCGTGTTCCTGGCCTTCAGGCCGGGACTTCAAGATAAGTGTCCTCGACCTTGGCCGGGCCCGCATTGAGCATGCGAAGCAGCTTGGGCTGGTCCAGTTCGTTTTCCCAGCGCGCCACCGCCAGGGTGATCACGCCATTGGCGATAAAATTGGTGAGAGAGCGACATTGGCTCATGAAGCGGTCC
>DATMNL010000045.1:0-46884 GCA_035568995.1 Rhizomicrobium sp. | reverse complement strand
GCTGGGGCCCCGCGAGGCGGTCAATGTCGGTCCCGACGGCCGCTATGTCTTCACGGTCCAGGACGGCAAGGTGGCGGAGAAGCCGGTCAAGGTCCTGTTCGACGACACCAAGAGCATGGCGGTCGAGGGCGACCTCAGCCCAGGCGATCAGGTGGTGACGGACGGCCAGTTGCGCCTGGTACCAGGGGCCAAGGTTTTGGTCGAAGGGGCGCCGGCAGCGCGGCCCGCCGCGGGCGCGCGCGGGGCAAAGCGCAAGGGCGGGAAGAAGCCATGAACATTTCCCGGCGTTTTATCGAATATCCGGTGATGACGACACTGTTGATGGCGGCGCTCTTCATTTTCGGAGTCGAGGGTTATTTCAGCCTGCCCAACAGCGAATTGCCCAACGTGGATTTCCCCACTGTCCAGGTCAGCGCCAGCCTGGCCGGCGCCGATCCGCAGACCATGGCCTCGGCCATCGCCGCGCCCCTGGAAAACGCCTTCTCGGCGGTACCAGGCATCGACCAGATGTCGTCGCGCAGCAGCCTGGGATCGACCTCGATCACCCTGCAATTCAAGCTGGACCGCAACATCGATGCGGCGGCGCAGGATGTGCAGGCGGCGATCTCGGCGGCGACGCGCCAATTGCCCAAGACGATGATCAACCCGCCCAGCTTCCGCAAGGTCAACCCGTCGGACCAGCCCATCTTCTTCCTGGCGCTGACCTCCAAGACGTTGCCGGTCACCACAGTGGAACGTTATGCCGACCTCTTGTCGCGCCAGCTTTCGACCCTGGATGGCGTGGCCCAGGCGCCTGTCAGCGGCGCCTCGAAATATGCCGTGCGGGTGCAGGCCGATCCCAACGCGCTGGCCGCGCGCGGCATCGGCATCGACACGCTGGCCACCGCCCTCAATGAGGTGAATGTCAACCAGGCCACCGGCACGCTCAACGGCACCAGCGATGCCCAGATCATCCATACCGATGGCCAGCTCGACAATGCCGACAAGTTCCGCAACCAGATCATCGCCGAAAGCAACGGCGCGCCTGTCAAGCTGGGCGATGTCGCCACCGTGACGGACAGCACCGCCAATGTGCGGCAGGCGGACTGGTACCGCACCCAGCGCGCCGTCTCCATTTTTGTCGACCGTCAGCCCGGCGCCAACACCATCGAAGTGGTCAAGCAGATCCGCGCCATCCTGCCCCAGTTCCAGGCCATGCTGCCCGCCGGCATTGACCTGGAAATCCGCCACGACCGCAGCGAGAGCATCCGCGCCTCGGTGGCCAAGGTCCAGGAGACGCTGCTGATCGCGGCCGTCCTGGTGGTGATGGTGATCTTCGTCTTCCTGCGGAAGGTATCCGCCACCATCATCCCCGCGCTGGCCTTGCCGCTGGCGGTGGTTGGCACCTTTGCCGGCATGTCGCTGATGGGCTTCACCCTGGACAACCTCTCGCTGATGGCGCTGACGCTGTCGGTCGGCTTCGTGGTGGATGACGCCATCGTGATGCTGGAGAATATCGTCCGGCATATCGAGCATGGCGAAAAACCCTATGAAGCGGCGCTCAAGGGCTCGCAGGAGATCGGTTTCACCATCCTGTCCATGACCCTGTCGCTGGCGGCGGTTTTCATTCCCGTCGTGTTCATGAGCGGGCTGGTGGGACGGCTGCTGTACGAATTCTCCGTCACCATTGTGCTGGCGATCCTGTTCTCGGGGCTGGTTTCGATCACCCTGACGCCCATGCTGTGCGCGCGGATGCTCAAAGATGAAAGCCACGAAAAGCACAACGTCTTCTATCGCTGGAGCGAGAACGCGTTCAACTGGGTGCAGGAACGCTACAACCACAGCCTGGCCTGGAGCGTGCGCCACAAGCCTGTGATCATGGGCGTGTTCGCCGCCTCCATCATCGCCAGCGTCTATCTGTTCCGGATCATGCCGCAGGATTTCCTGCCGGCGGACGACCAGGGCCAGTTGCACGCCTCGATCCAGGCCGCCAACGGAACCTCCTACGAAAAGATGGTGGCCTATGGCCAACAGGTCAGCCAGATCGTTCATGCCGATCCCAATGTCGCGGGCGCGATGCTGTCCGTCTCGTCGAGCGGCGCCGGCGCCAATTCCGCCGATCTCAACATCATGCTCAAGACGCTGGGCGAGCCGCGCAAGCTGATGGCCGACCAGGTTGCCGCCCAACTGCGCAAAAAGGTGAACAATCTCACCGGCATCAATGTCTTCGTCACCTATCCCGCGCAGATCAACATCGGCGCCCGCTCCTCGCGCTCCACCTATCAATACACGCTGCAGGGACCGGACCAGACGCAGTTGCAGGATGTGGCCACCCAACTGGAAGACCAGCTCAAGTCCATGCCGCAGTTTGTCGGGGTCAATACCGATTTCGACAAGGCGGCGCCCTCAGCGGAAGTCCATATCGACCGGGAGCGCGCCGCGGCCTTGAAGGTCACGCCGTCGCAGATCGAGAATGCCATGGGCTATGCCTTTGGCGGCGAGCAGGTGTCGCTGATCTATGATTCCGCGGACCAGTATCCGGTGATGCTGGAATTGCTGCCGCAATATCAGAGCAATGTCGATTCCCTGCGCGCGCTCTATATCACCGCCAAGAACGGTGCTCTGGTGCCGCTCTCCGCCGTGACGACAAACGCCATCCGCACCATGCCGCTCAGCGTCAACCATTCCGGCCAGCTGCCATCGGTGACGGTGTCCTTCGACACGGCCGAGGGCTATTCCCTCAGCGATGCCGTGAAAGGCATCCAGGATGCCAGCGACGCGATCGCCATGCCGCAGACGGTGGTGGGCTCCTTCCAGGGCCAAGCCGACGCCTTCCAGCAATCCATGGCCAATATGGGCCAATTGCTGCTGATCGCGGTCTTCACCGTCTATATCGTACTCGGTATCCTCTATGAGAGTTTCGTTCACCCGCTCACCATCCTGTCCGGCCTGCCTTCAGCTGCGGTGGGAGCACTCCTGACCCTCTATCTTGTGGGCCTGCCGCTCACGGTCTATGCCTTTGTCGGCATGATCATGCTGGTGGGCATCGTCAAGAAGAACGCGATCATGATGATCGACTTCGCCCTTCACAAGCAGCGCAGCGAGGCGGGCGTCAGCGCCGAAGAGGCCATTCTGGAAGCCGCCCGCATCCGCTTCCGCCCTATCATGATGACCACCATGGCAGCCTTGTTCGGCACCCTTCCGGTCGCCTTCGGATCAGGGATCGGTTCGGAATCGCGCCGGCCCCTGGGCCTGTGTGTGGTGGGCGGGTTGCTGTTTTCCCAGCTCCTGACACTCTACATCACGCCTGTGATCTATACCTATCTGGACCGGCTGGGCGGGATGCTGCAGTTCGGTAACAGGCGCAGCAAATCATCCCAGGCGGCGCCCGCGGAGTGAGACCAGTGATGCCGGCTTGACGCGGGCGTTACGCAGCGGCCCGCAGCAGGTAGCCGCGCGTTTTGATCGTCTCAATGCAGCGGTCGCCGCCGGTGGCGTTGGCGAGCTTCTTGCGCAGCTTGCAGATGAACAGCTCGATGGTGCGGCTTTCCGGACCTTCGCCATTGGCATAAATGTGATTGATGAGCACTTCGGCGTTCAGGGTGGTGCCCCGGCGCAAGGAGAGCAGTTCCAGAATCTGGTATTCCTTGGCCGTAAGGGGCAGCGAAACGCCGTTCACGGCCGCTGTCCTGGACGCCAGATTGACGGTCACCCTGCCGGTGGTAATGGCCGGGTCGCAATGACCTCGCGAGCGGCGAACCAGCGCCCGGACGCGCGCAACCATCTCGGCGTTGTGGAACGGCATGGTCAAATGGTCGTCGGCCCCCGCATCGAGGGTCCTGACCTGGTTTTCTGCCGCGGCGGCGAACGACAGGACCAGAATCGGAATTTGAATCTGCGCCTTGCGCAAACCGCGGATCACGTCGAGGCCGCGCATGTCGGGCAGGCGCGAGCCGAGAATCACGATGTCGTAATCATAATGGCGGCAAAGATTCATGCCGTCTTCGCCGGTATTGGTTGTGTCCATATATATGCCCTCGCGATGGAGCACCGCTTCGATGCTCTTCGATGCTGCGAGGTCGTTCTCAATCAGGAGCGCACGCATGATGTTCTTCCTTATTGCAATGAACCACGGACCGCAGTGTCGAGCACCGAAGGCCTGAGGGATGGTGAATGGTCAATGACGCGGTTACCCGTCCGGCCTTCGCGCGCTGTCTTCGGATCCCATGACGCGCGCATGGATGCGGAATCAAAGTCGGCTGGCCCATCCGTGATGTCAGCGGGCCGGAGCTGAATTTCGACGGGTCGGGTCGGGGCAAGCGCGGGATGCAAGCCGGCCGGACCGGCAGCCGCCCATGCCGTCAGGATGCTCGCGAACGTGACGGCGATCAGGGTCGCAAGCATAGACGCCGGCCATCCCGCCCATTTTTCCGCCGCCTGTTTCATGGGCTTCGATTCTCCCATGCATCGTGGCCCGAACAGCCGATGTCACGCCGCGCAATGCGGGCGGGACGGTTCCAGCGGGCGTCGCCTTGCCGATTAACGCGAAGCGCCTGGCGCCGCGATCCCTTGCGCCAGATTCCGAAACAGGAAATGTGATTGGTGCCCATGACGCAGCGCCGCCACGGCGTCGCCAGCAGCATCCAATACCCTCTGCGGCGGCGAACGGGAAAGCTGCTGCCGGCGCGCCGCCGGGGGAAGACGGCGCGCCGTCTGACCGCCGCACACCGGCTGCGCCGGGTTGATACCGGACGGCCGTCGCGAAGCGCGTCATCGCCGCAAAACGCGCGGCGAAGCAATGCAATCTTGCGTATGAGCCAGAACATTCTGTTGGGCTCCTCGATAGTGAAGCGCGTTCTGCGCCACGCCGGAAATAGAACGCAATCGGCGCCGGCGCGCATTGCGAAATGTCAAAACCGCCGGCGAATTGATCGCGTGCATGAAAACGAAACGGCCTGCGTAGGTAGTTCCGCGTACCTGGAATCATCGCCAAAACAGCATCCGCCAAGGCAATAGGGAGCAATCCCGATTGCGCCCACGCGAATCTACGTACGCGGAATTCCGAACTACTGATTCAATTTGAAGTTAACCATTATCAAACCGTCGAGCGCGTCCGCGCGAGAGAATTTGGGGGTAATCATGATCACGTTGAGCACCGCACGCACCAGGCCGTCAACCGCCGGAATGATGGGAAATGCCGCCGCGATTACGGCGCGCTTCGATGCCGCACAAACGGGAGCAACGCTGCCGGATCATCTCCAGGCCATTCAATCCTATGGCGCGCGCCAGCATTACCAGCGCAACGAAACGGTGTTCAACCAGGGTGATCCGGCGGACCAGGTTTACAGAATCGTGGACGGCACGGTGCGTCTTTGCCGCCACCTGCCGGATGGCCGCCGTTATATTATGGACTTCCTGCTGCCGGGCGATGTCATGGGTTTTGTGGAAAGTCCCGACCAGCCCGTCTCAGCAGAGGCCGTTACGGAAGTCAGCCTGATCGCGTTTCCGCGGGGCTGTTTCGACCGGCTGGCGCGGGAAAACGCCGGCGCGCGCCATCAGCTCCTGCGCCATATGTCGGAGAGCCTGCAGATGGCGCAGCAGCATTTGTTCGTCCTGGGCTGCCAGAAGGCCAATGAACGGGTTGCGTCCTTCCTGCTGCGCCTGGCGGACCGGCTGGATGTCATGTGCGGCGACCGCATCGACCTGACAATGAGCCGCCAGGATATCGCCGATCATCTTGGCCTCACCATTGAAACCATTTCCCGGTCGATCACCGCGCTTCGCGGCAGCGGCGTCATCCTGGTTCCAAACGCGCACCAGATAATTTTGCGCGATATGGCCGCGTTGCGCGTGCTTGCGGCGGAGAGCTAGGCGTCATGACCATGCTCGTGCCGTTCATTCAATTTGTCTCGCAACCGCTCGTTTCAATGACCGGGGCGTTTGCCGAGGCCCTGGGGGTGCTTGACCATCGCCCGCCGGGCGAAGAAGAATCCGCCGCCGCGGCGTTCGCCATATCCGCCGGATTGATCGGCATGTTCTGCATCTTCTGGGCCTGCTGGCTGCACGCCCGGCTGGGAAACTTGCGAATCAGCATGCGCCTGGAACAGGCCAGGAGCGAAGCGGCCGCGCTGTTTCGCGGCGCATTGCTCAACCATGGCGCGCAATCCATCCTTGTGCTGAGAAGCGGCGAAAAAGAACCGCAGCAATTCGGCGAGGCCCATGTGCTGCTTCACGCCTGCAAGGCTGGCCAGGATGGGCCGGCGTTGACTGAGGCGCTGGACAGCCTGGTGGAGACGGGCGCGTCCTTCATGCTTCGCGCGCGCACCGCCGAAAACCGAACCTTGGCGATACGCGGGTCTTCGGTGGGCGGCCGCGCGGTGATTTATTTTCAGGAAGAGGAAAAAGGCACCCGGGATTTCCGCGAGATACTCGACGCGTTGCCGATGCCGGTCTGGCTGCATGAGGATGACAGGACACTGGCCTGGGCCAATGCCGCGTTCCTGCAGACCTTTGGAGTCCAGATTGTGGAAGAGTTGCCTGCCGACATGGTGGAATGGGCCATGCCATCCGCTGCGGCGCAGAGCGACGGAACGCCGGGGGAAATCCGGCGGCAGATGGTGATTGCGGGCGAGCGGCGGACATTCGCCTTGACGCTTGCGCCTTTGCACGGAACGGCCACAACCGGTGTCGCCCTGGATATTACGGCTGCCGCCAGGTCGGAAACCCGCCTCAGCCTTGAACTCGATGCACAGACCGACATGATGGAGCGCATCCCCACGGCCGTTGCGGTATTTGACACCGACCGCCGCCTGGTCCGCTACAACCATTGCTATGCCAAATTGTGGGGGCTTGCCGAGGCGTGGCTGGATACACACCCTTCCCAGGAGGAAATTCTCGACCGCCTGCGGGATGGCCGCAAATTGCCGGAACAACGCAACTTCGCCGAATGGAAACAGGATCAGAGCCAGCTTTTCGACGGACTTAAGGGCCTGAGCGAGTCCTTCTGGCATCTGCCGGGCGGCAAAAGCCTGCGTGTCGTGGCGCAGCCGCATCTGCTGGGAGGGCTATTCTTTCAATTCGAGGACATCAGCGAGAAGCTGCGGCTGGAGTCGGCCGTGAGGCTGTTGACCCAGGTCCAACGCGCGACGCTGGACACCATAGACGACGGGATTGCAATATTCGGAACCGATGGACGCCTGGTGCTGCACAACTCCAAATTCACGAAAATGTGGCGGCTGACGGAGGATGAGTTGTTCCTGCAGCCTCATTTCGCGGACATCGCCAATCTGTGCACAGCGCGCATCGGCCGCGACGGCATCTGGGGCATCGTCTCCTGGGGCGTGAATTCCGCCAACCCCGAGAGCTTGAGCGAATGGGGTAAAGCCAGACGGGCCGATGGCCGGCTGATCTCGCTTGCCTTGTCTCGGCTGCCCAACGGCACCACCATCGTGACCTTTTCCGACTTGACCGACCTGGAACGATTCAACGACGAACAGAACAAGGCAAAACTGGCCGGGCAGCAGGCGCAGAATTACGCATCGGCCTGATCGGATCCTCAGGCTTTGACGTATTTGGCGAACCCGTCGAGCGGGTGCTGCCTCAATTGGCGGGTCAATCGAAAAATGCGGCGCTTTTTCGGACCTTCACGGTCCCTTGGGCGCGACACGGCGCTTGGGCGGCGCACTATCCCGAACCAGCTCGGACAGCAGCTTGACCTCGTCCTCGGTGGCGCGGGTCGCCTTGGCCTGAATGGTCCGATAGCTCTTGATAAGCCTGTGACCGAGTTCGGTGAGCTGCGCGCCGCCGCCCGCCGCGCCGCCAGTTTCGGTGACCAGGATGGCGCCTCCGAAGGTCTGCTGCATCCCCTTCAGGAGCAGCCAGGCCTTGCGATAGCTCATTTCCATCGAGGCCGCGGCCTGGCGAATGGAGCCCATCTTGTCCACGCGCTCCAAAAGCTCCGCCATGCCCGGCCCGAAAGCGCTGCCGGACGGCTCAAAATCTATGCGAAGCGAAAGCTGCGCCATGAGACAAGCATGGCCGAGTGGAGCGAACCCGTCTAGCCGTTATGTTATGGGCATTTGGTTGTTAGGGCCTAAACCGCATGGGCCTTCACCAGGGCCCAGGCGGGTTTTCCCAGCGCCAAGTCCAGGTCGCGCACCGCTTCGCTTGTCAGCCGCGCCAGAACCGGCCCCGCCTGTGTTTCAAGCGTCACCAGAACGGCGTCTTCGGCCTCATCCCGCATAGCCATGACGCGTCCCTCCAGGATATTGCGGGCGGAAATCGCCCTTGGACGTTCGGCGGCGAGAAGAACATGGTCGGCGCGCAGCCAGTATCCCGTGGGCTGGACAGTTCCGGCGCCGCGCAGCGCGCCTGCCGCCAGCACCGCGCCGATATCGCGCCGATCGAGCAGCGCCTGGAACGCCGGAGCCTGGGCGACCTCAGCGAAGGCGCCTTGCGCCACCAGGCGGCCTTGTGCAATCGCCACGACATGCGAGGCCAGCACCGCAGCATCGTCGATGCTATGGGTCACCACCATCATCGCGATCTTGAACCGGCGATGCGCCGCCAGCAGCACTTCGATGAAACTGCGCCGCCGTGCCCCATCCAGGGCGGCGAAGGGTTCGTCGAGCAACAGATAATCCGGCATCGAAACCAGGGCACGCGCCAGCGCGACACGGCTTTTCTCGCCCCCCGAAAGATTGCGCACGGGGCGGTCCAGCAGGGCGGCGATGTCGAAGAAATCCGCGACCTCGACCAACGCCAGTTTTGATTGCGGCGCGCGGCTTGCGGCATAGGCGATGTTCTGCCGGATCGAAAGGTGCGGAAACAGCCGCGCCTCCTGGAACACCAGGCCGAAGCCGCGCCTATGCGGTGGAACATGCAGGCCGGCATCGGCGCAGATCCGGCCCTTGAGCGCGATGCGCCCGGAATCCAGTTTCTTCAGGCCCGCCAGCGCGGCCAGCAGGGTGGATTTGCCCGATCCCGAGGGACCGAACAGGGCGGTGACGCTGTCGGCGGGCGCTGTAAAGTTGGCGTCCAGCACAAAGCCGCCCTGGCGCAATCTTATGTCGGCTTCCAGCGCGTTCATCCGGCCTGCCGCCGGCGCGCGCGGCGCTGCAGGAATTCGGCGGCAATCAATCCGCACATCGCCACGGCAAAGGAAATCAACGCCAGCCGCATCGCCTCAGCTTCGCCGCCCGGCTCCTGCAGCACGGCGTAGATCGCCAGCGGCAGGGTCTGGGTCTGGCCGGGGATATTGGCGGCAAAGGTGATGACTGCGCCGAACTCGCCCATCGCCGCGGCAAAGGCGGTAACCGCGCCCGCCAGGATGCCGGGGCCCGCCAGCGGCAGCGCCATGGTGAGGAAACGGTCCATCGGCCCGGCACGCAGCATCGCGGCGGCCTCGAACAGCCGCGTATCGGCCGCCTCGAAGGCGAGGCGAATGCTGCGCACCAGGAGCGGAAAAATCATCACTGCGGTGGCCAGCGCAGCGCCCGCCATGGTGAAAGCCAGATGCAGGCCGAACAGACGTTCCAGCAGCGCACCGGCCGGACCACGCCGGCCGAAAATCACCAGTAGCAGGAAGCCCACCAGCACCGGCGGCAGGATCACCGGCAGATGGATGAGACCGTCCAGGAGAATCCTGCCCGGCATTCTGGGCCGTGACAGCAGCCAGGCGGCCGCGATGGCAAATGGCAGCGCCCCGATCAAGGCGCGGGATGCGACGGCGAAACTGGTCACCAGAATTTCAAATTCGGCCGCCGGTAGCATCAGGCCCCATCCAGCAGCAGCACATCCACCAGGTCGCCGGCAGCGGATGCAGGCGCATTGGGCTTGAGGCGGATCAGGGCATTGGCGGAGGCGAAGACCGAGAGCAGCGAGGAATCCTGCTGCTCGAATGCCCGCGCACTGAGACGGCCCACATCATCGGACGAAAGCCGGGCGCGCAGGTAATGTTCGCGCGGACCATTGGCGGGCAGCGCCTCCGACAGATGCGCCCGCCGCAGGACGACGGTAGCATCCGCGCCCAGCATGGCCGCGAGCATGGGGCGCAGGAAAAGATGGGCGCAGACCAGCGCCGAGGCAGGATTGCCCGGCAGGCCCAACACCGGTCCCTGCGGCGTGCGGCCAAACCAGCAGGGCTTGCCCGGCCGTAGCGCGACTTTATCCACTGCCAGCTCCAGGCCCAGCCGCATCAGGGCCGGGCGCGCGTGATCGTGATCGCCCACCGACGCCCCGCCGATCACCACCAGAAGATCGCTGCCGGTCAGCGCGCCTTGCGCCGCACGCGCGATCGCCGCTTCATCGTCCTTTTCCAGGGACAGTCTTTGCGCCTCGCCGCCCCAGGCTTTGACCAGGGCGCCAAGGCCGCGCGTGGCGGAATCGAAAATCTGGAAAGGCCCCGGCTGGGAGCCAGGCTCGGCCAATTCATCGCCGCCGGTCAGGATCGAGACAAGAGGCCGGCGTGTCACGGACACAGTGGCGGCGCCGCTTGCCGCCGCCAAAGCCAGCGCGATGCCGTCCAGCCTCAATCCTTTTCCCAGCAGCTGCGCGCCCGCCACAAAATCCAGGCCGCGGGGGCGAACATTCTGGCCCGGCTGGAAGGCCGGCACTTCGACAAAATCGCCGTCGCGCTTGACGTCTTCCTGCATCACCACGGTATCGCTGCCTTCGGGCAAGGGCGCGCCGGTGGAAATGCGCACCGCCTGCCCCACGCCGCAGTGCCCGGAAAAACCCCGTCCCGCCGCCGCCTCTCCGATGACTTTCAGGCGCGCGGGCGTGCCGGCGGCGTTGAGCGCATAGCCATCCATCATCGAGGCGGTGAAAGGCGGCTGGTCGCGCACCGCAAGAACAGGGGCGGCCAGGACCCGGCCCAGCGCCTCATCCAGCGCCACCGGTTCCGGCGCAAGCGGCCTGATCCCGGCCAGCATGGCAGCGCGGGCCTGCTCGACCGAGGCTAAGGCGGAACTTGCGATATCCCGCTTGGCACGGGGGCTGCTCTCTGACACGTTATTCCCGGCAGTAATGAACGCTGGGCAAAACGCTAGGCCGGGAGGAACTTCTTGTCCACTTATGCAGACCGGTCTCGCCGCGTCCTTTTGGGGCTGGCCGCCGCCCTGTTGCTGGTTTTTGTGCCGCCGGCCCATGCGCAGAGGGTCGTTACGGTGTTCGCCGCCTCGTCGCTCACCGACAGCATGAAGGCGGTGGCCGACGCCTATCAGACCAAGACCGGCACCAGGGTGACCCTGTCCTTCGGCGCCTCCAACACTTTGGCGCAGCAGATCGACCAGGGCGCCAATGCCGACATCTATATGTCCGCGGATTCCGACTGGATGGATTTTCTTGAGAAGAACAACCGCATCGACAAGGGCACGCGCCACGACCTGCTCTCCAACCGGCTGGTGCTGATCGGCGGCAGCGGCAGCGCGGCGCTGACCATCGCGCCGCGCTTCGATCTGGCCGGCGCATTGAAGGGCGGCAGGCTGGCGTTGGCCGATCCCAATGCCGTGCCGGCAGGGAAATACGGCAAGGCGGCTCTCACTGCCCTAGGCGTGTGGGATAGCGTGGCCGGCCAGATCGCGCCGGCGGAGAATGTGCGGGTGGCGCTGGCCTATGTTTCGCGCGGCGAAGCCCCTTACGGCATTGTCTATGAGACCGATGCTAGGGTGGACCCGGGCGTGCATGTGGTGGGCGTGTTCCCGCAGAACACCCATCCGCCCATCGTCTATCCGGTGGCGCTGACCCGTACCGCTTCGCCGGCGGCGAAAGATTTTCTAGTCTTTCTTTCCGGGACTGAGAGCCGCGCGATATTCGAGAAGGCGGGCTTTTCGATGCGTTAGCGCGGGCGGATATATTCGCCGGAGGCGCCGCCGCGTTTTTCCAGAAGACAGATACCTTCGATCACCATGCCACGATCAGCCGCCTTGAGCATGTCATAGATGGTGAGGCACGCCAGCGACACCGCCACCAGCGCCTCCATCTCCACACCGGTCTGGGCTGTGGTCTTGGCGCGGGCGGTCACCACCAGGGCGGAGGCTTTCTTGTCGGCCTTGATCGCCAGCCTGACGCTGGACAGCGGCAGCTGGTGACAGAGCGGGATCAATTCGGCGGTGCGCTTGGCCGCCATGATGCCGGCCAGTTCGGCGGCGGCGCGGATGCTGCCTTTTTTTGAATCGCCGGACAGCGCGCGCTTGAGAGTCGCAGGCTTCATGCGCACCCGGCCTTCCGCCACCGCTTCGCGGGCGGTGACCGGCTTGCCGCCCACATCCACCATGCGGGCCTGGCCGGATTTGTCGAGATGGGTCAGTTTTGCCATCAGAGCATCAGCGTTCCAGGAAACGCGGCATCAGTTCGACCAGGTTGCAGGGCTTAAAACGGCTGTCCAACTGCCAGCGGATGATCTTGTCCCAGCCATCCTTGCAGGCGCCATTGGAGCCCGGCAGGGCGAAGATCATGGTGCTGCCCGCGATGCCGGCGCAGGCGCGCGACTGGATGGTGGAAAGTCCCACGCTTTGGAAGCTGGTCATGTGCCAGATCGTCTCGAAGCCCTCGATGGTCTTGTCGAACAGCGGCCGCATGGCTTCGGGCGTCACATCGCGGCCGGTGAGGCCGGTGCCGCCGGTCGAGATCACGGCGTCGATGCCGGGATCGGCGATCCATTTGCGAAGCTGGTTTTGAATCTCTTCCACACTGTCCTTCACCATGGCCCGCGCCGCCAGCACATGGCCATCGCGCGCCACCCGCTCGGCCAGGACCTTGCCGGAGGTGTCGCTTTCCTCATCGCGGCTGTCCGACACCGTCATCACCGCGATATGCAGGGGGTGGAACGGCAGGCCATCGGCGATCTTGCCGGCGCCGGGCGGGGTTAGCGTCTCGCTCACACTTTTTCTCCCGACTTTTCCTTGGCCTGGTCCCGCCGCGCATGATCGTGCGCGCTGGGTTCGATCCAGCGCACGCCGTCGGGGCCGCTTTCCTTCTTCCAGAGCGGCGCATCGGTCTTGAGATAATCCATCAGCAGGCGCACCGCCTCGAAGGCGGCATTGCGATGGGCCGCCAGCGCCGCCACCAGCACGATCGCTTCGCCGGGACGGATGGCGCCCACCCGATGCACCACCATCAGATCGAGTGTGCCAAGTTCGCGGCTCACCTGATTTGCCAGGCGGGTGATTTCCCGTTCGGTGAAGCCGGGATATTGCTCGATGGTAAGTTCCCCCACACGCCGGCCCGCCGTCATGTCGCGGCAATAGCCCACGAAATTCGCCAGCGCGCCCGTATCCTGGCGCCCGGCACCGAAGGCGGAAAGCTCCAGCGCGGGATCGAAAGCCTGTTCGGTAATCCGCACTTTTACAATGTTGTTTGGCATGATCAGCCCCCGCTCATGGGCGGCAGAAAGGCGATCTCGTCGCGATCGCCGATGGGATAGGCGGGATCGCGCACCAAGGTCTGGTTGATCGCGACCTGGGTGCGGGCGCCGGTCAGCGCCACGGCCAGATCCGGCTCGGTGCGGGCCAGCCAGTCCTGAAGCCCCTGAAGGGTTCGAACGCCCGCGGGAAGCGGGACATCCGACAGCCGGGCGCCGGCCAGTTCGCGAAACCGCCCAAGAAACACCAGCTTCACGTCAGCCACCGGTGACGGACATATGCCGCGCCAGCGCGGGCGCCTGCCCACGCACCGGCAGGAGGAAATCATGGGCCTTGGGCTTGGCCGCCATTGCCCGGTCGATCGCGGCATTGAGCAGATCATCCGTTGCGGAGGCGCGCACAGGAGCGCGCATATCCTCGGTTGCTTCCTGGCCCAGGCACATATGCAGGGTGCCGGTGGCGGACAGGCGCACCCGCCGGCAGGTATCGCAGAAATTATGCGTCAGCGGCGTGATGAAGCCCAGCTTGCCGCCGGTCTCGGCCACGCGCACATAGCGCGCCGGGCCGCTGCTCCTGTCCGGAAGGTCGATCAGAGTCCAGAAGGATTCAAGCTCGCCGCGCAGCTGGGCAAGGGAAAGAAACTGGTCGCTGCGTTCTTCCTCGATGAAGCCCAGCGGCATGGTCTCGATCAAAGTGATTTCCATGCCGCTTTCATGCGCCCAGCGGATAAGGTCGGGAATCTCCCCCTCATTGCCGTTTTTCAGCGCCACGGTGTTGATCTTGACCTTGAGGCCGGCGCGCCTGGCGGCGGCGATGCCGTCCAGCACCTGATCCAGCTTGTCGTCGCGCGCGATGCGGGCAAAGGTGCCGCGGTCGAGACTGTCGAGGGAGACATTGATCCGCCGCATGCCGGCATCCGCCAAACCAGCCGCAAATTCGCCCAGGCGCACGCCGTTGGTGGTGAGGGTCAGTTCCTCGAGCGCGCCGCTGGCCAGGTGCCGCGACAGGGCGCGCACCAGGGCCATGAAATCGCGCCGCATCAGCGGCTCACCGCCGGTCAATCTGAGGTGCTTGACGCCACGGCGGACAAAGGCCGAACACACACGATCCAGTTCCTCCAGCGACAGCAGCTCGGCTTTCGGGACGAAACTCATATGCTCGCTCATGCAGTAGGTGCAGCGAAGATTGCAGCGGTCGGTGACCGAAACGCGCAGATAATCCACGGTGCGGCCGAAGGAATCGATGAGCTCTGGTTCGAGGGACATGCCGGGAGTATAAGCGAATTTATGTGAAAAAAAAGCGCATAATATCAATGGTTTGTCGGAAAGCGTTGCCGGAGGGCGGATATAACGCCGGGATAACTGGCAATGAATTGTCAAAATAGATATGAGGTCAGTCTTCTTTAAAAGCCACGGGTTTTCGATGTCATTTCCCGCCAATGAATCCGATGTGCTTGAAACCGCGCGCCTATGGCTGGCGGCCGGGCACCGGGTTGCGCTTGCCACCGTGGTCAAGACCAAAGGTTCGGCGCCGCGCCAGAATGGCAGTCATATCGCCGTACGCGATGATGGGCTGTTCGCCGGTTCGGTCTCAGCCGGCTGCGTCGAAGGCAGCATCATCGAGGAATCGCTGGGCGCCATGGCCGATGGCAAGCACCGCACGCTGACTTTCGGCGTCAGCGACGACGGTGTTCTGTCTTCGGGCCTGCTCTGCGGCGGCGAGATCGAGATTTTCGTCGAACCGATACTCTGACATGCGGCGGGACACGCTGGAAAAATTGACGGCGCCGCGGCAGCCCCTGGTCCGCGCCCTCGATCTTTTGTCCGGCGAAGAAAAACTGATCGATCCGGCCAAAGATGACTCGCCCCTGGGCAAGGCGGCGGCTAAGGCGCTGGCGCTTGACGCCAGCGGTCCGGTCCCGGTAAACGGCCGCGAATGGTTCCTGACGGTTTACAATTTGCCCTGGGAACTGGTGATCGTGGGCGCGGTGCATATCGCCCAGGCCCTTGCGGCGCTGGCGATTGCGTCGGGTTATCGCCTCAGGATCATAGATCCAAGGCCAGCCTATGCCCGCGCGGAACGATTTACCGGCATTGCGCTGGAGCATGAATGGCCGGACGAAGCGTTGACGGATAGGCCCTTGAGCGCGCGCAGCGCCCTGATCGCCCTGGCGCATGATCCGAAGATAGATGATCCCGCGCTGGCGGCGGCGCTGCGCTCGCCCGCCTTTTATGTCGGCGCGCTGGGTTCGGCGCGCACCCATGCCCGCCGCCTCCAGCGGCTGGCGGCATCCGGGTTTTCGCAGAAGGAGCTGGCGCGCATCCACGGTCCGGTGGGTCTTGCCATCGGTGCGCGCACGCCCGGCGAGATCGCGCTTTCCATTTTGTCGGATCTGGTCAGGGTCCGGCGCGCGCCCAGGGCGGCTGGACACATCGGCGGCGTGGTGCTGGCGGCCGGCCTTTCCAGCCGCATGGGCAGCAACAAGATGATCACCCCGCTCAAGGGCAAGCCGCTGGTCCGCCATGCGGTGGAGGCGGCGCTGACCGCAGGACTCGATCCCGTCATTATCGTCACCGGACATGAAGCATCTTCCGTCGAAAAAGCGCTGACCGGACTGGATGTCAGCTTCATCCATAACGACCAGTATGCCGACGGCCTCAGCGGTTCGCTGCGCCGGGGCGTTGCGGCCCTGCCCGAGGATTGCGACGGCGCCCTGGTGCTCCTGGGTGACATGCCCGCCATTGGCGCCGGGCTGATCGCGCGCACCATCGCGGCTTTCGATCCGGCAAGCCGGGCGATTTGCGTGGCGACGGCGCGCGGCCAATATGGTCATCCGGTGCTGTGGGGACGGCAATTTTTCCCGGAGATCGCCATGCTGACCGGCGACAGCGGCGCGCGCGCACTGTTGAACCGGCATGCCGCGCAGGTCTGCGAAATAGAGGCCGGAGACGACGCCCCCCTGACCGATATCGATACCCGGGCGGACCTGGATGCTTATTCATCCTCCAAGGCTGCAAAATAGCCTTTGCTCCTGTAACCCTTGCCGCGGGCCGGACGAAGACAGGAGAGCCGCGCTTCTGTTAGCATGGCGCCGGGAGAGACTATGTCGAACATCGCCGACAGCGCGCGTACCGCCCTGGGCCTGACCCCTTCCGCGCCGCATTATTTCTTCTATCGGCACAAATGGCCGGTGCGCCTCGCCCATTGGATCAACGCTTTATGCCTGGCGGTGCTGCTGATGAGCGGGCTGAACATCTTCAATGCCCATCCCGCGCTTTATTGGGGCAATGGCTCCAACTTCGACCATCCGCTCATCGCCACCAATGCCATGATCGACGATGACGGCGCGGTGGTGAAGGGCCTGACCTGGATCGGCAGCCGGTCGATTGACACGACTGGTTTCCTGGGCGCGTCGCGCGAAGAGGGCGGCCTCACCGCCCGCGGATTTCCCAGCTGGGCCACCCTGCCCGGCCCGAATTGGCTGGCGATGGCGCGGCAATGGCACTTCGCCTTCGCCTGGCTGCTGGTGATCAATGGCGTGGCGTTCTTCGTTTATGGATTGCTCAGCCGCCATTTCACCCGTGATCTTGCGCCTACGGGACGTGACTTTTCGCATTTGCCCAGGGAAATCGCCGACCACGCGCGGCTGCGGTTCGCGCATGGCGAAAAGGCGCGCCATTACAATGCGCTGCAGAAGCTGGCCTATTGCTTCGTGCTGTTCGTGCTGGCGCCGCTGATCGTGCTCACCGGCCTTACCATGTCGCCCACCATGGATTCGGCGTTTCCCTTCCTGCTGGAGATCTTCGGCGGCCGGCAATCGGCAAGGACGATCCATTTCATCTGCGCCTTTTCGTTTCTGGGATTTTTCATCGTCCATATTGTCATGGTGGTGCTGTCGGGCAGCTGGAACAATCTGCGTTCCATGCTGACCGGCTGGTATGTGATCCGCAAAGGCGCCGATCATGGCTGACCAGAGCCGGCGCAATTTCCTGGGCCGCGCGCTGGCGGGCGCCAGCACAATGCTGCTCAGCGGCTGCTATGACCTGTCGCAGCAGCCCTGGTTCACCGGTATTCTTGGCAAGGTCGAGGATCTGACCAGTGCCGCCCAGCATATCTTCGCCGGGCCGCAGACATTGGCGCCGGAATTCAGCAAGGCCGACATTGCGCCGGTTTTTCGCGCCAATGGCACGCTCGATCCCGGCACCCCGGACTACCACACGCAACTCGCCAACGGCTTCAAGGATTGGCGGGTGACGGTGAAAGGCCTGGTGGAGCGGCCGCTGACGCTGTCCATGGCCGATATCAGAGCGCTGCCGCCCCGCACCCAGATCACGCGGCACGACTGTGTCGAGGGCTGGAGCTGCATCGGGGAATGGACGGGCGCGCCCTTGCGCCTGGTGCTGGCGGCGGCCAGGCCCAAACCGGACGCGCGCTATGTGGTGTTTTATTGTGCCGATCCCATGACCGCGGAAGGCGATCCTTCGCATTTCTATTATGAGAGCCTGTCCCTCAGCGAAGCCGGTCATACCCAGACGCTTTTGGCCTATCGGCTGAACGGCAAGGACCTGGACGTGCCGCACGGCGCGCCGGTGCGCATCCGGGCCGAGCGCCAGCTCGGCTACAAACAACCCAAATATGTCCACACCATCGAGCTGGTGAGCGACTATTCCCACATCGGCGATGGCAAGGGCGGTTACTGGGAAGACCAGGGATATACCTGGTATGGCGGCATCTGACGGGACAATTCCGCTTTATGCGATCCTGCCCGCCGGCGTGAGTTCCAGCCGGCGTATTTTACCGACAATGACGAAGTAGCTGAAGATCGCCAGGAGACCGTGCGCGCCGACGAAAATCAGCGCCGAATCGAAGGACCCCGTCTTCGCGACGATGTATCCGATGATGATGGGCGTGACGATGCCGGCAAGGTTGCCGGCGGTGTTGAACATGCTGAAGCTGACGCCCTGCAGCTCCTTTGGCGAGGTATCGGACACCACGGCCCAGCCAAGAGCGCCCACTCCCTTGCCGAAAAATCCCACCGCCATGAGGGCGACGACGAGCCATTGCGCCTCAACATAGTTGCAAGCCGCAATCAGCATCGCCAGCAACATGCCAAACAGGATCGGCAATTTCCGCGCCAGGGTCAGAGAGCCGGTTCGCTTTAAGATGGAATCGGAGGCCACACCGCCCAGGATGCCGCCGACAAAGCCGCAGAGCGCGGGCAAGGCCGTGAAAAATCCCGCCTGGAGAATCGACATGCCCCGCTGCTGCACCAGGTAGATGGGAAACCAGGTCACGAAGAAATAAGTGAGCACGTTGATGCAATACTGGCCCAGATAAATTCCAACAAGCGTGGAGTTTCCGAGGATCTGGAACACATTGTGCCAGGTCAGCTGCGATTTGCGCTGGCCGGATTTTTCGTCCAGGCGTATCAGCGCCCCGCCCTTTTCGATGTAATCGAATTCGCGGCTGCCGATGTGCGGATGATCGAGCGGACTATGGACAAACCGCACGAACAGGACGACGGCGACAAGGCCAATCCCACCCATCACAAAAAACACCGAAGGCCAGTCAAATTCATGCACCAGCCAGCCCATCAGCGGCGCAAAGGCAACCAGAGCGAAATATTGCGCGGAATTGAAGATGGCGGTCGCGGTGCCGCGCTCCGCGGTGGGAAACCAGCTCGAGACAATGCGCGCGTTTGCCGGAAAACAGGGCGCGCTGGCAAGGCCGACAGCGAGACGCATGGCGTAGAGCATGACAGCCGCGCTGAGACCGGTGAAGGCGCCGACAAAACCCTGCGTGATGGTGAACAGAGACCACAGCGCGAGAGACCATGTGTAGACTGTCTTTGAGCCGTAGCGATCCAGAAGTATGCCGCCCGGAATTTGCCCGACCACATAGGCCACGGCATAAGCGGACAACAAATACCCCATGGTGATGGGGTTAAAGCCGAGATTCTTGGAAAGAGAGGATCCCGCTATCGAGAGAGTTGCGCGATCGGCATAATTGATCGTCGTAACGACGAAAAGCAGCGAGAGGATAAGGTAGCGCACATTGATCTGCCCGATCCGGGCGTCGTTTTTTATCGCATCCATGGAACGACCTTCTTCCCCTGTTGTGCGTAAAGCTACCATTGCGGCCGGACTCCCGTCAGGAATTGGCTGTTCCCGTGGGCGAACAGGGTTGTCCATTATCGCTATAACAGCCGCTGGCCGCCGGCTGACATTCGGCCCCGGCCAACTGGGGCTGTCGTCAACGAATGGAGAGTCGTGAGGCCGACTGGAGGATAGCGGCAACTTTGCCATTCGGATCGGCGGCCATCTTTTCCAATATCCCATGAAAGCGTGAAAGCAGCGCCTCGATCGTCCCTGACTCAAAAAAATCCATGTTATAGTAGATTTTTCCGACCATTCCCCGCGGCAGCTCAACCAGGCAGAAATAAATTTCCCGGTGCACACGCACCCTTTGCACGGAGGGTCCCGCCACGATCCCGACCGGGGGCGGTGCGGATGATTGGCTGCGGGCAGCGGATATTTTTTCCTGGAGCGGGATGAAGTTGAACAGCGTCGTACAGAAGGGTTTTTCTGCCTCCACAATCTGATCGTAAAGATCATAGGACAAATCGCGGTGGGCATACGCATCATAGAAATTCTTGGCCAGTACCGATAAGAGGTCGCCCAAATTCCATCCATCCTCAAATTCGGTATAGATCGGCACGGACGCTATCAGATAGCCAACCGTATTTTGGAATTGGGGCTTTATCCGGTCGGCGGTATTGACGGCTGTGACGGCTTTTTTCTCGCCAGACCAAGCTGCGATCAGCAATTGCAGCGCCGCCAGATAGACAATAAAAGCGCTGACGCGCAGGGATTGCGAAACAGCGGCCAAACGCGCCGTCAAGTCTTCGGGGATGCCGAAATAGAGCCTCCCCATCCTGTTGGTATCGCTGACATGGTCATAGGGGAGCCTGGAGGGTCCGGATTTTTCCAGTCGCTGGCGCCAGTAGGAAAGATGTTTGTCCAGATTTGCGGAAAGCGATTGTCTTTGCGACCCGGCATAATCGGCATATTGCGCTGCCGCCGCCAGCTCCGGCAGCTGATTCTGGGCAATGGCGGAATAGGTCGCGGAAATTTCCCGGCGCAATATCTGCGACGACCAGCCATCGCCGAAATAGTGATGCAGCACCATGCCAAGCGTGATATTTCCCTCTTCGTCTCTGAAGAGGCGGCATCGGAATCCGGAATCGGCCAGCAGATTTATCGGAGCATCGACAAATTCGCCAAGCGGGGACGGCTCGCCCCCTTCCCTGTGCGCCGCAATCACCGACCGGGGCACGTCGATAATGTCCAGATCGGGTGTTTTTATGGCTTCGATCCTTTGGACAGGTCGATTGCCGCTGATGGCAAGTCGGCTATGCAGCACATCGTGCCGCGCCATGACGGCCAGAAGACTTTCCCGCAGAATTCCAAGATCAACGGAAGGTCCCAGCGGCACGAAGATGGAACCACTAAACGGCACGATGGGCGCAAAATTTTCCGCGCGCCATAAATTCTCGACTCTTGCGGACAAGAACCGCTGCCCCGGTTCGGGCTGCCGAAGCTCAAGGATTTCGCGTGCCCTATTTTCGATCGACATTTTATGAACTTCCCGTGACGGCGCGGCCCGATTGCGCGCGAAGCCGATCACTGCCTTATTTGTCGAATCCCAGCCTGGCGAGTTGAACCTTGGCGCATTCTTCCTGAATCTTTACATAGCGCTGGTATACGGCTTTTCCGAGAACCAGGGGATTGGCGTCGCCAGGGAGCCGATAGCGCAGCAGTTCTTCCTTTTCCAGGGCTTCGCTGTGCAGGGGATGATTGGTAATATTCACGTCAACCCCCGCCTTCAGCGCAATCGGCGCCCATTTCTCCAGCGATGCGATCTGGTCGCGCTCCCACTCGGGATTGGTCGGAGCGGCGCCCGTGCCCCCGAAATATCCAACAACATGGGGCGTTCCGCCATCCGTCACGGAAAATATCGAAGACAAAGTGCCTTTGGTATGACCGGGCGTAAGATAAAAAGTCACCCTGGTGTTGCCAAGGGTCAAACTCTGGCCGTCACCCATCTCGATCTCCTTGTCGGGGACAAGAAGATCGTTGCCGGGCTTGGCATGGACAAAGTCAGCAACCACGCCCCACGCAACCGTCGACGCAATCACCTTGGCGCCATAAGTTTTCTGCAGATAGCGGGCGCCGCCAATATGGTCGAGATGTTCGTGGCTGATGACGATGTATTTGATATCGCCGGGGTTAAGGCCGAGCTTGGCCATGTTGGGAACCAGGAGGTTCTTGGCTTCGTCTTCGCTGCTCAGGGTATCGAAGATGATGATACCAGCGCTGGTGGTCAGGGCATGCGCCGAGACCGCGTTCTGTCCGATCGAATAGAAATTGTCGAACAGCTTCGTTGGCGTGATTTTTGCGTTATATTCCATTCTTGCAACGCGGTCTGGAAAGACCGGGCTGACGATGCAGCGATAGGCCATGTCCTGAAAAAGATCGGCGCCCGCCAATTTGCGCGCCCTGGAAAGATGTTCCGCGACGCGTTCGCGCAATTCCTGCGGGTAAAGTTTCGGCGCCGGATAATCTGCCGCCATGTTTTCGGCAGGGGCCGTGCGGTCCGCTGGCGTAGCGGCGGGAGCGCCCTTGTCCTGTGCGAGCGCGATCACGCTGGTGGCCGTCAGCATCGACGCGCCGGCAAGGATCGAGAATCTGTTCAGGGACATTTGGCGCCCATACTTTCCATGATGCATGGCAACATCAATCGCTCCGCCTGGCAAGCCGCTTGCGGATGGATTTCAGCTCCCGCCGGCGCGCACCGCTTGTTCTGGGATAGGTCATCTTAAGGCCTTCCAGCGTGGCCAGAACAATCTGCGACACGATCAGGCGCGTGTTCTTTTTGTCATCAGCCGGGACGACATACCAGGGCGCGCCAGGCTTGCTGGTGGCGCCAAGGCATTCCTCATACACCTTCATATAGTGTTTCCAGAATTTCCGTTCTTCCACGTCGCCGGCGCTGAATTTCCAGTTTTTCTCCGGATCATCAATACGCATCAGGAAGCGCTTGCGCTGTTCCTCCTTCGAAATGTGAAGAAAAAACTTGATGACTCGCGTTTCGTTGAGGCGGAGGTGTTTTTCCAGATGCACGATGGACTGGTAGCGGTCATGCCAGATGGCGCCTCCTTTCCGCGCTTCGTCCGGAATTCCTTCGCCGCGAAGAATGCCCTGATGCACGCGGACGATCAGGACTTCCTCGTAATAGGAGCGATTGAAGATTCCGATGCGGCCACGTTCCGGCAGGTCCCGGGTCGTACGCCAAAGAAAATCGTGCTGCAGTTCGGCGGCGCTGGGATGCTTGTAGCTGAAGACCTGGCAGCCCTGCGGATTGACGCCGGACATGACATGCTTGATGGCGCTGTCTTTCCCGGCCGCGTCCATCGCCTGGAAAATGAGCAGCACGGCATGGCGATTGGAGGCATAAAGACGCTGCTGTTGCTCGCTCAGCCGCGCAATATGATCCTGCTGCAATTCCTGATACTGCTTCTCCGACTTGTATACGGGATCGATGATGGTCGGCCATTTTTTGAGATTGACGGACTTACCTTCGGGCACCGCGAAGTCTTCGATCCTGATCTTCATCGGCGTTCTCTTTTCATCAGCATTCTCTTTGCCTACCTCGCTGATGACCTGCCAGCCCGAATACGCCGTCAGGGCGCGCCGGAACGCATCGCCGGCGGCAATTGGAGGAACTGCTCGGGCGCCAGCGCGCGCGGCGTAAACCGCGCCTCGAGGACCGCACCATGGAAATAGTCCACCCGGTTCATGCGGGTGCCGATGGAAGCCCGCCCCGGCGCCTGTGGCGTATAGGCCAGCGCGATCTCGCCCTCCAGCACGCCATTGACATAGCTGCGATAGGTTTTGCCGTCATAGGTCTGGGCGACGGTGTACCATTTGCCCAGGGGATGAAGCTTTTCCTTGAACATCAGGCCCTGGTTGTAGGTGTCGCCATGGGTGAAGGCGTCGAGATACCATTGGTCTCCGGCCACGCGAATTTCGAAGGTGAAGCGGGCGTTGGGATCGCTGGTGCCGGTGGGCAAGGCCGCCAGGCCGGTCTTGGGATCGATCGAGGCGAGATGAAACCAGCGCTGCTGTTCCGGACCGCCATCGGGGCGGAACACGGCTTCGAAGGTGAAGCTGCTCCATCCCGCCAGAGGGTGATTTTCAACGAAGACGGCGTCAGGGGCGCCGTGGAATTCCAGCGCCTTGCCGCCGGGCGTATCGATCAATTTCGGCTGGCCTTCCACCGTGGCGGGATAACCGCCGATCCTGTCCAGGCGATCGAAGGTCCAGACGCTTTGCTTGGGCGCAGGCTGCGCTGCCGCGCCTGCGGCAAAGAGACTGAAAGCCAGAAAAACGCTGGAAACGAATTTCATCATCGGAGCTTTCATGGCGTGGCCTTGACGAAAAGGATGGAGCCGGGCTGGCCCATCGCGAGCTGCTGCCCGGTAGGCGTCAGGTGGCCGGTTGCGGCATCACGCCGGAAAACCACGACATTGTCCGAGGCCTGGTTGGCGGCAAAGAGATATTGTCCGGTGGGATCGATGGTGATGTTGCGCGGGCTTTTGCCGAGGGAGGCGATGCGTTCGCGGAAGGTGAGCGTGCCCCTGGCGGAATCCACGGCATAGACCATAATGCTGTCATCGCCGCGATTGGAGACATAGACAAAGCGGCCGTCACGGTCGATGGCGATTTCCGCCGTGGTGTTGCGGCCGTTGAAATCGGGCGGCAGGGTGGAAATCTGCTGGATTTCCTTCAGATGGCCGCCATCGACCGCGAAAACGCTGACCTTGGAATCGGTTTCGTGGTTGACGTAGAGAAAATTTCCGTTTGGGGAGAGCACCAGCCGCCGCGGACCGGCGCCGGCGCTGGTATCAATATAGGGCGGATCGAACGGCGTCAGCGAAGGCTTGGCGGGGTCGAAACGATAGGTGTAGACCCGGTCGAGGCCCAGTTCGGCGACAAAGACAAAACGGTTGTCCTTGCTGAAGGCAATGCCATGGGTGTGGGCGCCATTCATCTGCTTGGGGCTGAGCGCCGGGCCGCTGTGATGATCGCGATAGAAAGGCTCGCCCAGTTTTCCATCCGCCAGGATGGGAAGCGCGGCAAAGCCGGAATTGTTCTGCGCCACATTATTGTCTTTGAAGGTGAAGCCGTAATCCACCACCAGCGCCGCCTTGCCACCGGGCGCCACCAGCACTTCATTGGGCAGGCCGCCCCCGGAAGAGGCCTTGCCCAGAAAAGTGAGCTTGCCGGTTTTCGCGTCGATGGAAAAAGCGCTGACCGTATCGCCCTTGGCGGCGGTCTCGGTCTGCCAGTTGACGGCATAGAGAAAGCGGCCGTCCGGCGTGGCGGAAACATAGGCGGGATTGACCGTCAGCGCCGCCAACCCCAGGGGCGTCAACGTGTCCTTGTCCGGAGAAAAGCGCCAGGCATAGATGCCCTTGGCGCTGGATGGCGCGTCGGTATAGCTGCCGGCATAAACGAAATAGTCCGCCGCCGAGGCGGGTGCCGCAAGAGCCAGCAAAAGCAGAAGCGAAAGCCGGTTCAATTGGACTCCCCACCGCGTTCAGGCTGCGGTTTCATGCCCTGGCGCGTCAGGAAAGCCATAAGATCGCGGAATTCGTCCGGCGTCAGCTTCTTGTCGTAATCGGTGGGCATCCGGCTTTTGGGTTCGACGACAAAGCGGCGCAGGCGGCTGCGGTCGAACAAATGCAGCTGCTGGTCATCGCCCATGATCTGGACCGAATAACTGTCCTCGTTCATCAGGACGCCATTGAAGGTCTTGCCGTCGGCGGTGGTGACATGCGCGGGCAGCCAGGTATCCATCGGCGGCAGGGAGGCCAGATGCGAGCCGCCATCGCCATAAATGTGATGTTCCGGCTTGGTCAGCGCGTCCATAATGCTGGCGGTCTTGCGCACGCCCGCGATATTGCCGAGGTCGGGCGCGGTCAGGGCGCCCCTTCCGCCGATCATATGGCAGCTGGCGCATTGGCCCTTGCCGAAGAAAATCTGCTCGCCGGCCGCGACATTGCCAGGGCTGGGGTTGTCGATGGCCGTGCCGCGCAGGGCATGCAGATAGGCCGCGAGCCTCAGAATATCGTCATCGGCGATCTTGCCGGTGAAGGCGGTCATAGGCGTGCCAGGCACGCCATTGCGTATGGTCGCCAGTATTTGGGCATCGGTGCGCCGGTCGGTCTGCACGCCGGACACAATGGCCGGAGCAATTTCACCCGCCCCGCCCGAGGCGCCATGACAGGCGGTGCAGGTTTTGCCGTAAATCTCCGCACCCTGCTCCACCGCCTGGGCATTGCCGAAGAAGGGATTGGGCGCGGCCGGCTGGGAAAATCCCGGCGCGGCGGCCGAGACCAGCAACAGGCAGGCAAGCAGCGCCGTCCGCCTCATGGCTTTGCTCCGCTTGGCGCATCGGGCAGGCCAAAGGCGAAGACATTGGTGTTGGAGGCGATGGCGAAATACTGCCTGCCGTCCACGCTGTAGGTGATGGGCGAGGCGGTGATGAGATCGCCGGTGTTGTAATGCCAGAGCGGCTTGCCGCTCTTGGCATCCAGAACCGTCACCTGGCCGAACTGTTCGGGGGCGAAGACAATGCCGCCCGCCGTCGAAACCAGTCCCGGCCCATAATGATTGGAGCGCACCGCCTGGTACGACCACATCTTCTTGCCGGTAAACGCGTCGAGTGCAATCACATAGGCCTGCCAGGGGGCGTTGGCGCTTTCGGCATAGCCGCCCCCCGCGCCGGGCGCCGAGCTCACCACCGTGTTGACGCCGCAGCCCTCCGCGATCACGACATAGAAATAATTGGTCTGGGGATTGTAAGTCGGAGACGGCCAGTTGGTGGCGCCCGCGGTCGAAGGACACGTGACGGTGCCCTTGACCGAGGGATCATGGCCCTGGGCAATGATCGCCTTGCCATTAGCATCAAGCCCCGTGGCCCAGTCAATGCGGCTGACAAAGGGCGCACCAACAAGGAATTTTCCCGTGGTGCGGTCCAGCACATAATAATAGCCGTTGCGATTGGCCTGCAGCAGCAGCTTGCGCGGCTGGCCCTGAAACACCCTGTCGACCAGCACCGGCATTTCCAGCGCGTCATAGTCATGCGTGTCATGCGGCGTGTACTGGAAATACCATTTCAACTTGCCGGTATCCACGTCCAGCGCCACCATGCAGTCGCCGTAGAGATCGTCACCCGGCCGCTGCTTGCCGACCCATTGCGGTTCCGGCTGCCCGGTGCCGTAAAAGATCAGCTTCTGTTCGGGATCATAGGAACCGCTGACCCAGATCGGCATGCCGTTCGGCGGCGCGCCGCCCCAGCTTGCCAGCGCGGGATCACCCTGCTTGGGGATGGGCGACCAGGTCCAGATATATTTTCCCGTCTCAGCGTCATAGGCCTGGATGAAACCGTCCGGCCTGTTGCCGCTGACGATCACCTTGCCGTGCGCCACCAGCGGCGCGCCGCCCGCCAGGACCATGCCGCCATCGGACTTCACGTCCCAAATGACCGCGCCATTGCGCGCGTCCAGCGCCAGGAGATGGCTGTCGGAGGTAACGAGATAGAGTTTGTTGCCGTAGATGGCGGTGCCGCGCTGCCAGGCCGTGGACACCGGGCCTCGCTGATATTTCCAGATCACATTGCCGGAGCGGGCATCAAGCGCATCGATGCGGTTGAACTGGGAAACATACATCACGCCATTAACGACCAAGGGCACGGTCTCCAGCTCTTTCATGCCCGCCATGTGGTAGGTCCACTTGGCTTGCAACTGCGCCGCATTGGCGGTGGTGACCTGCTTGAGTTCGGAATAACGGCGCGCGTCATAACTGCCGGAATAAGTCGGCCAGTTGGCGGGATTGGGCTTTAAGAGCGCCTGCTCCGCCGCCTGATCCTGCGCCAGGACGGGCGCCATCAGACCGGGCAGCAGCAGAGCGAGCAGGAAAACAAGAAGGTTGACGAATTTTGTGTATTTCACCGCTTCACGCTCCCCTTGAAGACGGGCCCTTGCGGCACCACGCTCCCCCACCATTGGATAGCGGAAACGCATCTGCGTCAAACCATGTTGCAATGCAAAATGGGGGGTTGATAGGCGAATGGCCCGCCATTCGCCTATCAACGGGCGAGCCGTGCGAGCGGCAGCGTAGCAGCACGGCGAAGCCCAGGGCGCGCAGCGGCGCGAGCGAGGTTGACCGAGCGACACGCTGCGAGCATGTCGCCGCCACCGAATTAATTCGACTCTGACCCCAATTTCTTTGTATATCGTGAGGCGCCTTTCGAGAGGCGCGCCGTCCGCGGCAAAGGGCTGAGCCCGCTCCCTGTGTTTCTGCTTCAAACCTGACTTCCAGCCCGATACGCGGACACGGGCATTTATGGAAGGAAGGTTTGCATGTCTGCTGATGAGGGGAAGCGCACGCTTCCTGATCTTCCCAGCGCAGAAAATCTGCGAAAACAAGCCAAGGAACGCCTAGCCGAATTGCGGGCCAAAACGCCGTCCGTTCAGCTTACGCATGCCCAGTTCATCCTCGCCCGGGAATATGGCTTTGCAGACTGGACGGCGATGCAGGCGGAGGTGGCACGCCGCACGAACAGCCCCAGGCAGATACGGGCGCGCATTCTCCGCGCTTCCGGGGTGGTTCCGCGCGCCGATCCGGCAAAAGATTCTGACGACATACAACCCATCGGAATGCGTCCGATGGCGCTGACCGTTGTCCTTGTCGTGCTGATCGGGCTCGGCCTGATCCTATTCGGCTCCCTCAAATATCCCTGACACGGAGGCGCGCATGAAATGGCTAACATCACTTAAGGGCGTCGCGGCAGCGGTTTCAAAAGCAGGAGGCAGCATGGACCGGCGAGAATTGATGGGGCTTGCGACAGCGGCGGCGGTTACCACTCCAGCATTATGTGACCCCGCAATTGCAGATACGATGGCTGCCGATGGCAGCCTGCCGGGTGACTCGAAGGAATTCGTTCCTCTCTGGCCAGGTACGCCTCCGGACGGTGCAGGCATCGCCTTGACGCTGAGGCAACAGGACACTGTTCTGCGCGATGGCTACCACGTCCGCTCGGTGGCCATGATCCAGACGCCGGGTTTGATCGTCTACCGGCCTGCGAAGCCAAACGGACTGTCGCTGTTGATAATGCCGGGCGGTGGGTACGCTTTCGAAAACGTAGACCTTGGCGGGCGTGATGTCGCGCAACATTACTCCAGCATCGGGATAACCTGTTTCGTCCTGCGGTATCGTCTGCCGGCTGAAGGCTGGCAGGACCGCGCCGATGTGCCATTGCAGGACGCGCAGCGGGCGATGCGCCTTATTCGCTCGAATGCGAAATTCTATGGCATTGACCCAGCGAAGGTGGCGTCAATCGGCTTTTCGGCAGGCGGGCATTTGTCGGCATCACTGGCGACGCGCTTCAGCGCCAAAGTCTATGATCCTGTCGATGCGAGCGATGCCCTCAACGCCAAACCCATTGTGGTCAGCCTGCTCTATCCCGTCATCACCATGCAGGATGGCACCCACCCTGGCTCGCGCAACAAATTGTTAGGCAGCACGCCCGGTGCAGCAGCCCTGGACGCATATTCGACCGAGCGGCATGTCCCCGCCGACACGCCGCCCACTTTCATTTGCCTTGCCGCCGACGATCCTGAGGCTGCGCCATTCGCCAACGGCATCGCCATGTTCGGCGCACTGAGGGCCGCAAAAATTCCTGCGGAACTGCATGTGTTCGAGGTCGGCGGTCATGGATTCGGTGTGCACCTGGCGGAGGGTAAGCCAGTAGGGGCCTGGCCGGATTTGTTCCTGGCCTGGGCGGCGACGCACGGCTTTTCAGCCTGACGCTAGTCGCGAGCCAAGCGAAAGCGGCGAAGCGCCGCGAGCATGGCGAGCCGTGACCTGAATGAAATAAGTATTGTGTCCCCGAAATTCTTTTTCTAGGCCCAAAACGTCGCGTCTGCATTGAATGGAAACTTCATCTCAACGAGTTCAACAATAGCAGCACCAATCGGCTTGCCCATTTGGACCGTGAGGGCCTTAGCGGTCTCAAGAAAGGATTCGTCTAGCGTGCGCCATTTGCTTTTCCAGTCCGCCCCTAGCGGTATGCCTCGGGGTTGGATCAGCGGGAGAAGGCGGTGTACCATCCACGCGATTTCGCAGTAACGATTGAGGTACATTGCATAGCGGTCTTCCAGAAACTGCGGCATGACGGGTAAGGGCTGGGTACCTCTCAACCAATCTGCCGAGAATGCGCGCGACAACAAGCCGCCGTGCGTTTCGTGGTCGAACAGCACATCCCATTTGGCTAGTTGAGACGCCGTTTCCGCTGATAGACCGCTCGCTTCGCCGGTCATCATCGGTCGAATTTTGCGCTCTTCTTTCCTTCGGAGCTTTTGGAAGATTGCAGGATCAAATTCCTTACCGTCTTCCACCCCTTCAAGCTTGGGAAAGTCTGTGAGGCCCTGCGCAACCGCAGAGCAAAGGACAACGCTGTCGAATACGTTGCGTAGAAGGGTATAGGCTTGCAGCGGATACCCCTGTGTGGCGACGATTTCGGCGGCATTGAGGCCGGAAAAGTATAGTGCAAGACGTTCCAACAGAAGGGCGTAACTGAAAGGAAGCTGGTCCTTCACTTGCGGGCGAATGAAAGAATTGAATTGCTCGACAGTTTCGAGAAAGAAGCATTTCCAAGCGTTCACCAAGGCGTCAAAACCTTTGTACCGTGATGAATCCATGACGTGCTGAAGCTTTGCAGCTTCCAAGGCACGTAAACGCCCGTAAAGGACGCCGTTGTCCCGGGAAATTGCTTCCAGACGGTCAGTGAATTCCTTGGGAGTCATGTGGTACTTTACGAGGCCGAAGCGTTCCAACAAAGCCCAATACTTCGACCTATCTCGGCCTGCATAAGTTGGAATTTCCGCTGAAAACGTGCCTTGCGCCGAATTGGGAACGCTCAGGTCGATCTAAAGAATATGGCGACAGGAGCTCCTGTCACTGCATTTTGCAAGCGTAAATTTGGTGAAGAATAAGGGAACATAGTGACAGGTGCTCCTGTCACCGCAATTCCAGCGTAGTGGTGATGCCGCGGATCAGACATTCACCGAGTTCTTGGAGCCTCGCAGCACGGGCATTTTTTCCAACTTTCCACCTAGTTCCCGGCGCGCCTTCTCCAAATCGACTTCATTTTGAAGATTCAGCCAGAATTCTGGACTGGTGCGCAAAACACGGCTCAACTTCAGCGCCATCGGCGCGGTAATTGCCCGCCTGCCGTTGATAATCTGATTCACCGTCACCCGCGAAACATCCAGGGCACCGGCCAAATCGTCCTGAGTGATCCGATCAGGGCTGGACGCACCTCCCAGGATGTAGTCTTTTAACGTTTCCCCAGGCGAGGGCGGCGTAAAGTTCGGCTTGGCTTTTTTTGACATGACCTAGGAAGCTTCTCCAATCGAAGATTGTCGGGGCCGCAACCGGTCATGGCGAAGCTTATTGCCCACTTGCCAACAGCCGGCACTATGAATCTGCCTTGCGACGCCGGGGAAACTGCTGCGAATACGCTGATGTCGTCCGCGCTGCGTGAAGCCAATAGCAAACGAACGAGGCGATAAATCTGCCCAGCGGCTCGAGGTGGAAGTCCGCCGGTACTGTCGCCGCCCGCAATCGCGAACAGCTGAGGGTCCGAAACTCTGTTCATAGGAATTTTCTCCGTACTTGATCGAAATCGAAACTGCCTGTCGCGTTTCGACCGTCGGGGGAGAGATTCCAGTATGCAGCATAAAACCAAGCACCCATTGCGCCGTTGACGGCACCATCGCACAGGAACCGTCAGCGACCGCTTCCGTTATCGCGCGGACGTAGGCACGGACGCGAAGGTGTCGGCGGAAAAGTTTGCGAACTTCGCCGGGTGTTAGTTCACCACCAGCTTCCAATAGGGATTTAATATCCTTGCGAAACGCCGAGCGTGCCCTTTGCGACATGTGCAGCGCTTCGCGCCGATCGGTCCAGGCCTGCAACTGCCGGGCGCCCGTGTTGAACTGATAGGTGACCGCGCGAGCGGCGAGAGTGTCCGACCACCACTTCAGCGCTTCATCAATGACTTCACAGAAAATGGGGGCAGGATCGAAATCAAGTTCGTTCCCGACAGAATCATAAGAAAAATCACCCTCCGAACCAGCAAACTCCGGGGCGGCCGAAATGTGAGCGTCCAATTCAGCTTGGGCTCTCTCCAGAGCGTTTAAGGATTCTTGAACGGTCCCATACAGCGAGTCCCACGAACGGCTTGCAAAGGAACTAACGCCCGATCTGCTGCTCAATTCATAATGGTTCGCATGGAACCGGGTCCAGCTATCAGCTTCCTCAGAAAGCTTGAAGTCGCCCGCGAGAACAGCTCCAGACGCCATCAGGCGGGTGGACAAGAAATCATCAAAGTTGGTGGTGGCTACGCCAGCCGGTTCAAGCGCCAGCGCACCGATTTCACCGCACGCCTTTCGCAAAGCGCGCATTGACACCGGCGTGGTGTTCCAATTCGCGCCCTTTTGCGGACGCGGCAGGTTCCAAGTAATGCCGGGCAAGATGATTGTCTGGCTCATAAGTATAGTGTAAAGCCTCACTTAACACATGTCAAGTGATCAATCACGCGCTGCGGTGAAGCGCATTACACCAGAGCGCTCGTCAGATATGGCGATGTCCGCTTTGCGCCGTAGCGAGCGCTGCCTTCCCTACACCCTCCCCCCTACTTCCCCGCTCCCGCTAGCGCGAAAATCACCAGATTGTCGGCAAACTGCGGCAGGCCGGTCTTGTCCAGATATTCGCGGCCCCGGGCGCAGCCGCTGGCGCCGACAGCGACATACTGCACGCCCTTGACCCGATAGGTGATCGGCGGGGAACAGACGCCGACCCCCATGGGATAGTGCCAGAGCTTCTTGCCGGTCTTGGCGTCAAAGGCATCGAAATCGCCGTCCATCTCGCCGGTGAAAAGCAGATTGCTGGCGGTGGTGACGATGCCGCCATACATGGGCAGGCTGGTCTTCTGCTGCCAGGCGATCTTGCCGGTATCGACATTGATGGCGGTGAGGGTGCCGGTGGGCGGGAAAGGCGTAACCTCGGGCTTTTGCGAACCGCCGGTCTGCTGGCCGACGGTGGGCGTTCCAAACACATAGGGTTTCATTTCAAAGGCGGTGACGGAATAGGCCTGGTTGACGCCCATCACGTAGAAATAGTGCGTGAGCGGCGAGACGGACGGCGTAGACCACAGGCTGCCGCCATTGATGCCGGGATAGCGGGTGATCGGCGCCTCCCCCGGGATATCGAACATGTTGGCGCTCTGCATCACAAAGGGCTCGGATTTGTGCAGCAACGCGCCGGTGAGGCGGTTGACGATAAAGACATTGCCCACCTTGCCGGCTTCGGCGGCGGCGGGAACGAGTTTGCCGCTCGAGTCCCTGGCGTCGAACAGCGCCGCCGGCGCGGTGGCATCGTAATCCCACAAATCATGCGGCACCTGCTGGTAGTACCAGGCGATCTTGCCGGTCTTGGCATGCACGCCGATGATGGAGTTGGTGTAGAGATTGTCGCCCTTGCGGTTCTCACCCCAGTAATCCGGATTGGGATTGGCGGCGGCGAACACCACCAGGCCGTTCTTGGGATCAATGGCGGGGGTGTTCCACACCGAGCCACCGCCCGCTTTCCAACTGTCGCCGGACCAGCTATTGCCGCCCGGTTCATCCGGCGCCGCGGTGGTGCGGAAGCGCCAGACCAGCTTGCCGGTGGTGGCGTCCAGCGCCTCGACAAAGCCGCGGGTGGGATATTCGGCGCCGGAATTGCCCACGATCACCATGCCGTCATAGACCTGGGGCGCCATGGTGAAGGAGTAATAATGCGTGGGCTCGGGCAGCATGTCGGCCTGGTTGGTGCGCCACACCACCTGGCCGGTCTTGGCGTCCAGCGCCACGACACGGCCATCGAGCTGGGCCATGAAAACATGGCCATAGGCCACGGCGACGCCGCGCGCCTGGGGGCCGCAACAGACATCGCTGTAATCGAGCTTGGGGGTATAGGTCCAGAGCAGCTTGCCGGTCACGGCGTCATAGGTCTGGACATGGTCGCTGGCGGTAACGGTGAAGAGAACGCCGTTCACTTCGATGGGGGTGTTTTCGTAAGTGTTCACCATACCGGTATGAATGATGGCGACCGGGGCAAGCCGGGCGACATTGCCGGCATTGATCTGGGTGAGCGGCGAGAAACTGGCGTTGTCATAAGTGCGGCCATGCAGCAGCCAATTGTCGGTATCCTTGTTGGCATTGAGGAGCTGCTGGTCGGTCACCGTGACATTGGCGGTGACGGGATTGACCAGCACGGTGGGCGGAGCCGTCTGCACCGCATCGGGGGCGCGTTCCTGCGCCGAGCCGGCGACAGCGGCGCAGCAAAACGCCGCCAGAAGGCCGAGACCAAGATGCCGGGAAAATTGCATGGGCTGTTTCCTCAAATAATTATTGGCTGAACTTATCTATTGGCTCAGGGGCAAGTCCTTGAGATTCGGGGTATCGGCGGAAAGATCGGCGGCACCGGCGGGATAGCCGTTCTGCTGCAGGATGAAGGCGACCAGGGCGGCGTATTGCGGCGGCGTCAGGGAGCCCGGATTGTCCTGCGGCATGGATTGGGAGATCACCATGAGCAGAGATTGGGCGTTGAGATTCTGCGCCGCCGCCATTTGATGAAATACAGGACCCTTCAAGGCAGGGCCCGCCACACCTTCCAGATTGGCGCCATGACAGGTGGCGCATTGCTGGGCGAACACCGCTCCGCCCGCGCTGGCCTGGGACGCCGTATAGAGCGCCGGAGCATCCGCCACCGCCCGCAAACCCATCAAAGCGATGGCCGTCAAAACTGAACCCGCCAAAACGCCGGCGCGCATTCCGCCCCCCATTATCTGCCCGTGTTTCCCGCCCGGAAAACAAGATCAGATCAGATCGATGCGGAAAATGGAACCGCCGGACGGGCTGTTCAGTCCGGGAAAGCCGGGCCGCTGATAGGCCGGCTTCTCCGGCCAGCCTGGATGCTCGCCCGCATCCACGCCATAGAGAATGCCACCCCGCACCGCGACGTCATGAATGTCGCAGGAGCCGGGCACGAAATCGACAAGCTGGACGACCTTGCCAGTGGCGATATCGTATTTGACCAGGCCGGGGGTGTAGCCTTCATAACCCGGCACTTTGGGATCCTGGGAGCCGCAAACCTGCCAGATGTGATCACCGTCGGCCTCTATGCCGTGCAGCCGTCCGCGCAGATTCGTCACCGAAAACATGTAGTCCACCTGCCAGCTTTTGGGGTCGATCCGCATCAACTGCTCGATGCGGTTGGCGTAAAGCCAGAGTTTGCCATTTTGCCAGCTCATGCCATGACAGGAGCCGCCGTCTTCCTTCGGTCCGAAGGGAATCTGGCGGGCGCTGATCTGCTTGCCGTTCATGTCGGTCTGGAAGATGCCGTCGATCGGGATTTTGGGGTGCTCCTTTTCCGACGCGCCGTTGGCGCCGCTCCAGATACAGCCTTCGCCATAGGCCATGCCGCTGGTGTCTTTGCAGTTGGTCATCACGGTCTTGAGCAGCTTGCCGTTCGGGTCGAGCAGCCAGGCCGCTTCCGGCTTGTTGTCATGGCGCTGTTCCTGAACCCAGAAGCCGCGCTCCGGGTCGGCGGTGATGGCGTTGGGCCAGCCGGGCGGACTGAGGAACAGTTTGGTGGTTTTGGCCTTGCGCAAGGGCGGCAATTTCGGCGGCGCGGCCTCGCCGGTGCGGCCGAGATCGTCCTGCGCGAAGGCAGGCCCCATGGCCAGCCCCAAACCCAAACCCAGGCCCGAGGCCAGGAGCTCTCTTTTGGTGATACGTGGCTTCATCCAGTGTCTCCTCATGGCGGCAAGTTCCGGCCAATCCTAATCCTGCCTTGCCATGAAGACGAATCCAGCGATCTTTCGCAGTGCAGCGAATTGTGCGCCGCCTTCTGTTGCCTGGCGCGGGCTGCTAGTCTGAGCAGGTCTTCGGAGAAGGAATAGGGAATCAGATGCACAAACCCGCAATGGCCGCTCTTGTTATGATGGCGATTCTGCCGAGAGCCGCCCTATCGCAAACCCCCGCCCAGGCCACCGCGCCCGCCGCGGGCGATAAAAACATCACGGCCTGGGCGGCCAAGCCCGCAACGCTGTTGCCCTATACCCCGCCCAACCGGCTGGTCTACCGCCTGGCCGATATCCTGGCCGCGCACAAAGGCAAGCAAAGCTGGGCGCAGTCGGTGGTGCTCTCCCGCGATTTCGTCGGCCAGTGGATCTCCATGGCGCCGGGCGAAAAAACCAAGACGGTTTTCTATGCTGATGACCGCGTGTTCTGGGAGGTTCAGGCCGGCCAGATGCGCGTGACCATCCAGGGCCAGGACCCTTTCATCGCGTCCAAAGGCTTTCTGGTGCAGGTGCCCAAGCGCCTGGCCTACAGCCTGGAGACGGTTGGCGATGCCCCGGTGCTGCGCTTTGAAGTGCGTCCCGCCGGCGAGCCGCCGCAATACCCCATCACCGAAACACCGACGCCTGAGAAGGGCGTCCAATATGTGAAGGCCGTCTATACCGGCCATGGCGATTACGACAAGGTCAACCATCCCTATATCGATTTCCAGAAGCAGATTGTGCAGGGCGGCGAGAAGATCGGAGTGTGGGTACGCGACGATCACACCTATGTCACCATCCTGCGCTCGGAGAAGGGGTTGCCCACGCCGCCGCCGACGGAATGGGGCCACTTCCATGAGAACTTTCCCGAATTCTGGCTGATCGTCGAAGGCACCCAACAATTCCTGGTGGAAGGCGAAAAGCTGGTCACGGTGCATGACGGCGACCTGGTGGCGACGCCGATGGGCCGCTGGCATCGCGCCGAGCCTTTCGGCGACGGACCCTCGACACGGTTGGCCTTTATTCCCCGGCCGGACAATCTGCACTGGTATCAACCCGGCCAAGGCGGCGATTAAAGGAGACAGCATGCCGGCAAATTACATTCTGCTTGCGGGCGCTTGCCTGATGCTGTCGCTCACGGCGGCCGAAGCGCAGGTGACCTTCAAATTCATCCAGGCCGATGACGCCGCCAAGATGGTGTTCGACCCGGCAAGGGCCAAGGAAGCCGCCAATGTCGTCAAGGGCGAAGGCGGTTTCAGCATGGCGCTGACCAAGCGCACCGAATCCGGCCATGTGGAAAAACACATGAATTTCGACGAAGAGCTGCTGATCCAGGAAGGCGATGTGGTGCTGAATTATGGCGGCGACGGTGTCAATGCCAAAGAAGGCCGGCCCGGCGAATGGACCGCCGATTCCATCGCACACGGCAAGAGCGTGGAGATGCATCCCGGCGACATCGTGGTCATTCCCGCCAACACCTGGCACGAAGAAGTGCTGAAATCGCCGCGCATGCGTTACATCCTGTTCCACAGCACGCACAAGGAATGACCGCCATGGCAAGATCACGGCTTATTCTTTTACTGTCGGCGGGGCTTTTCGCCGCCGCACCCCTGAACGCGCAGGAGAAGTCGCGCGAAGTATGGGCGGCGCAGCCGATCGTGGAGACGCCTTACAAGGCGCCGAACCGTCTCATCTGGCGTGTCGCCGACATCTTGGCGAGCCACAAGGGCCAGCAAAGCTGGACACAAGCCGTGGTGCGGACCCGCGACTTCGCGGGAGACTATGTTTCGATGGCGCCGGGCGAAAAGACCAAGACCCTGTTCTATGCCGATGACCGCGTCTTCTGGTGGGTGCAAAGCGGCCAGATGCGGGTGAATATCGAAGGCCAGCAGCCCTTCACCGCGACACAAGGCTTTCTGGTGGATGTGGCGACGCACCTGGGTTACAGCATAGAGAATAACGGCACGACGCCGGTGGTGTTCTTCCGCGTCACACCCGAAGGCCAGATGCCCAGCTATCCGATCAGCGAAACCCCCACGCCGGTGAAAGGCTGGAAATTCATCAAGGCCAGCATCACCGACATCGGCGGTTATGACGCCGATAACAAGCCCTTTCTGGATTTCAACAAGGACGTGGTGGCCACCAACGGCAAGAGCAGCAATTTCGTCTATGACGGCCACACCTCGGCGCATGTCATTCGCGGGCCGGGCGTGGAGACGCCGCCGCCGACCGAGTTCGGCCATTTCCATGAAAACATGGTCGAGTTCTGGTGCGTGCTGGAGGGCAAGCTCGATGTGCTGGTTTCGGGCGAGAAACTGGTCACCGGCGATGTCGGCGACATCATCCTGGCGCCGGAGGAGCGATGGCACCGCGCCACTTCGCATCCCGGCGCGCCTTCGACAAGGCTGGCAATCACCCCAAGACTGAAAGAGGGCCAGGTGCATTATTATCAACCAGGCGCTGGAGGAAATTAGACATGGCCATCCAAACATATCTTTCCCGCCGTTCGCTTCTGGTTACCGCCGGAGCCCTGGCAATCACCTCCCGCGCCCTGGCGGCCGGCGACAAGGAACCGGTGTTCGATCTCACCAAGCCGACCAAGGATGTCGTGATTCCGGCCGCCAAGGTGGCGGAGGTGGATGCCGCGCCGCTGATCCAGAAGACGGTGCGCAAGCTGTGGAACGACAGCTCCATCGGCATGACCCAACCCAATGCCATGCAGTTCACGCCCAGCGGCACGCTGCTGCTGCTGGACCAGAGGGATCCCAACAAGGTGTTCGAGGTGAATGCCAGCGACGGCAAGATCATCCGCAGCGTCCAGACCGATTGCATCCATGGCAGCGGCATTACGGTCGACGCGGACGGCAACTGGATATTGAATTCCACCAAGGCGCTGCAAGGCCCGCCGGTGACGCTGATCGCCGATCCCAAGACCGGGAAGACGATCAAGAAATTCGTCACCCCAGGCTGGGGTTATTATGGCGCGGTGACCGAGGCGAAGGGATCGCCCTCGGGCGGCCACGACGTCAAATGGGCGGGCAATGGCCGCTATTGGATGACGGTGCCCGCCTCGGGCCGTATTTTCCTGATGGATGAAGCCTCGGGCAAGCCGGTGCGCTCCATTCCCGCGCCGGTGCTGCGCACCCATGGCCTGGTGATCGACGGCGATTATCTCTGGAGCGTGGCCAGCGACTTTTGGCAGATCCACAAGATCAGCCTGAAGGACGGCAAGGTGGTGGGCAAGATCCAGATGGCCAAGACCGATCCCACCGTGCACGGCTTGGAAATGAAAGACGGCGTCATCTGGTATTGCGACGCGGATAAGGGATGGATTTGCAATCTGACGTGAGAGTTTTCCGGTAAAAATTCTCACCTGGAATATCCCCTGCAGGTTCCGATGGGAAACCTTCATTGCTTTTTATTCGCTGAGTTGGCGTTTTATTAATCCTCTTTAGTGAACTCCCGCCTGTGTGAGGAACGGTTGAACGAGGTCCCGCATTGGCTGATCAGTTCATCAGGAGACGCCCCCATGGGTACAGAAGTCAGAAGGAATACAAATTTTGTCATTGGTCCGGATGGTCAACATCTGACGTTGGCGGATCTGCCGCGACCAGACACCAAAAGATGGGTGATTCGCCGCAAAGCTGAAGTTGTCATGGCGGTTGACGGGGGGCTTCTTAGCCTTGGCGAGGCTTGCGAACGTTACAGACTGACGCCAGAGGAATTCATGGTTTGGGAAAATTCGCTTCGTGCCTATGGCCCGGCGGGCCTGCGCATCACACATGCCCAGCAATACCGGCACGGCGAATACAGGAACCGGTAATGATTCTAGAGCAAGTTGGGACTAGGCGTCACTGTCGCAGCGCGAACCGGGCCTCGACGATTTACCAGGCTATGCCATCAATGTGACAAGGGCTGCGCTGCTGGCCGGAACGTCCAGCAGCGCCTTGCCGCCCGAAATCCGGATCGGATCGGCTTTCCCGCCATTCCAAATTCCATCGCCGCCCACCGCGGCACCACCCAGCGTCACGCCGCCCATGGCCGATATCGAAGGCGCAGTCAGGCGCAGGACACGCGCCCGCCTGGATGCCGCGCCGGTTACCTCCACCGAAGCGTCACGGCTCAAATCCTTGTTGATCACCGCCAGGGTCATCGTGCCGTTGGACTGGCGCATGGCATAGGCGGTGAGATTGATACCGCCCGTGTCGCAGGTGATCGCGATCTGCTCACCCTTTGCCGCCTGCGTGAAGGCGAGAAGGCCATAATATTCCGGCGCCGCGCCATAATGGCCCGCCATGTCGTCGCTGACCGGCGTGTAATGGCTGATCCAGCCCAGGTGATTGACGCCGGTTTCCATATTGACGCCGCTGCAGCCGTAAGACGCCAGCACAAACAGATAGTCCAGCACCCACAGCGAGGCGGCGAAGGTGTCGCTGGCCCCGGCCTTGCCACCGCCCGAATAGGAGGCGGTCTCGCATATCCGGTAGGGCAGACGGGCGGCGGCGGCGATGTCCTGGAATTTTGCCAACGCGGGCTGATACTTCTTCTCTTCCTGCAGCATCAATTCGAGAGTGCTGGCCGGATTGGCCTGGCCCCCGATGTAATGATGCGCCGTCAGCAGCGCGATATCGCCGCCTTCATCGCGCGCGAAAGATTCCATCCAGTCGACCGCGGTGCCGGCAATGTCCGGCCCGGCGAAAGGCACACGCGGCAGCGCGGCGCGAATGGCCGCCTTGTAGCGGCGATATTCCTCATGCCAGGCGGCATAGTCATAAGGGCGCGGGCGATGGCCGGCATTGGGGAACAGGTCGGGCTCGTTGCCGATCTCCAGCGCCAGAAGCCGGTCGCCCATCGCGCTCGCAATGGCGCGGGCTTCTTCCACGGCATTGTCGAGATTGCTTCCGCCCAGATTGAGGCCCCAGATCAGTTTCCAGCCGATGGCATCCAGGAAACCGCGCAACTGGCGGAAATTCTCTGCGGTAACCACCGTGCCCTTGGGCAGCGACTGGGCTGCGCCACCGGCCTGGTAGGAGGAAAAATCCGAGGTGTTGCCGCCGACGCGGATCACGCCCTGCCGCCCCAGATTGCGCACCAGCTGCACGTAAGCGTGATTGTCCGCCGACAGCAGCCCCGGCACAGCCACCGAGGAAATCTCATAGCCCAGGCCCATGAAGCCGGCCGGGATCGTGCGCAGCCGGCGCTGCGGATCGAGCCGTATGGATACCGCGTCCGCGGCGCGCGCCGCACCGGGGGCAAAGGGGATCGCCACCGAGGCCGCCAGCATGGTTCTGCGTGAAATGCGCATCATATCCTCGTGTAATCTATTTCGGCGTCAGCTTCAGCAATTTGCTTGTCGGCGGCGTGTCGGGGCCGATAGAGGCGGTGCCCGAGTCCGTCATCACATAGACCGCGCCATCGGGTCCCACCTTGATGTCGCGAAAGCGCGTGTTCATGTCCATCAGTAGCGGTTCTTCCGCCACCACCTTGTTGTCGGATATCTCAAGCCGGGCGACATATTTGCCGTTCATCATGGCGACGAAAAGGCTGTTCTTCCACTCCGCAAACAGGTTGCCCTGGTAGAAGGCCATGCCCGCGGGATCCGCCGACGGGTCCCAGTAATAGGCTGGCTGCTCCATGCCCGCCTTCTGGGTGATACCCTCGCCGATCGGCACGCCGGGATAATCGATACCGTGCACGATGATCGGCCAGCCGTAATTGCCGCCTTTCTTGATGATGTTGATTTCGTCGCCGCCACGCGGCCCCAGTTCGGTTTCCCACAACAACCCGGTCTTGGGATCGAAAGCGAGGCCTTCCGGGCTGCGAGTGCCATAGGACCAGATTTCCGGCAGCGCGCCCTGTTGGCCGGCGAACGGATTGCCGGGCGCAGGCGCGCCGTCGGGCGTGATGTGGATGACCTTGCCCAGGTCGGAGTCGAGTTTCTGCGCCGCGAACCAGTCGGGCTCGGTCTGTTTAGGTGAATCGTCCCGGTCGCCGATGGTCACGAACAGATTGCCATCAGGTCCGAAAGCGATACGGCCGCCCGTCTTGCCGCCCAGCCTGCCAGAGGGATGGTTCGGCGCGGCACGGAAAATGACTTTCGCCCCCGTCACCGCGTCGCCGTCCAGCCGCGCGCTGGCGACAAAGGTGTTGCTGTCGGTCATCTTGGCCCCCGGCGAAGGCGCGAAATAGTCGCAGAAAGTGAAGAAGATGCGGTGGTTCTGGGAGAATTTGGGGTCCACCGCCACGTCGAGCAGGACCATGTTCTTGTTGTCGGCGGCGACGCTGGTAACACCCTGAAGTGGCGGAGACAATTTGCCGTGGCTGTCGAGTATATGCATGGCGCCCGGCAGTCTTTCGTTCAC
This sequence comes from Rhizomicrobium sp., assembly GCA_035568995.1. Classification (GTDB taxonomy): domain Bacteria; phylum Pseudomonadota; class Alphaproteobacteria; order Micropepsales; family Micropepsaceae; genus Rhizomicrobium. Next base: position 5,165 of record DATMNL010000045.1, on the reverse strand, counting down.
CAGCATCCGTCCATCGGGCAGGAAAGCGATGCTCCAGACCACATGCAGATTGTCCAGCAGTGTGGTGACCTTGAAAGGCGCGCTGGCGTGATAGGGCGCGCGCGTCTGCTGGGGGAATAGCGGCGCGTCATCGGCTTTTTCCGGCGGGCGCTGTTCAACAGGCTTGCCTTCCACCGTGGCGGGGGGAAGCGGTGGTGTGCGCGGCGTCTGGGCAGCGGCGGTGCCCAGGTGAAAAAGCGCCAAGCCCATCAGGCCTATCGTGATCCATTGCCGGTTCATAAAGAGCTCCGTTCCATCAGGGCTTCAGTCCCAGCGCGATCGCGGGGTTGGTTTTCGCCATTATATTGATGTCGGCCACGGAAATCCCCTCCTTGTGCAGCGCAGCGCAATGTCGAACGCATCCTTCGCCCTTTTCCATGTTGGCCGGCGTTCACCCACAGACGATCTGTGCGATCGCCGCCGGGGAACATACTCCCATTCGGAGGGGCCATGAAGCGTCATCAGCCGGACGCATTTCTTCTTGGGTCTCCGACCTGAACAACATACGCCCGATATCCGACCGGGCGCAGTAGGCCCGCTTGCCAAACTGGAATAGATTGCCGCCGCCAAGTCCGGCCAACAGGTCCTTGCGGCAACCAAAGACAAATCAGGGGACGAAACACATGATCATGCGAACCGCCTGGCCGCTGGCCATTTTTCTTGCCATGACCGCACCCGCTTTGGCCCAGACCGAGCCGGCCCATCCCGATCCCATCATCACCCTGCCCGCCGATATTCATTGGTCGGGCAAGCCCGGCAGCAACCAGACCGCCACCCTGATGGGCGACCAGACCAAGCCCGGCCCCTTCATCTCAATGCTGAACTGGGTGTCCGGCAATATCTCAAAGCCGCACTATCATCTCAAGAGCCGCACTTTCATCGTTCTTAAGGGCCATTGGGATTTCGGCAGCGGCGCCAAATACGACACCGCCGGCATGAAAGCTCTGCCGGAAGGCACCGCCGTGACTGTGCCGGGCGGCAGCATCCTCTATGACGGCTGCAAGCAGGCGCCCTGCCTGGTGGAAATCGTGGGGGACGGCAACGACCCCGAATTCATGGTCGATGAGAACGGCAAAACCATTCCTTCCCGCTAAAGGGGACTGACACCATGCGCAAGATCGCGCTTTGCATAGGCCTGATGCTGCTGGCGGCACCGGCAGCCGCACAGCCAAACGCCGAATTGAATCTCAAGGGCGCCATCGATTTCCATGTCCATCAGGCGCCCGACAGCGTGGCCCGCGCCATTTCCGCCGACGACGTCGCACGCATGGGCAAGGCGATGGGCATGCGCGGCATGGTGATGAAGAACCATTGGGAGCCGACGGCGTCACTCGCCTATATGGTGCGTCGGATGGTGCCGGGGATCGAGATTTTTGGCGGCGTCACCCAGGACCTGGCGGTGGGCGGCATCAATCCCGAAGCGGTCAAGCACATGGCTGCTATCACCGGCGGCTATGGCCGCGTCGTCTGGCTGCCCACCTTCGACAACGACACGCCCGCCAAGCGGGCTAAGGGCATTCCTTACGTTCAGGTGTCGGAAGGCGGCAAGCTGCTGCCCGGCGTACTCAAGCTGCTGGATTTCGTGGCGACCCAGCCGCAGCTGGTGATGGAAAGTGGCCATGTCAGCCCCGAAGAGGGCCTGATGATGGTGCATGAAGCCCATGCCCGCGGCATCAGGCACATCGTCATCACCCATGCGATGGTGATGCACTGGACCATTCCCCAGATGCAGGAAGCGGCCAGGGACGGCGCCTATATGGAATTCGTTTATCACGCCACGCTGGGGCTGAAGCCGGAGGTGACCGTCGCCGATTATGCCAAGGCGATGAAAGCGGTGGGGCCGGAGCATTGCATCATGGCGACCGACCTGGGCGATGTGCACGCGCCGCCGCCACCGCCTTATCCGCTGGAGCCGCAGGGCTTCCTGGACTTCATGGTGGCGATGAACAAGGCGGGCATCTCGGTGGCCGACATCAACCTGATGTCCAAGACCAATCCGGCGCTGGCGCTGGGGCTGCCGCCGCTCTGAGGGCGTCTTACTTCAGGCCAAAGGCATAGACATGGGCATTGTGGTCCACCAGGAACACCTTGCCCAGGGCCACCACCGGCTGGGTGAAATGGGTGAAGCTGGAGAGCAGCGTCTTGCTGGAATAAAGCGTCTTGCCACTTTCCGCATCCAACGCAAATAAGGTCATCTGGGTGACGGGGGTTGAGCGGAATTTCGACAACTCCTCCTCGGTCAGGCGATGCACGCCCGCCAAAGCCGCGCCATGGCCTTCGGGATTGTCGGGATGTTGCATCGCCTGCTCCGCCGTCTGCACGGCATAGACCACGCCATTGGCAACCGCCACGCTGTCGGGCATGAAAAGGTCGCGCGAAATCCAGAAAGGATCGAGCGCGATGGTGTCGCCGGCGGTGGCGAGTTTGAACGCCATCACGCTGCCATGGGGCGCATCGCCATTCTGGATGGGAAATTTGGGTGCGTCCTTCGCCTCCGGTCCCCACATCGGCACGAAAAGAACGCGCTCGCCCGCCGCATTCACGGAGGTCGAGAGACCGCCCCAGATGCCGCGCCCGAAATAGGTCTGCTCGTCATTGCCGAAGCGCGCCGATTTGTAAAATGGCTTGGTGTGATCGGGACCGCCCAGGCTGTTGGCGTCGAGGATAGTGATCACGCCTTCCTTGCCGCCGGTGGCGAGCAGGGTGCGGTTGCCTAGCGGAAAGATCACCGGGCTGCCGGCGCCAAAGTCCAGGTCCCTGCCGTTGAGATATCCATTGTTGACGTGGGTATAGGCATCGGCCAGGCCATAGGCCTTTGGCATTACCGCCACGACCGCATTGCCGAAGACGCCGCCGGCCGGATCCCAGGGACCGTCCGCCGTCTGGACATAGACGCCTTTCGGACCCGCCACCGGACCGCCGCGGCCCCAAGGCCCGGCCGGCCGCTCATGGCTGGTATAGAAGCGCGACAATTGCGGATGGGAAAGGTCGCTGACATCCACTGCCGTGACATTGCCCGGCTCCACGCCGGCGGGACGATTGGCTTCGGCCGGGCGGCCATTGCCGCAGCCGCGCCCCGCGGCGGTATAGACGATATTGCCCTGAAAATTCAGGCTCCAGTTGCGGCTGAAGGGCGCCACCATCGCGATGGGCGCCAGCTTCTCCTCGCCCGTCCCCACCGCGAGGCCGTGCAGCAATCCGTTGCCGGTATTGAAGAAGACGATGCCGCGCGTCTTGTCGATGACGGGCGTGGCCTGTTCGGTGTTGGAGCAATTCACATTGGCCGCGCGCTGGGGCTTTTCATCGTTGGGATAGGCCTTCTGCCAGATGATCTTGCCGTTGTCGGCATCGATCGCGAACAGGCTGGAATCCGCGCCGATGGTGAAGAGCAGATTCTTTCTGCCCTGCGGCGTGTCGGCGCCCTCCACCACCACCGGCGAGGTCAGCGTCGCCATCGCCACATCGGCGGGCGGCGTGCTGACTTCTGTGTTCCATAACAGCGTCAGGCGGGAAACGTTCTTCGCTGTCAGTATGGTTTCGCCCCGGTTCCAGCCGGTGCGGGCACCGTCATAGCCCCAGGTCGGCCAGTCGCGGGCCGGGGCGCCTATCTCCTGTGCCGTGCCCGATAAGGGAAACAGCCAGGCGGCCACAGAAAGCGCCGCGACCGATGCGCCCAATTTCGACATGCCCATCGCCCTTTTTTCTTCATGCAATCCCGGTAAGGCCGGGCCGTTACGATAGCATTGCGTCGCGGCGGGACGGAACGAAATCCGCAGCCAAAGCCATAAGCCGCTCGTAACTTGCCGGCCATTGCCTTTGCCCCAATTTGTCCTGCAGATTGGCCAAAAGCGGCAAACCATTGCCGGATATCAAGCCGGTCTGGGCAGGGAGAGACCGATGAAAACCATCCATAGGCTGTCGATCGGCGGGGTGGCGGCATGCGCCCTTGCGCTGTTCGCCACGCCGATGCTGGCACAGAAGGATTCGGCGGTGAGCTTGGGCCGCCTCTCCACCGGCGCCATAATGCGCTTCGTCAAGGACGCGTCCGACCAATGGGGGATCGAGATGGCCGGCGGGGATGCTCCGCACCTCACCCAGGCGCAGCCGGCCCGGTTTGAGATATATACGGGCGCCATTCCTGGCCCCGTAAGCGATGCCGGCATCAAGACGCTCGCTGGCAGCTACAAGACCGTCGCCAAATCTGCCGATGGCGTCATTGCCAGCGGGTTTCACGCATGATCGGTTTTCTCTTGGGGCAAACCCAAGTCCGATTTCTCGGATGGTCCGGCACTGCATTATTCCGAAAATAAATCTTTGTCAGGTTGAAAATGCAGTACAGCCCCAAAACAGGGAGGCGTTTTGGGGCTGTGCAGAGAGAAATCCGAGCCGGTTTAAGCCCAGCGTTCGTCGCTCGAAATGATCGTCGCGCTACGTGCGGCCATTACGCTGTCGCTAGGCCGCCTGGCGACGGATCATTTCGTTCGCTGACGCGAACTACTCCTCACTCCGGCAGGGCAAAGACATAGACCATGTTTGCGCCCGGGGGCTGATCGATGTCCGGCATCAAGCGCGCCGGTCCGCCATTATATCCGCCGCCCGCGCACACGGCGATGTACTGGCGTCCCTTGACGCTGAAGGTGACCGGCGCGCCGAACACCTGGGAGCCCAACCTTGTCTGCCAGATCACCTTGCCGTCGGCCTGGTCGAGGGAGCGGAAGTAACGGTCCATGCCGCCATCGAAGATGATCCCGCCCGCGGTCGCCAGGACCGGCGAATAAGTCGACGCCGGCGTTTCCCAGCTCCACACCGTCTTGCCGGTTTCCACCGAAATGGCGTCAATGCGGCCGACATTGGTTTTGCCGTCTGCGATGGTGTCGGCGCCGCCCGTATTGTACTGATTGCGCGGCAGGCTCGGAACATTGTCTGTGCGGACGAATGAGGATTTGCAGAGATTCTGCAGGTTGACATACATCACATTCGTTTCGGGGCTGTAGGCGGAGAACGTCCAGTCGCGGCCACCATCATAGGTCGGGCAAATGTGATAGGTCTTGTTTACGTCCCGCAACAGCACGTCCTGATTGACGGTGACGGCGCCCTTCTGGTCGATCTTGTTGACCAGATTTTGC
>DATMNL010000044.1:0-31752 GCA_035568995.1 Rhizomicrobium sp. | reverse complement strand
GAAATGTCCGTGAACTTCAGAACGTCGTCGAGCGGGCCCTTATCCTGTGCGATGGAGAAACCTTCTCCGTGGACGAAACTTGGCTTCAGCGAGAATCGCCGCAGTCCACTGGATCAAGTGTTCCATTGGTCGCCCAGCTTGTGGAACGGGAGAAGGAAGCAATCGAATCGGCCCTAGCGGACTGCGAAGGAAGGATCTCGGGTCCATCAGGCGCCGCCACCAAGCTTGGGATTCCAAGGCAGACGCTCGAATGGAAAATCGCGAAACTGAGAATCGATAGATACCGTTTCAAACCAGGTAGGGAACAAAGCGCTTAGGCAGGTGCTGACACTCTCGGTATTGCGGTATTGCAATTGTTTGTCGGCGTTTATCATTCTTCTGATTTAATCTTCGACATCCTTCCTCCAGGCTGAGGTGTTGCGAAGTTTCTGCAACAAGATCCCTTACATGCCAGTAAACCAGGAATCGCTGAGCAATTGCCGAAAATCCAGCCTGCCATTCCCCAACAACTGTTCTGAATTCAATCCATTGGGAATGGTTATCGCATTGCAACCCGAGTGCGGGATCGCAGAAGGCGAAGATGACTTTGAGGATCCAGAAGGATTATGTGGGGTCCACCACGACGATCCGCTTGATGGGCCGAATTCGGTCAGAGCATCTCCAGGAATTGAAGGAACAATTGGCGACTGCGGGATCAAAGGTCGTCCTGGATCTAGACGAAGTAACGCTGGTGGACGTTGAGGTGGTTCGGTTTTTGGGAGCATGTGAGGCCGAAGGCGCAGAAGTTCTGAGCTGCTCGCCTTACATTCGGGAGTGGATGCTTCGGGAGATGGGCAAAGAAAAGCGATAGGCTTCTCGTTAGACGCGATCAAGATCGAGGGTGAGAACGGCTGATCGTACCAGGGTGAGAGAAGAAGGAATCATTGAAATTACTCAAAAAGGAGAACGGGTATGCCCCAAACGAGTGCTACACCACAAAGCAGCAAGCAGGCAACCGACAAGAATTCGGTTCGTCCGTTTCATGTGAATGTTCCGGAAGCGGAACTTACCGACCTGCGCCAACGCCTAGCGCAGACCCGGCTACCCGACAAGGAAACCGTCACCGATTATTCGCAGGGCGTACCCCTCAAGACCGTCCAGCAGGTTCTGAGCTACTGGCAGAGTGACTATGACTGGCGCAAAGTTGAGGCGCGGCTCAACGCCGTACCGAACTTCATCACCGAAATCGACGGGCTGGACATCCACTTCATCCATGTCCGCTCCAGACATGAAAATGCACTGCCTCTGATCGTGACGCACGGCTGGCCCGGTTCGGTGATCGAACAACTGAAGATCATCGGACCGCTCACCGATCCCACCGCCCATGGCGGGAGCGCATCGGACGCCTTCCATCTGGTGATCCCGTCGATGCCCGGTTACGGGTTTTCCGGCAAGCCGACCACGACCGGCTGGGGGCCCGAACGGATCGCGCGGGCATGGACCACGCTGATGAAGCGCCTTGGCTACAAGCACTTTGTCGCGCAGGGTGGCGATTGGGGCGCGGTCATTACCGATATGCTGGGCGTGCAGGCGCCGCCGGAACTGCTCGGCATTCACACCAACATGCCCGGCGCGATTCCTGCAGAAATCGACCAGGCATCTCACGCCGGCGCGCCGGCGCCCTCCGGTCTCTCAGCCGAAGAGAGAAGCTCGTACGAACAGCTCGTTTTCTTCTACAAGCATGTTTATTACGCCTTCTGGATGGGAACGCGCCCGCAAACAATGGCCGGGTTTGCGGACTCGCCCATCGGCCTCGCGACCTTCCTGCTCGATCACGACGCGCGCAGTCTGGAGCTCATCGCGCGTTCGTTCGACGGGCAGACCGAAGGCCTCACGCCGGACGATGTCCTCGACAATGTCACGCTGTACTGGCTAACCAACACAGGGGTTTCGTCAGCGCGCCTCTATTGGGAGAATAAGCTCGGCTTTTTCAGTCCCAAGGGCGTCAAAGTCCCAACGGCCGTGAGCGTCTTCCCGGACGAACTCTACCAGACGCCCCGGAACTGGGCGGAGCGGGCCTATCCCAATCTCATCCACTACAACAAGGTGAAAAAGGGCGGTCATTTCGCTGCCTGGGAACAGCCGAAGCTCTTCGCAGAAGAGCTTCGTGCGGGTTTCAGAACGCTGCGGAAATTGCACTGATCGTCGACACGGCTGCCCTCGAGTGTCCGCTTTCGGCGCAAGGCGGACACTCAAGGCAGACCAATATCGCATCATCATTGCCACCCGGGAGGAGATTTGACATGAGAGCCGGGGTCATCGCGTTGGCTTTGATCGGTGCCGCGTCGCTCACTGTCTTCGGAAGCATCGCCATCGCGCAACAGAACAGATACCGGTGACACGCATTTTGAGAATGGCGTCGCTTCTTTTTCGACCCGCCTTTTCCGATTTACCATTCGCTTACCTCGTTTTTAGCGCTTTCTCCCGGATCCCATGGCCCGCAAATACACGACCGCGTGACGGGACCTTAACTACCCTGTTGAATAATGGGGTGGGGCTTCTGAAGCAAAATCCATGGTGGGGAACGACACAGGCATCCTCTCATTTTTGCGGCTGCTCGACATTGCGCCTTACAAGGGCAGTTATGACTTGCCGTTTGTCGCCCTCTCTGTCGGCGTCGCGGTATTGTCGATGTATGTGGCCCTGTCGGTGGCCGATCGGATTGTCGCCTCTTCGCGCAGGTCCGTGCGCCTGATCTGGACTTCCGTCGGCGCCATTGTGATGGGCGGCGGCATCTGGTCGATGCATTTCATTGGCATGCTGGCCTTCTCGCTGCCCTGCGGTGTTGGCTACAATCCCCTGCTCACCCTCGTCTCCATCCTGCCCGGCGTATTGGCGAGCGGCGTCGCGCTGTTCGTGCTCAGCCGCCGGAAACAGGCATCGCAGAAACTGCTTTTCACCAGCGCCCTGTTTATGGGCGCCGGCATCGGCGCGATGCATTATTCCGGCATGGCCGCGATGGAACCAGCCGCGCTGCTGCGTTATGACATTCGCATCGTGGCGCTGTCGGTGGTTGTGGCGGTGGCATTGGCCTATCTGGCTCTTGTCATACGCGCGCGACTTGAGCATTTCAACGACCACCGCATCATGCGCACGCTGCTGCCCGCGACAGTCATGGGTCTTGCCATTGCAGGCATGCATTACGTCGCCATGGAGTCCGCGATCTTCTATCCCATGGCGGGAATCCTGATTTCCGGCTCGATTTATTCCTCGACAACCCTGGCGCTGGTGATCGGTTTTGTCTCGGTGTGCGTGGGCCTCATCACATTGGGAGTCGCCTCCCTCGTCGGACGCCGCGAGCTTACCACTTCGCTGCTGGCCGAAATCGCGCGCCGCGAGCATATTCAGCAGGACCTGATTCGCGCCCGCGAGGAGGCGGAAGCCGCCAACGCCGCCAAATCGCAGTTTCTGGCCACCATGAGCCACGAAATCAGAACACCGCTCAACGGCGTGATCGGAATCGCCAACCTGCTTGCCTCGACCGAACTTGATCCCCGCCAGGAAAGGCTGGTCACGAACCTGTCGCGCTCGGGGCAGGCGCTGCTCTCCATTATCAGCGATGTCCTGGATTTCTCGAAGATCGAGGCGGGGCGGCAGGAACTGTTTGAAAGTGATTTCGAGCCGCGCGAGTTGGTGGCCGATGTCGCCGACCTGTTCTGCGAGAGCTGCACTGCCAAGGGGCTGGAGCTGGTCTATTTTGTCGCCGAGAAGGTTCCGCATTGCCTTAGGGGTGATCCCATCCGCACGCGGCAGATTCTGGTCAATCTGATCGGCAATGCGCTCAAATTCACCGAACGCGGTGAAATCCTTGTTGAATTGGGCGTCGCCAAATCCGGCGACGACGAAATTGTGTTGTCTTTCTCGGTCCAGGATACCGGCATTGGCATCCCGGCCGAGAAGCGTCCGTTGTTGTTCCAATCCTTCCGCCAGTTGGACGGTTCAATGACCCGCACCAAGGGCGGCACAGGGCTGGGTCTCGCGATTTCACGCCAGCTCACCGAACTGATGGGTGGCACCATCGATGTGGAGAGTGAATTTGGGCGCGGTTCGCGCTTTCATTTCACCATTCGCTACAGGCATTCCGCCCAGATCGCCGCCCCCGAGCCGCGCGTGCTGGAGCGTCCGCTGCGCATCCTGGTGGCCGAGGCGAACTCGGCCAGCGCCAAGGTCCTGTCGCTCTATTTCGCGTCATGGGGTCTCGATCCCGTATTCGCCGGCACGGCGGAGGAAGCGGGGCGGCTTTGGGACCGCGCCGTTGCCGATGGCAACGGCTATGACGTCGCCATTATCGACATCAAGGGGCTGGCAGAGCCCGGCATCGAGTTGGGCCGCAAGCTGCGCGCCGGCCGGAGTATAACCGAAGTGATCTTCCTGATCGGCATGGACCGTTCGATGGCCAACAGGAACCTCGAAACGGTGGATGCTGCCGCGACCCTGACCAAACCGGTGCGTCCGTCGGAATTGTTCAACAGCCTTGCCGTCATCGCTTCGAATTCGCGCGGGCACGGCGTGGCGCCTTTCTATATTCGCGGCAACGAATCGCGCGCGAAAGCGCATTTCAGCGCCCGCATTCTGGTTGCTGAGGACAATCCGGTGAATCAGGACGTCGCAACCGGCATCCTGGAGAATATGGGTTGCAGCGTCGTCATCGCTCTCAATGGCGCCGTCGCCGTACGCCGGCTGGCGAAGGAGAAATTCGATCTGGTGCTGATGGATTGTGAGATGCCGGTGCTGGACGGCTTGCAGGCGACCATGCGCATCCGGGAGGCCGAAGCTATGACCGCCGGTTTGGAAGGCGGCAAACGCACGCCCATTGTTGCGCTCACCGCCCATGCTCTGGCGGATGTGCGCCGGAAATGCCTGGAGGCCGGCATGGACGACTTCCTGACGAAACCCTTTGATGAAACGCAGATGAGCAAGGCGTTACGTCGCTGGATTGGCCATCTGGAACGCGCGCCGGCCGCCGAACCTGCGGAGCCCGTGCGCCGCGCCCGGCCGGCGGAATCCCGCCAAGCGCGGGAAGGGTCGCCGATTGACCTTGCGGCGCTTGACAATGTCGCTGCCTTCAAGGGCGCCACGGGTGAGGCGCTGTTCAAACGCGTGGTGTCTCGTTTTACCGGCACCGCTCCTGTCCTGGCGACCTCGCTGCGGGAACATTATGCCGCCAGCGATGCCGAAGCGCTTTGGCGTATCGCCCATAGCCTTAAATCCAGTGCGTCGGCACTGGGGGCCAGCCGCCTGGCGGGCCACGCCGGGGAAATCGAACAGGTGGCGCGTGAGCATGGCGTTGCCGCCGTGAAGCCCCTGCTTGCCGCGCTGGACCGGGAGCTTGCCGCGGCGCTGAAAAGCCTTTCCGACATGACGGGAGAAGACGATGAGTCCGTTGCCCGGCAAGGCTAACCAGGCATCGATCCTGATCGTTGACGATGATGACATCGTGCGCGAAATCATGCGCGCCGAATTGGAGGCCGAAGGGTTTCTGGTCTCCGAGGCGGCCGACGGCGTCGATGCCTGCCGAAGCTGCTGGGCGCGACTGCCCGATCTGGTGATTGCCGACGTAGTCATGCCTCGCATGGATGGCTTTGCCCTGTGCCGGGAATTGCGTGCCAACCCGGCGTCGCAATATGTACCCATTCTGCAGGCAACCGGCCTGGACGACGTCGCCTCGATCGAGAAAGCGTATGAGGCCGGCGCCACCGACTTCATCGGCAAGCCGCTCAAATGGACCATTCTCAAACATCGTGTTCGTTACATGTTGCGCTCCGCGCGGGCGTTCGATGAACTGCGCCGCAACCAGGGTCTGCTGATTGCCGCCAAGGATGCTGCCGAGGCAGCCAGCCGCGCCAAGAGCGAGTTTCTGGCCAATATGAGCCATGAATTGCGCACGCCGCTGAATGCGATCATTGGATTTTCCACCATCATGCGCAACGGCATGTATGGCCAGCTGAACGAGAAATATGCCGAATATGCCGGCAATGTGTGCGACAGCGGCACGCACCTGCTTGCCATCATCAACGATATCCTCGATCTCGCCAAAGCGGAATCCAACAAGCTGGAACTGCGGCAGGAAGATGTCGACATCGCGCGCGTGGTGGCGTTGTCCAGCACCATCGTGCGGGAAATGGCCGACAAGGCGGGAGTCGATTACGACGTGACCTTGGCCGATGTGCTGCCCCATGTCCGCGCCGACTCGGCCAGATTGCGCCAGATCCTGATCAATCTGCTGGGCAACGCCGTGAAATTCACGCCCAGCGGGGGCAAGGTCTCGTTGTCGGCGGAAGCGACGCCCGATGGGGGACTTCAGTTTCGCATTTCCGATACCGGCATCGGCATTCCGCATGACAAGATCGAGGTGGCGATGTCGCCCTTCGGCCAGGTCGACAGCCGTTTGGCCCGCCGTTTTGAGGGTACCGGCCTCGGCCTGCCGCTTACCAGGCGGTTGGTGGAGATGCACGGCGGATCATTCGAGCTTTCCAGTGAGCCGGGCCGGGGCACGCTGGTCACGGTGCGGCTGCCAAAAACACCCCCAGCAAACCTGATGATGGCGGGCTGAGGCCAGCAATTCCGATCGTAACTGCCGCGTTACGCCGGTGAGCTCGCCGGGATTTTTGTTCAACGTCCGGCTTTCAATTCCGGCGCCAGCGTTGTGTCCATCTCCACCACCGACTCGATCTTGGCACGCGAGAGACCGAGCCAGCCGTTCGGCCGGCGAAAGGTGTCGCACGACGCGCACGACGCTGACGCTGGTGCGCCTAGCGACGGACTCTCGCTGATCGGCGTTCGGCGGAAACGAAAAGTCCGTCGCTAGCGACAGCGTAGCGGGACACCTTTCGTCGATCGGCGTTCGGCCGAAACGATAGGTCCACTGGACCTATCGTTTCGGCCTCACTGCGGCAAAAGCGTCAGCTTGTGTGCCGTCTGCTTATCGACTGCCGCGCGGGTGAACGGCAGGTTGAAGTAAACGCCGTTTGCGAGCCTCTCCCGCTGATTTCCGTAATAAGGGCTTGCGGGCTGCGCAGATTCTCCGGGCGCGTTGGTCGCCATCGTCTTATCCACGTCCGCCAGATCGATGATGCGCCGAAAATGCGCGCCGGTGGCGTTGACGTCGTTGAACCCGCCCGGCCGCTCGATCGGCTGCAGACTGAACTTGTCGATGAACATATGCTGCAACGGGCTCTCATTGATGCGGCCGTATCGCCACTGCGACTGGTCGGCGCCCCAGTCCTTCGTTATCTGATTCAGCGCCTCCACCAAGCCTTGTTCGACAAGCGCATGTTGTGCCGGGCCTGGCTTGGCTGCCACTGCTTTTTCGCCGGACTCCGTCGTCGTCCAGCGGACATAGATCGCCCCGCTTGTCGTATCCTTGGTGAGGATCCGATCCCACCCCTCGATCAGGGCGCGCGCTTTCTCGGCGTCGGGATTCTTGGCCGTCCACCCCTTAAAGAGCGGCGCGTCGCGCTCGGCATGCAGCGAGTAGGCGTCCTGCTGGATGCGCTCCATGTCCTCGATCGTGAACGGCTTGTGCTCGGCAATCTGCTTGTCGAGCAATTGGCGGATTCGCGTGATGCGGGCGATATCGCCATCGGAATTCTTTGCCAGGTTGTAAAAGACCGGCCGCCCCTTATAGCCCGCCGGGTGGGTGTTGTTGTTGGCGGTCGCGATATAACCGCGCGCCGGGTTGTATTCGCGCGGCATATCGCTCCGGCGCCCTTTCCATTCATACTTCCCCGTCCCGGGGACGGGCAGCCGCCCGGTGAAACCGTCGCGGTCCGGCGCAAAGCCGGAGACCTGCAGGGCGATGTTCCCCTTCGTGTCGCCGCAAATCAAATTGTGCGACGGAAGCGTCCAGGCCATGGCGCGATCGAAGAAGTCCTCACAGCTGGTGGCTTGTGCAAGCTTGAAGCTACCCCGGAACGGCGCGGTGCCCGGCTCCTGGTCCGCGGACCTGGCGGCGAATGCAATGTGCTGCGCCGGGTCCTCGTAAAACACCGGGCCGTGCTTCGAGAACTTCAGTTCCACCACCCGGGGCTTGTCCTCACCCTTGACCTGGATCTCCTCGCGGATGACCTTCATCGGCACCCAGGCGCCGTCGAACTTCGTCTCGTTCGGATTGTCCGGGTTGGTCTGCTCGACATAGGTGTCCACTTCGTCGACGAAGGCGAAGGTCACACCCCATGCCATGTTCTCGTTGTTGCCGAGGTCCACGCCGACAAAGGGCGGCTCGCCGCCGCCGATCACGTGCCAGCCCGGCGCATCCAGCTGCACGAAATAGCGCAGCGAAGGCAATGAGACCGTGCGATGCGGATCGTTCGAGACGATAGGCTTGCCGCTCGCGGTGAGCTTTCCGCTGACCACCCAATTGTTGCTGCCGTCCGCATCTTGCAGTTGGGGCATCAGGCGCGCCTCCATCTTGCTCGACACGAGCGGGCGGTATGTCGCCACGATCTCAGGGGGCGACAGCTTTCCAGGTGCGAAGGGGTCGCCTTCGCCTTTTCGTGAGGCCGCCAATGCGTCTTCGGTGATCCAGTTCAGGTCGAGACCCTCGGGCAGCTTCAGGTCGTCATACGGGTCCGGGGCCGAGCGCCGGTTGGCTTCCTTGGCACCGAGCTTCTTCACATCCAGCGCGAGCTGAATTTCGGAGGTCGGCCCTCCGCTCGTGCTGTCGATGTTGAGTTGCGACCAACGCAAAGCCACTGTTTCCGCCGTCCATGGCTCCGGCTTGATGCCGGTCAGCTTGAATTCCACCGGCAAATTGCCGGCGTGGCTGGCGATGTACGCGTTGTGGCCGTTGGCCCATGCCGTGAACAGCCGTTTCGCGTCCGGGTGATAGCTGGCCCACTCCTTCGCGTCCCAAGGGCCGCGGAACATCATCAGGCGTGCGCGCGCGTCGTAATCAAAAGCTTTCGGGCCAAAGACCTCCGCGAGGCGCCCCTCACGCCAGCGGCGCCACATCTCCATCTGCCAGAGGCGATCCTGCGCCATCACATATCCTTGCGCGAAGAACAGGTCGTCGTCGTTCTTGGCATAGACATGTGGAATACCCTGCTTGTCGCGGATGACTTCCACCGGCTGTTTCAAGCCTGAGACCTTCAGGCTTCCATCGATCGTGGCCAGCGACTGGCGGGCCAGTTCGTCGAGCGAAACCGGCGCCGACGCGCTCTTCGGCGGGGACGGCGAGCACGCCACGGTGAAGGAGGCGATTGCAGAAAAACCCAGAAGGCACGCACAAGTGCGGGACAGACGCATCGGACCCTCCCAATAGCCGGGCGATTTATAGGCGGGTGTTCCGCCAATCACAACGAAATTAGCGGCGCGCCCCAAGTCAACGCCAAGTCATCGCCCGAATTGTTCGGCACATGGAAATGATCTGAATCGGCAGCGTTAGATGTTTTGCAGAGCACATTCTGAGATTTTGAAGCATGTGGAAATGTCCGCCTTGGGTCAGGACCGGACACGTCCGCCTGGCGCCATAAGCGGACCTTGTAAAATTCGTCAGACGGCACAGTCGGGGATTGACGCCCCACCGGGCCCAACCAATAGTGCAGCCATGGGTCTACGCCGCGCCGCCCTTCATTTTGCGCTTGCCGCCCTGCTCGTTGGCGTCTGCGCGCCGGGAACAGCGTCCGCGCAATCCACGCCTTTGAGTCTCAGTGATGGCTGGATACGCCTTTTGCCAGGGGCGCTTCCCGCTGCGGGTTATTTCACTCTGCACAATAGCGGAACGGCAAAGCTGGTCCTGACGGGCGCCGATACGCCCGCCTGCAGCATGCTGATGCTGCACAAAAGCAGCGATACCGGCGGCATGAGCAGCATGCAGGATGTGGAGCAGGTCGATGTGCCCGGCCATGACAGCATCAGCTTTTCGCCGGGGGGGTATCACCTGATGTGCATGGGGCCCAAGCCGGCGCTGAAACTGGGGGCTTCGGTTCCCGTCACGCTCTCCTTCAAGGGTGCGCCGCCGCTGACGGCGCGCTTTGAGGTGCGCGGCGCAACCGGCAAATAACGCGGATGGCCGGACATACAGGCTGGAAGGCGCAGGGGATTTTGTGGCCTGAGCAGGGTCGCCTAGCGACAGCGTAGGCGACGCGCGGGGCGATGACCGCCCTCGCCCGCGATGCGGGCTCGAAGCGGGGCCAGCTTTTCCAAGCTCGCTCCGCTCACCAAGAAAAGCTAGGCCAAAGACCCGCGCCTTAGCGGTTGTAGATGATCGCGATGGTCTCGGCGATACAAGCAGGACGTTTCTCGCCTTCGATCTCAATGGTGATCTCGCTGACCAGCTGCAGCCCGCCGCCCTTGGGCGTGACGCCGAGCAGCTTCTGGCGCGCCCGGACCCGGCTGCCTTCCGGCACCATGTTGGTGAAGCGAATCTTGTCGGCGCCATAATTGATGCCGTGCATCAGGCCCTCGATCCGCAGCAGGCCCTGGATCAGGGCCGGTATCAAAGACAAAGTGAGATAGCCATGGGCGATGGTTCGTCCGCCCGGCATCTCCTTCCTGGCGCGCTCGGGATCGACGTGAATCCATTGCCGGTCGCCGGTCGCCTCGGCGAACAGATCGATGCGGGCCTGGTCGATGGTTAGCCAGTCCGACACGCCGATCTCACTGCCGGCCAGCGCGGGCAAGCTGTCGAACGTCGCAGTCAGCATCGTGGCTCTCCGGTCAGGAGGCGCGGGAGAAACGGCTGTCGAGGCGGGCGAGAATCTCCGCCGAAGTGAAGCCCAACGCGCCGAGCCGTCCCGACCGCGCCAGAATGGCCAGTCCTGAAAGGGCCGCCGCCAGCAGGACCACGTCGCACTGGTTTTCGCGGCTTTCGGAAGGAAGGCCGCCGGCTTCGGACAGGGCGCGCAGCGCGGCGATCATTCGGCCATTGAATAGGCGCTCGGCATCGCCGCCACCGCCTTCGCGCGGCAGCGCCGCGGACGCCGCCGCGAATGTTTCGGTGTCGCCCAGCAGGGACAAGGCCGCGCTGGCGGCCCCCGCAAGACTGTCCGCTTCGCGCATCGCCCGCGCCAGGCCGGAAAGATCATCGGCCGCCAGCGCCAGCAGCAGATCGTCCTTGCCGCGAAAGTAGCCATAGAGCGCGGCGGGAGCGAATCCCGCCTCCGCCGCAACCGCGCGCAAGGACAGATCGCGGGCGCCGTCCCGCGCCGCGACACGGCGCGCCGCGTCCAGTATGGACGAACGCGACGCCGCCTTGGAAATGCCCATGGGACGCGGTTTGCGCAATGCCCGAAGCCCGCTCATGTCCGTATGATAGGCGATTCGCACGAAAAAACCGCGCGCGGCATGAAATCCGGCGCGGCTGATCCGATTCGATTTTTCCGGCGTTAGCCCGGATGGGCCTTCTTGTAGGCGCCGATCGAGACGTTGATCGCGTCGCCGATCTTCTGCTTGTTGTTCTGGTTGGCGGTGACCTTGTCGCCTTCGGCCTGGATGATCGCCGGATCGACCGGCTTCTTGTCCTTGTCGGCCTGGACCTTCTGGGCGGCGAGATAATCGGCGATGCACGCCTGATAGGTGTCCGAGGCAGCGATATAGGTCTTCACCGCGGCAATTGCGGCGACCAGCTGTTCGCGCGCAACCGTCGCGCCATCCACCGAGGCGGGCACAGGCGGCGCCTGACATGTGTCATCAGCAAAGCTTGGCGCGACACCCGCCATGAGCAGGACGGTGACAAATCCTAATTTTTTCAACATGTTACGTTCGACTCCCTTGAGTACGCCCCTTTTGCGGGCGGGAGTGAAGCATAGCGGCCCGCCCCGTGCCAAGCCCGGTTTTGCGGCTCGCAACGACATTATATTGCAGGAACGGCATTACATTTTTTTTAGAGTACAGAGGTGTCCAAGGTTCCCCGGAACTTCGCGATAAAGCGGTCGGAGAAGCGCAGAAGCAAGGCCAGGATCATCAGGCTGAGACTGGCGCCGTAAAAGCTATCGGGCCGGTGCGGGCCGGAAAGATGGGCAAGCCCCGTCAGGGCATAGGTCAGCCAAAAAAAGGACATGGCAACCGACAAGAGAGCATTGCGCGACCGCTCTCCCACCAACGCGACCGCATTATCGCTTGCGGCATAAGCCATCACGCCGATCGTCGCGGCGCCAAAAAGCGAGAACACAGTCATGCCGGCGGTGGCCTCATCATGCGTGACGCCTCCCACCGCGTTGGGCAACAGCAGCGAGGCCAGGAACACCGCATAGCTGGCGCAGAAACTCCAAATCAGCTGGCGCCGCAACGGCCCCAGGGATTTGCAGATCGCCAGAGGAATGAGATGGCAGAGCGGACCAGCTACGATGGCGACGAAAAAAACAAAAGACGCGAAGCGCCAGGCCAACTCGCTGGCGAACCTGACGCCGCTGTCGTGAAAGCCGTATAGGACCATGGTGCCCAGCGCCAGCAGCGCCGCGGCGATGCCAACAATACCGGCCAGCGGGAGCTCGACGTTCAAAATGGGACGAGCGTCCGCACCGCCATGACCATCCACCGCACTCACGTAATTCCTGTCTTCAAGGGCTGCATAGCTACAACGCGCAAGGATTGGATTCGCTGCCAGGCGGATGCGCGCTAACCTGTCGCAAGTGCGACCGCAAATCCTTCCACAGGTTGATTGGCTTCATGGCGTGGCGAAGCGGCAACAAGTCCGGCGACCTGGAAACCGGCGGATGCGGCCGCGCGCCGCAGATAGGCTTCGCTGTGCCGCCAGCGCCGTTTCGGGCCCAGCGCGAAATCAGCAGGCCCCGCTTCCACGGTGAACAGGAAATAACCATGTTGGCCGAGCCGGGCGCGGGCGCCTGCGAATACCGGTGCAAGATCTCCCAGATAGACCAGCGTGTCGGCGGCAACAATCAAGTCATAACTCGGGCCAGAATCGGCCAGCGCGGTTTCAATATCGCCCACCATGAGGTGATCATAAATGCGGCGCGCATACGCCTTATCGATCATCGCCGGCGACAGGTCCACACCGTCCAGGCGCGAGGCCCGCGTCCGAAATACCGCGCCCGCCAGCCCGGTGCCGCAACCAAGATCCAGTATCCGCAAATCCTTGCGCCCCTGCGCCGCGGGCCCCGCCCCGCTTACCAGATCATAAAGCGCGCCCAAAATTTCCGGCGCGGCATAGGCGAGCTGTCCGCGCATGCGCGCGTCATACTCGGCGGAAAACTGGTCGAACAAATGGCGCACATAGCCGGGGTCGGATCGCGCCGCGCTTTTCATCGCTTCGGCCCGCGCCTTCCAATCCTTCAGGCCCGGCGTCTGCGGATCGAGCTGGTCGAATATCTCCAGCGCCTTGTCCGCCTCCCCCGCCGCGGCCCAGGCACGTCCCGTCAAAAAGCGCGCCTCGGCGTGACCGGGATCCACGCGCAGCGCCCGCTGCAATTCGGCGATTGCCGCGGGCAGATTCTCCGCCGCCAGCAGGGCTTCGCCCAGCGCCACCAGCACGGTTGGCAATCGCGGATTGAGCGACACCGCCTCGCGGGCCTCGGCCAACGCGGCTTCCACCTCGCCGCAAGCCAGCAACGCTTTCACCAGCGTCACGCGCGCCAGGGCACCGCCGCGCCCTTCGGAAAGACGCGCGCGCAGGGCCCGCGCCGCTTCATGCGCCCTGCCGCCGGCTATCAACGCCTCGGCGGCCTCGACCGGATTGTCGCTCTGTTCCATGGCCCGACGCTATATCCCTCGCGGTGAGCTTGTCGAACCCAAGCTTTGCGCCAGGCCAGCGCCTGTGATTTTGTGCGATGATGAGTGTCGTCACGCCAGGTCGCGCCAATCATGGCTGCTTGTGGGGCTGCCTCGCCGTGCTGGCTTTTGTCTTGCTGCCGGTGCTGCTGGCGGCGGGCTATGGCGCATGGTTCTTCACCCGTGGCTATGCCCGCGATCCAGTGCTGCAGGGCGTGGTGCAGCTGGTGCGCCGGGACGGCGTGGCCGAGGCAGTGCTGGGAGAAAATATCCATCTTTCCGGTATCGCGGGAAGCGCACTTTCCTACATGCGCGGTGGCGAGACTGGCAGCTATGTGCTGCTGCTGTCGGGCAGCAAGGGACAGGGCGCGCTCCATGTCACGGCCCGCACTGAGCAGGGACGCCTGACGGTCGACCGCATGATCCTGGATGGTCCGCATGGCGATCACTACGATCTGCTGCATCACATCGCGCAGCCGAAGGACAACTCAATAAACTCGATCTGAAATAGAGGACTGGAACGCCCATGCCAAAAGCTGCACCCGCGCTGATTTTCGCGCTCTGTATTCCTGCCGTCCTCGCGCAGGCCGGCATTGGAGCCGCGCAAACTGCCGCAAAAGGCGGGTCGAACATCGCCCTATCGGATTATCCCGGGCCATCCTGCACCAAACCGCAAGCGCCGCCCCAGCCGCAACCGCCGCAGGATCTGAACGGACAAACCGCGTCGGCGGCGATTGGCCTGAAAGCTCAGAACGATGCACGCGCGCAAGAGGTGTATAACGCGAGGGTGGGGCAATATAACAAAGCCGTCGCCATTTATAATTCGGCCATCAAGGAATTTAATGCCTGCATGCAGACTTATGTTGATAACGGCAACGCCGACATGGCGCGGATCAAGCATAGGCTGGATCAGGCCGTCGCCGCGGCCAATGCGCGTTAGGAAGAACTCTTTAGCGCGAGGAATTTTGTGACCTGAGCAGGAGCGAGGAGCGATGTGGGCGAATGTCCCATGAGCGACGAGCGACGAACTCAGGGCGCAAAAGACCTGCGCTAGGCAATCACTTTGTGGGGAATTGCCAAAGCCGGCCCCTCGGCGCCGATCGCGGCGAGCGGCGCGCCATTCTTTTCGATCGAAGCCCGCGCCGCGTCATAGCCTTCCCGAATCGCCTGGTCGAATTTCTTCCAGTCGCGCAGGCCAATATCGGGCATGGGCGGCTCGATCAGGTAATCGGCCTGTTCTCGCACAATGCGCCGCTGCGCCTCGGATCCCACCGTGCCCGAGCGCATCAGGATGGAAACGATGCTGGGGCTTCCGCGCATGCGCTGGCCCAGCAGCCACCACCAGGGCCGTTCGCCATAGCGATCATCGCGCGCCTGCAGATCAAGCTCCCCCGTGATGTCGCAGGCGATGATCGGCCCCGCCCCCATCGCATGCTCGCGCATCACATCCACCGGCAGATTGTTCATCACCCCGCCGTCCACCAGAAGATGGCCGTGAAAGGTGACCGGCGGCAGGATGCCGGGCAGCGCCACCGTGGCGCGCAGCGCCCGCCACAACACGCCAGCGCGATGCTCATGAATGCGGCCGGTGGTGAGATCGGAAGAGACACAGAAGAACGGCTTGGGCAATTCCTCGATCCGCACATCGCCGAAATGCTTTTGCAGCATGGTGCTGGCCTTTTTGCCGCGCACCAGCGCGATCAGGGGCAGCGTGAAATCGTTGAGCGGATTATTGGTGACAAAGACCTCGCGCATGCGCTCGGTCAGTTGCTGCACGTCCCATTCCTGCGCCAGCCCGGCCGCGATGATGGCGCCCATCGACGTGCCGCCGACATGGTCGAAGGGCACACCCGCTTCGGTCAGCGCCTTGATGATGCCGATATGGGCGAAGCCGCGCGCCCCGCCCCCCGCCAGCACAAGTCCCACCGCCCGGCCGGCGATGAAACGCGCCAGCCGCCTTATGTCATCACTGTTGCCGGCGCGGACATGATGATGGGAATCGAACAGCCCGCTGCGCAAGGAGAAATGTTCCGGCAATCCCGCGCGGTTTCCCGCGGGATGAAGCAGCAGCAATTCGGGCAGGCCGCTGGCCCGTTCCTTGAAGGCGGGCAGGCCAAGCGGACTTTGCGGCAAGGGCTGGTCGGCGCGCGCCAGAAGGAAAATACGGTCGGCTTGACGCAGGCATTGATGGGTCCAGGAGCTGTCGGGCAGGTCGCCGCGGTAAAACACCACGTCGTGCGCCGCCTCGAAGGTGTTGAACCATTCCGCGCTCTGTTCGGCGGCGGCCACATCCAGCACCGCAGCACGCGATCCCATGTCGATGAGGGCGGCGGCCAGGCGATGGGCCACCGGCGCGCTTTCCAGGCCGGGCTGCAGCGGCACAATGGCGAAGGTCCTGGGCCGGGGGCTGTCGCCGCCGCCGCGCGTCATGTTGCGCAGCCGCTTGGACATTTGCTGCATCAAATTCATCATCACCCGCGGGTGGCGCGCCACCAGCTGATCGAACGCTTCCGGGCTGATGCGGAGCAGTTCGGTATCGCGCAAGGCGACAAGCTGGGCGCTGTGTTCCTTGCTCCGCATGATCAGCGACATTTCGCCGACCGTCTCGCCGGCGGGCGCCAGGGCCACCATCCGGCGCTGCCCCCGGCTGTCGGGAACAAAAATGCCCAGGCATCCGGTGACCACTAGGAAAAGGGCCGCGTCATTCTCGCCGTCGCGTTCCAGCAATGTGCCGCCAGGAAGGCCGAACCAATTGGCTTCGCTGAGAAGATGGCGCAGCGCCGCATCGCCGACATTTTCCAGGAGCGCAAAACTCTCCAGCCTTTCGCGCAACTCTTCTGGATACAGGGCCTGCTGGCCGATGCGGAAGGAGGAGAGAAACGTCATGTTCATGCTTTTATCACCATGCCGTCCATCCACCATCAACCGTCAATGCTGAACCGGTGATGAAGCTGGAGGCAGGCGAAGCCAGGAAAACCAGCGGTCCGGCGATTTCCGCAGGCCGCCCGAACCGTCCCAGCATGGTGCGGGACGCCAGGCGCGCGCCGAACTGACTCTCGGGCTGGTTGGGAAAGGGTCCGGGGACCAGTGCATTGACGCGAATCCTGTGCGGACCCAGCTCGGCGGCAAGATGGCGGCTGAGCTGCACCAGGCCCGCCTTGGCCGGACCGTAGTGAAAAGGGCTCTGGCCTTCGGGCGTGTCATAGAGCCTGAAGTCCGGTGCAACTGCGGCATACATGGAAGCGACATTGATCACGCTGGCCTCGCCCCTTTGGGCAACCGCCTCTTTCAGCGCGGGCAACGCGGCGCGCACGGCCTCAAAAGCGGCGGTGACGCTGCTGGCATAGGTGCGGGCGAAATCCTCAGCCGTCAGGGTGGCGAACGGCTTGACGGTCATGGAGACGGCATTGTTGACCAGGATGTCCAGGCGCGAAAGGCCGCCAAGGAAGGTCCGAAGCGCCCCAGAATCAGTGGCGTCAAAGGCCGCCCGTTCCACCGAAAAGCCCTCCGCCTTCAAGTCCCGCTCAAATTCAGCCAGCGCCGCATCGTCGCGGCCATTGACGATCAGGTGCGCTCCTGCCTCCGCCAGCGCACGGCTCATGGCCCGGCCGAGGTGGCCGCGCGCTGCCGAGATGAAGGCAACGCGGCCATCGAGACGAAAAAGCTTTTGGGAATTCATGGAACTAGTCATGCGGCGGGCGCCCCTGGTCCAGTCGCGAGTTTCCGGTTCTGAACTATGGGCGCAACCTGACATTGCGTGGTAAACAACATATTACGGTGTCCTGCGGTCTCTTTTGCTGCGCTGCAGCAAAAAGCCAGCAACACCTCCCACTTGGAAACAGACCTTCGCCACATTAAAGTTACAAATAACCCCATACTAAAAAGCTCAGGGGCGTGTTCGCGCGGCGAAAGGGTGCCGCATTACAAAAAGGAATTCGTAAAATGACGACCAAATCTACCCGCGTGCTGTTGGCGGCTGTTCTTCTGGCCGCTTCTGCCACGGTTGCGCTCCTTGCCACCCCGGCCAATGCCGCCCTGTCGCTTTCCAGCGCCGTGAGCAACCATCTGCAGGACGCGGAAAAAGCGATGCAGAAGAAGGATTTCAAGGCCGCGACAGACGCCATCACCGCCGCCAAGGGCGTCGCTTCCCGCAACGACCTGGACAATTATACCATCGCCCGCGTCGAACTGGCCGTCGACGTGAACAACAACGACATGGAAGCCGCCGCCTCCGCCGCCATTCTCGCGGCGGACTCGCCGGCCGCGCCGGACAAGGAAAAAGCGGCCAATCAGAAGAATGCGCTGCTGCTCACCATGAACACCAAGCAGTATCCCAAAGCGATCGCCTACGCCAAGCTGCTGGATACGCCCGCGACGACCGATCCGCAGACGCTTGAGGCCATCGGCAACGCCTATTATTTCGGGGGCGATTTCGAAGACGCCAAGAAAAACGCCCAGGGCCGCATTGATGCCGCGACCAAGGCTGGCAAAGTCCCGGATCGCAACTCCCTGATGGTGCTGCTCTCCGCCCAGGCGGGCCTGAAGGACGAAGCCGGCGCCGAAGATACGCTGGAAAAGGAAGTCGCCTATTACAACGACCCGGCGGATTGGGCCCAGATCGTCGACGTCACTTTCGGTACGCCTGGCCTTCGGGATGTGGACGCGATCTGGCTCGGCCGCCTGCTGTTCCTGGTCGGCGCGCCGGTCTCGCAGAACAACGCCAACATGATCGGCTCCATCGCCGGCCATCTCACTTTCTTCGGTGACGCGGTGAATGCCAAAACGCATGGCGGCGTTCTGGATCCCGATCCGGTCCCGCGCGCCGATGCCGACAAGAAGACCATCGCGGCCCAGATCGCCGGTGAAGACAAGGCGAATGGCACCTACAGCGCCAAGCTGTCCGAGGCTCTCTACAGCTACGCCATGTATCCGGAAGCCGAGGCCGCGGCCAAGCTGGCGATCAGCAAGGGCGGCAATCCCGATGCTTCGGAAGCACCCATGGTGCTGGGCCAGGCCCAAGCCTCGCAGGGCAAGTATGACGATGCCCTGGCGACCTTCGGCACCGTGACCGGCGGCGGACCGGCCACCGCCCGCATCGTGCGGCTTTGGGTTGATTATGTGAAGATCAAGAAGAGCCCGCCTGTCGCCGCGGCCGCGCCGGCCACTGCTGCCGCGAAATAATCTGATGCGAAAAGCGGGGCGCGCCGAAAGGCGTGCCCCGCTTTTTCATTTGCGGAAGACGAAGCCATGAACCTAGTGCTCGGCTTCGGGCCGTTCATCCTGTTTGCCCTTTTGTCGCGGTTGTCAGCCGATTTGGCCCTGTGGACGGCCTTCGCCGCCGCCTTTGTCGTCACCATCCGCGATTTTATCGAACGGCCCGCCTTGCGCCTGCTCGACGGGGTCAGTCTTTTGTTGTTCGGGGCGCTGGCATTGTGGCGCGGTTTTCTCGATCCGGGCCTCACGCTGGCGGCACTGCGAACCATCGTGGATCTTGGCCTGACCGTGGCGATCCTGTTTTCACTGGTCAGGAGAAAACCTTTCTCGCTGCAATATGCCGGGCGTGGCGGCTGGAACGAGGCCGATTTCCAGCGGGTCAATTTTATCATTTCGCTTGTCTGGCTCGCCGCTTTTGCCGCCATGGCGTTGGCCGATGCGCTGGTGACATTCGCCGGTCAGCCGCTTTATGTCGGCATCGCCGTCAGCATCGCCGCCTTCGCGCTTTCCATTCTGGTCACGCTTCGCTATCCGGCCTCGGTCCAGCGCTGACCGGCAGGCTTTGCCGATGGCTTGTGATGGAGCTAGGGTCCCGCTTCCCTGAAAGGCATCGCCATGAAAGAAGCCGTCATCGTCTCAACCGCCCGCACCAGCCTGGCCAAATCCGTCCGCGGCAGCTTCAACCAGACCCACGGCGCGGTGATGGGCGGCCACGCCATCAAAAGCGCCATCGCCCGGGCGGGGATCGATCCCGGCGAAGTGGAAGACGTCTTCATGGGCTGCGGCATGCCCGAAGGCGCCACCGGCAACAATATCGCCCGCGAGTCTCTGATCTGGGCGGGCTGCCCGGTGACAACGGCCGGGATCACCGTCAATCGCTATTGTTCTTCCGGGCTCAATGCCATCGCGCTCGCCGCGCAGCAGATCATGACCGAAGCCACCGACATGGCAATCGGCGCGGGGGTGGAATCCATCTCCCTGGTGCAGATGGGCGGCATCAACCTCAATCATTACACCGAGGAACATCTGCTCGCCGTCAAGCCGGCCTTGTGGATGAGCATGATCGAGACGGCGGAGATCGTGGCGCAGCGCTACAATATCGGCCGCGATGCCTGCGACGAGTATGCGCTGGAAAGCCAGAAACGCACCGCCGCCGCGCAGGCCGCGGGGAAGTTCAAGGACGAGATTGTCCCTATCACCGTCAAGATGAAAAAAATCGACAAGGCCAGCGGCGTGGAGAGCCTGGTGGACGTTGTGGTGGATCATGATGAATGCAATCGCCCCGACACCACCCTGGAAGCCCTCAAGGCTTTGAAGCCGGTGCTGCAAGGCGGCCAGCAGATTCAGGAAGGCAAAAACGTCACCGCCGGCAACGCCTCGCAATTTTCCGATGGCGCCTCGGCCAGTGTGGTGATGGGCGCCGGTCTCGCCGCCCAAAAGGGTCTGAAGCCATTGGGCGTTTTCCGGGGCTTCGCCGCAGTAGGGGTCGAGCCGGAAGAAATGGGCATCGGACCCGCCCTGGCGGTGCCGCGCCTGCTCAAGCGGCACGGCTTGAAAGTCGAAGACATAGATTTATGGGAATTGAACGAAGCGTTTGCTTGCCAGGTTCTCTACTGCCGCGACAGGCTGGGCATTCCTCAGGAACGGCTCAACGTGAATGGCGGGGCAATCTCCATTGGCCATCCCTACGGCATGTCGGGCGCGCGCATGACCGGACATTTGCTGCTGGAAGGGCGCCGGCGCGGCGCCAAATATGCTGTCGCCACCATGTGTATCGGCGGCGGCATGGGCGCGGCGGGCCTGTTCGAGATTCTGCCCGCCTGATGAAACAGGCTGCTTTTCTTGTCCTGATTCTGCTCGCACCATTGGCGCTGCCGGGCTGCGAGGGCATCACCGGATTGGGAGCGCCGGCAGCACTGACCCCGCCCGATCCCCGGTCCCAGATGACGGCGCTGGAGGCGCGCATCGCCGCCCTGATCGAGGAGCAAAGGCTTAAACTGGACCCCAATGCTAAACCATTGACCCTCGATCCCGAACTGGCCCATATCGCCCGGCTGCGCGCCAGCGACATGGCGGCGAAAAACTATCTCGCCCATGCCGGGCCCAATGGCGATACCTCCGCCACCCTGTTGATGACCGAAGACGCCAAATTCCAGGGACTTCTTGGCGAAAATCTTGCGGCGCAACATTACGCCAAACAGAGCGGTGTGGATGTTGAAGAATTTGCCCAGCGTTTTCTGGACGAGTGGATGAAAAGTCAGCCCCACCGCGAAAATCTGGCCTTCGCTGACTATGACCGCACCGGGGTGGGGGCGGCGGTCAATGCCGATACGGTCTATGTCACCCAGCTCTTCGCCTCAAATCTGGGCACTATAGAGGGCCGGTCCCCCAGCGGCGGCGCGACAGCCTTTCACAACCCCGAGGCTGCCCGGGCGGCGTCCACCGTCCCCGCCGACGCCACTGCGACGCCACCCTTGCGCCTGCGCGGAACGGAAGGTGGCGGAGCGAAATGAATAGGTGCGGAACACCGCGGCGCTAACGTCCCATTAACATTGGTGGACCAAAACTCTGTGTATGAGTGACCGTTACGCCCCCTCTACAGTGCCTTGGACGTACATGGTTCCTTTACACTATATCTTGGCGCCGATACCTTCTATAGCGGGTGCCCGGTGCAATTGATTCGAGATGCGAGCAGAGCTTCCTTGGAATGTTGCCGGGATACCTCCGGAAGCTCGGGAAGCTGCCCGCGCCGCCGCCAGGCGGGAGGGTTTGTCGGTTGGGGAATGGCTGACGCGTCGCATCCTGCGCAGTTTTTCGGATCTGGGCGAGGAGGCCGCCGCCATGCCTTTTGACAGGCCGTTTGAGCGCGCGGCGGAGAGCCGCACGGCCCTCGATCCCTGGGGCATGCCGCCGGTCTCCACGGGCCGGCGTGACACTGAGGAAATGCTTTCGCGGGTGAGCCGCACCGAAGCGGAAGCTTCGGAAGCCTATCGGCGCATCGAGGATCATCTGCGCACCGTCGCAAGGCGGCTGGATTCGGCCGAACGCAGCCAGTCCGAAAACAACCGCGCGATGAGCAAAACCGCGACAGAGATCAACATCGCCACCCGCGAGCAGGCTCAGGCCTTCGACCAGCTGGGCGGCCATGTCATGAGCATCGGCGACCGCCTGGAGCGGCTGGAGCGCAATGCCGCGCAGGAAGGCCTGAGGGACGCGGTCAAGGCGCTGCATCAGGGCTTGTCGCGGCTGGCCGACCAGATCACCCAGACCGCAAACCAGTCGGCGCAGCAGGTTTCCTCTATCTCCGGCACCATGGAACAACTGGCCGGACGGCTTGGCCAGGTGCGCACCGAGGTCGAGGCCGCGACGCATCGCCTGGAAGCCCGTATCACGGCAGCCGAGGAAGAGACCCGCAACCGTATCGCGGCGGCCGAGGAAGAGACCCGCAACCGCTTCGCGGCGGCCGAGGAAGCCATACGCAGCCGGTTCGTCATGGCCGAGGAAGAGACACGCAACCGGCTCTCCGCCTTCGAAGAGCAGACCGCGCGCGCCCTGGATCAGCGCCTTGCGGCTGTGGAGCAAGCCGCGCAAATCAACACCAATGCGCTGGATCACGCCCTGGAGCGCCTGGAAGCACAGGCCGGCGATCGCGCCAGCGAGCAGACCGAATTGCAGAAGCGTCATGCCCAGACCGATGACGCGATCAGCCGCCTTGTGGAGAGCGTTGAGCGACTGGACTCGCGCGGCACCGACCCGACTCTGGAGCGGCGCCTGGACAGCATCGAACGCGCGCTCGGCAACTTGGTCAGCCGGCTGGAGACCCATGATCCGGCAGCCGCCCTGGAAGACACAATGCGTGGCTTCTCGCACCGCATCGAGAAAGTCGAACATAGCCAAGAAGAACTTCTCGACGAACTGCGCGCCAATCTGGCCAGCAGCAGCAAGCCTGCTGCGCCCGCGCCGGAACCGACTTACGATCCGGCCATCTTCGATCAAAAGGAATTCGCGAAGGACTTCGATCCCGGCGAAGAGCCTGACGAAATCAGCTTTGACGCGCCGCCTTTGTTTGACGCGCCGCCTTTGGCCGAATCTGCACCGGTAATGGACGATGAGCCGCCGCCGGTTCACGAACGGGATCCATTCGCGGCCGATGCCTTCGCCGCCAGCGCCCCTGCGCCATCATCCGAGGAATCCATCGCCGAAGGCGAAAATTTCCTGGCCGCCGCGCGGCGTTCCGCTCGCGCCGCCGCCGAGGCCGAAAGCAACCGCGGCAACAAGCTGGGCTTCGCCTGGGGCACGACTTCGGTCAAAAGCGAAGTCCGTGAGCGCCCGCGCTATCTGGTGCCCGCAATTCTCGCTGTTATTCTGATCCTGCTTTTGGCGACCGGCATCGTGCTGAACCAGAGATTCAAGCCTGTCAATATTTCCGACTTGGCAAGCCCCCCCGCGCCGCACATCGTGCGCAACACCGCACCCATCACGCGGGTGCCGTCCACCCTGCCCTCTTCGGGCACAAGCATGACTTTGCCGCAGGGTCCCGCCCCCGCTGTTCCAGTGCCTGCGCCGGCAGCCGCCACACCGTCCAGCAAGCCCGCCGCAACCCAGGCGCAACTGCCGCCACGGGCGCAAGCCAAAGGTCCGGCCCCCACTCTTGATCGCGTCACACAACTTGCCAATGGGGGAAACGCTATCGCGCAGACCATCATCGGCCTGAAGGAGCTGGACGGCGATGGCGTGCCGGCCAATCCCGCCGATGCCGCCAGGTGGCTGGAGCGGGCCGCAGGTCAAGGCCAGGCCGTGGCGCAATATCGTCTCGGTGCGGCCTATGAGCGTGGCCAGGGCGTTGCCGCCAACCCCGCCATGGCGACCCACTGGTATCAACTGGCCGCCAACCAGGGCAACCGCAAGGCGATGCACAATCTGGCCGTGGCTTATGCCAGCGGTTCCGCCGGCAAGAAGGACATGGCCGAGGCAGCGCGCTGGTTCGCCAAGGCGGCCTCGCTGGGCTTGGCCGATTCCCAGTTCAATCTCGCGGTGCTCTATGAGCGTGGCGACGGTGTGCCCCAAAGCCTGCTGGATGCCTATAAATGGTACGCCATCGCGGCGGGACAGGGCGATGCGGAATCCAAGTCACGCCTCGGCGTGCTGGGGACACAGCTTTCGGACGATGACCGCAACGCGGCGCAAAAATCGGCAGCCTCCTTCCGAGCCGCGCCGTTGAACCGGCTCGCCAATGTGGCGCCCGAGATGGCTGACCTTTCCGGCAACTAGATCCCGATTTTCCAGGGTGGAAAATCAGGCTCCGCGCGGTTGACTTAACTCCCGCGCGGGATTTTGGTCTCTATCAGTGCGTCGCGGGATGTGATGCCAAAGGCCAAAAAAGTCATGCGATTGACCCTGATAACGCGCAGAATTTTGCGATCTGAGCAGGAGCGTCCCGCGGAGCGTACGGACGTATGTGAGCAGGCGCGACGCACTCAGAGCGCAAAAGGCCAGCGTTAATGGAAATCTATCTGCCCATCGCGGAAATGTCGGTGCACTGGATGGTTATCCTGGGCATGGGTTTTGGCGTGGGGTTCCTGTCGGGGCTGTTCGGTGTCGGCGGCGGCTTTCTGCTCACGCCTCTGCTGGTGTTTTACGGCATTCCCTCGACCGTGGCGGTGGCGACGACGCTGAGCCATATCACCGCCTCTTCCATTTCCGGCGCCCTGGCCCAGTGGCGCAAGCGCGCCATCGACTTCACCATGGCGGGTGTGATGCTGGGCGGCGGTTTTTTCGGGACCGTGTTCGGGGTCTGGCTGTTCGCGCTGATGCGCCGGGCGGGACAGATGGACCTGGTGGTCTCGCTGTCCTATGTGCTGCTGCTGGGCGCGGTCGGCGGCCTGATGCTGAACGAAAGCTGGGTCAGCCTGCGCACGGCGCGCTCCGGCGGGCCGCCGCCGGTGCGTCCGGTCAACCATGTCTGGATTCATGGATTGCCGTTGCGCCTGAGATTTCGCCAGTCGCGGCTTTACATCAGCATCATTCCGCCGGTGCTGATCGGCTTTCTGGTCGGCACGCTCAGCGCCATCATGGGCATCGGCGGCGGCTTCATCATCGTGCCGGCGATGATCTATCTGCTGCGCATGCCCACCAATGTGGTGATCGGCACCTCTCTGGTGCAGATCATCGGCATCACCGCCCTGACCACACTTCTGCAGGCCACCAGCAACTATTCGGTGGATATCCTGCTGGCGGCCATGCTGATCGCGGGCGGTGTGGTGGGCGCCCAGTTCGGCGTCAGGGCCGGCGGCAAACTGCGCGGTGAGCAGATCCGCTTTCTGATGGCGCTGCTGGTGCTGGCGGTATGCGCCGGATTGTTGTGGGGGCTGGTGGTGCCGCCGTCCGATTTCTACACCCTGCAGCTGGGGACATGATGCGCCGCTGGCTATTGGTTCTTGTATTGCTCGCCACACCCGCGCTGGGCGATGAAAGTCTGGTTTCCGGCGTCAGCCAGGACTTGATCCAGATCACCTCCAACTATACGGGCAGCGATATTGTCGTGTTCGGCGATGTCGAAGAGCAGAAAAACGCGACGGGCCGCGACATTGTGGTGGTGGTGCGCGGGCCGGACTCTGTTCTCACGGTGCGGCGCCGCGACCGCGTCGCGGGCGTCTGGATCAACCACGACGCCGCCAGCCTGACCGGCATGCCGGCCTATTATTACCTGGCCAGCAGTAGGCCCCTGAGCGAAATCGGGCAGGCCGCCACCCTGGCGCGCGACGGCATCGGGCTTGCCAGCCTGCAGCCGGATACCGTGCATGCCCATCATGATGTCGAGCCCTTTCGTCAGGCGGCGCTGCGGCTGATGACGTCGGAGGGCCTTTATCGCGAAGTCCCGCAAGGCGTGGAATTTCTCAGCGAGACGCTGTTCCGCGCCCATGTGCCAGTTCCGGCGGGGGTCACGCGCGGCCAGTATGACGTCGAGGTCTATTTGATCCGTAACGGCGCCGTGGTGAGCGCCCAGTCCACGCCCTTGTTCATTGACCAGACCGGGCTGGAGCGCCGCCTGTACAATTGGGCGCATGACCAGGCTTTCGGCTATGGCCTGGCGGCGGTGGTTATGGCGCTGCTGATGGGCTGGATATCGTCGGTCGTGTTTCGTCGTCCAACCTGAATTCGGGGCATGGCATAGACGCGCTCCGTGCCCAGCATATAGGCGTGGAAACGAGGCCCGAATAGCCTGGCTATGGCCTCCTCGCCGACGTCCAGCCCGCCGGTATAAGACCCGAAGGACGGCAGGACCATGCGCACGCCGTCAGCCGCAAAACAGCGCCGCCGCACCCGGCGGCCCCATTTGGCGACATGCGCGCACGGGTGCAGGTGCCCCGCGATTTCGCCGGGCCGGCAAATCTCCTGCGGTTCATGCCGGAACAAGAGGCCGCCCTCGGACCATTCCGCTGTCACCGTGCCGCCCAGCCAGGCCGGGGGCATGGGATCGTGATTGCCGGAAATCCAGATGAACTCGCAGGCGAAGGCGGACAACATATCTCGCGCCTCCGGCGAAAGCCGCTCGGCCGCACGCCCATCATGAAAGGAATCGCCCAGCGCGATAATGCGCCCGGGATTGTAGCGAAGCACCGCCGCCCGCATCCGGCTGAGCGTCGCCAAGGTATCATAAGGCGGCAGGAACTGGCGCCCCCTGGCGTAGGAACTGCCCTTTTCCAGATGCAGGTCGGCGAAAATCAGCGTGGATCGCGCCGGCCAGAAGGCCGCGCCGGACGTGTCCAGCAGCAAAGTCTCGCCATTGATGGTGACGCCCAGATCAGTCCACATAATGATCAGTCCACACGCATGGCGTCCGCTATCAGAGAATCTTCATTGTCGCGCAAGATATCCTCATCCACCTCGCCCCGCGCCACCATCTCGCGGGAAATTTCCAGAAGGGCCGGCACCGCCAGCGGCGAGACCCGGTCCAGCTTTCGCGTCACGATTCGCTTTCTGACCCGTGCCAGCATATCGGAGAGGCGGGCAATGTCGAGCAGCCCGGTGCCCGCATCGGCGTAAGTCGCGCGCAGAAGCACATGGTCCGGCTCATGGGCACGCAGCACGTCATAGATCAGGTCGGAGGAAAATGTGACCTGCCGTCCGGTTTTTTCCTTGCCGGGCATTTTGCGCTCGATCAGGCCGGCGATGATGGCGACATTGCGGAAGGTGCGCTTGTAAAGGTTGGATTCGGCCAGCCAGGCATCGAGGTCGTCGCCCAGCATGTCCTCGTCGAACAGCGCGCCCATGTCGAGGCCGCCCATGTCCCGCGCCGCCCACACCGCCAGAGCATATTCATTGGCGACAAAACCCAGCGGCCGCATGTGCAATCGTTCCAGCCGCCGCGTCAGCAGCATGCCCAGAGTCTGGTGCGCCAACCGGCCTTCAAAGGGGTAGCAGACCAGATACTGCTTGTTGCCGCGGGGAAAACTCTCGACCAGAAGCTGGCCGGGCTGTGGGATCACGCTGCGCCATTGCTGGATCCTGAGCCATTCCTGCACCGGCTCGGGCAGATGAATCCAGCGTTCGGGCGCGCCGACCATTTCGCGCACCCGCTGGGCGAGAAAGGTGGAGAGGGGAAATTTTCCGCCATTGTAACTGGGAATTTCCGCTTCCGAATCATTGGAACGGGTGACATAGGCGGCATCTTCCCTGAGACCCTCGAACCTGAGCACGTCTCCGGCAAAAACGAAGGTGTCGCCCACCGACAATTGTTCGATAAAATATTCTTCGAGCTGGCCAAGGCGGCGGCCGCCGCCGCCGGCCGGACGGCCGCGCGACTGAAGCCGCACCTCGACCATGGGATCTTCCACAATCACCCCGGCGTTGAGCCGGTAGGTCTGGGCCAGCCGGGGATGTGCAAGCCTGAATTTTCCCTCGCTTGTTTTGCGCAGGCGCGCATAGCGGTCATAGCTTTTCAGGGCGTAACCGCCGGTGGCGACGAAATCCACCACGGCATCGAAATCGGCGCGGGAAAGCGCTGCATAAGGCGACGCCCGGCGCACTTCTTCGTACAGGGCGTCCGCGTCAAAGGGCGCGGCCACCGCCATCCCCAGCAGATGCTGGGCCAGGACATCCAGGCTACCCAGCTTCAGCCTTTCGCCATCCAGCTCACCCGCCAGCACCGCATCGCGCGCGGCATTGCATTCCAGCACCTCAAATCGGTTGGCGGGCACCAGCAAAGCGTCGCTGGGTTCGTTCAACCGATGATTGGCGCGGCCGATGCGCTGCACCAGGCGCGCCGCGCCCTTGGGCGCGCCGATGCAGATCACCTTGTCCACCGCGCCCCAGTCGATGCCCAGATCGAGTGTCGAGGTGCAGACCACGGCCCGGAGAGCGCCCCTGGCCATCGCCGCTTCCACCTTGCGCCGCTGCTCGGGCGACAGCGAGCCGTGATGCAGCGCGATGGGCCAGTTCTGCTCATTCAGCTTCCACAATTCCTGAAAGGTGCGCTCGGCCTGGCTGCGGGTATTGACGAAGATCAGCGCCGTTTTTGACTTACCGATCGCCGCCATCACATCGCCCATGGCATGGCGGGCCAGATGGCCGGCCCAGGGCACATAGGAATCCGACGCGCTGATGGAGATTTTTGGGCTTGCGCCGGCTTCTCCCCGCACCAGCCTGGAGAGAATTTCTTCGCCCGGCTTTTGCGGCATCAGGAAGCGCTGCAGCGGCCTGGGATCGGCCACCGTGGCCGACAGCCCGATCCGGCGATGGCCGGGCGCCAGTGTCGCCAGCCGCGCCAGACCCAGCGCGAGGAGATCGCCGCGCTTGGAATTGTAGAGGGCATGGAGTTCGTCCAGCACCACGGTCCTCAGTCCCGAAAAAAGTTGATCGGCGCGGGCATGGGCCAGGAGCAGCGCAAGTTGTTCGGGCGTGGTGAGAAGGATATCGGGCGGGGCATGACGTTGGCGCGCCCGCCGCGCAGCGGGCGTGTCGCCGGTGCGGGTCTCGACTCGGATGGAAAGCCCCATTTCGGCGATGGGAGCATCCAGGTTGCGCGCCACGTCCACCGCCAACGCCTTGAGGGGAGAAATGTAGAGCGTATGCAAGGACTTCGCCCGCATTTTCGGGGTTTTTTGCGATAGCGCGATCAGGCTGGGCAGGAAGCCGGCCAGGGTCTTGCCGCCACCGGTGGGCGCCACCAGCAGCACGCTTTCGTCGCGCGCATCCGCCAGCGCCGTCTGATGGGGGCGCACGGTCCAGCCGCGCGCCGCGAACCATTCCTGAAACCGGGGTGGGAGCATGGCGCGTTTTATAACGGGAGGTCCGCCATGAGTCGCGCAGGATTTTAGGCCGATGGCGACTAGGCGAATTCGCTCATCAGGCGCTTCAACTCGGCTTCCGGCATGCCATAGAAGCTGCCCGCGACCTTCTCGATGCCGGCGCGATTGATGATGGTAAGCTGGCCGCGTTGCCTGGCGACAAACCCGCGTTGCTCGAAGATATTCAGCGCCACGGTGACGCCGGCGCGGCGCACGCCTAGCATCACGGCAAGAAATTCATGCGTCAGCGGCACCGCGTCGGTATCCATGCGGTCATGCACCATCAATAGCCAGCGCGCCAGACGTTCCACCAGCCGGGCACGGCCGTTGGCCAATGCGGTATGGGCGGTCTGGACCATGAAGGCCTGGGCGGATCTCAGCATCAGCGCCGAGAGACTGCGGCTATGCTTCAGGGCCTCGCAGAAGGCAGCGGCGGGGATGCGATGGCCGCGGCCTGCGATCTGCATATAGGCCGAATGCTGGGCTCGGGTGTCGCCCATCACCAGCGGCACGCCGGTCATGCCTTCGTTGCCGATGATGCCGACTTCGATACGATAATCCTCGCTATTGACGACGACGACCGAGATAACACCGGCTTCGATGAAATACAGATGGGAGATGGGCTTGCCCGGCACTTCGACCAGCTGGCGCTCCTTCAGCGTGACGGGTTCGAAATTTGGCGCGAGAAGCGACCAGTCCTCCGGACGCATCCGGGCGATCAGCTGATTGCGCAGGCCCGTGCGCGGCGGCTCCCTCACGGCAATTGATTCAGCCCTGGCAGACAAGACCGATAATTCCTGTGCTGTGCTGGCACCGCCCATCCGGCCACACGGCGAAATCATCTGCATACAGATTAAAATCAGGCATCGTGGTATCCCGTCCGAGTAGGAATTTATAGCGGTTCCGAGCAAGACTGCTTTGTACGATAGAGAACGCTCAAGCAGCGCTGTCGTTGCCGCCGAAGTTCCAGATAAAGAGGGTTACCGCGTCCGTCAGCTATTCATTTGCGCCGGCAGGAGAAATTCCACCGCCGCCCGGCGGGTCTTGCGGTCGCCCACCGCCGACATATGGTCGCGTCCGGGAATGCTCGCCGCGCGGCCTTGCGGAAAGGCCGCCGCCAAGGGACCCGGCGCGCCCGCGATATCGTCAAGCGCACCGCAGACCACCAGCACCGGCTGGCGGATTTGCGCCAGAGTCTCCGCCGGCAAATTCGGCGACATCGCCCGCATGCAGGCCGCCAGCGCGAAGCGGTCCTTGCCCGGCTGGTCGGCAAAGTCGCGAAACATGCGGCCGCGCTTGTCGGTGATGCTGTGCTTGTCGTCCGTCAGCAGCGCATCGGAGAGGCGCGAGCGCGATCCGTCATCGGCGATGCGCGGCCCCCTGAGATAGAATTCTCCCACGCCGCCCAATACCAGCTTGCTGACGCGTTCTGGCGCGCTTGCCATCAGCCTGAGGCCGATGAAACCGCCCATCGAATAGCCGATCAGATGGGCGGTTCCGAGACCTGCCGCGTCCATTACCATGGCGACGTCTTCCGCCATGCGCGCATGGCCATAAAACGCCTCGTCATGCGGCTTGTCGCTTTCGCCATGGCCGCGGCAATCCATCGCCACCACGCCAAAGCCGGCCTCGGTCAGCGAAGCGTACCAGCCGGTGGATTTCCAATTCTGGCCGTGGCTGGAGCCAAAGCCATGCACCAGCATCACCGGGGCGCCGTTTCCCACACGCTCGAAGGCAAGCTTCACGCCGTCGCTGGCTACCGCAAACTCTGTCATGCGCTTGGCTCTACCATTTTCACCCGAAAATGGTAGAGCCAGGTGCCGAGCGGCGCTAGGGTAAGGAGCGGTTCGCCGAAGGCGAACGAAATGATCCAGTGGATCATTTCGAGCGACGAACGCCGCGAGCACAAGCGAGCGGCAGGGTGGGCGAACTTGGGCGCCTCCCTCGCTTCGCTCGGGGAGGGGCAAGCTTTTCCAGGCTCGTTGCACTCGCCAAGAAAAGCTAAGCCAGCGGCCGGGCGAAGACACCGGCCGAAGTCCTGCGCTAGTTAAGTATTGTGTCTCCGGAATTCAATTACCGGAATTACAACCTCACTTTCGCGTAACGGCGGCCCAAGCTATTCTGAAGACCCCTGGGTGGAGATTTTGCAGCATGGCGAAGCTCATCTTCGGATTGTCGCAGTCCCTGGACGGCTACGTCGACCACCTGGAAATGCGGCCAGGCCCCGCGCTCTTTCGTCACTTCGTAGAGCACGTCCGCGACCTGGCCGGCAGTGTGTATGGTCGCCGCACGTACGAGATCATGCGTTATTGGGACGAAGACCTGCCCGAGTGGGACGCGGAGGAACTCGACTTCGCGGCGGCGTGGCGAAGTCAACCGAAATGGGTCGTGTCGCGCTCGTTGAGGTCAGTCGGCCCCAACGCCACGCTGGTCCAGAATGACGTCGGGACCGTGCTGCGCGAGCTCAAGGCTCGGCTGGTCGGGGAGATTGACGTTGCCGGACCAGACCTGGCGCAAAGCCTGACCGACCTTGGTCTTGTTG
>DATMNL010000043.1:0-28549 GCA_035568995.1 Rhizomicrobium sp. | reverse complement strand
GCACTGATCTGGCGGCTGACCGCCGACTGGGAAAGGCCCAGCGTCTGGCCGGCATGGGTGAAGCTTCCCGCCGCCGCCACGGCGTGAAAGATGCGAAGCTTGTCCCAGTCCATTTTTCCCCCAGACCGATTTTATACGTTTAGCGGCAAATCTCCCGCATGGGCGCCCGCCAGAAACCGCTCGGCCTCCAGCGCCGCCATGCATCCCATCCCCGCCGCGGTCACTGCCTGACGGAATACTTTATCCTTGACGTCTCCGGCAGCATAGACACCCGCAACACTGGTATGCGTGGAATCGGGCGCGGTGGCGATATAGCCGCTTTCGTCCATCTCCAGTTTGCCCCGGAACAGCGCGGTGGCGGGGGAATGGCCGATGGCGACGAAAAGGCCATGCACACGGAGTTCGTGCAGCGAGCCGGTCACGGTGTTGCGGATCCTGACTCCCGTCACGCCCTTGGGCTCGGCGGTGCCCAGCACTTCGGCCACCTCGCTGTCGTACAGCAGCTCGATCTTCCTGTTGGCGGCCAGCCGCGCCTGGTTGGTCTTGTCGGCGCGCAGGAAATCGCGGCGATGGATCAACGTCACCTTTTCGGCGAAGTTGGTGAGGAACAAGGCTTCCTCGACCGCGGTATTGCCGCCGCCCACCACCGCGACCGTCTTGCCGCGATAGAAAAACCCGTCACAGGTGGCGCAGGCTGAAACCCCAAAGCCCTGGAATTTGCTTTCGCTGGCCAGTCCCAGCCAGTTGGCGCTGGCGCCGGTGGCGATGATCAGCGCGTCGCAGGAATAGATCACGCCGCTGTCGCCCTTCAGCTTGAACGGGCGGCGCGACAGGTCCACCGAGGCAATCGTGTCGGATATGAAGCTGGTGCCCAGATGGGCGGCCTGGGCCTGCATCTGGTCCATCAGCCAGGGGCCCTGAATGGCGCCGGCAAAGCCGGGATAATTTTCCACCTCGGTGGTGATGGTGAGTTGGCCGCCGGGCTGGATGCCGGAAATCAGGGTCGGCGCCAGCATGGCCCGCGACGCATAAATGGCGGCGGTGCAGCCCGCCGGGCCGCTGCCCAGAATGATCACCTTGGAATGCATGGCGTGACTTTCAGTCTTTCTAAGGGGGTCTGATATCGGAAGAGCCGGAGCAAAGGTCAAGACGGCCGGTCAAGCGCCCGTCAGGCATGGGATATTTCCCTCGCCGGCAGGCCGGGAATCGCGCCCCGGTCCGAATCGCGTATCGAAATATAATTGCTTTGAATTCGGCCAAAGCGTACAAACCCCGCTTATCTCAGAAAGTTTATTGCCGTGGAAAACCGCAAGCTGGACGCCATAGACATGCGTATCCTGTCCGAGTTGCAGGCCAATGGCCGCATCACCAATGTGGAGTTGTCCCGCCGGGCCAAGATCACCGCGCCGCCCTGCCTGCGCCGCATGCGGGCGCTGGAAAAGGCCGGATATGTGAAGGGTTATCACGCGGAATTGAACGGCAAAGCACTGGGCTTTCAGGTGGCCGGTTTCGTTTTCGTGGGCCTCGCCAGCCAGAAGGACGCCGACCTCAAGCATTTCGAGGAGCGGGTGCGGTCCTGGCCGGAAGTGCGCGAATGCCACATGCTGTCGGGCGAAGTGGATTTCCTGCTCAAATGCGTCTCCACCGACCTGTCGGCCTTCCAGTCCTTCATCACAGATACACTGACGGCTGAGAAGAATGTCGCCAGCGTGAAAAGCTCGCTGGTGATCCATGCCTCCAAGCTGGCGCCGGGCGTGCCGATTGAGCTCGCGGATTAAATCTTGTTTTTGTGAACAACAATTCGGGGACCTTTATAGTCATCCGGAAAGGGAAAGAAAAATGAAACGCACACTTCTGATTACGAGCCTGATGGCTGCTTCTCTGTTGGGCGGCGCGGCGCTGGCGGCTGTGCCGGCCTATATCGAGAAGGCGGTTTCCGATCCCGCCCGTCCCGCCGACGACACCAAGCGCGATGCCGGGCGCCTTCCCGCCGAATTGACGGAATTCGCCGGCATCAAGCCGGGCATGAAGGTCGTGGACATGCTGCCGGGCGGCGGCTATTTCACCCGCATCTTCGCCAAGGCGGTGGGTCCCACGGGTCAGGTCTATGCCTATTTCGGGCTGCAATATGACGCGCGCCTGAAAACCCAGGGCAAGGACCCCGACAACCAGTTCACCGACCTCAAAGCCACCTATCCCAATCTGGGCGTGATCCACGGCAAGCTGGAAAACTTCGTTACGCCCGAGGAGGTGGACATCGTGTGGACCGCCGACAATTATCACGACATGCTCACCAAGGCTTACGGCCCGAATGACATGGCGGCCGTGAACAAGGCGATCTTCAATTCGCTGAAGCCCGGCGGCTATTACGTCATCGTGGATCACCGCGCCGTGAAGGGCACGGGCGTGGAAATCTCTGACAAGTTGCACCGCGCGGACGAGGATGTGGTGAAGAGCCAAGTCGAGGCGGCCGGCTTCAAGCTGGCGGCGGAATCCAAAATACTGACCCGTCCCAGCGATGACAACACCAAGCGCATCTTTGAAGAGGGCGAGCACGACCATACCGACCAGATGGTGCTCAAATTCCGCAAGCCCTGAGGCATTGATGCGGCCAGGATTTGCGCTTCTCCTGATGGCGCTGGCGCTTTGCGGGTTTGGCGGTGCGGCGGGTGCGCAGAGCGTGCCGCGCATCAAGGCCACCGTGGTGAGTTTTGACGGCGCCCTTCTCACCGTCAGGCCGGACGGGGAGAAGGACACCATGAAAATCACCGTCAGGCCCGCCACCCGTATCCTGAAGGAAGAACAGAAAGCGCTGGCCGATATTCCGGCGGGGGCCTTTGTGGGCGCGACGGTAAGCAAATCCGCCGTCGGCGCCTTCGAGGCGCAGGAAGTGCATATCTTCCCTGAAAGCCTGCGCGGTTCGGGCGAGGGGCTTTATCCCGCCACGCCGGGTTCCAGCCATTACATCCTCAATGGCGCCGTCACCGGGGCCACGGCGGCAACCCTGAGCGTCAAGTTCCGTGGGGCGGGCGGCGATGGCGCCAATTGCACCGGCCGCGCCCCGCTCAATCCCCTGAATGGCTGCCAGGGTGACGCCACCATCGGCATAGCCGCGGCGACGCCCGTGATGGCGCTGACGGCCGCCGACAAAGGCCTGATCAAGCCCGGTGCGGTGCTGGCGGTTTCGATCATGGCGGGACCGGACGGCAGGCCCGTGACCCCGGGCATCACTATCGAGACCGTCCAGACCCCGCCGGTGCCGCTGGCGGCTGATCCAGCGCCGCCGCCTGCCAAAAAACTTCCATCGCGTGTTAAGAAGCCCTAATCGTCGTTACCAATGGAGAGTCTATGCGTCTGACAGCCCCCTTTGTTCTGGTCTTGAGCTTTCTGGCGGTGCCTGTCCTGGCCCAGGACATTCCCAGCCCCAGTTTCGGCAAATGGGGCGTGGACCTTTCCTCGCTCGATAAGGCGGTCAAGCCCGGGGACAATTTCTTCGATTACGTCAATGGCGCGTGGCTGAAGAAAGCGGTCATCCCCGCCGACCGCTCCCAGACCGGATCGTTCCAGGACCTTCAGATACTCTCGGAACGGCGCATGCGCGCGATCATGGACGATCTGGCGAAGAAGCCGGTATCCGCGCTGGCGCCGGAAGAAAAAAAGCTGCGCGACCTGTATGACGCCTTCGAGGACACCGCCGCCATCGAAGCCAATGGCCTGAAACCGGTGCAAAAGGATCTTGATTATCTGGGCGGCCTGAAAACCCTGGATGACGTGGCGCGCGCCATGGCCTCGCCCAAGCTGGCCACGACCAGCATCTACGATGTCTCGATCAATGTGGACGACAAGAATCCCGATTCCTATTCCATCAATCTGAATCAGGCCGGGCTGGGCCTGCCCGACCGCGACTATTATCTTTCCGCTGACAAGCCGCTGGTGGAAACGCGCACCGCCTATCAGAAATATCTCTCCGACATGATGAAGCTGGCGGGGATGGATGATACCGACGCCCGCGCCCAGCGCATCATGGCGGTGGAAACCGAAATCGCCAAAGTCTCCTGGAACCGGGCCGACCGCCGCGACGAGGACAAGGTCTATAATCCGATGTCGATTTCGGCGCTGAAAACCCTGGCGCCGGAATTCGAATGGAACGCTTTTTTCGCGGGCGCGGATATTCCCACCGCCGGTCCGAAAGGCGAGCGCCAGGTGATTGTGGCGGAGAAAACGGCCTTTGGACCGCTGGCGAAAATCTTCGTCGCCACGCCGGTTTCCACCTGGCGCGATTATCTGATCGTGCATTACCTGCATACCTATGGCGCCTATTTGCCCAAGAAATTCGACGACCGCAATTTCGCTTTCTATGGCACGGTGCTGTCGGGCAATCCGCAGCAGCTGGACCGCAAGACCCGCGGCATTCACATGGTGGACGGCATGATGGGCGAGGCGCTGGGCAAGCTCTATGTCGCGCGCTATTTCCCGCCCGAGGCCAAGGCCAAGGCCGAAAGCCTGGTGTCCAATCTGCTCAAGGCTTATGAGGCCGACATCAAGACCCTCACCTGGATGGGACCGGCGACGCGGGACA
Source organism: Rhizomicrobium sp. (assembly GCA_035568995.1). Taxonomy (GTDB): domain Bacteria; phylum Pseudomonadota; class Alphaproteobacteria; order Micropepsales; family Micropepsaceae; genus Rhizomicrobium. Next base: position 23,970 of record DATMNL010000043.1, on the reverse strand, counting down.
AGGCGCTGGAGAAGATCAATGAGTTCACCCCCAAGATCGGCTATCCCGGCCATTGGCGCGATTATTCGGCCTATGATGTGCAGCGGGGCGAATTGGTGGGCGATATCCAGCGCGGGCAAGCGTTCGAATGGAACCGTCAGCTTTCGCGCATCAACCAGCCGGTGGACAAGACCGAATGGGGCATGACGCCACCCACCATCAACGCCTATTACAATCCCGCCTTCAACGAGATCGTGTTTCCCGCCGCGATCCTGCAGCCGCCCTTTTTCGATCCCAAGGCGGATGACGCGGTCAATTACGGCGGCATCGGCGCGGTGATCGGCCATGAGATCAGCCATGGCTTTGACGACCAGGGCAGCAAATATGACGGCAAGGGCGTGTTCCGCGACTGGTGGACCAAGGAAGACCGCGCCAATTTCGACGCCAAGACCGCGGCGCTGGTGAAACAGTATGACGGCTATGAACCGCTACCCGGCCTGCATGTCATCGGCAAGAACACGCTGGGCGAAAATATCGCCGACAATGCCGGAATCGCCATCGCGCTCAAGGCCTATCACATTTCCCTGAACGGCAAGCCCGCGCCGGTGATCAACGGGCTGACTGGCGACCAGCGCTTTTACCTGTCGTTCGGCCAGATCTGGCGCACCAAGCAGCGCGATAGTTCGCTGCGCACCCAGACCCTGTCGAATGAACATAGTCCGGCGGAATTCCGCGTCATCGGCCCGACCCGCAACCAGGATGAATGGTATTCCGCTTTCGGGGCCAAGGCGGGCGACAAATATTATTTGCCGCCGGCTGAACGCGTTCACCTGTGGTGAACGCGTTTCTTTAATTTCTTGCCGCGCGGTCGTCGCCACTGCGTGGCTTGTCCGCGCTCCGGGGCGCGTACATCTCTGGTAGGCCTCAAAGGCCATTGTCCGCATAAAAGGCGGGCAGGCCAGGATCGAGAGAAACCGCCGCCGCCATGTCAGCCGCGCCGTCGCGGCCCAATCGCTGGGCCGCGAGGCCGCGTCCATACAGCGCCATGGCGTTCTGGCCGTCCAGCTTCACCGCCGCATCGAAATCGCTCCAGGCATCCTGGTTTTTTTTCTGCTTCATCAGCGTGACGCCCCGCGCCGCTAGGGGCGCGGAGTTTCTGGGGTCTATGTCGATGGCAGTGGAAAAATCGGCCAGGGCTTTGGCAAAATCCGCGCCAAACGCATAGGCGTTGCCGCGGGCGACAAAGGCCGGGCTTTCGATCGTAGCCGGCAATTCGCCCATCTGGATCACGTTGCTGCAGGCGGTGATCACCGCTTGCCGGCTGGCGGGCGACAATGGCGCGGCGCAGCCTTCCATCTGGTCGCTGATATAGTCGGCCAAGGCCGGCCTCGCCGGGGTCATCAAGACCAGCAGGGCCAGCGCGAAACGGAAACGTGTCATGCCGCCATTAAAGCATGATCAGGCGGATGCTTCGACGGGCTCCGTCACGGTTGTGACTGCCGTTTCGTCCCGGCGCCGGTCCCGCCGGGGGCTTTAATGGATCGGGGATTCCGCGTCATAGGCCGCGGCCGCGGGCTGGTTGGAAGGCACGCCGGCCAGTTGCGTTGTGTCGTATCTGGCGGCACAGGCTTCCGGCACCGAGATCATGAGAGGTTCTTTCGCCACGAAATCGTTCAATGTCGGGCTTCGGCTGGCAGCGGCGAAGGCGCTTGCGGTGGCGTCGCAATAACGCGCCCCCTCGGTGGCGCTGCGATAGGCCGAGAGATTGGCGGCCTTGGTCTTGTAGCTGTCATAGCCCGCCTCTTTGCCGTGGTCGCGGCTGCGGAAATAGGCCTTCAGGTCGGCATCGGATTTCTGCAGCGCCGGCTGGAAGTCTGCCACAAAGCGGTTGTATTGACTCATCGCGCCGCAGGTGAACCCCGCCACCATCAGCTCCTGCTGGATCACCGCGGTCTTGAGCGCGGCGGCGGACTGTGCGTTGCACAGATCGGCGGCCGAGGCCTGGGCGGTCATCGCGGCCAGCGCCAGGAGGGAAATCGCAGTCTTTGCGATGTTCATCTGATGCTTCTTCATTTGCTGTCCTTCCTGTTGCTCGCGATATCTGCGGTGTTCACGCCCGGCATGGGCAGGATCGGGATGGGCATGGCGTCGATCGCATGCACCACCGAATCCCTCACCGTTACCGGCGCCAGGGCGCCGATCTCGTCCTTGGCGGCGGCGGCGAATTTGGCGGGCCGCTTGGCGTCGGCATGGCGTTCCGGTTTGGCGGCGGGTGAAACGCTCTGGGCGACGTCGCCGGGACAATTCGATTTGACATCGGCCGGCGCGGCCAGACCCAGACGGCTGGCATATTCCGCCACCGCCGCCTTCTTTTCCGCATCGGAAAAACTGTGTCCTTGGGGGTAGAAGCTGCGGCAGGCAGCCGAAACGCCCGGCGTTTCCACCCGCAGCAACAGGCCGCCGTCATTGGCGGAAAGGATTTCGCCGCGCCCGTCGGCATAGCGCACTTCGACGCCATTGTCGGTGAGACGGAAGAATCCGGTGACATTGGCCGCGGCGGTTCCCTCGTCGGCGGCGACAGTGCCCAGGCGGTCATTGAGGAACGTAAAAGTGGTTTTCTCCACCACCCCGTTGGAGGCGGTGATGTCGCGTTCAATGCCGCCCTCGATGGGGGTGAGATTGAGAGCGGCGCCGTCCACCGCCAGCAGCGTTTTGCCCGACAATTGCGCCAGCGCGCTGATGGGGGCTGCGGGCGGCGCGACCGGCTCTGCGGCGGCGTCGTTGCCGCCCAGCGAAACCGGCGAAGCGGATGCCGCGCCGGCGAAATTGCCGTCCACGAACTCGCCTTCCAGCCTGCCGCCGTTGGCGCGGATGAGAACGCCATGGCCGTTGGGCAGGTCGTTCTTCCATTCCCCGTCGTAGCGCTCGCCGCTGTCATGGATGACGCTGCCCGTCCCGTTGAGCTTGCCGTCCTTCCAGGTGCCTTCGAAGCGGTCGTGCTTGTCGTTGATCAGGACGCCCTGGCCGTCGAAACGGCCCGAGGTCATGGTCCCTTCATAGCTCCAGCCATTCCCCCAGCGCACGATGACATGGCCATCCTGCGCCATGCCGCCGGAAAAATTGCCGGTAAAGCTTTCATATTCCGCGCCGTTGTTGAAGAAGCTGGCGGTGCCGGGGCCTTCGCCGCGGCCGTTCCGGCACTCGCCGATCCAGTTCACGGTGTCGCCGGGGCGCAAGGTGGCGTCGAACAGGTCGCAATGGGTCATCGGATCGCTGGCCCAATGGATCGAATCATCGGGGGCCGCACCCGCGGCACGCGGCAGGCAAATTAGAAGCGCGGCCAAACAAGCTTTTTCAAGCCAGGACATGGCGGTTCTCTAAGTGTGATGGCCCAGCCCCATCGCCGCGCCATGCGAGAAACATTCGTCGCGTCGCGCGCGTTTTCCTAGGCAATATGCGAGGGACGCCTAATGACGTGTTTATGTTTTTCGCATGATTGTAGAAGGCGCGAAAAACCTGATTTTTATGGGTGCGCTAGCGCGCTCCCGGTTCATTTTGAAGGTTCCAATGTGAATGAAATTTCGCGCAGTTGTTCATCTAAACGAGCCCATTGCGGCGTCGCGGCGTGACCGGCTTCGGTTCGATGTGCCATTATTCGACATGGATCGGTCTTCGACCGGCTCCGTCAATGCGTTCAATTTGATAAAAAGCTATCCGCCGGTTCCCGGCGGATTGTTGGTGATTTCCTGAATCGCCTGCAGGACCGTGCCATGGTCCGGCGCATCCGCCATTTCCCTGGCCTGAAGATCAACGCGGTCCTTGACGTTGGGACTGTCACGGCGGAATTCCTCCATCAGCTCCACCAGCTTCGAGGCTTTCTGGGTGGTGAGGAGAGCCACTTCCAAAGTCATTTGCTGCCTGAGATTTGCCAACCGGTCGGCCCGTGTTTGACTCGCCAGTATGAGAACCGCGATGAAAAGCGCCACGCAGGAAACGGCAAGCGCCAGCAGCGGATAGGGCGGCGCGTCCGGCATCGCCAATCCCGCCCGTCCCAGCAGAAGATTCGCACCGATCCACAGGATCATCGCCGCGCCGACATAAATCAGAAAACCAGGCCGCGCCACTGTCGCGGTGATGCGGTCCACCATGTGGGCCAGCCGCGAGGCTTCTTCGTGATGGGCCGTCTGCATATCCGCGATGGCCTGAAGTGCTTGCCCGACATGCGCGGGCAGGGCCGGCGGTAGCTCCGGTGTTTTCATTGCTGGCGGCTAGGCCGCTGTGCGGGAAACAAAAGTGGCACGGGTGACAGACACGGTCAGGCCCGCAGGGCCACTGATGGTCTCGACCTTGGCATCCAGTTGGTGGGCCAGCGCCTTGACCAGGCTGGTGCCCAGTCCGCCTTTGACGGGCATGCCATTGCCCTGCACGCGTCCAATGCCGTTGTCGGACACCGAGAGTTTCCAGTCGGCGCGATCGACTTCGTAACGCACGGTCACCGCGCCTGCCTTCCCTGGATCGGGAAAGGCGTATTTCAGGGCATTGATCACCAGTTCGGTGACGATCAGGCCCAGGCTGACGGCTTCGGCTGACTGGACGGTACCGGCGTCGGAGATCACTTCGATAGTGGCCGCGCGATTTTCGCCGATCATGGAATCCGCCAGGGACTTGCAGAGTTTTGCGAGATAGGGCGCGATGTCGATCACGTCGGCGCGGCCGGAACTGTGCAGGTGCTCCTGCACGGCGGCGACCGACATGACGCGCCGATGCGCATCCTGCAGGTGCTGGCGGGTTTCCTCCGAGGTCACGGCGCGCGCCTTGAGCATCAGGATGCTGGCGATAATCTGCAGCGAATTGACGATGCGATGCTGCATTTCCGCCAGCAGCATTTCCTTCTGCTGCAATAGCTCGTCGGTCCGGATCTGCAGAAGGGCCTTTTCACGTTCAACGGCGCGCCGGTCGGTGATATCCTCGAAACCCAGCAGGATCAGCGCCTTGCCTTCATCGGTATCCAGCACCTTGCGGGCGTGCAGCAGAAAGGTGCGCGGGCCGATGCGCGGAAAACTCTGTTCGACCAGAAACCCCTCGACGATCGTCTGGTCGACCAGGGACCGCTCCAGAAGGGTGTGCAGCGCGGGAATGTCCCAGGCGCCATTGTCCAGCGCGAACAGAAGTTGATCGGGCGTGTCCTGCGGGTCGATCCGGAAGGTCTTGAGAAAGGAGCTGCTGGCGACCTGAATCTTCAGCTTGCTGTCCAGAACCAGCAGCGGCTCGCGCACCGTCTCGACGACGATCTGTGCGATCGAGCGGGCATCTTCGATTCGCTCGAAGAGCAATTTCATGGCACATTTTCCTTAAGCGGGTTGACGCTAGGCCCAATCCGGGCCCATCGCAAACAACAGCGCGAATGCCGGCGGCAATCGCCTAATAGGTCAATATATTCAAGCCGCGAAGCCCAGCGGAGACGTGTTGCCTGGCACAAGGCTCAGCACCGCCTGGATCACATTTTGCACCAGATAGGGTTTGGCGATGAACCGGGCCGCACCCGCCCTGTAGGCCTCGCTTGCGTTGGTGTTGGCCGACACCACGACGGAGCGGATGATGGGATGATCGCGCTGGACCCGGGAGACCAGCGCCAGGCCATCCATCACTCCGGGCATGCGCACATCCGTCACCAGGACGCTTATTTCGCCATGCTGTCCCAAAATATGCAGGGCTTCGGCGCTGTTTGCGGCTTCCAGGACGCACAATCCCGCATCCTCCAGCAAGGCAACGGTGGACATGCGGATAAGGGCTTCATCCTCCACCACCAGGACAGTTTGTCGGTTTTCGCGCGCTTCCATGACGGGATAAGGCTCGTACTCCCCGATGGTTCCATTTCGTCCTTGAATTTCAACAATTTATGAATTGTGAACCATGTCGAATGGCCGAGCGATGCACGCGGATGCGCATTGCGCGCAGGACGATATCAACTGCTTCACCATTATACGGCAATCGGCCATCGCAAGCGCCCGGCGTTGGGGCCCCGGGGTTTCCGGCATGACGTCACCCCGGACCAAGGACTGCTCAGTGTCCGGCGCGAATGTTGCTGAGCGATGTGAGAAGGCCGAAGACCTGGAGCAGCCAGACGTACGGAACCGAACCCTCCAGAGAGAGTTATCTCGAAACGACGTCCTCTCATTGGAGCAATCTCAAAATGACATCCGTGAAAAAGGCTATTTCAGCCGCCGCCATAACCATGCTTATGGGCTCCGGCGCATTGATCGCAACCGCCGCCCCGGCTTTGGCCCGCGTCGCCTGCAATCGCGAAGGCGATTGCTGGCATACCGATTCGCGCGTCAAATATCCGCCCGCGGTCAGCGTGCAGATTCATCCCGATGACTGGTATTTTCACCAGAATTGGGAGGCCGACAAAGACCATCACTATCGCGATTACCATGAAGGTCGCGGCTATTATCGCAGCGGAGTCTGGGTCGGTTTCTGATCTCTTCCAGGTCGTTTTCTACGGGGAAGGCGGCCCGCAGGCCGCCTTTTTCGTTTCCCTGGTGGATGTGATCGGCAGGAGCGGAAATTGAAACATGCCATATGCATGGCGGCCGGCGTGGCGTTTTTCCTGCTGGGCGGCCCGATTGCGGTAGAAGCCGCAATTCTCATGGACACCAGCGGCGGCGTGGCGCTGCCGAGCCCCGCCATCAGTTTCGTGCCCGGCTATCCGAGGCCGTCGGATGTGCCCCAATCCGTCACGCGCAAAAATGGAAAATCTCGCGATACCGGCGTCGGACGCAGTCCCGCGCACATCGCCTCAGGGATGATGAATCCGGTCTCGCCGGATTGAACCGGCATGGCGGTTCAGAGCACGCTGAGAAAATTCACCAGGTCCTGTTTTTCGGAATCGGTGAAGTCGGCCTTGAAGCGCCGGTTATAGAAATCCACCACATCGCCCAGCGTCTTGGCCGAGCCGTTGGAGAAATAGGGCGCCCGCGCCGATAGCCCACGCAGTTGCTGCACCGTGATGGCGCCGACATCGGCGCATTTTCCGGTGATCAGGGCGCGGCCCGGATCCTGGGTGTAGATCTCCCGTCCCAGGAAGGGATGCGGCGGCGCGCCCGGATTGCAGCTGATCTTGAACAAAGGCAGGTCGGATGCGGCAATCGCCCAGGGCTGGTTGGTCGAGCCCGTGTCTATCCAGTGCGCTGAAGCCATGCCGCTCATGGTGAGGTCATGACAGCTGGCGCAGGTGCCGTTGACCGCCGCCGCCGATGTGTTCACGCCCACCGCGCCGGTGATCTGGAAGCGGCGGCCGGTGAACAGCTCCGCGCCCCGCGCCACCGAATGGCGGAAATTTGCTTCCATGGTCGAGCCGACACTTTCGCCCGTCGCGGTCTTCCAGCTGGTGAAGTCGTGGAAAACCGGCCCGCCATCGCCCGCGCTTTTGAGATAGGTGGAGATTTTGGCCGCCAGCGCCAGGCTTTGCGGCCCCAGGCCCTCCGGCGTGTCGTGCCGCACGATCACCCAGTTCAGCTTGTCGAAGGATTGCGCGGAAAAGACCTGGCACTCAAAGTCCACGATCTGTTTCAGTTTTTTGGCGTTCGGCGCGCTGCGCAGTTCCAGGTGGGACAGCGAGGCGTCTATCGCCTGGGATTTCAGCGTCGCCTCGCGCCCATCGGCCATGATGGCGTCCATCTTCACGTCCTGGCCGCAGCCCTGGCCCGGGATTTGCGGGAAATTCGCCACCATGCGCGGCCGGCGATAGACCGAGATATTGGGCGCGGCAGCCTGCGGTCCATAGCCCCCGCTGTTGCAGCCATTGGGATCGGATGCGACAGCGATGGTGAACTCGGGCGTGATCGGTTTTCCGGCGGCATCCCTGGGCGGCCAGGGCAGCGAGATTCGGAACGCGCCGCGATTGATCACCACGCTGTGCGAGTCTTTCTCGGCTTGCGGCAAGGTGGGGCAATTCGAGCCGTCCACCGCGGCGAAGACCGGGTCCAGCTGAAAGCCCTGGCTGTCTTCCCAGCGCTGGCGGACATTGCCGGCCGCCAGGCTCATCGCCTGGGAAGGCTGATGGCAGGAAACACAGCCGCGCCCATTGCTGCCCAGGGCGTCGAAAAAGGGATGTCCTTGGGTCTGGATGGTGCCGCCGGTATTGACCACCCCCACCATGCCGTCATGGTTGAGGAAGTCGTTGGAGCCGAACAGGAGGCCTTTCACGCCGGGCTGCAGCCAGGATTTGTCGGGATCCTGCGGGCCGATGATATTGGCCGAGCCATAGCCGGGCTGGCCGGTGAAGGCGTTGTTGGAGGGCGTGACGGGCTGGGCTAAGGCCGGGGCAGCCATCAGGGCGCAGAAAAGGCCCCAATACCGGATTTTCCCAGGGTTCATGCGCAACACGCCAATGAGCCGCGAAATTCTCTATACCATACGCATGGTTGACCGGAAATGAGCCCAAAACGGCGGCATTAGCCAATTCCGGGATGGGGGCTTTTTTGCTATGTTTCTTGGACAATAGTTTGCTTTCTGTCCGCAAGCGCCGCCCCCGGCGCGGGGGAGGACGGCTTGAAAAACGCCGCTGGTCTTCTGCTTCTGCTGGCATTGGCGCTCGCGCCCGCCGCAGCGCAGCCCGCGCCGAAAAACGATCCCGCCCTGGAAACCGTCATCGTCACCGCCCCCCGGCTTCATGCCGGCGTGACGCCCAATGCCATCGCGCATGATTTTGTCAAATCCTTTGCCGCGCCGACCGTGCTGCGGGACGCCATTGCGCGCTGGCAGGTCGCCATCTGTCCGCAGTTCATCGGCGTGGCGCCGAATTTCGCGGAAGTGATGGAAACGCGACTCCGCACCATCGCCGGGCAGGCGGGTGCGCCCATGAAGGAAAAGGGCTGTAAGCCCAACCTGACGGTCGCCGTCACGCCGCAACCGCAGGCCTATCTGGACGCGCTCCATGCGAAGAATGTGGAGGCGCTGGGCTATCACGGTGCCACCACCGTTACCCATCCCGTTCAGGCCTGGTATGTGACCGGAACCCAGGATGTTCGCGGCACGGAGTTTCTGGACAAGGATGCCTTCTTTGTCTTGAATATCTTTGGTGGGGGTGGGATCGACCCAATGAGCACCGCGCCGCTAACCAATACGGGCGGCTGGCGCGATCATCCTGATCTCAGCAGCGATCTCCTCTACGTCACCATCATTGTTGATTCCAGCAAGACCGGAACATTAATGGTCGGTGAGATCGCCGATTATGTCGCCATGCTGGCGCTGTCGCGGACGGAGGATTACGACGATTGCCAGTTGATGCCCAGCATCGCCAATCTGTTGTCGTCCAGGTGCGACGACAAGCTGAAGCCGTCCGAAATTACGCCCACCGACATCGCCTATCTGCGCGGCGTCTACAAGATGGATGCAGGCGCGACCCTGCAAATCCAGCAGGACCAGATCGCGGGCGAGATGGCGAGCGCCCTGGCGGGCGGAAAATGAATCGCGCTGCGGCCCTTCTTTTTGCGTGTCTTGCCTGGGCCGGCGCAAGCCAGGCGCAGCCCGCGCCAAAAGACGATCCCGCCCTGGAGACCGTCATCGTCACCGCGCCCAGGCTTCGTGCCGGCGTCACGCCCAACGCCATCGCGCATGATTTTATTCGTTCCATTGCCATGCCGTCCGTGCTGCTGGGCGAAATTCCCCGCTGGCGGCGCGCGGTGTGTCCCCGCACGGATGGGCTGTCACGGGCCGAATACACCAGCTTCGTGACCGAGCGAATCCGGACCGTGGCCGTGATGGCGGGCGTGCCGGTGGCGCCCACCCCCTGCAAGCCCAACATCCAGATTTTTTTCACCGCCGAACCGCAAACCGCGCTGAATGTGATCCATGCGAAGAATCCGGACCTTTTGGGCTATCGCGGCGCCATCACGGTCAGCCATCCGATCCAGGCCTGGTACCAGACCGGCATCACCGACATTGACGGCCGGACCGAAGCGGATCACGAAGTTTCGGGCACCATTGAGTTCACCAATGGCGGCGGCTTTGCCTCGACCGCCGGTTCCTTTGGCGCCCCCGTCTATCGTGGCGAGGCCACGACAAGGGGCCTGCCGACCAACAGGATCGAGGGCTGGAAAGGCCGCCCCGAACTCACCAGCGATATCCTGGGCGTGATCATCATCGCCGATGTGGCCCGAACCTCCAGCCACAAGCTGGGCGCCATCGCCGACTATGCCGCCCTGCTCGCGCTATCCCAGAGTCCCGCCTATGAGAGTTGCCAGGCCGTAGCCAGCGTCGCCAACGAGATGTCGCCCGGCTGCGCGGCTGCATTGAAACCCGATGCCATCTCGCCCAGCGACATCGGTTTCCTGCGCGGCATCTATCGGATGGATCCCGGCGCCTCGCTGCAGGTGCAACAGGACCAGATCGCCGGCGAGATGCAAAAATCGCTCGGCGATCAACAATGAGCGGCGCCGGCAAGCGCGGTAGACGCTCCACCACCGTTGCTCGGTCGCCTGGGTTGACGCGGCCGCAATGTTTGCTGTTTCGTGGGAATGAAGATTTTGATCCTGAAAAGGTCATGGCATGCCGGGCCGGTTTGCGAGACTTGCGGTTTTCATCCTTGGCTGGCTTGGCATTTGCGGTCAGGCGATGGCCCAGAACTCCGACACCAACCAGGATGATCCCGTCGTCATCCACAAATGCGTCTGGCTGGCGACGCCGGTAGCGGACAGCTCCTGGCTGATTTTGGGATCAGCCTGGGCGGGGCGGCAGAATATTGGGGCGACACGCAAGAAGGCGGCGGAGTGTGTTCATGCCGCGCCCGAGACGATATCCGAACCCGCGCCCTGTCCGGGCGGAATGATCGGTGTGATGTCCGACCAGCATTTCACGTACTGTTCTTAGCTTAAGCGATTATGGCGCCGCCCCTGCTCGGCTGCGCCTCGTGACCACGACGCTGCCGCTAGGTCACGGGGCCTAGTTCTTCAAATTCGCTTCGCTCAAAGAAAAGCTAGGCCAGCGCCACCGCCCGCCGCCGCTGCCAATAGGTGACCGCGGCGAACAAATTGCCGGCCATCAGCGCGATTTCCGGCGTGGAATACCAGGCGCCCACGTGAATCTGCGGCGCGAAGAGGATTCCGACCGCCACGCCATAGACAAGACGATTGACCCGGCCCAGCGGCGCGGTGCGCGGCTCGGTCAGCAGGACGAAAGCGAAAAAGAAAAACATGGAGTGAAGCGCGATGTCGCTCATCGATTTGACGGGATTTCCGGTCGGCGACGTCATGGCGACAGTCAGCAATGCGGCGGCGGCGAAACCGGTCAGCATTTCCGCCGCATTCATCTTGGCCATGATCAGGAGTCCACCGGCCAGGATCAGTGGCAGGAAATAGAGGCTGCCGCCGATCCACCAGCTCACCGAAGATCCCAGCACAATCGCCGCCAGCGTCACGCCGAAGCCGGCGGGGTTGAAGATATTCCGCCGCTTCGCGGTCAGCATGTATTTGGCCGCCATCGCCCATAGCGAAGCGAAGACCGCATAGCCGACCTCGGCCGCGTTGCCTGGCGTCATGGGCGTGATGATCAGGATCAGGATCAGGGCGGTGATCAGAACCGAATCCGGGCTGGAGTCGACTTCCCAGACACGCGCGAACAGCCAATTGCCTGCCCAGCAGGCCGCGCCGATCAGGAGGGTGGAAAACGCCAGGTCCAGGGGGCTGTAAGGCAATATATGCGTCAGGCAAAAAACCTCGGCCGCGATCAGAAGCGCCAGAAGGTAATAAAGCATCAGCCGGTGCGGGCTCATGCGGCGCAGGAAGGCGGGCATCATGTCTTGTGTGCCCGCGCCAGGGCCGAGGCCAGCGATTTGCGGTAGCCCTCGCTGGTGAAAGAGGCCTGGGAGACAAAATCGATATCCGCGCTCTGCGCCTTGATCACTTCCTCATACAGTACGGGGATCGCCCATTCGCTGATTTCCGCGCTGCGCCGGCGATGGATGGGATACACGATGCAAATGGCATCGACGATATCGCCATTGCGCACCACCACCTTGACCTGTACCGGACCCCATTCGGTGTCCACCGAATTTCCGACAAATTCGCCATCGGCATAGCGTCCGGTGCTGACGGCGGGCGGGGGCGCAAGCTGGATGGCCTGGAGCGGCTCGGGTTCCTGCATCTGGGGCTGCACTTCCGACGGCGCCGGTTTTATCGCGGGTGCCGCCAGGGCGGTTCTTGTTCGCGGTTTTTTGGGCTCCGGCGTCGGCATCGCCTGCGCCATGACAGGCGGCGGATTGGCCGGTATCGGCGGTTGTGGCGCGGGGCGCAGAACTTGTAAGGGCGCGCGGATCGCGACCGGCGCGGGTGCGGCAGCTTGGGGCTCAGTCCTATGCTCCCACCAGGCATAGGCGCCGGATGCCAGGATCAATCCGCCGGAGAGCAGAAATTTTCCGGGCTTGCTCACGAAAGATACCGCGTCAGGCCGCTGGTCATTCGCGCCATCCCGCGCGCGTCTATCGCATAGCCTTCGATACCCGTGGCCCGTTCGACGTAAAAGATCCCATCCTGTCCCATCGCAAAGGCGGCGGTAGCCGCGATATCGGCCTGCAAGATGTCGGGGCCGATAACGGTCAGGCTGACCATCGCGCCGGGCTTGCCGCCATGGGGATCGTAAATATGCTCGCCCTGGTGATAGCTGCCCGACGTGGCGACACCGCCGCCCCGCGGATAGAGAATTTTCACAACCTCATTGGCCACAAAGGGATTGCGGATTCCCACCCGCCAGTCTCCTCCGTTTTGATTGTGTCCGCTGGTCTGGACATCGCCGCCGATTTCGACGGCGAAATTGCGGTAACCAAGTTCCTTCAAAAGCCGCGCGCCTTTATTGATGGCCCAGCCCTTGACGATGCCGCATGTGTCCAGCGTTCCGTCGGGACGGCGGATGTCAAAATAACCGCCGGTCTCGCCCCGGCTTTTTTCCGCCAGTGCCAGGATTTCCCGCATTTCGCTGCTTGGCTCGGCGCATTCACGACGATTGAGACGGCAAAGCTCGCTGTCCCTCCGGAAGGGGCTGAAGATCCGATCCGTTGCGGCGAAAAAATCGAAGATATCGTCGATATGCCCGGGCTTGGCGGCGATATCGACAATCGCAACCCTGGCCATCATGCCCATGACAGTGCGTGCGTCCTGCAGCATGCTGTCTATTTTTCCTTTGCGGGTTGGATTACAAAATTGGGGGGCAGGGGGCAAGGGCAGGGCGCCGCAGGCGGCATCGGCATCTTGCCTTAGAATTTCAGCCGGTTATGCTTGCCGCCAATAACCAAAACAAAAGCCGCCCGGCCCTGGGAGGGGCCAAAAAGCGAACAGATAGAACGCTGTGGGCAAGCGGCACGAACATCATGCCGCCGTTGATAGGACGGCGGAAGCGAAAAGTTGGAGAACATAGAATGGCATCGTCGACGAATTTGAGCGCGGAAGAGCGCGGGCGGCTGGAAGATGTTGGGTTCATGACCTGCATGACCCTGGTGCTTCTGGGCAATTATGCGCAGACCGGGCATTTCGGCGGTCCCCTCGCCTATACTCCATTTAATGTGACGGCGCATCTGGCTGGGCCGGATCGCGGCGGCATGCGCTACGATTATCGCCGTCCCAAGCATCCCTTCAGCGACAAATTCATGATGGCGGCCGGGCACAGCGTGCCCACCTGTTATGCGCTGTGGATGATCCTGGGTCAGGCCATGGAACGCCGGCAGAAACTGACCGGCGACAAGCGCTATCATGTCGATCCCGAACTCGCGATGCTGCCGATCGACGCGATCGGCTTCCGCCGCGGCGCCGGCGCCATGGCGACCATCCTCAAGGACAATGATCTCGTCGACCATCCGATCTTCGCCCAGGCCAAGCTACGCGGTATCAAGGCCCTGGCCGGCCATGCCGAAAGCGTGGATGTCACCAATGACGTGAATGGCGGTCCCTCCGGCGTCGGCGTCGCCATGTCGGCGGGCAAAGCGGCCTTCTGGGATATTGCCGGCGTGAAGGATACCAAAGTGATCGCGCTTGAGGGCGAGTTCGCCATGACCGAAGGCCATGCGCAGGAACTCAAGACCCAGGCCCTGTCGCTGGGCGCGGGAAAACGCCTTCGCGTTATTCTCTCGGACAACAATGCGGGCATTGACGATGTGCTTTTGGGCGGCGTGATCCCCAAGCGGAACACCGGCTACAATATCGCCGAGCAATGGTCGTCCTATGGCTGGAATGTGATCCCCGTGGGCGATGGCGGCGATTATGGCCAGGTGGTTTCCGCTTTTGAGAAGATGGAGAATTGGGATCCGACCGACCGGCGTCCGATGATCGCGATTGCCCAGACCACCAAGGGCTATTGGCCCGCGGCGTCCAACGGCAACCTGACCCCCACGGTCAAGCAGATCGTGAGCTACCAGAGCCATCCCTATGGCTACAAGATGAACTCGGATTATTTTGTCGCCCTGGCCAGCACCTTCGAAGAGCGTTACGGCGTGACGTTCCAAGGCATTCGCAATGGCGCGGTGAGCAACGAGCGCGACCGGCTCATCCAATTCAAGACCAACATTGATGTCGCCATGTCTGTTCTCGACAAGAACGGGCTGGGCGACTGGGTGGCCGACCGGCTGGTGGCCGTCGGCGACACCGTCAAGGACGACAAGCCCTCCTATTTCGGGGCCAAGCCCGATCCCTTCCTCGATGAAAGGCTGAGGGTCGCCAATCTTCCGGCGGAACCGCAGAAACTGAAGGTGACCAACCGCCTTTCCGGGGCCGAAAAGGAAATCTCGCTCAGCCTGTTCAAGAAAGCCGGCGAGGTAGCGGGGCCGCGGCGCGCGATCTCGGAAATCATCAAATGGATGAATTACGTCACCGATAACCGCTTTTTGACATTGGCGGCCGATCTGTCGGAATCGATCAATGTGGAGCATGGCGCGCTCTGGGGTCACTATGATCCCGATAACAACCCGCTGGGCACACGCGTCAAGGCCGCCATCCAGGAAGCGGGCAATGCCTGCTCGGCCATCGGACTGGTCAGCCAGAACGCCAGCGTCGATCCGAAAAAATTCGCCGGCGTCTGGGCATTGAGCGGCACCTATGGCGCCTTCACGCCCCTGATGTACACGCCGGCGCGTATCTGGAGCCAGCAGAACCAGGACAGCAAATTCCGCACCGGCGTGCTGCACATTCTGGTGGGGCATTCCGGTCCCGAGACGGCGGCCGACGGGCGCTCGCATTTCGGCATCTTCGCCACCCAGGTGTGGAAGCTGTTCCCCCGCGGCCAGACCATCCAGCTGAATTTCTGGGATTATAACGATGTCGCCGCCGGCTATTTCGCGGCCGCCGAGATCGCGGCGCGCGAACAGAAGGTGGGCATCATCGTGATCGAGGTGGCGCGGCCCGATTTCCCGGTCGCCGACCGCAGCACATTCGCCGATACCGACCCTAGGGCGGCGGCCAAGGGGCTGTACGTGATCCGCGATTTCACGCCCGGCAAGCCCAGGCATGGCTATGTGATCGCGCAGGGGTCGAGCTCGACGGTGAACCTGGTCAAGACTTTGCCGCGGCTGGAAGCGGCAGGCATCAACGTCAAGGTGATCTCGGCGACCAGCGAAGACCTGTTCGACCGCCAGCCGGAAGCCTATCGCAATTCCGTGCTGCCGCCCGAGGCGATGTTCGACGCCATGGTGGTGACCTCCGGCACGCGGCGGGTCTGGCCGGTGCGGGGGCTGGGTCCCATGACCGACGCTTACTCGCTCACATCCGACTGGGACAATCAGTGGCTGACGGGAGGACTCGAGAAGGACGTGATCGAGGAGGCCCATCTCGATCCGGAGTCTATTTTCAAGGGCATCCAGCGCTTCGCAGGCGACCGCGCCACGCGCATCGCCAAGCAACAGGCGGAATTGAAATAAGCCGTCCCCTCATCACGTAGAGAATGGCGGCCCCAGAGCGCGATCCGGAAAAGTGGTTACCGGTTGGCACGCTGGTGCTACCAACTCCGCAAGATCGCGCGACCATTCAAAAAACCGGAGCATAATCGCATCGCGATTATGCTCCGGTGCCGCCGTCTTCATTTTCGCTCTACTTGATGCCTTTTGCGGCCAGGGCCGCGTCGATGGCGGCTTGGGCCTCGGCCCAGCTGTTTTCCCGCATCTCGACCTTCTTGAAATTGATCACCAGGGTTGGCGTGCCGCCAATTGCATAATGGGCGTCACCGTCCTGCGCGATCTTGTTGATGGCGGCGTCGTGTTCGGTGGAATTCATGCAGGCCAGGGCTTGGGCGTCCTTCAGGCCCAACAGGCGGGCCATCTTGAGCAACCCGCCCCTGGCGTCCGCCCCGGGAAATTCGGCCGAATCCCATTGCGGCTGGTTGCGGAACAGCAAGTCCACCGCCTTGAAATAATTCTGCGGCGGGACGCATCGCGTCAGCTTGTAGGACGGTCCATCCTCCGGGAACAGGGGAAACAGCCGCATCACATAACGGACCTGGCCGGTATCGATATACTTGGCCTTCAATTGCGGGAAGACATCCTGGTTGAAACGGGCGCAGACCGAACAGGCCTGCGCGTAGTATTCGATCATCGTGACCGGCGCCTTGGCGCTGCCCATCGCCTTGTCGTCAGCCGTCACCTTGTCGGGAGGAAGCGTTGCGGCAAACGCGCCGCCGGCCATCCCGGCCGCCAGCAGCAAAAGACCAGCCACGCCCAGCATCACAAGCCGCTTTTTTAACATGGGTGCTCCGTTTATTCCCGTCCGGCGCAGTTCTAGAGGATGGCGAACGCCCAGGCAAAGCCGGACTGGCATCGATGCTTGCAGGCTCAAGATTGTCAATCACTGACGGCGGCGTTAATTTGCGGACATTGCCAACGAGGGAGGGTCATTTGAAAACAGGTTCAAAAATTCTTTTGCTGAGTTCATGCATCCTGTTGCTTCCGCAGATCGTCAATGCCCAGGGCGCCGCCAAAGGCCTGCAATGCGTCAAGTTCCAGAGCGCCACGGTCCGCAATAGCGGCGATGAGGGATCCGCCTCCGCCGTCGTCAGTACGGCGGGATTTGTTCTCACCGGCGGGGGATGCGAAATGGCGACGATTGACGGGCATGGTCTTCCCAAGCCACCAGCCGTTTATCAAAGCAAGCCGGATGGAAACAGATGGCTTTGCCGGGTCCATAATGGCCAGGGACCGATCGGCCCCTTCACCATCACCGCCTATGCCATTGGGTGCCAGTTCGGCTAATCAGGCACCGCCTGCGATCAATGCTATTCAGACCCCGATTTCCGGCGATATTCCGGCCGGCAATCGGGGGAGCGAGGAAATTGGTCCGCGCCGCGCCCTAGTGGTGCGCGCCTTCGCCATGCCGGCCATGGACAATTCCCCCGGATTGCCAGCATAAACCGGAAAAATCAGGAGCCTTGTCATGAGTGCCCGGCCATGAGTGCCCGTTCCCGTGTCGCCAGCCCTCGCGCCGTCAATATCGCCGATCTGCGCAAGCTGGCGCGGGCGCGCCTGCCCAATGCGGTGTTCGACTATCTGGACGGCGGGGCAGAGGATGAAATCACCCTGCGCGAAAATTCCCGCGTCTTCGGCGACTATATTTTCCGTCCGCGCCAGGCGGTGCATGTGCCTGCGCCCGATCTGTCGGTCACGGTCCTCGGCCAGAAACTGGCCATGCCGGTTTTTGTCGCGCCGATTGGTTATTCCAAGCTGATGCATTCGCAAGGCGAGCGGGGTGCGGCGCGCGCCGCCGGCCGCGCCGGCCTCGCCTATGCCATGTCCACCATTTCCGGTTACTCGCTGGAAACCATCGCCCAGTCCACCACCGCGTCGGTATTTTTCCAGGTTTATCTCCTGGCGGGGCGCGAGGCGGGAGAGGCGTCCATCGAACGCGCCAGGGCCGCCGGCTACAAGGGCCTGTTCCTCACCATCGACACGCCGGTCGCCGGCATGCGCGAGCGCGATCCGCGCAACGGCATGAAGGAGCTGATGGGTCACAACCCCTTCGCCAAGCTGAAATACCTGCCCAACATCATGCTGCATCCCTCCTGGCTGGTGAATTATCTTTTGGGCGGCGGTATGAAGACCTTGCCCAATGTGATCACGCCGGACGGCAGGCATTTCGAGCTGACCGATGTCGCCAAGGCGCTGGAGACCTCGGTGGTAACCTGGGAAGACCTCAAATGGATTCGTGAGTTGTGGAAAGGCTCCATCACCATCAAGGGCGTGCTCACCGGCGAGGATGCGCGCCGCGCCGTGGATGGCGGCGCCGATGCGGTGGTGGTTTCCAATCATGGCGGCCGCCAGCTCGATCCGGTGGCGAGCGGGCTCGCCGCGCTGCCGGAAGTGGTCGCGGCGGTCGGCGGCCAGATGGAAGTGCTGATGGATGGCGGCATCCGGCGCGGCGGCGATATCGTCAAGGCGCTGGCGCTGGGCGCCAAGGCGGTGATGCTGGGACGCGGCTATGCCTATGGCATGGCGGCGGCGGGCGAGGCGGGCATCGACCGGGCGCTGGAGATTTTCCGGGCCGATCTGATGCGCACCATGAAGCTTCTGGGCTGCAAATCCATCGCCGAACTCGACGCCTCCTACATCCAGAAGCGATAGAGCGCGAGCCGGAAAAGTGTGCAGCGGTTTTCCGCAGATCGCGCGACAATCAATAACCTAGAGCAGGGTCGCGCTTCTTTGAAGCGCGACCCTGCTCTAGGCAGTTCGCCTATTTTGTGGGACAGTTCAGGGGCATAAGCTTTCCGCTCATCAGGGAGAAAAGAACAATGGTCATGCGGGTTTCCACTTTTCTGGCGCCGGTCTTTCTGGCCGGCCTAGTCGCCGTCCCCGCGCAGGCGCAGCCGGTCAAGCCCGACCCCGCCCATATCGCGGCGACCTTCGCCAAGGATATCAAATGGACGATTGACGCCAATTTCGGCGAAGAGGTCGCCTATATCATGGGCGATCCCGCCAAGCCGGGCCCTTATATCATGCTGATCAAGTGGAAGCCCCACACCATGAGCACCCCGCACACCCACAATACCGACCGCTTTGTCTATGTCGCGTCGGGCACCTGGTGGGTCAGCGACAGCCCGCATTACGATCCCAGCAAAACCTATCCGGTTCCCGCCGGCTCGACCGGCATAGACAAGGCGGGCCAGGTCCATTGGGATGGCGCCAAAGATGAACCCGTGCTTCTGGTGTTGTACGGCCAGGGACCCGCCAACACGGTCAAGGTGCCAGAAAAAAAATAACAGGAAAAAATAACGGGAAAAAATAACTCGAAAAAATAACCACGATCATTTTCACCTTCGGAGGAAACACATGAAAAAACTTCTGCTCACCAGCGCCCTGCTCTTTGTTGCCATTCCGGCCTTCGCCCAGTCCATCCTGCCCAATCCCACAGCTGCTGAAGCGGGCGCCCCCCGTCCGGCGCGCGCGCGCGGCATTCCTTCCGCCTTGGCGGTGGAAGCGGCGCAGGCCGCCAACGCCAGCTGTCTCGGCAGCGGCTTCAAGACCACCACCATCATCATCGACAGCGAAGGCATTCCGATCGCCATGGTGTCCAATGACGGCGCCGCCGCCATCACCCAGCGCATTGCCATGGGCAAGGCGATGATCTCGCTCAAGACCAAGGGCGCTTCCGCGGATGGCGCCAAGGCCGATCCGGCGGTGATGGCGCCGCTGGGCCCGCCGCGTCCGGGCGGCTTTCCGATCATGGCGGGCGCGGATCTGGTCGGCGCCATCGCCGTATCGGGTTCGCCCACCGGCGGGGCCGATGAGGTCTGCGCCAAGGCAGGCATGGCCAAGGTCCAGGACCGAGTGAAGTAACGCGCTTGTCTTTTGGGTCGTGTCCGTACGCTGTCGCTACGGACCGTCGCGCGTGCTGTGAGCCCGCGGCGTGTGAGCAGGTCCAGCGGACCTGCGAAAGCGGGCGAACGCCGCGAGCACAAGCGAGCGGCCGGGCCGCCTCCCTCGCTTTTGCTCGGGGAGGGGCCAGCTTTTCTAAGCGCGCTAGAGCGCGCAAAGAAAAGCTAGGCCTACGCTCCGCACGTTGCCTACGCTGCCGCTAGGCAACCCTGCTCACGCCACAAAATACTGCGCGCGAGTCTGTGAAATAAAAAAGGCGGCCACTGGGGCCGCCTTTTTTATTTGTTCAGACGGTCGTTCAGGCCAGATCAATCTTGAACACCCATTGGCTGGACGGGCTGTCGTAATTGGCCCAGCCGGGGTGATAGCCGGCGTCGCAGCCCACGAGTTGGCCGTTGACGATGTCCAATCCGTGCGGATCGCAGGAGCCGGGGACGAAGGTGATGATTTCGAGCGGCTTGCCGGTTTCGGCTTCCATACGGACCAGGCCGGCGACATTCTCGGTGTGATTTTTCGATTTCTCGTTGGCGATCACCTGCAGCAGGGTACCGTCCTTGTCGAAGGTGAAGTCGTGGAAACGTCCCATGCCCGGCGGAGAATAGATCGGGATCTGCAGCTCCGCCTTCCAGCTCACCGGGTCCATCCGCATCAGCGAACGCATGCGGTTGTTGGCGACCCAGAGCTTGCCATTGAACCACTTGGCGCCATGGCAGCCGCCCATCCGGTTGTTCGGGCTCAAGGGAAGCTGCAGCTGGGCCACCTGTCTGCCGCTCGCCACATTGACCTTGTGGATGCCGCTGGCCTCGTCATCGGTGTTCGAGCAGACATAGAGATCGCCATTGCCAAAGGCCAGGCCCGAGGTGTTGGAGGCATTGCTCTCCGCTGTCTTGAGCACCTTGCCGTTCATGTCCATCAGCCAGACCTGCTCCCTGCCCTTGGCCGGCCAAGGCACGTTCACGCCCTTGGCTTCGCCTTCCGTCAAATGCTGCTGAGCGACCCACAAGCCTTCCGGGGCCGTGGCCAGCGCGTTGGGCCACAAGCCTGGCGTCTTGAACAGTTTGGTGGTCTTGGCCATGCGGTTGGGCAGAGCCT
Source organism: Rhizomicrobium sp. (assembly GCA_035568995.1). Lineage (GTDB taxonomy): Bacteria > Pseudomonadota > Alphaproteobacteria > Micropepsales > Micropepsaceae > Rhizomicrobium. The sequence continues at coordinate 3,062 of DATMNL010000043.1, read as the reverse complement.
TGCCGCGCGGGGCGTCGTCCGGCGCAGGGGCGGCGGGTTTTTTCATTCCTTGCGCGAAAGCCGGCACCGTTGCCGCCACTGCCGCCATGCCAAGTCCGATGCCGGCCAAAAACTCGCGTTTGCTGTGCATCCGATTATTCCTCCGAAATTTTTCTCGTTGGTCGAAACTTACGTCCAAACCGGATATGGCGCAATCGGGACAGGGCTCATCATGCTATCGGCCGGATCCATTACCTGTCCGTGAGCGGCGGAATAACAACCCAGGCCTCCGAAATTTGAGACACGCCTCTGATGGCCGAGTTCATGTCCAATCTGCGGCGCATCGCGGAAGAAATGTTTGCCGCGGAGCGACTTCGCCCCCGGCGCGCTTTTGTCAATCACAGGGTCTATGGCGACACGCATCGCAGCACCGCGAGTTTTCGGCTGTCACGGTCGTTTTACGATGCGGAGCTGAATTGGCAGACGGCTGGGGCGGGGCGATCTCATTCGACGACAATCATGTCCGTGTCTGGGGGCTTTGTGATTTCGCGGGCGCTATCCTCCATCGCGGCATGGTGCCGACACGCTTCTGTCCGCAAGAACGCCCGGCGATCGCCGATATGCCGCGCCTGTGGGGAACGATCCCGGCAACGTCTGGAAACCTGCATGGTCCTGGGATCTTCTCGCCGCTGCCTCGCGGCTGCGGTCGCTAAGCCCCCGAAATCGCGCGATTAAGTTGTTGTGATTTTGCACCAATTGGGGGCTTATATTCATCCACAGCCGCCAAAGGGGCAATGAGAAAATACAGCGAATACAAGTGGATAGACATCCATTGTATTTTTCTTACGCGCAAAATCTGCTGCCTGGCGTGAATCGGGCCTCCACCTGCGTTGACTTATCCCGCTGATATCGGCCATTAAATTGAAAGATGCGTCGGAACATGAAAACAAGTTCATAAACTCGGCGCGAGTAATTTTTTTCAGGGGAAACCAATGAACAATCTGTTGCAGAAACTGATGCTTGGTGGCTCGAGCGTGGCCTTGTTGGCGGCGATGCCAATCGCAAGCGCGCAAGCGCAGGGTGACGACATTGAGCAGGTGGTTGTTTCCGCCTCGCGCATCACGATCGCGGGCTATACGCAGCCGACGCCGGTGACGGTGGTGGGCGCGGCCCAGCTTGAGAAAGACGCCTTCGCCAACATCCAGGACGCGGTACGTCAGCTTCCGCAGGTCCAGTCTCCCCCGGCCTCCTTCGGCGCCGACCAAGGCTCCGGTTCGCCGGGCCGCGCGGGCCTCAACCTGGTCAATCTGCGCAACCTCGGCCTCCAGAGAACCCTGATCCTGTTCGACAGTCAGCGCGTGGTGGTTTCCAATCTCACCGGCGGCGTCGACGTCAACACCCTTCCTTCGGCGGTGGTTTCACGCGTCGACATCGTGACCGGCGGCGCTTCGGCAGCCTGGGGCTCGGACGCGGTGGCCGGCGTGGTCAACTTCGTCCTCAACAAGAATTTCACCGGCTGGAAATCCACCGTCGAAGGCGGCGACACCTACAACAATCTCAGCCGCAGCCTGAACATCAACACCGCCTGGGGCGATGACGTTCTGGGCGGCCGTGGCCATCTGGTGCTGGCGGCCACCTACCTGATGCGTCCCGACGTCGCGCTGATGAACCAGGAGAACTGGTACCGCGGCGCCTACTGGGTTTCCAACCCGGCTTTTGCAGCGGGCAACGGCCAGCCGCAGTTGATCGTCGCCAATGACGTCGGCCTGGCCGGCGGCAATGTCGGCGGCATCATCACCACCAGCCCTGCCGTCACCGCCGCCAACAGCCCCTCGGGCGTGGCGACCGCCGCCAATGCCCTGCGCGGCATTGAATTCATCGGCAACGGCATTCCGCAGCTGGTCAATTTCGGCAACGTCACCAACGGCACTCTCTCCAACGGCGGTTCGCTGACCGCGGCCGATGGTCTTGCCCCCTGGCAGACCATCTCCGGCTCCAACAACACCTACACCTTGTTCGGCTATGGCCGTTACAAGCTCACCGACACCATCCAGGCTTCGGTGCAGTTGAACTACGGCTACTTCACCGGCAAGGGCAACGCCCAGTCGTTCCAGCAGCTCAACACCAGTGGCGTGACCATCAAGTCCGACAACGCCTTCATCCCGGCCTCGGTCAAAGCCACCTTGGCTTCCACCGGCATCACCTCGTTCCAGGTCGGCACCATCAACGGCAACAATTTCCCGCCCAATGGCGTCATCGGCTCCCAGTTTAACGAACTGGCGGCAAGCGGCATCTCGCCTGCTCTGACCTACAACCGCCGCAATCTGGCGCGCGCCGTCTTCACCCTGGAAGGCACCTTGGGCGAAGACTGGTCCTGGACCTCCTATGCCCAGGTTTCGAAAGTGCGTTTCACCGCGCATGTGCTCGGCGACGAGATCGAAGCCAATCTCCAGAATGCCTATGACTCGGTCACCGTCACCGCCGCCAACCGCGGCACCTCGGGCCTGCCGTTGGGCAGCATCGCCTGCCGTTCCACCCTGACCGGCACGCCCTTCGTCTTCGGTTCCGTCACGGCCATGTCGGGTTGTATCCCGGCCAGCATCTTCGGCCAGGGCGTGCTCAGTCCCAATGCCATCCGCTACATCACCAATGGCATGGGCCAGGACTTTGAGCATGAGTCCATGGAACAGGACGTGATGGAAGGCTCGATGCAGGGCACGCTGCCCTGGGAGCTTCCGGCCGGCAAGGTCGCTGTCGTCTTTGGCGCCGGCTATCGCAAGGAATCAGGCAGCAACCGCGCCACCCAGCTGGGCATCCAGGGGGGCTACGCCACCGCCAACTACACCAACTTCCCGTCCTCGTCCTACAATGTGATGGAAGGCTTCGGCGAAGTGGACGCGCCGATCCTCAAGAACAACTTCGTCAACTCGCTGGACCTCCAATTGGCGGGCCGCATGACCAGCTATTCGACCTCCGGCCTGGTCGAAACCTGGAAAATAGGTCTGAACAGCCAGGTCAATGACGACATCAAGCTGCGCACCACCTGGTCGACCGACATTCGCGCCCCGCAGCTGCCCGACCTG
>DATMNL010000042.1:0-13324 GCA_035568995.1 Rhizomicrobium sp. | reverse complement strand
CGCTTACGCTCCGGGCGTGAGCCGCTCGAAACGGTCCACTGGACCGTTTCGTGGGCGAAGCCCAATGCGACTCACCCCGATGCCCACGGACTGTCATGAAACCCATCCACCGGGCGGAGCGGCACCGGCAGCGCCGGATTGGCGCCGATATAAATCTCAAGCGTCATCTGGTTGGTATTCTTGTCCCACACCATCTGGGGGGCGATGCCGCCGGGCTTGCGGAAGGTGGTGCCGTCGAAATCGAAAGGCCTGGGCGCCACACTGTCCCAGGCCGTGACCAGGTCCGCCGCCAGCTTGTCGCGCTCCTGCTGCAATTGTTCCGGCTTGGCGCCCTCCAGGTTGGTGATGTCCGGGGCGCTCACCCGCACCTGACCGTCCGCCTCGACCTCGACCCGCGCCGCGATGATCGTGCCGTTCGCGGCATAGCCGCCCTCCCAGCGGCCCTGGGGCGGGTTGGGCTTGGAGCAGGCGGCCAAACCCGCCAGCGCGGCCAATGCCAAAAGTTGGATAGGGCGCATGGATTCTCCGACTCAGTGGCCCATCATAGACGGCGAAAGTGGTGGACATAACCGCTTTGCAAGGCCCGGCCCTTGCCCGTCCCCAGCCCGATTGCTAGGTGGGCGGCTAGCGGCAGTGTAGTGCCGCCGTTTTTCGAGGTTTGCCATGCCGCTGCCCAAGGGATTTCTTGCCGAGTCGCTGAACCGCATCCAGCCGTCGCCCACCATTGCGGTGACCAGCAAGGCGCGCGAACTGAAAGCCGCCGGCCGCGATGTGATCGGGCTGGGCGCGGGCGAGCCCGACTTCGACACCCCGGACAATATCAAGGAAGCCGCCATCGCCGCCATCCGCCGCGGCGAGACCAAATATACCGCGGTGGAAGGCATTCCCGAACTGCGCGACGCCATCGCCAAGAAATTCAAGCGCGAGAACAATCTCGACTACAAGCCGTCGCAAACCTTCGTTTCGCCGGGCGGCAAGTCGATCATCTACAATTGCCTGCTGGCGACGTTGAACCCCGGCGACGAAGTGATCGTGCCCGCGCCCTATTGGGTGTCCTATCCCGATATCGTGCTTTTGGGCGGGGGCACGCCGGTGGTCGTGGAATGCTCGCTCGAAAGCGGCTTCCGCCTGACGCCCGAGGCGCTGGAAAAAGCCATCACGCCCAAGACCAAATGGCTGATCTTCAACCAGCCCTCCAATCCCACCGGCGCCTGCTACACGCGCGAACAGCTCAAGGGCCTCACCGATGTCCTGATGCGGCATCCCCAGGTCTGGGTGCTGACCGACGACATGTATGAACACCTGGTCTATGGCGGATTCAAATTCTTCACCGTGGCCGAGGTCGAACCGGGCCTCTATGAACGCACCCTGACCATGAACGGCGTTTCCAAGGCCTATGCCATGACCGGCTGGCGCATCGGCTATTGCGCCGGGCCGGAAGACCTGATCAAGGCGATGGCCAAGTTGCAAAGCCAGTCGGCCACCAACGCCTCGTCCATTTCGCAATGGGCCAGCGTCGAAGCCTTGAACGGCCCCCAGGATTTCATTCCCGGCTTCCAGAAACTGTTCGAGGGACGCCGCGACCTGGTGGTCTCGATGCTGAACCAGGCGTCCGGCATCGAATGTCCCAAGCCTGAGGGAGCTTTCTATGTCTATCCCACCATCCGAAAGCTGATCGGCAAGAAAACCGAAAAAGGCAAGGTGATCGCCACGGACGGGGATTTCGCCAGCGAACTGCTGGAAGCCGAGGGCGTGGCGGTGGTGCATGGCGCGGCGTTTGGGCTTTCGCCCTTTTTCCGCATTTCCTACGCGACGTCGAACGCGGCGCTGGAAGAAGCGTGCAAACGCATCCAGCGTTTTACGGCCAGCCTGCGGTAGAATTCAGAATTTGTTTACCAGCGGCGCGCGGAAATCCTGCCTCATGACAGGGTTACTCCGCATTAAGCTTGTGCGCCTACTGTCCGGCGCATGTTCGGGCAGCAACATTCAAAGAGTTGCGGGCTTGCCGCTGCAATTCTATCCGCCGCATGGGTGACGCCCGCGCGCGCCATGGAGTTTGCCTTTTCCGGCTATGCCGATGCCCGCGTGATCGCGGAAGCCAGACTGACCGATTGGCTGCATGGGGGCCTGGGGAAATTCCGCTATGGCGGCGATACGGGCGACATGCAGTTCGAGGGCGTCGGCCAGGCCGTGCTGAAATTCGACGACGAACTTTCCGCTATTGCCTTGATCCGCGCCGACCAGGAGCAGGTCAACGGGCTGGACGCGCTGGAAGCCTATCTTTCCTGGCACCCGATCAGTGACGGAAAATTCGGCTGGTCGGTGAAGGCGGGCGCCTTCTTCCCCACCATCAGCCTTGAGAATGACGATCTGGGCTGGACCAGCCCCTATACGCTGACGTCCTCGGCGATCAATAGCTGGATCGGCGAGGAGCTGCGCACCATCGGCGCCGAAGGCACCTTGCGCTATCGCACCGATACCATGGGCACGGTCTCGCTGATCGCGGCGCTGGATTGCTGCAACGATCCCGCCGGCATCCTGATGGCCGATCGCGGCTGGGCGATGGATGACCGCCCCACCGGCCTGTTCGAGCGGGTGCGGATTCCCGACGCCACCCTGAAACTGTTTCACAAGCCTTATCCCGGGCGCACCGGCATGTTCGATGAGATCGATCATCGCGCCGGCTGGTATGGCGGGCTCAACTGGCAGATGGCCGGGCTCGGCAAGCTTTCGGTGATCCGCTATGAAAACCAGGGCGATCCCGAATATGCCACGGCGAACGACACCGCCTGGGAAACCAAATTCTGGAGCTTTGGCGCCCGCACCCAGATTGATAACCTTGTCCTGATTGCCCAGCAGCTTTCCGGCTATACCGCGATCGAGTCGCGCGGCAACTATATTGTCACCAAATTCCAGTCGGCCTTCCTGCTTGGCAGCTATGACCTGAGCGGGCTGGGCATGGAAGACTGGCGCGCCAGCGCCCGGATGGATCTGTTCCAGACACGCCACATCGCCGCCACGCCTAGCCCCATGAGCGAAGACGGCCGCGCCATGACGGTCGCGGTCTCCTGGCAGGGTGTGGATTGGTTGCGCCTCACCGCCGAGACGTTGCTGATGCATTCGCGCCGCGGCGAATACACCCTGATCGGTATACCGTCCGGCGCTATCAACCAGAACCAGCTGCAGCTGGACGCGAAGGTCTTCTTCTAATTCTAATCCGGCTTTTTCTGATCCCAGCGAATCTGGGCTTGCACAAAGCGATCGGTCGGCAGCTCGGTGCTGCCCGGGGGAACATTATTTCGCGCCAGAATATAGGCGACCAGATCGGTCGCGGTGACGATGTCCATGTCGCTGATATCGTCGTTGGGCTTGGTATGGAGGCGCCGGGCGAAATCGGCGAGGGATTGGGTGTCCCAGTTGACCATGAAGTGATCGCCCTTGAGCGGCGAGACGCCCTCGCTGGGATCACCCTCAAGATCCGCCCGGTGGCAATTGCCGCATTCGAATTGCCCGAAATCCTTCTCGCCGCGAATGGCTTGCGCGGTGGTGTAAACGCCGGTCCAGATCGAGCGCGTGGGAACGATGCCGCCGCTGAAGACCGAGGTCCCCTGGGCGTGAAGAAGACCGGGCGCGGCGCTGACCGCGGCGCACGCCAGAAGGGCAACGAGTCTGGATTTTGTCATGTTGCGCTCATACCGGGAATCCGCCTTTACGTCACATAACCTATCGGAAATTATCGCTTGATATTGTATGAGTGTTACCATACAATACGATAATGTTGGACGAGCTCACGCTTCAGGACAACGGCATTCCCATCTATGTCCAGCTGCGCGACCAGCTCAGCGCCCTGGTGGGGCGGGGGGCGCTATCGCCGGGCCAGCGCCTGCCCACCATGCGCCAGGTGGCAGTGAGCCTTCGCATCGACCTGAATACGGTCCAGCGCGCCTATGCGGAGCTTGAGCGGGAAGGCATTCTCACCCTGGTGCGCGGCCGTGGCACCTTTGTTTCGCAGGCGCCGCCCGCCACCAGCCGCAAGGCGGACGCCGGCGCGCTGGCCGCGAAAGTGGCGGCCCAGGCCCAGGCGCTGGGCATTTCTCTCGACGACCTCGGCGAGGCGCTCAAGTCGCTCAAGGGCCGCGCCTCGTGAGTCCGCTGCTGATCCCTGTCATCGTCATCGCCTTCATCGTCTGGGTGCGGATTTACGCCGCCTTGCGGCCGCGGTCCGGCAGCACCACCTCTCAGCAGCAACGGCCGCAAAAGCCATCACCGCGGGCCTGGCCGGCCACGCCGGGCCGCGCACCGAATTTCCAACCACAATACAAGCAGGAGACGCACATGAATCCCATTTCCGCTCTGATCTTTATCGTCTTTCTTGGCGGCGCGGCGCTGTCTTTTGTCGCGCGCATGCCGCTGCCGGTGCCCATCGCGCTTGCCGTGATCGGCGTTTTCCTGGGCTATTCGATAAAGATGGCCCAGCAATGGGAGCGCGCCGTGGTCTTGCGGCTGGGCAAGCTGCAGGGAGTCAAGGGGCCGGGTCTGTTCATCCTGGTGCCGATCATCGATCAGGTGGCGATGTGGATTGACCAGCGCATTCGCACCACCGAGGTCAATGCCGAACAGGCCCTGACCAAGGACACCGTGCCGGTCAATGTGGATGCCATCGTGTTCTGGATGGTGCATGACGCCGAGCGCGCCGCGCTGGAGATCGCCGACTACAACAGCGCGGTGCAGCGCGTAGCACAGACCTCCTTGCGCGAGATGATCGGCTCCTCGGTGCTTTCCGAACTTTTGTCGGAACGCAAGGAAGCCGACGCCACCTTGAAGGACGTGATTGGTTCCAAGACCGCCGACTGGGGCGTGACGGTGAACTCGGTGGAAATCCGCGACGTGGCGATTCCGGCCAACCTGCAGGACGCGATGAGCCGCCAGGCCCAGGCCGAACGCGAAAAACAGGCGCGCGTGATCCTGGGTTCGGCGGAAGAGGAAGTGGCGCAGAAATTCGTCAATGCCGCCAGGCTCTATGCCCAGAGTCCCGAAGCGCTGCAGCTGCGCGCCATGAATATCATCTATGAAACCACCAAGGAGCGCGGCGCCACCATCCTGATGCCGACCCAGATGGTCGACGCGATGAATCCGGGCGCGGCCGCCTTTGCCCTCAACATGGCAAGGACCGACGCGGCCAAGCCCATAGCGTCGCCCTCGCCCTCCGTTCCGTCTGCCGGATCATGAGAATTCAACGCTTTAATTGGGACAAACCGCGAAATATTTGCGCCGCAGAAGCTTGACCTTGGTCCTTGCCCGGGAGGACGATTGGCCGGCTGGAAGGACGCATCTGCGGCCCTGATCCGCGACGGCGCCCCGAAACGCATGAAGCGATTTCGTTACGGAGGCGCTTATGTCCAATCCTGAAAACAAAAAACTTCATGGTCCCCGCGCCGTTGCGCTGGTGGGGCCTTACGGCAGCGGCAAGACCAGCCTCCTGGAAAGCATCGCGCACCTGACCGGCGCGATCCCGCGCAAGGGCGCGGTGGCTCAGGGCAGCAGCCTTGGCGATGCCTCGGCAGAATCCCGGGCCCGGCAGATGAGCGTGGAGGTCAATGTTCTTTCCACCCATTTCCTGGGCGAGGATTTTACTTTCCTGGATTGTCCCGGCTCGATCGAATTTCTGGAAGACAGCCTGAGTGTCCTGCCCGGCATGGACGCCGCGGTGGTGGTGTGCGAGCCCGAACCCGGCAAGACGGGGATGCTGCAGCCCTATCTGAAGGCGCTGTCGGACGCGAAAATTCCCCACTTTCTCTTTGTCAACAAATTCGACAAGGCCTCGGGTTCCCTGCGCGGCCTGCTCGCCCTCTTGCAGGAAGAAAGCGGCACTCCGCTGCTGCTGCGCCAGATTCCCATCTGGGAAAACGGCGTGGCCACCGGTTTTGTCGACCTGGCGCTGGAACGGGCCTTCAGCTGGCGCGCCCAGTCCGCCACCGAGGTGATCGACATCGACGATCTGCGCCGCGAAAAAGAGGCTCGTTTCCAGATGCTGGAACGGCTGGCCGACTATGACGAACATCTGATGGAGGAACTGCTGGGCGATATCGAGCCGCCCCGGGAAGAAGTGTTTGGCGACCTCGCCCGCGAATTGGGTGAAGCGCTGGTGGCGCCGGTCTTGATCGGATCGGCTGCCCGCGACAATGGCGTGCTGCGGCTGCTGAAGGCGCTGCGCCATGAAGTACCGGATATTGGAAAAGCCGCCTCCCGCAACGGCATAAAAACCAGCGGCGACGCCATGGTCCAGGTGCTGAAGACGTTCCATGGCGGCCAGGGCGCCAGCAGCATGGGCGGAAAATTGTCCCTGGTGCGGGTGCTGCAGGGCAGCCTCAAGGACAATCAGGTTCTTTATGGCCCGGAAGGCGATATGCGCATCGGCGGCATTTTCGCGCTGTCGGGCAGCCAGCAGGTGAAGAAATCCGAGGCCCGTGCCGGCGACACGGTGGCGCTGGCGCGGCTGGAACAGGCCCGCACCGGCGAGCGGCTTGCAGGCGCCAAGAGCCAGGCGGCGGCTTCCAGCCTGCCAGCGCTGGCGCCGGTCTATCGCCTGGCCATCGAGGCCGCCGACCGCAAGGATGAAGTCAAGATCACCGCCGCGCTGGCCAGGCTGATGGAGGAAGACCCTTCCCTCCATGTCGAGCACAATGCCGTCACCCAGCAAATGGTGCTGGCCGGGCAGGGCGAAATTCACCTGAAAGTGGCGATCGAAAAGCTGACCAGCAAATACGGCCTCAAGCTGACCACCCGCGCGCCCGCCGTGCCCTATAAGGAAACCATCCGCAAGCCCGCCACCTCACATGGCCGCCACAAGCGCCAATCGGGCGGCCATGGCCAGTTCGGCGACGTGGTGCTGGAGATCAGGCCCAATCCGCGCGGCGCGGGATTCGTATTTCATGACCGCATCAAGGGCGGGGTGGTGCCACGGCAATGGATCGGCTCGGTCGAAAAAGGCGTCAGCGAATATCTCAAATCCGGGCCGCTGGGCTTTCCGGTGGTGGATGTGGAAGTGGCGCTGACCGACGGCTCCTATCACTCGGTGGATTCCTCCGATGCCGCCTTCCAGACGGCTGGCCGCATCGCCATGAGCGAGGGCATGCCCGGCTGCTCCCCCGTGCTGCTGGAACCGGTGATGAAGCTTTCCATCCATGTGCCGCACGGCGCCACCGCCAAGGTGGGTAGCCTGATCGGCACGCGGCGGGGCAGCCCGCTGGGTTTTGACGGGCGGGCTGGTTGGCGCGGCTGGGACACGGTGTGGGCGGAGATGCCGCTGTCGGAAGTGTCCGACCTGATCGTGGATCTGCGCTCCCTGACCCAGGGCGTCGGCACCTATGACATGGAATTCAGCCACCTGGCCGAACTCAATGGCAAGCTGGCCGACACCATCGTGGCCAGCCGCAAAGCCGCGTAAAACAGGCCCCGGCCCCCCGAGCGCGGGCGGGTTCTGGAAAACGAAAAATACCGGCTAAGCGGCTCAAAACGCCGAATTTTTTCGCAATTCTGATAGGCCATGGTTAACAATTAATCAGTCTAAAAAATTTCACGAAATAAACGACTCGTTAACCATTTTCTGGTGTTGACGCGCGAATCGGTTGGGATCACCGTAAACAACAGTTTAATGGGCCTAGTCCACAAGGGGGTATTCATGATGCGCATAGCACTTGGCATTGCCAGCCTTGCGGCCAGCACTTTCGTCCAGGCCTGACGGATATTTTTGCGGCATCAACTTTGGGCAAAGGGGAATAGCGATGAAGAGTTTTATCAGCAGAGCCGTTCTTGCGGCGGCGACAATCACCGGCGTCGCGGCGTTTGCGTCCGCAGCGCAGGCAAGCGACGCGGTGTTTCAGACATTTACCGGCGACGTCGGCGTCTCCACATCGGGATGGGGATCGACCAGCAACAGCGGGACGATTTCGACCGAGGCTATCGCGGCAGGCTCGACGGTGACGGCGGCCTATCTCTACACCTCGACCTTTGACTTCAACAGTCCCATAACCCCAGGTGGTACCCTCGGAGGCCAAGCGGTCAACTACAGCACGGCGCTGGGCGTCAACAGCAGCGCCTGCTGCAACCTGCAGGCCTGGCGCGCTGACGTCACCAGCATCGTGGCGCCAGTGATTAACGCCGGCGGCGGCGGCGCGTACAATTTCGGCATCACAGAGACACAGGCGGGCCAGGATGGCGAAGCGCTGGTGGTGGTTTATTCCAACGCCGCCCAGACAACCCAGACCGTCGCCATTCTCAATGGCTTTGCCTCTTCCACTGGTGACACGAGTACGATCAGTTTCGGAGCCCCGCTTAATCCATCGGCCCCGGGCTTTTTCGCGCACATGATCATTGGCGATGGCTTCAGCTGCTGCAATCAAAGCTCCACGATCGCCGTCGATGGCCAAATGATGACCACTGTCGCCGGCAACAACGACAGTTCAGTCGATGGTGGCGCTTCAAACGGAAACCTGATCACGGTGGGCCATATGGCCGGCCCGTATACGGGCGGCACGCCTGGCTTCCCGCAGACCAACTATAATGCGGATCACGAATCCTATGACCTGTCCCCGTTCATCACTACTGGCGATACCTCAATCGGCATCAACACGGTCAACGCCAGCCTGGACGACAATATCTTCCTGGAGGTCTACGACGTTTCTGGCGTAGCGAGTGTTAACGATGGCGGCGTTCCGGAACCCGCCACCTGGGCGATGTTCCTGCTGGGCTTTGGGGCGATCGGCTGGACGCTGCGCAGCCGCCGCAATCAGAGCGCTGCCACGGCCTGAGCCTTTCTCTTCCTCATGTAGAAGAAAGACCGCCTTCGGGCGGTCTTTTTTTTGCCCTGGAAAAACGTGGACGGTCTGCCGGAAAGAAAAAGGTCCTGGTGCGAGGGCGCACCAGGACCAGGGAATTCGCGCTCAAGGGGAAAGAGCGCGGAGTGTCGCGTTTGGGGGGGAATAAACGCGACAAATAGGAAATGGGTATACGCGAAATCGGTTTCAAGGGGCGGTACTGTCCTAGTAAGCCCTTGAGTGTCCTAAGCTACTTGAAGTCCTGTCCTAATTCGCCCAGCGCGGCCTTGCATTGCAAAAATGTGAGGTCGGATATGAATTTCAAGAGCTACGGCAAGGCCTTCGGCATTTCCGTTTTCGCTGGACCCATTGCCGGCCGCTGCACCCTTCGCATGGCCTGCGATCCGGGAAACATGCCCCGCGATATGTGCGGCATCGGCCGCCCAGCCGTGGCGCAAGAGCGCTGCCGCGAGAAAAAGGATCAGCCCCGATGCCAGAATAACCGATTGAAACGATGGCCGAATGAATTTCATGCATATCTGCGTAAACAGCGGAAAACCCGTCCCACCGGTAACGCGCGAGCGGGGTTTCGCGCCCCAGATTTGATATAGCGCAATGCATCAGGCGCGGATTTCGGCGACATTGCGCCAAGGAGACGCCGATGATCCTCAATCGCTTCTGCTGGGTACTGCCCGCCATCCTTCTGCTGGCCGCCGCCGAGGCGAAGCCGCTTCCTGTCTCCCAGAAACCTGGCGCGCACAAACTCTCAGCGCCGGAGTTGGATGGCCGCTCCGGCCCTGGCGGATATGGCAATCCCTTCTTATGGACCTGCCTGGCCGACCTGTCGCGCGGTCTTACCGCCAAGGCAGAAGAGGCTTGCGGCCGGGCCATCGCCATCAACCCCAAGGATGCCGATACCTATGAGCTGCGCGGTTATGCCTATCTCATCGAGCATCGCTTCGAGCATGCGGAAGCGGACTTTCGTGTGGTCCTCAAGCTGAGGTCCGAGAGCGCGGAGGTGTTGGCCGGCCTTGGTCAGAGCCTGAACGGGCTCGGTCAATTCGACCGCGCCGTGGCGCAATTCGCCAAGGCCGCTGCCTTGGCGCCGAAAAACGCCGCCTACCGCAATGGGCTGTGCTGGGCGCGCGCCGGCACGGGAAAAAATCTGAAGCAGGCGCTTGCCGATTGCAATGCGGCGCTGGCGCTCGCGCCGGGAACGCCCGGCCCCCTGAACAGCCGCAGCCTGGTCGAGTTGCGCCTGGGCCGCTTTGGCGCCGCCGTCACGGATTACACAGCGTCCCTGAAGGCAATGCCGCAGCAAGCCTCCGCCCGTTTCGGCCGGGGATTGGCGCATCTCGGCCTTGGCCATGTCGCGGCGGGGAGCGCCGATATTCTCAGCGCGCGCAAGACCGACAATGAGATCGACGGGCTTTTTGTTCTCCTGGGCCTGTTGCCTCGGGAATGCGGGCAGGGCAAGCCGAAATGCCCGCCGGGTTTTCCGCCGGACTCGGGCGGAGCGGAATATCGCAGATTGGCCGTGTCGATGCCGGGAAATTGATAATGGCGGCGATTGCGGCTGTGTTTGCCGCAGCCTCGATTCAAAAAAAAGGCCGCCATGACCTCTAGGGAGAAGGTCATAGCGGCCCGCTACTCGAACGCTCCACACTTGTATTGCGGCCAGGGTCGCAAACTTGCGGCCCTTGCGATATTCGGAAAAAATACCTACGGCAAGAATTGCCCGGCCGGAAAAGCTGGAAAAAGCGGGATCAGAACTGCCAGTCCCTGGATCCCTTGACCAGGAAGTCGCGGGAACGCGGCCACCGGCCAGGATGGGTGACGCGCCCGTTACAATCCATCCTGGCGCGCGTAGAATGAATCGGCCGCGGCAGGTGACGGGTATGGGCTGGGTCAAAAAGGCAAGTCCGCAGTGATCGACCCCAGGATAAATGAACTTGTCACGCTGATCGCCAATGTGGCGCTTGCGCTCTCTTTGGTCGTTGCCCTGGTATTCGGCATCGCGCAGGTCCGGGCGGCGGCGCGCGACCGCCGGGAGCGGCTGACGCTGGAAGTGCTGCGCAGTTTCAGCACCAGGGAATTCGCCACCTTCATGTATCGCATCAACACCGGAAAGTTGCCCGCCACCGGCGCCGAACTCCACGCGCTGCCGGCCGAGGAACAGATTCCCTTCATCCAGTTCGCGCAGGGAATGGAATCGCTGGGCATTCTGGTGGCCGACGGGCTGATCAACCTGGACCTCGTGGACAAGACCCTGGGATCCTTCGTCACTACCGCCTGGGAAAAATACCGGCCAGTCTTTCTGGACATGCGCGAGAAGAGCGCGGACCGGTTTCTGGGCGAGTATTTTCAATGGCTGGCCGAATTGATAGACGAGCGCATGCGGGAGAATCCGCGCCAGCCGGCTTATATCTCCGGCCCGCAGCCGGGCCGACCGCCTTCCTAAACAGACAGATTCGCGCGTTCAGAACTGCCAGTCCCTGGAGCCCTTGACCAGGAAGTCGCGGAACGCCGCGACCCGTTTGGACTGGCGCAGGGCATCGGCGTAAACCAGGTGCACGTCGAAGCTGTAGGCGGGCACGTCCGGCAGCACCCGCACCAGCTCGGGATGAGCCGCCGCGACATAGTCGGGCAATACGCCGATACCCAGGCCTTCTTCCACCGACAAAAGGATTCCGGTGAGATTGTTGACCCGGGTGATGCGGCCTTTCGAAGCCGGACCGGAATGCTTGCGGTAACGCTCCAGCAGCCAGTTGACCTCCTTGATTTCCGGACCCGCCGACTCGCCATAGACCACGATGGCAAAGTCGCTGATCTCTTCCAGCGTTTTGGGCATGCCCTGCTGTTTCACGAACTCGTTCGAGGCGTACATGTGATAATGCACGGTGAAGAGCCGTCTCTGGATCAGGTCGGCTTGCACCGGCGCGCGCATGCGGATTGCCAGGTCGGCTTCGCGCTGGGACAGATCGAGTTCATGATCGTCCAGCAACAGGTGGATTTCGACCTCGGGATAGTCCTTGAGAAAAGCCTTGAGGCGCGGCACCAGCCAATAATTGCCGATGCCGTGGCTGGCGGTGATCTTGAGCGAGCCGCGCGGGCTGTCATGGATATTCTTGAGCTGCTCTTCGGCGGCGGCCAGCCGCGACAGCACATCGGTCACCGCGCCATAGAGAAGTTCGCCCTCATCGGTGAGGGTCAGGCCCCTGGCATGGCGCTGGAACAGCGGCGTGGAAATCTCTTCTTCCAGCGCGCTGATCTGGCGGCTTACCGCCGACTGGCTGAGACCCAGCGATTGGCCGGCATGCGTGAAGCTTCCCGCCGACGCCACGGCGTGGAAGATGCGAAGCTTGTCCCAATCCATCTTTTCCCCCAGACGTCTTTATACGGTGAGCGGCAAATCTCCCGCATGGGCCGACGCCAGAAACCGTTCGGCTTCCAGCGCCGCCATGCATCCCATCCCCGCCGCGGTCACCGCCTGCCGGAATACCTTGTCCTTGACGTCTCCGGCCGCGTAGACCCCCGCTATACTGGTATGCGTGGAGTCGGGCGCGGTGGCGATATAGCCGCTTTCGTCCATCTCCAGCTTGCCTTTGAACAGGCCGGTGGCGGGAGAATGGCCGATGGCGACGAACAACCCGTGCACCGCCAATTCGCGCAGCGAGCCGGTGACGGTGTTGCGAATCTTTACGCCCGTCACGCCCTTCGGCTCCTGGGTTCCCAGCACCTCGGCTACTTCGCTGTCGTACAGGACCTCGATCTTTCGGTTGGCGGCAAGCCGCGCCTGGTTGGTCTTGTCGGCGCGCAGGAAATCCCGGCGATGGATCAAACTCACCTTGTCGGCGAAATTGGTCAGGAACAGAGCTTCCTCGACCGCTGTATTGCCGCCGCCCACCACCGCGACATTCTTGCCGCGATAGAAAAAGCCGTCGCAGGTGGCGCAGGCCGAAACCCCGAAGCCCTGGAACTGGCTTTCGCTGGGCAGTCCCAGCCAGTTGGCGCTGGCGCCGGTGGCGATGATGAGGGCGCCGGCGGTATAGAGATCGCCGCTGTCGCCCATCAGCGCGAAAGGCCGGCGCGACAGGTCCACCTTGGCGATGGTGTCGGTGATGAATTTGGTGCCCAGGGCGCGGGCCTGTTCCTGCATCTGGTCCATCAGCCAGGGGCCCTGAATCGCCTCGGCGAAGCCGGGGTAATTCTCCACCTCGGTGGTGATGGTGAGCTGGCCGCCCGGCTGCGCACCCGACACCAGCGTGGGCTCCAGGTTGGCCCGGCCGGCGTAGAGGGCCGCGGTGTAGCCAGCCGGTCCGCTGCCGATGATGCCGACCTTCGTGTGATGAGTTTCCAAGTCGCTGCTCCCGAGAGGAGTAATACGGCGGTGAGGGCGTACTAGTAACGCGACCAGCCGCCGCCTCGCAACGCGGGGCTTCACCTTGCTGGCGGACGGCCTGCACGGTATAGCAGCCCCAGCCGTGGACGGGGCTTCACTCAAGAAT
>DATMNL010000041.1:0-173866 GCA_035568995.1 Rhizomicrobium sp. | reverse complement strand
CACCAACACGGCGAGCGGCGGCGGCGTGGCGGCCAATCTGCAGCTGGCGATCTATGCCCAGATCGCCAAGGGCAATGGCCGCATCATCTCCAAGCCGCGCATCGCGGCGCAGAGCGGATCGACCGCCAAGATCATCACCGGCGATGCACTGCCGATCCTCACCTCCATCGCCCTATCCGGGGTGAATGCGGTGCAGCAGCAGGTCCAGTATGTGAATGTCGGCGTCACGCTGCAGATCGCGCCGCGGGTGAGCGATGACGGTTTCGTCACCTCTCATGTCTTCGCGGAAGTCTCCAGCGTCACCGGCGTTTCGCAGGGCTATCCCACCATCAGCCAGCGCGAAGCCTCGACTTCGGCCACCGTGCATGACGGCGAGTCCTTCATCATAGGCGGCCTCACCCAGGAAAGCGAACTATCCAACCACAACAAGCTGCCCGGGCTGGGCGACCTGCCGCTGCTGGGCGAACTGTTCAGGAGCGAGAACAGCAGCAACGCCAAGACGGACCTTTATATCGTAGTGACGCCGCATGTGGTGCGCGGACCCGATGCTGGCGCGACGCTGCTTAAGCAGACCGAGGGTGAGCAGTAAAGCGGCCCAGCAAACATTGCTTTCCTGCACCACAAATCGTGCTGAGGCCGAAGACGTCAAGATCTGCGATCTTAAGTCATGGGCAAGAAATTCATCTGAAACCGGTGGCACCGGAGCTGGCGGGAATGTCCGCTTTGGGTCAAAAGCGGACATTCCGAGCGAACTTCCCGCAGCCATGTGGTGGGTCAGATAGGACGCAAACTCGCAACCAATCCGTGCAAAGACTGGTGGGCCCGGCAGGACTCGAACCTGCGACCTAACCGTTATGAGCGGTCAGCTCTAACCAACTGAGCTACAGGCCCCACCCCCGGATATAACAGGATTTTCTTGGCCGCCAATAAGGCCGTCATTTTGCCTTGGTGTTTCAGCACCATAGCCCGCATTTTGGAGGTATTTTCCATGAAAAGCGGGTTTTTTATCGCCCTGGCGCTGGCCGCCAGCCTCTCGAGCGCCTTAGGCCAAACTGCCTCGAGGACTATCACCATGTCCGGCCAGGGCGAGGTCCGGGCCACGCCGGACACGGTAACCCTTTCGGCGGGGGTCACCAGCGAAGCCGCGACCGCGGCGGCGGCATTGACGGCCAACAGCGCACGGATGCAGGCGGTGTTCGCGGCGCTGAAAAAATTGGGCGTCGCGGACAAGGACATGCAGACTTCGAATTTCTCGGTCTCGCCGCAGATGGCGGGCGGCGGCGCGGGCAACCAGGCGCCCCATATCACCGGCTATCAGGCCCGCAACCAAGTGCGGGTGCGGCTGGATGACGTGGGCAAGCTGGGCGCCGCGCTGGACACGCTGGTGACGGCGGGGGCCAATCAGATGAACGGGATCGATTTCGGCTTCAAGGATGATGCGTCCTTGATGGCGCAGGCGCGTGCCGGCGCCGTGGCGCAGGCCCGGGCAAAGGCGGAGACTTATGCCAAGGCGGCGGGCGTCAGCCTGGGGCCGATCCTTTCCATCAGTGAAAACGGCTATCAGGGGCCGCGCCCGCTTTATAATATAGAGCAAGTCGTGGTGTCGGCGTCCCGCATTGCGCCGACCGCCCCCGGCGAGGAAAGCGTCACCGCCGAAATCACCATTGTCTGGGAAATTCACTGAATCACCCTATATTCGGGCATGGACAATCCGCTGCTGGAAGACTGGACCGGGCCTTTCGGCACCCCGCCGCTGGACCACGTCAGGCCGGAGCATTTTCCGCCCGCCTATGACAAAGCGTTGGCCGAGCATGAGGCGGAAATTGCCGCCATCACTTCCCGCCCGGCCGGTTTTGAAAACACCATCATCGCGCTGGAAAAAAGCGGAAAGAGACTGGCCAGGGTCGAAGCGATATTTTCCACCCTCACCTCTTCCAACACCAATGACGCCTTGCAGGCGATCGAGCGGGAGATGGCGCCGCGCCTGTCGGCGCATTGGAACAAGATCCATCTGAACGCCAAGCTGTTCGCGCGCATCGATGAACTTCACGCCGGACGCGAGGCGTTGGGGCTGGATGCGGAAAGCCTGCGTGTGCTGGAGCGCTATCACCTGGATTTCGTGCGCCAGGGCGCGCAACTGAAGGGCAAGGCCCGCAAGCGGCTGGACGCCATCGGCCAGCGCCTGGCCAGCCTGGGCACGGGATTCTCGCAGAATGTGCTGGCGGACGAACAGGACTTCATCCTGCCGCTGGCTGAAAGCCAGATGGGCGGGCTGCCGCAATTTGCCCGCGACGCGGCGGCGGCAACCGCCAAAGAACGCGGGCTTGAGGCGCCTTTCGCCGTCACCCTGTCGCGCTCCAGCGTCGAGCCTTTCCTGCAATTCGCCGCCGACCGGGGTTTGCGCGAGCAATTGTTCAAGGCGTGGACGGCGCGCGGCGGCAACGCCAATACGCACAACAACAAGGCGATCATTGCCGAGACCCTGGCGCTGCGCGCCGAAAAAGCGCGGCTGCTGGGATACAAAAGCTATGCCGATTACAAGCTGGCCGACACCATGGCGGGCACGCCGGCGCGGGCGCGCGAATTGCTGGACCAGGTATGGGCGCCGGCCAAGCGTCGCGCCCTGGAAGAACAGGGTGCGCTGGCGGCGCTGATCGCCGAGGAAGGCGGCAATTTCAAGCTGGCGGTGTGGGACTGGCGCTATTACGCCGAGAAGCTGCGCGAAAAACGCTATGCCTTTGACGAGGCCGCGCTGAAGCCCTATTTCCAGCTGGAACAGATGATCCAGGCGGCTTTTTTCACCGCCGAGAAACTGTTCGATCTTTCCTTTTCCGAGCGCCGCGATATTACCGTCTATCATCCCGATGTGCTTGTGTGGGAAGTGGCGCGAGGCAGCCAGACCATCGGCTTGTTCTATGGCGATTATTTCGCGCGGGCGGAAAAGCAGGGTGGCGCCTGGATGTCGTCACTGCGCGACCAGGAGACGCTGGACGGCCAGGTGCTGCCGCTGATCGTCAACAATTGCAATTTCGTCAAATCCAATCCGGCGCTGCTGAGCTTCGACGATGCGCGCACTTTGTTTCACGAATTCGGCCATGCCCTGCACGGGTTGTTGTCGCGGGTGCGGTTCCCGCGGCTTTCCGGCACCAATGTGGCGCGCGATTTCGTGGAGCTGCCGTCGCAGCTTTACGAGCATTGGCTGGAGGAGCCCAAGGTGCTGGAGCGTTTTGCCCGCCATTATCAGACCGGCGAGGCGCTGCCCAAGCCGCTTTTGGAAAAGCTGCTGGCGGCGCGCAATTTCAACCAGGGCTTTGCCACCGTGGAATTCCTGGCCTCGGCTTTCGTGGACATGGATTTGCATAGCCTGGAAGATGGGCATGTCCAGGAGACACCCCAGGGTATCGACCCCGATGCGCTGCAGGCCGCCACGCTGGCCCGGATCGGGATGCCCGAGGAAATCGCCATGCGCCATGCCGCGCCGCATTTCGGGCATATCTTTTCGGGCGACGGCTATAGCGCGGGCTATTATTCCTATTTGTGGTCGGAGGTTCTGGACGCCGACGGCTTCGGCGCCTTCCGGGCCGATCCCTTCGACCCCCTTGCCGCCCGCAGCCTCTATGACAATATCTATTCGGTGGGCGGGACCCGCGACTTTGCCCAAGCCTATCGCGATTTTCGCGGACGGGACCCCGAGGTCAAGGCGCTGCTGGAAGGCCGCGGACTGGAGACGGCATGAGACGAAAATTGATGGCTGTTGCCGCAATCGCCGCCGCGCTGGCGGCGGGAGCGGCCGCGCCGCCGCCGCTGCCCATCACCGATTTGAAGAACCTGCCGGTGGTGACCACCCATCCCTATGACGAAAGCGCCAACGCCAATGCGGTGGTTGCCGACGCCTTTGCGCGCGCCAAGAAGAGCCACAAGCTGGTGATGCTGGATCTTGGCGGCAACTGGTGCCCCGACTGTGTGATCCTGGCCAATGTGATGCGGCTGCCGGCGATGAAAACATTCATGGCGGCGCATTATGAATTCGCCGCCGTGGATGTGGGCCAGTTCGACAAGAATTTGCAGATCCCCGCCCGCTTCGGCTTCACCAAAAGACTGGAAGGCGTGCCCACCGTGCTGGTGGTGACGCCGGAGGGCAAGCTGGTCAATGGCGGTCACGTCTTCGCTCTGAGCGATGCGCGCAACATGACGCCACAATCGCTGGCGGCCTATCTGGCGGAGTGGGTGAAGTAGCGGGATACGTTGGTTTTTATCCAGACTGATTCAAATCTACTCTGACCCCATTTCTCTGTTGGCGAGCGATAGCGAGCTTAGAAAAGCTGACCCGTGCTTAGGTCTGTAGCGACAGCGTACAGACGCGTAGCGGCACGAGCCCCGCGAGGATGCGCCCGGACAGCCGCTCGCCTAAGCTCGCGGCGGAAAAAAGGCAGCTGCCGGAGTATTCGCCCGGCGCCTCGCTCGCGCTTGGCGCGTCGGCCGCGCGAAATGGTCCGCAGGACCATTTCGTAAGACGCAGCCGACCCTAAACGAAGTTGGCCTTGACCGTCGTCTTGTTGATATCCGACAGCTTGGCGCATCCGGCGGCGGCGGCCACCTGGACGAGTTCCTGCTGCAGCATCTCGATCACGCGCTGTGCGCCGGGGATGCCGTAGGCCGCAAGGCCCCAACGCGTCGTCCGTCCGATCATCACGGCGTTGGCCCCGAGGGCGAGCGCCTTGAAGATGTCGGAGCCTCGGCGGATGCCGCTGTCGAACAGGATGGGAACCTTGCCGTTCACGGCCGCCACAATCTCCGGCAGGACCTCCAGGGTCGAGGGACCGTAATCCATCGAGCGCCCGCCGTGATTGGAGACGATGATCGCGTCCACCCCGTGCTCGATCGCCAGCAAGGCGTCTGCCGGTTCCAGGATGCCTTTGATCAGCATCTTGCCTTTGGTCATTTTGCGCACAGCGTCGATATAGTCCCAGGTGTACCAGAGACGCCCGCCATTGATGCGGTACTTTGCCGAGCCGGTGGGTGCCGCCGCGCCGCCGCCGCCACGCGCGCCACGGGCTCCGCGCGCCTGGCCGCCGAAATTGACGTCCTGCTGCGTGCGTTCATAGAACGACGCCTGCTGATCGACGGTGGGGAAGAGGTTGACGACGCCGGCATTGTTGTAAGCGTCGATCAATCGCTGGGTGTTGGCCAGATTCTCAACCGGGTAAAACTGCCCCCACAGCGTGCCCTGCGCGGCGGGCGCGACCTGGGCCACCGGTATGCTGGTGTTGATGCTCAGCATCATCGCCGCCTGAGCTGCGGTCGCCGCCTGGTACATCCCCTTCTCGCCGTCGGGATGCAGGGGCACCTGCGCCGCGGTCGGCGCGACAATGATGGGAAATTTCATCTTCGCGCCCAGCAACTCGGACGAAAGATCGACCTGCGATGCCGGGAGGGCGGCGCGGGTGGGCATGATGTCGACCCAGTCATAGGCCGTGCGGTTGCGCCGGAGCGTGAACTCCGAGCCGTCGCCATGCGCCGTATAGTCATATATCGACTGGGGCACATTGCCGAAGAAGAGGGGCTCGAAATCGAAGGTCGATTGCATCTCGCCCAGGGTCAGGGCACGGCGATGCGTGGCGAGCGGCCTCGGGTCGATTTCCGCCATCGCCGCGGCAATGGGCGAAGCCGCCACAAGCCCCGCCATGCAGGACAGCGCCTTGCGCCGGGACAAACTGGCAAGCCAGGATTTTTCGATATCACCCATTGGTGTTGCTCATCTTGGGAAGAAGCCCGTGCACACGCACCAGGCTGGAGTCGACCGCCGCCAGCGTGGGGCGGCCGCACATGCACATATATCTTGCGAGTTCGGTTTGCAGCATTTCGACAACGCCCTGCACGCCGTCGGCGCCATAGGCCGCCAGGCCCCACATCACCGGCCGGCCGATCAACACGCCCTTGGCGCCAAAGCCCAGGGCTTTGACGATGTCGGTGCCGCGGCGGAAACTGCCGTCGACCAGCACAGGCACCTGGCCGCCGACGGCTTGAACGACCGGTGCGACCAGAAGCAACGTGCCCGTGAGCCCCGCCACATTGCCACCACGATAGTTCGACACCACCACGCCCTTGGCGCCGCGGGCGACGGCTTCCTTGGCGTCTTGCGGACGCGTGATGCCCTTCACAATCACGGGCAGGGACGTACTCTTGACCACGGCGTCGACCGCAGCCCAATCGATGGCCGCCCCGGCCGCCGTCGCGGGCCCGCCGGCGGAGGTGCCGGCGTTTACCGTCACGAACACCGCCTTGGCCTTGGCCGCACTCGCCTCAGCCAGCACGTCCTTCACCTTGGGACTGTTCGCGTAGACTTGCAGGTACAAGGGGGTCGTGGCGGCCTGGGCAATCGTCGCCAAGGGCGCGCTGGAATCGCTGCTCACCACCATCGCGGCCTTTGCCGCGGAAGCGCCACGCGCCATGGCGAGTTCACCGTCGGGATGGAAGCGCTTCTGATCGGCAATCGGGCCGACGATGATCGGCGCGAAATGCGCATCGCCAAACAAGGTGCTGGTCAGGTCCAGATCCCGGGTGGGGATGTTCATCCGGGGACGCAGCGTGATGCGGTCGGTGATAGTCCGGTCGCTGCCCAAAACAGGGGCAAGCTTCGCCGATCCCAGCACGAGACGCGCCTGAGGTTCGTACTCAAGCACATCCACAAGGTCTCCTTGCGGCACCAGGACCGGCGGCGGAGTCGGCTCGCGAAGCGCCGTCGCGCCAAGCGCCGGCATCGTCGCCATGCTGGCGGCGACGCTTGCCCCCATCACCCCGATGGCCTGGCGGCGCGACGTCAGTCCTTCGGGAGAGCTGGTGTTTTCGGCCATCTCGTCATCTGGCATTATCATCGAAGTCCCCGTTGATCGCCTGCAACATTCTCGCAGCACATGCGTGCGCGCCGGCAAGAAGCCGTATGAGCAGCGGATTAGTAGCCTCGTGCCGTGCCGGCGTCTAGATGCAGCATGCTGCCCGGAGGTCCGTTCATCGAAACTCATCGACTGACGTCGCCCGCGGCGTGCGTCATCCCGCCAATAGCGGACATTCATGAACCGACCGCCGGTCTGGCTTGCGCAGCGCCAGCGTAGCGCGACGCGCCCATTAGGGCTGGGCGTCCGCTTTTGGCCGGCCCCTGGCTTTCCCGGGGCGGAAAAAGCAGACCGTCCGAGTATTCGCCCGGCCCCTCGCTGCGGCAAAAAAAGGAAGCTGCCGGAGTATTCGCCCGGCCCCTCGCTGCGGCAAAAAAGGAAGCTGCCGGAGTATTCGCCCAGCCCCTCGCTGCGGCTCGGGGCGTTCGCCGCTTGAAACGGTCCACTGGACCGTTTCACCCGCCTTCGGCGGTCGCGGCTCACCCTTGCTCCCGCCTGCAATCGGTGTACCCTTTCCGCCACAAGGCATCCTGGGGAGGACACCATGAAAAACATCCGTATACGTAATTTTCTCATCGGCACGGCATTCGCCGCGCTGCTGGCGCTGAGCGGCAGCCAGACGCAGGGCGGCCTGATCGGCAGCGCCCAGGCCCAGGGCGCCGCGGACCCGATGGTGCCAAAGTTCGAAGTGGACCCTTTGTGGCCCAAGCCCTATCCGAACCATTGGGTGATCGGCAATGTGATCGGCCTGGATGTCGATAAACAGGACAATGTGTGGATCGTTCACCGCCCCGGCACGCTTGAGAACCAGGAATCCCGTCTCACCCGCAACGAATCGATCTGCTGCACGGCGGCTCCGGACGTTCTGGAGTTCAACCCGGCGGGCAATGTGATCCGGTCCTGGGGCCGGGATGACGCCGCCAAGACCGTGCCAAACCACGACTGGCCGACGTCAAACCACGGCGTCACCGTTGCTCCCGACGGTACAGTCTGGATAGGCGCCAACGGCGCCGGCCAGCCCCCTGCATTCGCCCCGGGCAGCGCGGC
This sequence comes from Rhizomicrobium sp., assembly GCA_035568995.1. Taxonomy (GTDB): domain Bacteria; phylum Pseudomonadota; class Alphaproteobacteria; order Micropepsales; family Micropepsaceae; genus Rhizomicrobium. The sequence continues at coordinate 165,926 of DATMNL010000041.1, read as the reverse complement.
GCAATTCGCGCCACGGGCCCCGGGTGCGGCGGGCGAAGGTGGCGGAGAAAAAGGCCTTTATCACGACAGCTTCCTGCTGCATTTCACCCAGGACGGCAAATATCTGGGCGAAATCGGCAAGGCCAATGGCAGCAAGGGCAGCCTGGACACGGAGAATGTGCGCGGCGTGGCCCAGATTCGTTTCCTGCCGGACGGCACAATGGTCGCGGCGGATGGTTACGGCGATCATCGCGTCTCGGAATGGGATCCGAAAACGGGGAAAAACGTCCGCATCTGGGGCGCCTATGGCAAACCGCCGAGCGATGATCCGATCCCGCATTATGACGTGAACTCGCCGCAGTTCGGCAACCCGGTGCATTGTGCCCAACCGTCGGTCGACCAGATCCTCTATGTTTGCGATCGCACCAACAATCGCGTCCAGCTCTTCAAGTTCGACGGCACCTTCATCAAGCAGTTCACGGTTTTGCCGGACACCAAGGGCGAAGGCGCGGCCTGGGAGATCGCATTCTCCAAGGATCCGCAGCAGAAGTTCCTGTATATGTCGGACGGCGCCAACCAGATAATTCACGTCTATGACCGTCAGTCGCTCAAGGAACTGTATAGTTTCGGCGGCGGCGGCCGCATGCCGGGCTTGTTCTATGCGGTGCACAGCATCGTCACGGACTCCAAGGGCAACATCTACACGACGGAGACCTATCGCGGGCAGCGGGTACAGAAGTTCATTTATAAAGGCATGGTGCCTTTGAGCACGCTGGTAAAGGCGAAGGTCGTCGGCGGCAGCCTGATCAATCCGTGAGGGTGAGGAGCGGTTCGCCGAAGGCGAACGAAATGGTCCTGCGGACCATTTCGAGCGACGAACGCCCCGAGCACGAGCGAGGGGCCGGGCGAAAACTCCGGCTCGTCACTTCTCTCATTGAGAAAAGGCCGCATTCTGGTTTGAGGCAGGGTTAGCAGCGATATTCGCTCAATGCCGAGATTTGCCCCAGATGTGAATAGAAGCGGGGGAAGTTGGGTCAAAAATCTCCCATGGGACGGCAACGCGGCTGGCCGCCGTTAATTGCCCTGCTCGTGGTCGCGGCTTTGATGCCCTGGCCCCTCTTGCTTACCCAGGACAATTGGTGGGCTTTTGTCCTGGTCACCGCCGCGATTGTGGCGGCTCTGCGGCTGCTGCTTGGACAAGAATGGGCAAACTACGCGGGTCTCAACTTGCCGCCGGGACATGCTTTGTTGGTCGTCATGGCATTCGCCATGGTCGCAACTGCGAGCGAGTTGTTTCTCCCCTTCGTATATAAGGCTGCCGCTCTGAGGGCGAATGCTCCCAACATTGAAGGACAAACTGGATTTCTGTTCCAGGCGTTCAACGAAGAGATCTTTTTCCGTGCGCTCATGATTGGTTTCTTCATCCAATATATGCGTTCGGCACCCGTGATTTCACTCGGGCTGGCCTTCCTCTTCGCAGCAGCGCACTTTCTTCTGTACCGCTTTGGCACCCTGCACATGGCGCTTTCGGTGGCCTCGCTCGCAACGCTGTTCTTTGCTGCTGTGGCGTGGAACAATTTTTATTTGGCCTTTCGGCATATTGGTTTTTCCTGGGCATTGCATGCCGGGTGGAATGTGGTTTGGCTGCCCGCAACATTTTATGATGCCGCGACCAATGAGCGCCTGCACGAACCGCAGGTTTTTGATCTTGTATTGGGCTCGCCAACTATCGTCGCTATGGCCGGCGTGATGGCTGCCCTAAGTTTTGTGTTTCTTGGGCGACGCCCACCAACATCTGCGGCAAACCTTTGGATCGGATGATCCGGGTATGGTCAAAAATGTAAAGGCCGCAAGCGATCATGGTAACCCCGCAGGACGCCCCCGCGCATGTCCGATTTTGGCCAATCGCGGACATTCGTGTTTCGGAGTTTCCAGCCATGGCAGGCCGATTGATGGTATGTTGTAACCAGCGGAGCAATTGTCCTGATTGATGCGCGGCGCTTCGGCGCCCCTGGTCCAGGGCTCGATTGCAATTGTCTGTCCGGAAGGAGACGGGCACCATGAACACGCATTTGCTCGACCGGCGGCAATTTGGCGCGCGTTGTGCGGCCCTCGGCTTATCATTTCCTGCCGCAAGCGCCATGACGGCCGGCCCGGCAAGGGCACAGGATCCCGGCACCAGCGCCGCATCGAACCCGCGTACCGTAAAGTTTCCCGATGGCAGGATCGTACCGGCGCTCGGTCAAGGCACCTGGCATCTCGGTGAGGGAAGGCATCCCCTGTTGGTCGAGGAAGCGGCGCTGCGCACAGGCGTCGCGCTCGGCATGACGGTGATCGATACCTCTGGAAATTATGAAGACGGCGGCTCCGAGCAATTCCTAGGCAACGTGTTTGCCGGGCAGCGCGAGCGCATATTTCTGGTCTCCAAGGCGGAGGCCGACCCCGTCTTCGTCGATGGCCCGGACAGCGTCGTGCAGGCCTGCGAGGCGAGCCTCAAGCGTCTGCGCACCGACTATCTCGATCTCTATCTGCTGCATTCGCCCGTCTCCAGCGATCTGATCTCGGGCGTTGTGGCCAAATTCGAACAACTACGCGCGGCGGGAAAGATTCGCGCCTGGGGCGTGTCCAACTTCACCGTCGACCAGATGGAAGAACTGTTCCGTGTTCCGGACGGCCATCGCTGCGCGACCAACCAGATTCGCTACAGTCTCAGATATCCTTACGCCGATCACGACATGCTGCCATGGTGCGCCGCGCACAATATGCCGGTGATGGCCTATTCTCCACTCGGCAGCGACAATAACCTTTTGGTGAATGACCGCGCGCTGGCGAAGATTGCCGCCGCCCATGGCTGCACGGCGGCCGCGGTTGCGCTGGCCTGGGTCATGCGCGGCGGAAACGTTCTCGCAATTCCCGAATCCGGCTCTCCCGCGCATGTCCGGGAAAACGCCGTCGCGCTTTCGATTCGGTGGCTGCCGGCTTCCCCTTAAGATCAGGATGTGAGCCAAAGCCGGCAGAGATCCAGCGATGTGAGCCGGAAAGGCAAGTTCCGGGCACGCGCCAAGACTGAAAAGGCCATATTTCCCTCGACAGAAGAAAGACCGTCCAATTGATCCGGCCATCGGGCGGGCATAGGATCGCACCAACAAAGAAGAAGAATAAGTCTTCAGGTTTTCGGGCTTTTTCCTTCAACCAAAGGCGGCAAGCGCCGCCTGCAAGCTCCGCGGTGCGCCCATGACGAAACGCAAACTCTCGACAATTTCTTCGTGCCTGAAGGGCCTGGCCTGGCTGGCGTTGCTGGCAGGTGCAGGCGTTGCGGTCTCCGCCGGTCCGGGCAACAGCGCCGATATAGCTTCCCAGACCTGCACCGACAAGCCCGGCGCGGCCGATCCGCCCTTCTGCAGCGCCGTGCGCGGCGATCGCGCCTCAGGCTGGATGGGCCAGGGACGTTCCGAAGTCATGGCGCGCAACGGCATCGTCGCCTCCAGCCAATCGCTGGCCTCGCAGGCCGGGCTTGACGTCCTGCGACGGGGCGGCAATGCGGTGGACGCGGCCGTGGCCACCGCCGCCATGCTCAACCTGGTCGAGCCCATGTGGACGGGCCTGTCGGGAGACATGTTCGCCATCATCTACACTGCCAAGGATCACAAGCTGCACGCGATCAACGCCTCGGGCATCGCGCCCGCAGGCCAGACGCTCAAATTCATGAACGACCATGGCTACAAATGGGACCCCAAGAACATCAATCCGGGGTCGGGCATGCCCAAGGGCGTGTTGTCGGTGACGGTGCCGGGTGCGGTCTGGGGCTGGCAGGAGGTGCTGGACAAGTACGGCACCATGAAATTCAAGGACGTTCTGGCCCCTGCGGCGGACTATGCCGAGAAGGGCTTCCCCGTTTCCGAGCGCATCGCCAGTGACTGGCGTCTGCCGGTGGCGGAAAACGACGACCCAAGCCAGATTGAGCATTGCTGCACCAAGCTGGACCCGGACTCCGTCAAGACCTGGTACATCAACGGCAAGCCGCCGGTGGCGGGGCAGATCTACCGCAATCCCGACCTGGCCAAGACTTTCCGCATCCTGATGGCCAAGGGCCGCGACGGTTTCTACAAGGGCGCGATGGCACAGGCCATAGTCGCCAAGATGCGCAAGCTGGGCAGCCCCGTCACCATGGCGGACTTCACCGCCTACAAAGGCGAATGGGTCGAGCCGGTGACCAGCGAATATCACGGCTTTACCCTGGCGGAATTGCCGCCGCCGGCCAACGGCTTCGGCGCCAATGAGATGCTGAGCATCCTGGCGGCTTGCACCGGCAAGGTCTATCCGGGCCAGACATTGGCCTCGATGGGACCGAAAGACCCGCATTACTGGCACATGCTGATCGAGGCCAAGGCGCTGGCCTATGCCGACCTCAACGCCAACAATGGCGACCCTCACCTGAATCCCGGCATTGGCGCCAAGGTAAAGATGCTTACCAGCGTCGAACACGCCGAAAGCCTGTGCGGCAAGATCAACCCGGACAAGGCGATGAAGCTGACCACCGCCGGTGAAGGCGCGGGCGATACCATTGTGCTGACGGTCGGCGACCGCTGGGGAAATATGGTGTCCTGGGTGAATTCGCTCTATGGCGGCTTCGGCTCAGGCATCACCGTGCCGGGCTATGGTTTCGTCTTGCATAACCGTGGCGATCTGTTCACGCTTGATCCCAACAGCCCCAACCTGATCGCAGGCAACAAGCGGCCCTACAACACCCTGGCGGCAGGTTTTGCCATGCAGAACGGACGCAGCGACGGGCAATTGTTGGCGCTGACCCTGATGGGCGGCGACATGCAGGCGCAAGGCCATGCCCAGATGATGGTGAACATGGTTGATCTGGGTGCCAATGTGCAGGCTTCCACCGACATGGCGCGCTTCCATCACAATCAGAATACCGGAGGGGTGCAGATGGAATCCGAACTGTACAAGCTGATGGGAGCACAGCTGAAGGCCATGGGCCACGAAGTCACCCCCGCCAATGGCGGCGCGATGGGCGGTTATGAAGCGCTGCTGTTCACGCCTGATCCCAGCCTGCCCAAACCGAGCATGGATAAAAACAGCAAGGAGCCGGTGAATGGCTTCTACCGGGCGGGAACCGACCATCGAAAGGACAGTCTCGCCGCCGGCTGGTAAGCAAGCATCAAACGCGTATATGAATTGGGCGGCGTGAATGCGCCGCACGATGTCCGCTTTGGATCATAAGCGGACATTGGTTCACCGTCCAAATTGCCAAAATGAATACATCCCCGAACCAGTCTCTGATCCGAGGGCGCCATTTTTAATTTTGATGGCGGCAAAAAGTGAGAACTTTTGCGGCCATCACTGTATCCCGCCGGGATTACTGGCGGGGTGGTGGCAGAAAGTGTCGACTTTTCCAGAAAAGCCGATCTTGATAATGCAGCATCCGAACCAGCCGCCGATGTACAAGGCCGAGATCTGTGCTCCCCCTATGCTGGACAGCCTGTTCTCAAAAGTATTATGACTTCAGCGCTGGACGATGTTCGAGGGAGGCCTGATTGAGGCGTTCCACTGTTATTCTAACGATCATCACTTTTGTCTGGCTCTTCGCTCCTATTTCCGTGACCTGGGCGCAGTCCGCAAATTTCTCAGTCGTCCTGACCCCGCCGCCGGTCGAAACCGTCATCGTCACCGCGCCCACATGGCTGGGCGACCATCCCCAAACCGTCATTCACGGCTTCGTCAGGGCTTATGCCCTGGCGGCTCCGGTCAGCGACGAAATCACGCGCTGGAAAAACGGTGTTTGCCCGAGGACACGCGGGCTATCGCAAGAGGAATACAATGCCTACGTAACGGCGCGGATCAGGGAGGTCGCGCAAGAGGCAGGCGCGCCTCTGCAGTCTTCTTCCTGCCGTGGCAATATTGACGTGCTATTCACCGACAAGCCGCAGGAGTTTCTGGACCGGATTCGCAAGGAGGGGGGCGCGCGTCTGCTGGGGACGCGGCCCTCGCAGGCCGAGACCGCCGGCACCATGCGTTATGCGGTCCAAGCCTGGTACGCCACCGCCACCCGGGACACTAACGGCGCGCTGATAGGTGATGACGAGGACCCTGACGGTATATTCGGCAGCAGCATCAGAGACCTGCCTCAGAGGGCGGTCGAGGGATCGCTGTTGCGCACAGACCTGCACAGCGAGCTGGCCCATATTTACATCATTGCCGACACCAGCAAGACCCATGACTACCTGCTTGGCGCGGTCGCTGATTATATCGCCGTGCTGGCGCTTTCCCAAACCCAGTCTTTCGAAGCTTGCAAGAACATACCCAGTATCACCAATCTGATTTCGCCAAACTGCAATGCGGATCTGAAGCCAACCGCCATGACCGACACGGACATGGCCTTCCTGAAGGCGGTTTACACCATGGATCCTGGCGCGAGCCTGCTGGAGCAGCAAACTTACATCTCAGACCAGATCGCCAAATCGCTGGGCGTGAAGTGATAGACGGTTCGGCAGACCGAATTTACGGTGGCGTCCATGAGGCTTTTGCCTCGCCGCATTCCGTAGCCGCACTTTAGGGCAAACGGGAGACGGCCTATCTGGCGGAGTGGGTGACGTAGCGAATCGCCACTATCGGACATGGCCGATATGCGGGATTGATGGTTCCCCGCCCGGCTGTGCGGAATAAGCTTCATCCAAGATAGAGGCGAGGATGAAGCTCAAGCTCTGGCAAATTGACGCGTTCGCCACAAAGGTGCTGGAAGGCAACCCAGCGGCTGTGGTGCCGCTCGACTCCTGGCTTTCCGACGATCTGATGCAAGCCATCGCAGGCGAGAACAATCTGGCGGAGACGGCCTTCTTTGTCAGGAAAGCGCCGGGCGCCTATGATCTGCGCTGGTTCACGCCCAATTCCGAGGTCGATCTGTGCGGCCATGCCACCTTGGCCAGCGCCTTTGTGATTTTCAGCTTTCTGGACAGGGCGCTGAACGCGGTGCGCTTCATGACCCGCTCCGGCGAGCTTGTGGTGACGCGCGGCGCGGACGGACGCAATGTGATGTCGCTGCCGTCGAATATGGTTGTGCCTTACGTTACGCCCGCCAATGTCGCGGATCAAATCGGTGAGGCGCTGGACGCGTCACCGCCCAAGGAATTGTTCAAGGGCGCATACCTGATGGCCGTATGGGATGACGCCCGAATCGTGCGTGGACTGAAGGGCCCCGGCAGAATCGAACGTGTGCTGTACGATCTGGGCATCTGGGGCCTGATCGCCACCGCGCCGGGCGATGAAGATTACGACATGGTCTCACGTTTCTTCGCCCCTGCCAAAGGTGTGCCGGAGGACCCGGTGACAGGCTCGGCGCATTGCGCCCTGACGCCTTTCTGGGCCAAACGGCTGGGCAAGAAACAGTTGAAGGCGCGCCAAGCCAGCCCGCGTGGGGGCAATCTCTATTGCACGGATGACGGTGATCGCACGATCATCGCCGGCGACTGTGCGCTGTATCTGACCGGCGAGATTGAAGTTTAGCCCGATCTGCGCTCGGCGTAATTTATAGAATGACGGGAAGACACGATGACTGGATTGCAAGGCCTGGTGCTGCACCAGATGGCGATGTCGGGCAATTGCTACAAGGTGCGTCTGGCGGCGCACCAGCTTGGCATTGCGCTGAGCCTGAAAGATTATCCGCTGCATGGCGGCGAAACGCGCCAGCCTGAATTCCTGGCGAAGAATGCGAATGGGCGGGTGCCGCTGCTGGAATATGCGAATGGCCGAGTGCTGGCGGAATCCGGCGCCATAATTTTTCACCTCAGCGAGGGGACGAAGCTGCAGCCAGGCGATTCCTGGGCGCGCGCCCAGATGCTGCAATGGATGTTCTTCGAGCAATACAGCCATGAGCCTTATGTGGCGGTGGCGCGCTATTGGCTTTCCTATGCCGCCAAGGAGGCGCTGGAGAAAAAACGGCATCTCGTTGCCGAGTGGCACGCCAAGGGCCATGCGGCGCTGGCGGTGATGGAAGGCCATTTGAAAAAGCAGGACTGGTTCGCCGGCACGGCCTATTCCATCGCGGACATCGCCTTATACGGCTACACCCATTGCGCGGGAGAAGGCGGGTTCGAGCTTGCGGCTTATCCGGCGCTGCAACGCTGGCTGGCGCGCGTTGCCGGGCAGCCGGATCATATTGCGCTTTAGGCGTTGGCGGCTGCTGTATCGGTGAGGACGAATTAAACTCCAGCAATCGCATGCGAGCGGACCCTGCAAGTGATCGCAAGATTCATTTGTCTCGCAGATACTCGCCTGCTGGGATGGCCGGGTCAAAGCCCGGCCATGACAATTTGAATTAGCGGTCCGCGACCTGGCGCGCGGGAGCGCCGGGCTCGAGCATGTGGTCCACCACATGCATGACGCCGTTCTTGTCATAGACATCATAGATGGCGATGTCGGCGGTGCTGCCGTTTTCGTCCATCAGGATGATGTTGGTGGGGCCGTTCATCCGCGCCAACAGCACGCCGCCTTCGACGGTGCGCAATTTGGCGCTGCCGCCGCCTTCGCCGATCGCCTTGAGCAGTCCTTGCGAATCATATTTGCCGGGCACCACCAGATAGCCCATGAGGCGGGCGAGCTGTGCCTTGTCCTCGGTCAGGACCCGCGCCGACAGCACGGACAGCGCCGTATTGGTGGGGGCGAAGACGGTGAACTGGCCGTCCGCCGTCAAGGCGTCGGAAACGCCGGACTGTTTCATCGCCGCCACCAGCATGGAATGTTCGGGCGAAGCGGAGATGTTCTCCAGGAGATTGCGGTTCGGCAGCATCGCCTGGCCCGCGATCATCGGGTTCATGGTTCCGGACTCCGTTGCAGCCAGCGCCCGGGACGGCGCGGAGCCGGTGGTGGATACCGCGGCCAGGGCACCGCCGATCATCATGGCGGCCCCGGCGGCAAAGCCTGCAATGGCATAGCGTTTCATGGGACACCCCTTCTTACGGGTCGTTCATAAAACGCGCCGGGGGTTCGCCTGTTCCTGAAGGCCTAATAATATTGCCTTAGCCCATGGCCTCCCGCCGGAGTTCCAGGGCCAACCAGAGTTCCTCATCGGCGTCGCGGGCGGTTTTTGCCTCGGCCAGCCGCGCCGAAAGCATGGCGAATTTCTGGGCATCGCGGGCGTAGAGGCCGGAATCGGAGAGTTCCGCCTCGAGCCTTGCAATCGCCCGGTTCGCCGCCTCGATCTTGCCCGGCAATGAATTGAGGGAATGGATTTCGGAGAATTTGAGCTTGGCTTCGACGCGGTCGCGCAGGCGTGGCGGCTTGCGGGCCGAAGCACTTTTTTCCGGAATGTATGTGGTGGCCTGTGCGCCCTGCTCCCGCTGGGCCAGCATGTCGGAATAGCCGCCGGCATAGACGGCGAAACGCCCCTCACCCTCCGCCGCCACGATCTGGGTCGCCACCCGGTCGAGGAAATCGCGGTCATGGCTGACGATCAGGGCGGTGCCGGGATACTCGCCCACTACTTCTTCCAGCAGGTCGAGGGTTTCCAGGTCGAGATCGTTGGTGGGTTCGTCCAGCACCAGAAAGTTGGACGGCACTGCGAAGAGGCGCGCCAAAAGCAGCCGCGCCCGCTCGCCGCCCGAGAGCACTTTGACGGGGGTGCGGGCCTGCTGGCCGGTGAAGAGAAAGTCCTGCATATAACTGATGACATGGCGCGGCTTGCCGCCGACATACACCGTATCGCCGCCGCCGCCCGTCAGCACGTTGGCCAGGGTTTCTTCCGGATGCAGGCTGGCGCGGCTTTGGTCCAGTTTCGCCATCTGGAGCGCGGTGCCCAGCTTGACATTGCCGGCATCGGGCTTGAATTCGCCGGTGAGGAGTTTCAGCAAGGTGGTTTTTCCGGCGCCATTGGGGCCGACAATGCCGATGCGGTCGCCGCGATGAATGCGCAGGGAGAAGCCCTTGATCACGGTTTTGTCGCCGAAGCTTTTGGAAATGCCCTTGGCGTCGATCACCTTGGTGCCGGAGGTTTCGGCAGAGGCCGCTTCCATCTTGACCGAGCCCATCGGTTTTAACTGTTCGCGGCGGGCCTGGCGCAGATTGCCGAGGCGGGCCAATCGGCCCTGGTTGCGCTTGCGCCGGGCGCTGCGGCCATGCGCCAGCCAGTCCAGTTCCTGGACGATCTTGCGTTTCTGTTTGTGCCGCTCGCTATCTTCCTGCTCCATCAGCATGTCGCGCCAATTCTCGAAAGCGGCGAAGCCCTGATCGAGCCGCCGCGTCTGGCCGCGATCCAGCCAGACGACAGCACGAGAGAGATTCTCCAGGAAGCGTCGGTCATGGCTGATCAGCACCAAAGCGGCGCGCATGGCTTTCAATTCGCCTTCCAGCCATTCGATGGCGGGCAAATCGAGATGATTGGTGGGTTCGTCCAGCAGCAGGATGTCGGGCATCGGCGCCAGCGCCCGGGCCAGGGCGGCGCGGCGGGCCTCGCCCCCCGAGAGGGTGGCGGGCACTTCCTGGCCGCTGAGGCCAAGATGCCCCAAGAGATAGAAGGCGCGGTTGGGATCATCGCCCGGCCGAAGCCCGGCTTCGACATAGTCGCGGGTGGTGGCATGGCCTTCCAGGCTGGGCTCCTGCGGCAGATAGCGGATGGTAGCGCCGGGCTGGGCAAAACGGTCGCCCTTATCCGCCTCCATCAGGCCGGCGGCAATCTTGAGCAAGGTGGATTTGCCCGAGCCGTTGCGGCCGACCAAGGCCAGACGCTCCCCCTCGCCCACGGCGAATTCGGCCCCATCCAGCAATTTGGTGGTGCCGAAGGTGAGATGGACGTCTTTGAGATAAAGCAGCGGCGGCATTGGGGGCTATGTGGGGCGAGGACGGGCACGAAGCAAGGTAAAAATCGGGCGGATGCACCCTGATTACCGAACCGCTATATAGGCTGGTCCCGTTGGAGGGATCATGCCGGACGTCACCCTCAAAAATGTGCCTGGAATGGCGGACGCGGCAGCTGTTCCGGTGCTGGATGCCGCCACGCTCAGCGAGGCGGTTTTTCAAAATGACTATGTCGCCCAGAGCCGGCCCTGCGTGATCCGGGGGGCGGTGAAACACTGGCCGGCGTCCAAAAAATGGCGTGACCGGGAGTATCTGAAGGCCCGGTCCGGTCATCACGAAATTTTCCTTTATGAAAATGAATATCATGTCCAAGCCAAGCGGATGACTGCCGGAAAAAGAGAGATCAACTTCGCGGAAGCGATCGACCGGCTTCATTCTGATGCCACCAGGCTTGCCATCGTCACCACCGCGCTGCCCACCGAGCTGCTCAGCGATCTGGGCGGTTTTCCGTTCCTGACCAAGGCGGAGCCGGCCTATTGCTATCCGCCGGCGCGGTATTTTTTCCATCGCAATGCCGGGACCACCTGGCATTACCATCCCTTTGACGAAACCCTGATGTGCCAGGTGATCGGTTCCAAGAAGATCGGGCTGGTGAGCGGCAACAGCCCGGCCAATCTGCAACTGCGGCGGATTTTCTTCGCCGAAGATTATTACGACAATGCCGCGGCCTTTGGCGCGCTGAATGATGACAGTGTGCGCTGGTTTTCGGCGACAGTGGAGGAAGGTGACGCGCTCTATATTCCGCCCTTGTGGTGGCATGGCGTGATCCCCCTGAGCCAGGGCTTCGGCGCCACCGCGGCGGTGACCTGGCGCTCGCCTCCGGCGGTGATCGCCAATGGCATCAAAAAAATGGCATTGGGCGAGATCGACATGATCGGCAAGGCCGTGATCGAGGATTTCCAGGGCCTGCTGCTGACGGCGCAGAAACTGGGGCTGGACCGCGAATTCGCCATCGCCTGGGCGCGCGGGAATTGACCGGCCGCTAGCGGGAAATCTCTTCCAGCCGCCGGTTCAAAGTGGGCGGGCCGAAAAAACCGATGGTGACCACCATCACCGCCATGGCGCCGCCGATGAAACACGCCACGCCAAACGTGCCGCCCTGGCGCAGGAAGAAGCCGATCAACAATCCCGTCAGCGCCGCCGAAATGCGGCTCCAGCTATAGACAAAGCCGATGGCGCGGGCGCGCATGCGGGTGGGATAAAGCTCGGCCTGGTAATTGTGGCAGGCGAAGCTGATCCAGTTGATGGAGAGCGTTACCAGCACCCCGAACAGGAGGACGAGCAAGGTCTGGGTCTGCAGCGCGAACAACAGCATGAAGACGGCGACGCAAATGCCGGCGGTGACCAACTGTGCTTTGCGCTCCATGCGGTCGGCCACCAGAACGCCAAGCAGCGGCCCGACCGGATTGGCCAGCGCGATGATGAAGGCATATTCCAGGCTGGCGGTGACATGGATGCCCCGGGCGATCAGGAGACTGGGCACCCAGGAGCCGAAGCCGTAAAAGGCGATGCTCTGCATCCCATTGAACACCGAGAGCATCAGGGTGCGCCGGCGATAAGACGGGCCGAAAATTTCGCGCAAGGAGGCACGCTGCGGCAGCGCCGTATCATGCGGCGGCACTAGAGCATTTTCGCGCTTCGTTGAATCGCGGAAATGCTCTATCTCTTTGTTTGGTTGCGGTTCCGGACGGAAAACCGCTTCACACTTTTCCTGGAACCGCTCTAGCGGCAAGGCGTGGCCGATATCGCGCGCCACTTTGGCTTCCAGGCCCACCATCACGCTTTCCGCTTCGGCGCCGCGGCTATGCAGCGCCAGCCAGCGCGGACTTTCCGGCACGGCGAGGCGCAGCCACCAGGCGGCCAGCGCGCCCAGCGAGCCGATCAAAGCGACGCAGCGCCAGCCCTCCAGGCCGAACGGGTGTAGCGGCACCAGCTTCCAGGCCAGCAAAGCGACAATGGGCACTGCCGAAAAAGCGATGAACTGGCTGATTGCAAAAGCGCGGCCGCGGCCCCTGGCCGGGACCAGCTCGGGCAACAGCGTGTCTATGGTGACCTGTTCCAGCCCCACCCCGATGGCGGCGATGAAGCGCCAGAGATCGATGCCGGCGGCGCTATGCTGGAACGCCATCACCATTGTGGCAAGGCAATACCAGAGCAGCGACAGGGTGAAGATGGCGCGCCGCCCCAGCCGGTCGGCGACAAAACCAAAACCGACGCATCCCAGCCACATGCCCGCAAAGGTGCAGAAAACGAAAAAGCCGATACTATCGGGCGCGAAAAAACCGCTGGGCGTGAGCGTGTAGAGCTGCGCCGCCACCAGCCCCGGCGCGATATAGGCGGTCATGAAGAGGTCGTAGAATTCAAACGCCGCGCCCAGGGAAACCAGCGCCACCAGCTTCTGAATGCTGAAAGAAAAGACCAGCCGGTCCAGCCGCGCCGCGATCTCACCGGAATTGTTGACCGCCACGGCTTCTCCCGCCCGATTTTTTACTGAGGCTCTTCTTTGAACACCACGCCCGCTATCGCCAGGGTGTCGACAGCGCTCACCAGCATGCCGCGCAATTGATTGTCGAGAATGCCGGCGCACATATCCTGGAACGGAATGCTCCTGTGCCCCGACAATAGCTGGAAGGCGGGGATGAATTCCGGGCGGATGAACCAGTAAGACCCTGCCGCCCAGAATCGGGCCATCGGCTCACCGGCCGGCTGTTCGATATGAAGCGAATCCGTGGTGGCCAGGCGAACGCGGGTCGCCATGCTGCCCAGCGGTTTTGATTGTTCGATGGGCGCCTGGGGCAAGCGCAGGCGCGGACGCACACGCCGACCGGCAAGGCGCTCGGCGAGGAAATCGCCCAACGGATCGCCCGCGGCCGAGACCTGGAGGAATTTGATGACCTGCGCCATGTAATTTTCGCGCGAGGCGGCGTCACCGCTGGAGAGCGCCTGGCGGAGCTCGGGATGCCGGCGCAGCGTCTGCATCCACCAGGTGAGGAATTCGTCGCCGACCGGCGGCTCGATACCGAAGCTGACATGCAGGCTGGGCTCGTCCAGCGGATAGGCGACATGCCACCAGCCACGCGGCAGATAAAGCATATCACCGTCATTCATGATGCCTTCCCACACCGGCGAGGCGGTAGGCGGAAGCGCCTTTTCGGAATCGTCCTTAAGGGGATGAAGGCGGGTGGGGGCGAAAACCTGCCAGCGCTTGCGGCCCGAAAGCTGCAGCACCATCACCTCATGCGGATCCCAATGCACATCGAAGGCGCGCTGGGAGCGCCAGCCGGCGTAAAGATTGGCGATGCAGGAACTGGCGAGCGCGCCCCCCATCGAGCCGGCGAGATGGGCGACACGCGGCGCGACTTCATGCACCGCGTCCAGCACCAGGGAGGCGCCTTGCGCCAAGGCCGCGATCAGGCCGCCGGCATTGAGCTTGAGCGCGCCGACTGGGCCGTCGATATAGCGGCGCAAATCCACCATCACGTTTTCCTGGAACAGGCGCAGTTGGGGCTGGGGCGGGCAGTGCCATTCCAGGATGGTGTTCAGCTCCTCCCAAGGCAGGAGCCGGGTGAAGCGGCCTTTGGGTCCGGGGATGTGAAGATACTTCCGGGTCCAGTATTCGGAGAGGAAGCGCTCGCGGCCAAGCGGCTCTATGACCTCGTCAAATCCGATCGGCTGGTTGGACATCGGCCTGGGGCGCCTGCGGATTCATACTAATATATTGTTATTATTGAGAAAAATGGAGCGGGCGAACGGATTCGAACCGTCGACCCTAACCTTGGCAAGGTTATGCTCTACCCCTGAGCTACGCCCGCGCTCCAAGTCGAAGGCGGGGGTTATCGCCCATGCCCTGACCGACTTCAAGCCGGGATTGGCGGGATACTTTCCGGCCCGTCAACCGCCAGTCAGAGGGACAAAGTTCAGCCAGATAAGGTCAGCCGGACAAAGACGGCACGGACCTGTTGCTGCAACAGGATCAGGCGTTGTTCCAGGCCGGCGAAATCGCGGGCGCTGCCTGCCCGCGCCAGGAGGGCGCCTAACGCCGGCGTCGCCTCCTCGGGCTTGAGCGTTTCATCCAGGGCGATGCGCATGGTCTGGGTCAGTGCCTGCTGCAGCCTTGCCGCGTCCAGCAGCAGAGCGAGATCCGGCCCCTTCAGGAATCCCGCCGCGCCCAACTTCTCCAGCGCGGCGATGGTGTTGGTGTCCAAGATGTCGGGCCTGGCATGGGCGTGCAGCAATTGCAGGGTCTGGGCAATGAATTCGATATCCATCAAGCCGCCTGGCGCATGTTTGACGTCCCAGATGCTGCGGCCGGGATAGGAGGCTTCGACCTTGGCCCGCATGTCGCGCGCATCGGCAAGGATTTTGGCGGCATCGGGTTTGGCGGTGAGGCGGCGTCGTATCTCCTCGGCAATGCGCTGGCGCAGATCCGGCGGCCCCGCCGCCAGCCGCGCCCGGGTGAGCGCCATATGCTCCCAGGTCCAGCTTTCGCTGGCATGGTAGTCGGCGAAGGATTTCAGGCTTACCGCCGCCGGACCCTTGTTGCCGGTGGGACGCAGCCGCATGTCCACATCATAAAGCGTGCCCGCCGCGGTGGGCGTGGTCAGGGCGGCGATCAGGCGCTGGGCCAGCCGGGCGAAATAAAGCGTGGCGGGCAACGGCTTTGGCCCGTCGGAATTCTCAACGCCCGGCGGCAGGTCATAGACGAACACCAGATCGAGATCGGAGCTGGCGGTCATTTCACGCCCGCCCAGCTTGCCCATCGCGATCACGGCAAACCCCGAGCCCGGCACCCGGCCGGCAGACTGGGCCAGCTCATCCTCGACACGCGGCAACAGGCCCGCAATCACGCTTTCCGCGATATCTGTCAGGGCGGGACCGGCCTGGTCGGCATTTGCCTTGCCATCCACGATCTGGACGCCGACGCGGAATATCGCCTCGCGCACGAAATGGCGCGCGCCATCCAGCATCTCCTCATAGCCGCCGGTCAGGCGGCGGGCCAATGCGGCATCCAGCGCGGCGCGGCTGGGCAGGGTACCCAGAAAATCAGCATCCAGAAGCGCGTCGAGGGTGGAAGGATTGCGCGCCAGATGGAGAGAGAGCCGCGGCGCCGAACCCAGGCTGCGCGCGAGCAGGCCGAGGAATTCCGGCCGCGCCTGGAAGAGGGAAAATAGCTGTACTCCGGAAGGCAGGCCGGACAGAAAACGGTCGAACTGGGCGAAGGCGGCGTCGGGATCGGGCGTCGCCGCCAGCGCCGCCAGAATGTGCGGCATCAGGCGGGTGAGCAGCTCGCGGGCGCGCGCCGAACGCATGGCGCGGATGCGGCCATGATGCCAGCCGCGGATCGCGCCCGAAACATGGGCGGCGTCCCTAAAACCCATGGCCGCCAGGGTTTTGAGGGTTTCCGGATCTTCTTCGACCCCGGTGAAGACCAGATTGCCGTGGCTGTCGGTCAGTTCCGGCTCGCGCTCGAACAGCCGGGCATAATGGCCCTGCACGCTTTCCAGCACATCGGTGAAGGCGGCGCGGAACAGGGAGGTTTCCTCATAACCCATGAAGCAGGCGACATGGGCCAGGCCCTCCTCGCTGGCGGGCAAGGTGTGGGTCTGCTGGTCCTCGATCATCTGTAGCCGGTGCTCGAGGGTGCGCAGATAGATGTAGCAGCGCCGCATGTCGGTTTCGGCCCCAGGCGTGATGATGCCCTCGTCCGCCAGCGCCTTCAGCGCCGTCAATGTCGATGCAGCGCGCAGATCGGGTTTGCGGCCGCCCAGGATCAATTGCTGGGTCTGGGCAAAGAATTCGATCTCGCGAATGCCGCCGCGCCCGAGCTTGATGTTGTGACCCGCCACCGCGATCTCGCCATGGCCGGCATGGGCGTGAATCTGGCGCTTGATGGAATGAATGTCCTCGATCGCCGCGAAATCCAGATGCCGCCGCCAGATGAAGGGCGCGATGGATTTGAGAAAAGCCGAACCGGTGGCGGGATCGCCGGCGCAGGGACGCGCCTTGATCATGGCGGCGCGTTCCCAATTCTGACCCTGGCTTTCGTAATAGTCGAGCGCGGCCGCGGTGGAGATCGCCGTCTGGGTAGCACCGGCATCGGGCCGGAGGCGCAGATCGACCCGGAAGACATACCCGTCGGCATTGGTCTCGGCGATCAGCTTGACCAGGCCCTGCGCCAGTTCCACCGCCGCGCCGCGCGGATCGTCGCGCTTGCGGAAGGGAAACTTCTCCGCGTCGTAGAACACCACCAGGTCGATGTCGCTGGAATAATTGAGTTCATGGGCGCCGTATTTTCCCATCGCCAGGATGGTGAGTCCGGTGGTGGCTTCCAGCCTTTTTCCATCCGGTTCGAAAAATCCCTGTTGCCCCGCCATCCGGGCGAGCAGAAAGCGCAAGCTGCCCTTGACGCAGGAATCGGCGAACTCCGTCAGCGCGAAGGTGACCTGATCGAGGCTCCAGCCCCCGATGTCGGACAGCGCTATGGCCAGCGCGGCGCGGCGCTTGGCGCGGCGGAGGCCGGCCATCGCCTGGGCCTCGTCGGGGAATTGCGTCATGGCCAACGCCCGGGCTTCGCGCAGGATCGCGTCCGGCCCATGGGCAAAATAATCCGCCAGGATTTCGCTTTCGCGCAAGGCGAGACGAAGCAAAAAGGGGCTGTTGCCGAAGACGCCCGACAGCAACGTGCGCGCCTGGTCATCCGGCGGAGTGAAGCCGCGTTCGGCGAGCGCGCCCCAGGCCCGCGTCACGCGCGCGGCATCAAAGGGCAAGGGGGGAATGGCAAGCATGCCCCCCGAAGCTAAAGCAAGTCGGGTTCAAGGGCGATCATGCGCCGACCCGTCATGGCCGCTCGTTTGGTCTCGCGCCCTTCAAGCGCCGGCGTCTCACTCATTCGGCCGCGGCGCGGGACGGGATTTGCGGCAGTTTGGCGGTCTCGGCCGGGGGGATCAGGCGCACCGCCGGACGGGGGAAACGCAAGGTCGCTTTCAGGCCCGGCGCATTGTCTTCCAGCAGCAGCTCGGCATTGTGGAAATGCGCCACCGCCGCGACCAGGGCCAGGCCGAGGCCCGTGCCGGGAGAACTGCGGCTGGCCTCAAGTCGCACAAAGCGTTCCACCACACGCGACCGTTCCTCGAGGGGAATGCCCGGCCCGCTGTCGGCGACCGAGATATCCGCGCCCTGAAAATGCAGACCCGGCCGGATGGTCACACGCCCCCCAGGCGGGGTGTATTTGATGGCGTTGTCCACCAGATTGGCCAACGCCTGGGAGACCAGACTGCGGTTGCCCTCGATCACCGTGTCGCCAGGGTGAAAGCCGGATGGCCGGATCAAGGTGAGGATCACATTCTTCTCCTCGGCCAGCGGTTCATACAATTCGCTGACATCGGCGGCGACGGAACTGAGATCGAGTGGCGACATCGCGCCGCGCGCTGTGCCCGCATCGGTTTCGGCGATCAAGAGCAGCGCATTGAAGGTGGCGATCAGGGAATCGGTCTCGGCAATGGCGCGTTCGATCTCGGAGGCGTCGGAGCCCGCCGCCTGGAGCCGCGCCTGGGACTGTTCCAGCCGCTGGCGCAGGCGATTGAGCGGTGTGCGCAAATCATGCGCCACAGAGTCGGTGACCTCGCGCAGGCCCTTCATCAATCGCTCGATGCGATCCAGCATGCGGTTGAGATTTTCCGCCAGCACATCGAACTCATCATGCGCGCCGGAAACCGGCACACGGCGGGTGAAATTGCCCGCCACGATCTCACCCGAGGTACGGTTGATGGAATCGAGCCGCCGGAGCATGTTGCGGCTCATCAGCGCCCCGCCCAGAAGGCCGAACAGCAGAATCAGGGCCACAGTCCAGGGCAGGGTGGTGGTGAACATGCCCTGGATCAGATCGCGGTCGTGCACGTCTTCCGCCACCAGCAGATAGTAGTCGCCCAGCAGGGTCGAGATGGGGAAAAGCCTGCCGCGGGCGCGGCGCGTTTCCAGCCCGCTATTGGTACGGCGCTCATAAGCGAACTCGACGAAATTGCCGGGATCGGTGGTGATGGAGGGCCAGGAATCCAGATTGCCCGCCAGGAACCGGTGGGCGGAATCGGTCAGGATATAAAGCGCCTGGCCCGCGCCGGGATGCAGCTGGCGGTTCGTCAAGCTTTCTTCCAGCCCGCGCACGCCCAGGCGCGTATATTGCTCGCTGAGGCCGGTGATTTCGGCTTCGATGGTCTGGTCGGTCTGGTCGTCGAGGGTGCGGCGCGTGTTCCAATAGGTAAAGAACAGAAGCGAACTCACCGAAAAGGCGAATAGCAGCCCATAGACCAGGACGATGCGGAAGGCCTGGGTGCGAAGCAGGCGGAAATTCGTCCGCATCGCCCCCCAGCCTATCATCTTGCCCGGATCATGTAACCCGCGCCGCGAATGGTGTGCAGCAACGGCGCGTCGAAGCCCTTGTCTATCTTAGCGCGCAGGCGCGAAATATGGACGTCGATCACATTGGTCTGGGGATCGAAATGATATTCCCACACGCTTTCCAGCAGCATGGTGCGTGTCACCACCTGCCCGGCGTGGCGCATGAGATATTCCAGCAGGCGGAATTCGCGCGGCTGAAGATCTATCGGCTGTTCGCCGCGATTGGCGGCGCGGGTGAGAAGGTCCAGGTCGAGATCGCCGACCTGCAGCCTTGTCTTCACCGTCACCGGTGAGCGGCGGCGCATCAGCGCGTCCACCCGCGCCAGGAGCTCGACAAAGGCGTAAGGCTTGGTGAGGTAATCGTCGCCGCCGGCCTTGAGGCCTTTCACCCGGTCGTCCACCTCGGACAGCGCGGAGAGAAACAGCACCGGCGTGGTGTTGCCGTGTTCGCGCATTTCAGCGACCACGCCCAGCCCGTCCATCTTGGGCAGCATGCGGTCTATGATCGCCACATCATAGGGCCGGGACAGCGCCAGCGAGAGGCCGAGATCGCCATCGGCCGCGTCGTCCACCACATGGCCCGACTCCTTCAGCCCCTGAACCAGATAGCGCTGGGCCTCCAGATCGTCCTCGACAACGAGAATGCGCATGCGGTGGATTCCTCCTTCTGGCTCAAAATCATGGTCGGACGGGAGGGATCGCGCCCCGCCGTCCGTAACAATCACGTCTGACCGATATCAACCGCGTAGAAACGTGTGGCGCCCTGGCTGGCCACCAGCATAAGGACACTCTTGCGGCCGCCTTTTTGCGCTTCGGCCACCGCCGCCTGGATATCCTGCGGCGTCTTGACCACGCGCGCGCCGACCTTCATCACCACGTCGCCGGGCTGCAGGCCCTTGTCGGCGGCGTCGCTGGAGGGGTCGACCTTGGTGATCACCACGCCACTGATGGAATCGGCCAGGTTATAAGTCTTGCGGGCGTCGGGCGTCACCGAAGCCAGCCCCAGGCCCATCGCGCTGCCCGTGGCGGGCAACGCGCTGGGCATGGCGGGAGTATTGGATGCCACCTTATCTTCGGGACGCGCACCGATCTGGACCTTGAGGGTCTGGGAGGCACCGCCGCGCAGAATGGTGAAGTTGGCTGAAGCACCCGCCGCCACCGTGGCGACGCGGCGCGTCAGGTCGCGATTGTCCTCGACCGCCTTGCCGTCAATCGCGGTCACGACATCGCCCTGTTCAAAACCGCCCCTGGCGGCCGGGCCACCCGGCACCACGCTGGCGACGAGGGCGCCTTTGGGCTCCTTGAGGCCGAGCGAGGACGCGATCTCGGGCGTCACGCTCTGAATCTCGACGCCCAGATAGCCGCGGGCGACGCGGCCATGATCCTGAAGCTGCGCCACCACGTCATGGATGGTGCTGGCCGGAATGGCGAAGCCGATGCCGACACTGCCGCCCGAGGGCGAGAAGATCATCGAGTTCATGCCGACCACCTGGCCGCGCAGGTCGAAGGTCGGTCCGCCCGAATTGCCACGATTGATCGGCGCGTCGATCTGGATGAAGTCGTTATAATTGCCCGCCCCAATATCGCGGCCGATGGACGAGACAATGCCGGCGGTCACCGAATTGGACAGGCCAAAGGGATTGCCGACCGCGACCACCCAGTCACCGACACGCAGGGCCCGGTCATTGCCGAACTCGACAGTGGGCAGCGGCTTGTCGGACTTGATGCGCAGCAACGCGATATCGGTGGCGGGATCGGTGCCCACCAGTGTCGCGGTGAAGCTGCGCTTGTCGGGCAGCTCGACCGTGATCTTCTTGCTGGCGTCAATCACGTGATTGTTGGTGACGATCAGTCCGTCCTTGGAAATGATGAAGCCGGAGCCGGCGCTGATCTCCTTGTGCGGAGTCTGAGGCTGGTTCTTGTTGAACTGGTTGAACAGATCGCGGAAAGGCTCGGGCAGGTTTTCGGGCGCGCTGTCGCTCTCCTCGTCGTTCGCCGTGGACATGGTTTCCGAGCGAATGGTGACAACGGCGGGACTGACGCGCTCGACCAGATCGGCGAAACTGAAGGGCGAGGAATTTTCCAGCATGCGCGGAGCTCGGCCGCTGTCGTTGGCCGCGATCTGGACCGGATCGTGAGTCGCGGTGCGCGTCGGATGCGCCGGCGGCAACAGCGCAAAGGCGCCCAAGCCGACCACAACGATGGCGGCGGCCGAACTCATAGCCACAAGGCGGCTGTGGCTGCGGGTGGTGCGGGGGTTGGTGTTCTCAGTCTGCATTTTGCGCTCCTTGGCCGTCCGGGGCTTTGCCGCCGGTCTCAGCTGTACAGAGGATAGGGCCGCATTATTGCGGGTTTCTCTCCATAGTATTAAAAGTATGTTATGCTATAGCAAATCCGGCGGATTTTCCGCTGCGGCTTTGCGGGCTTTTCCAACCACGAAGATGGCCACCCCGGCCGCCCCGATCAAGACCAGAAATGGGGCTGCCCAGAGAAAATAGGTGTCCCCCTCAAGTGGTGGTTTCATCAGGATAAAGTTCCCGTAACGGGCGGTGAGATAATCCTCGATCTGGCGGTCGGAACGGCCCTGCGCCATCTGCTGGCGAACCAGGTGGCGTAGTTCCGCCGCCAGCGAGGCGCCGGATTCATCGATGCTCTCGCCCTGGCAGACCAGGCAACGCAACTGGCGTTGCAGATTGCGCGCCCGCGCTTCCATCCCCGGGTCGGAAAAAGTATCGGCAACTGGGGCTGCGCGGACCGGTCCCATGCACCAAAGCACCGGCGCGACAAGCAGCATCAGAAGAAGGGGAATTTTCCTCATTCGGCCGGTTGCGCCACGGCGGCCGGCAGGGCGGCGCGAACGCGCAGGCGCCCCCACAGGCTGAGCACGCCACCCAACGCCATCACCAGAGCGCCCAGCCAGATGAATGGCGCCAGCGGGCTGACATAGGCGCGCAGGGTCCATCGCCCACCCCCGCGATCATCGCCCAGTGCCAGATAAAGATCCTGAAACCCGGTGGTGCGGATGGCCGTGTTGGCGGTTTCCTGTCCTTCGGCGGGATAGATGCGCTGCTCCGGCGTCAGCATGGTCTGGACCCGCGCGCCATCCATCAACGCGATATGGGCGCGGCTGGCGCGATAATTGGGGCCCAGTTCCTGGGTGACGCCGTCAAAGCGCAACGTGTAGGGCCCCACCGTCATGGTCTCGCCGGGGCCGAGCACCGTCAGCGCCTCGCTGCGCCACAGGGTGGTGCCCGCGACGCCCATCAGGGTGACACCGAGGCCGGCATGAGCCAGCGCCGCGGCAAAGGCGCTGGCGCGCGCGCTCTTGCGCCGGATGAGAGTGAGAACGCTGGCGCCGATCAGCCAGCCCGCCACCGCGAAGGCGCAGACGCCGGTGAGAAAACGCGGAGAAGCGATCATCACAACCACCAGCGCCGCCAAGGCGGCAACGCCCAGCGCGGGAGCCAGCATCCGCAACGCCGCTTTCATATCGCCACGGCGCCAGCCCAGTTGCGGCCCGAGCGGCACCAGCAGCAGCAGGGCAAAAAAGATCGGCGCGAAGGTCGCGGCATAATAGGGCGGGCCGACGGAAATCTTTGTTCCATTGAGGGCGTCGAGCGCCAGCGGATAAAGCGTGCCCACAAAAACCGAAGCACAGGCCGCGACCAGGAAGACATTGTTGAGCAGAAGCATGGTTTCGCGGCTTTGGGTGTCGAAAGCCGCGCCGCCCTTCAAACTGGGCGCCCGCCAGGCGAACAGGCCAAGCGCGCCGCCGATGGCGCAGGCGATCAGCACCATGATGAAAAATCCACGGGTCGGATCGGTCGCAAAGGCATGCACCGAAGACAGCACGCCCGAACGCACCAGGAAGGTGCCGATCAGGCTCATGGAAAAGCCGCCGATCGCCAGCAGCAAGGTCCAGGTGCGGAAGGCCCCGCTTTTCTCGGTCGCCAGGGCCGAGTGGAGCAGCGCCGTGGCCACCAGCCATGGCATCAGCGAGGCGTTTTCCACCGGGTCCCAGAACCAGAACCCGCCCCAGCCCAATTCGTAATAGGCCCACCAGCTGCCCAGCGCGATGCCGCAAGTCAGGGCGATCCAGGCGATCAGCATGAAAGGCCGCGCGGCGCGCGTCCAGCCTTCTTCGCCCACGATCAGGGCGGCGGCGGCATAGGAGAAGGCGGCGGACAGCCCGACATAACCGGCATAAAGCATGGGTGGGTGAATCGCCAGGCCGGGATCCTGCAGTAGTGGATTAAGGCCCGCGCCTTCGAACGGCGCGGGATCGAGACGCAGAAAGGGATTGGAGGTGAACAATATAAAGAGCAGAAAGGCCGCCGCCAGCAGGCCCTGCACCCCCAGCGCGGCGCTGGTCAGGCGCGGGCCGCCGCGGCCGAGGCTTGAGACCAGCCCGGCATAGAGCGACAGCACCAGCACCCAGAGCAGCATAGAGCCTTCATGGTTTCCCCACACGCCGCTGATTTTGTAGATGAGCGGCTTCATGGTGTGGGAGTTGTTGGCGACAACGGCAATCGAAAAATCCGAGGTCACGAAGGCATAAGTCAGTGTGCCGAAGGCCAGCACCACGAACACCAGCATGCCCATGGTGGCGCCATGCGCGATCCCTCGTGCCAGGACCGCGCCATTGTTTGATTCATCCGGGCGCGCGCCCAGGAGGCCGCCTGCGGCCATCACCAGCGACAACGCCAACGCGAAACAAAGCGCCAACTGACCCAATTCACCGGTCATGTGCCACCGCTTTCCTGCCAGCGGCCACTGCGCTTGAGCGCGTCCACCACTTCGGGCGGCATGTATTTCTCATCATGCTTGGCCAGCACTTCCGTGGCCACAAAGGTTCCGGTGCCGTTCATCGCGCCCAGCGCCACCACGCCCTGGCCCTCGCGGAACAGCGCCGGCAGCACGCCATTATATTCCACCGGCACCGTTTGTTTGCCGTCAGTCACCATGAAATGCACATCGGCGCCGGCGCCGTGACGCAGGCTTTTCTGTTCGACCAGCCCGCCCAGCCGGAAGGCGATGCCGGGACTGGTCCGGTTGGCGGCGATATCGCTGGGGCTGCGGAAATATTGCGTGTTCTGTCCCAGCTCATAAACGATGCCCGCGGCCAGCACGCCGCCTGCCGCGATCAAGGCGGCGGCGAATGCCAGACGGCGACGCTTCTTGGGGGTCATTCAGTGATGCCCGCCATGATGCAGAATTTCATCGGCAAGTCCCGTGTCGTAGGAAAGTCCTTCCGGCGTCAACGCGATGCGGTGCGGCCATTCGGCCCGGATCATGCCCTTGCGGGTGAGCGCGTTCCACACCGCCTCATTTTCCAGGCCGGTGGCATCGCGGGTGGAAACCGTGGCGTCGCCCAGATGGAAATGATCGCCATGGGCATGGGGAAACTGGGTGATCGCGATATGGCCATCGGCTTCGGCCGTGCTGGCCTGGGGAATCCGCGCGATCGCCTGCAGCAGGGTGAGGGTGCGCAGCTGCAGCGGATTGAGCTTCAGGGGATTGGTCTTGGAGGGCATTGCGAACCTGAAAAGAAAACGGCCGGAACATACAGTCCCGGCCGTCCCCAAGCAAAGCATGCGGAGTTAGCGGTGGAAGCCGCGGAAACCGCCGCCATGAAAACCGCGATAGCCGCCAAATCCGAAGCCGAATACAACGCGCGGCCCATAATAGGGAGGATAGTAGTAGGGATAGGGATAAGGCGCGTAATAGCCCGGAGGCGGAGGCGGACCATAGGCATAGTCCCGGCCGCGGGGGGCATCGCGGTCATCGGCTTCGCTCATGCAGGCCTGATAGGCGTCGCCATAAGCCCGCTCGACATCGCTGGCCGCGTGCCGGGCATTGTCGGAGCCGATGGCGGTACCCGCGATCAGGCCTGCGCCCGCGCCGATCAGGGCGCCGGCGCCTGCCGCATGGCTGGCGCCGCCGATGATGGCGCCGAGCGCCGCGCCAGCGACCGTGCCGCCGACCGAGCCATTGGTCTGTTCACGGCTGGCCGCCTCGCCCGGCGTGACATAGCCGGTGCGGGCAGCGGCGTCGCGGCGGCAGAACAGGTCGCGCGAACGTTGGTCTTGGGCCTGGGCGGACGCGGGCGCCTGATTGGCCGAGGCAGGCGGCGGCGGACCGCGATCATCATCGCGATTATCATAGGAAGGCGGCGGCGGGCCGCGGTCGTCGTCATAATTGGAATCGCCGCCGGACAATTGTGCCGGTGGAGTACCGGCGGTGCCGGGACCTTGTGCGAAGGCTGCGGAACTCATCAGCGCCAGCGCGGCTGCGGCCATGACAGGAGTACGGAACATTGGAATCGCCTCTCTAAAATGCCCCTAACAGGTGAGCTTATCATGGGGAGCTTCAACCGCACTGTGCAAGCATGAAAATTATAAAAGTTTCGCGGTTTGTTAAGCCTCGTTCAGCCTGCGTTCATTTGAGGTGAGGACGATAGGCAAAAGGATTTGTAAACCTTTTGCCGGACGAACGCCTGTGCGGCAGCGCCAATCAAAAAATGGGAACTTCAAGCTGCTGCCGCCTGCGCTGCGCGGCCCCGGCACGTCGCGCCCATAAAATAGCAGGAGCCGCGTCTGAAATTCTACGCCGCGGTGGATTGGGCGGCGCGGCCCCGCCGCTGCAGAAGTTCCACGTCCTTGTCGCTGAACAACAGACCGGTAAGATCGGCGCAGAGCTGGAAGTAGCCATCGGCGATGGCGCGCCGGGCGGAATCCCCGCTCTTCAGTTCCTTTACCACATCCTCGATATAGCGGCGCAGATAGGCGCTGATGTCCTCGTAGGCGGTTTTCTGCTTGGCGGCGAAGGAGCCGGCGGCGGCAAAATTGCGGCTGCCGACTACCAGCTTGGTATACCTGATGGCCAGCTCGCGTTTCTCATGATCCAGAGACCGGCTGAAATCCGCCGTGCCGCCGGTGCCTTTCTGCATCGGCATGGCGGCGGCGATCTCGCGCATCGCCCGGTCCATGAAACCGTCCATGACATTGCCGGTCTGGGAGCGATCCTTGAGCAGGCGCTGGCCCCATTCGCCATCGCGCTTGATCTCGATTTCCTTGACGATGGCGCTGGACAATTCGGTGAAATGAGCAACCTGGTCCAGCAGCGTTTCGGCGTTGAACAGCGGATGACGGGTGGCCAGGATCGCGTCGCGCAGATATTCCATCCGCGCGAAAAGGATTTCTCCCACCAGGCCCATATCGGTCTTGGAAATCAGCGTGTCATAGTGCTGGCGGCAAATCTGCATGGGCAGGCGCAGGGCTTCCCAGGGCCGCGCCAGACGGTTCATTGCCACCACGGCGACGTAAGGCGCCGCGTCGGGCATGCGCGTCACCAGATCGTCATAGATCGCGCGCAACTGCCAGACCAGTTCTTCCGTGAATTGCGGCGTCGGGCGCGGCAGCGTCTCCTGGATATGCATAATGTCAGTCCCGGCCAAGAGCAGCAGCGCCATTTCCTGCGCATCGGCGACGACCAGGGGATCGCCAAGCGCGGCGCGCGCTGTGGGCCCCTTGAGGCCCGCCTGCAACGCGGCCCCCGCCTGCCCCCAAAATATTTCGGCGCGCCTTGTCGCCTCGGTATATTTGCGCGCCACGATCAGCGCTTTGCTTTCGGCGATATAGCGTTCGGTTTCCGCCGGCATCAGGTCACGGCACAGCCAGAGCCAGATTGGCAACAGGCTGCCGCGCGCGATGCTTGCTTTCTGCTTGGCCTTGCGTGCGCTCGAAACAAACAGATCCTCGAATGGCCGGCAGAACAGGCGCAGTGGCGTAGGCGTGCGAAGGGCATTTGTGTCACGCAGGACGGGGCGCAATCCTTCCAGAATTGCCTCATGCGGCAACATCTGGCCGTCGCGCAGGCGATCGGCTTCAATCGCGCTGGCCAGCCGGGCCGCGATGTCTCCGCTAAGGCTGCCCAGGAACGTCTTAAGCAGGCCCGTTTTGTCGTCAGGAATCATGTTTACGCTCCAAAGCGGTCCCCTAACCGCTTCTTGCGCCTACATTATCCGGAGCATCGTTAATGCAAACTTTAAGACGCTGGAATGGCGGGTAGCGTGAGCTGGGCCTTGATCCCCCCCAGTTCGGAGGCCTCTAGAACGAAAAAACCCTTGTAAAGCTTGGAAATATCTCGAACGATGGCCAGGCCCAGCCCCGAGCCCGGTACGCTTTCGTCCAGTCTTTCTCCGCGTTCCCCCACCCGGCTGCGCTCTTCGGGCGACAGGCCGGGGCCATCGTCTTCCACTGTCAAAACCAGCTGGGTGCCATCGGCCTCGGCCCGCACCCGCACCCGGTGGCGGGCCCATTTGCAGGCATTGTCCATCAGATTGCCCACCATCTCTTCCAGGTCCTGGCGTTCGCCGCGAAAATAAAGCCTGGACGGAGCGTCGGCATCGATCACGATATCGCGGGCAGCGTGAATGCGCGTCAGCACATTGGCCAGATCGTTCAGCACCGGGGATACCAGGGTGCGGTTGCCCAGCACATTGACGCTGCCGGCGGCGCGGGCACGGACGAGATAGTGATCTACCTGGCGGCGCATCACTTCGACCTGCTTTCGCACCTGTTCGGCCAGGTCCCCCGCTTCATTGCGAGCCGCGTCCGACTCGCTGGCCAGCACGCTGAGCGGCGTTTTGAGAAAATGCGCCAGATTGGAAACATGGGTGCGGGCGCGCGCCACGATCTCGGCGCTGTGTTCGATCAGGGAATTGAGTTCGGCGGCCAGGGGCGCGATCTCGGCGGGAAATTCGCCTTCCAGACGCTGCGCCTTGCCATCGCGGATGCGGTGCAACGCATCCTTCAACCGCCTGAGCGGCAATAGCCCGATCCGCACCTGCAACAGGATCGCCACCACCAGACCCAGACCCAGAAGCACAAACGACCAGATCAACGTGCCGTTGAAAGCGCGGCTTTCCGCGTCCACGCCCGCCATGTCGCCCGCCACCAGGAAGGTATAGACCCTGGTGTCATTCTGGTCGGGCGTGGAGGCGATGGGAAATTCCACGCGTTGCCACAGCACACGCAACTGTTGATTCTCCGGCCCCGCGGCATAGCCGTAACTCAGCGCGCCGCGTTTTTCCTGGAATGTGGGCGTGATGCCGCGATCGAACAAAGAGCGGGAAATCTGCCCGCCCGGCTGGCCGGCCTGGGTGGGCCTGATCTGGAAATAAAGGCCCGAATAAACGCGGTTGAACTGGGGATTGACAAAACGGTCCTGCAGAATCACGCCGCCATTTTCGTCGGGCTCGGCGGCGGCGGTCAGCCCATCCATGTCGGCATGGAGGCCGGCGTCGAAACTATCCAGGGCGGCATTGCGGAAGGCGCTGGACAGAACAAGGCCGCCCACCGCCAGGGCCAGCATGGTCCACACCGCCGCCGCCGCGATCAGCCGCGCGGCCAGCGAGTTCAATCGCGGGCGTGAATTATGCCTGAAGATGTTTGTCGCCAAGGGCCGGATCTTCGAGGCTGTAGCCAAGGCCGCGCACGGTCTGGATCAAGCCGGCATCCAGTTTCTTGCGCAAGCGGCCCACGAAAACTTCAATCGTGTTGGAGTCTCGGTCGAAATCCTGGTCGTAGAGATGCTCCACCAGTTCGGTGCGCGACACCACCTTGCCGCGATGATGCGCGAGATAGGCGAGCAGCCGGTATTCCAGGCTGGTGAGCCGAACCGGATTGCCGTCCAGGGTGACGCGGCTGGCACGCGTGTCAATCCGCAGCGGGCCGATTTCGATATCGGCGGTGGCAAAGCCTGCCGCGCGGCGCAAAAGAGCGCGCAGGCGCGCCAGCAACTCCTCGGTATAAAAAGGCTTGGCGAGATAATCGTCGGCGCCGGCATCGAAACCGGCCACTTTGTCGTTCCAGCGGTCGCGCGCGGTAAGAATCAGGACCGGCATCTTGCGGCCCGCCTTGCGCCATTGTTCCAGGACCCGCGCGCCATCCATCTTGGGCAGCCCCAGGTCCAGCACCACGGCGTCATAGGGTTCGGTGTCGCCCAGGAAATGACCTTCCTCGCCGTCGGAGGCAACATCCACCACATAGCCGGCATCGCCCAGGGCCTTTTTCAAAAGCCGTTGCAGATCCTTGTCGTCCTCTACCAGCAGGATGCGCATGATCTTTGCTCCATCAGCGTCCGCGCCGCCCCCGGTTACCACCATAGCCGTCACGGCCGCCACCGCGAAATGGTCCCGGATCGCGGAATTCGCGGCGTTCCTGGCGCTCCTCCATACGGGGCGTCGGAAAAGACGGCGCGGGCGAAAAAAAGCGGCCGGGACCCGGACCATCGAATGCGTCGCGGCCGGGAGCGGCATTGAGCACGCGCCCGGTGCGGGCGTCGGCATCCAGCCATTCGATGCGCCCATCCGGGGTCATCCATTTGAGATGATAATGTTCCGAACCGTTTGGACCGGGGGTTGGGCCGTCCGCGTCATAGAATTGGCCGGGATGGCCGGCACGGATGCCGGGCAGGATGCGGTCCAGCGGCAGAATGGAGGGATCGCGCCGCGGCTGCGCCGCCACGGGCCCGGCCGCAACGAGGCCGAGCGCGGTTACAATTATCAGTAAAAGGCCCGGGCGCATGGTGTTTTTCTAGCCCTATGGAAATGAACCCAGCATGAATAACGCATCCAGAACCGGTTCAGACGCGCCTGTCTAGATTGCGCGGCATGGAAAGGCCCTTGCCTTCCCGGCAGCGAAGGAGAGCAATATGTATAACATCAAAACCCTGGTGGCGGCAGCTTCGGTGGCGGTGGCGATGGCGGCGGGCGTGTCTGGCGCTAATGCCGCGCCCTGGGACCATCGCGATCTTCGCCCGGCGGTGCGCCATGACGCTTTTGTCCGGGAGCATAGGCCCCTGGTGGTGCGCGAGCGCGTCTTCGACACATTGCGCTTTCACCATTATCGCGGCGTCGCCGCGCCGGTCTTCATGCACGGCCGTTATGTGGTGAGGAGCTTCGACCGCTTCGGCCGCGTCGTGTTCGTGGAAGTCAATCCCTATACCGGCGCCTTTATGGGCGAAATCCGGATCTGAATATCTTATTGGCGCGCAATCTTATCGAACACATTTTTCCGGATTGCGCGGAGAGCTTGGGCATGGCGTCCGTGGTAAGCCCCTCCCCATAGGACACCAGGCTGTCAAGGAAAAGCCCGCCTTTTCTCCCGAGAAGGCGGGCTTTTCACGTGCTCATGTCATGGCCGCTATATTCCATTTCATGGGGTATGAAATCATGTGCCGCCAGGCGCTTTAATATTTTCTCCAGCACAATCCTGACCTCGGCGCGGGACCGCTTCGTCGCCTCGAGCACTTCCCTGGTATTGAGCGGCAGCCTGGCCGCCTGTTTTCCCCTGGGTCCCGGCAAACCCAGATGCAGCACGACATTGTTGATCACGTTCCTGGTGACAAAATCGATGAAGCGCGGCTGGCGCAGAGTCTTGAGCGGATTGCCGACCAGGATCAGATTTATGCCGACCGAAGAATGGAATTGCGGCGGGACGTCGTTTTCCAGTTGGGCGAAGACGCCGGATTTGTCCGGCCGCCAATCATCTGCAAAAATTTCCAGCCACCGCCAGCCGCAATAATAAGTGCGGCAGGTCTGGGGCCGCGTGTCATAAATCCTGCAGCCATTGTCGCAATGGCGGCAGACCGATGCCGGCTCTTTTTGAAAATCCGGTTTGTCGATGGCCGGCACTATGCAGCACTGGGTGCAGTCGCCGCACTCGCGTCCCGGTATCAGTTGAGGCATTTGCGGAATATCTGAGCCGGTGACGACGTGTGAATTGCCGCGGACCAAGCAGCACGGTTGCCAGAAGAAACTCAAATATCGTTCGCGTAATGTTGTCGAACAGCACATCTGCGCGCGGAAATTTGAATGTCGCTCGCGTAATGTTTTCGTGCAGCACATGCGCTGTGATGATTTTGAGGCGACGGATTTCCCGCGGATGAAAAGCGTGCGGCATGGCCCGGCAATGACGAGCGCGTGTCTGATCCCGCACGCATGATCGCAAAAGGCGGAATCGTTTTCCTGTGTCCGGGCAAAGACTTGGTGTGCAGCGGCGGGTCCCTCCTTTCACCAAGGGCCTTGAATCCGCCGTAAAGATCGGCGAGCTATCCGGCCATGCCGGGACCCGATAATAATTTCGAGGACCAGCTCCAGATCTGGCTGGCGCGCGGCCGACGCTGGGCGCCGCTATTCACCATCGTCGTCACTTCCTTGGCGGTGCCGGCCGCGATTCTCTATCTGTTGCCCTCGCTGCTCGGCCTGTTCGCCGCGCCGCTCGATCCGCATGTCGATCTCTATGCGGTGAACCGGCCGCTGGCTTTCACTTTCCTGGATGCCAATGGCGAAGAGGCCGGTCATCGCGGCGCGGTGGTGGGCGAACGCCTGCACCTTGAAGACATGCCCGCCTATTTGCCCGCCGCGTTTATCGCCATGGAGGATCGGCGTTTCTATATCCATAACGGCATCGATCCGTTGGGCTTAATGCGGGCCGTGCTGGCCGATCTGCGCGCCGGCCATTTCGTTGCCGGCGGTTCCACCATCAGCCAGCAGACCGCCAAGATCGTTTATACCGGGCAGGAGCGCACCATGTCGCGCAAGCTGACCGAGCTGATGGATGCGGCGGGGCTGGAGCAATCGCTCAGCAAGAAACAGATTCTCGAGCTTTACCTCAACCGCATCTATCTTGGCTCGGCGGCCTATGGCGTGGACGGTGCGGCGCGCGTTTATTTCGGCGTATCGGCGCGCAATCTCACCTTGCCCCAGGCCGCGATGCTGGCGACGCTGACCCGCGCGCCTTCGGTCTTTTCCCCGCGCCGCGACCTTCCCCGCGCGCAAGAGCGCGCCGGCGTGGTGCTGGACGCCATGACGGACACCGGCGCAATCACCAAAATCCAGGCCGCGGACGCCAAGGCGCATCCCGCCATGGTGGTGGATCGCACCGGCATGGATGCGCGCAATTTCTTTCTGGACACCGCAGCCGACCAGGCGATGAAGCTGGCGACGCAGAATGGCGCGGCACCCAGCGCCGACCTGATCGTCCACACCACGCTTGAGCCAAAATTGCAGGAAGCGGCGCGCCTGGCCGCGACGCAAGTGATCGGCAAATATGGCCGGCGCGACCGCGTCCATGAAGCGGCGGTGGTGATGCTGAAGCTGGACGGAGCGGTGTCGGCCCTGATCGGCGGCACGGACTACGAAACCTCGACATTCAATCGCGCCATCCAGGCGCGCCGCCAGCCCGGTTCGGCCTTCAAGCCTTTCGTCTATCTGGCGGCGCTGGAAGCGGGGATTTCGCCCTGGGACACCCGCGACGACGAGCCGGTGGACATCAATGGCTACCAGCCCGCCAATTTCGGCAATCAGGCCTATGGCACACTGACCCTGGCCGACGCGCTGGCCCACTCGGTCAACACCATCACCGTCAATCTGGGCCAGGAAGTGGGCATCGACAAAGTGATCGGCGCGGCGCGGCGCACCGGCATTTCTTCACCCCTCACCCCCACCCCTTCGCTGGCGCTGGGCACCAGCGTGGTGACACCGCTGGAATTGACCGGCGCCTATGCCGCTTTCGCCAATGGCGGCTATCGTGTCTATCCCTATTTTGTCACCGAAGTTGACCTGGCCGGTGGCAAAGCCCTTTATCGCCGCCGCGCGCCCGCGTCCCAGCGGGTGATCGGCAGCGCGGTGGACCGCGATCTTCTGGCGATGATGTGGAATGTGATCGCCACCGGCACCGGCGCAAGCGCCTCGCTGGCGCCGCGCGAGGCCGCGGGCAAAACCGGCACCACGCAGAATTCCCAGGATGCCTGGTTCGTCGGTTTTACGACGGACTATGTCGCGGGCGTGTGGGTCGGCAATGACGACAACAGCGCCACCCGCGGCGTCACCGGCGGCACCCTGCCCGCCATGATCTGGAAGAGCGCCATGCGCGCCGCCGAAAAAGGCCTGCCGGCAACACCCCTGGATCGTTCGCCGCCACAAGAGGCGAATGACCAGGGCTTTCTTGACCGGCTGTTTTCTTCCAATGACGGGCCGCGCCGCACCGACGACGAGGCCGTAGCGCCACTCCAGTCCCAGAATCTGCCCGACAACATGCCGCCCGCCCCGCCACGCCGCCATAGCGGCGGCATCCTGGGCTGGCTGTTCGGAGACGACGAGGCGGATAAGCCGCCGCCGAGCAGCGCCGACGGTCTGATCGACGGCAAATAATCCCATGGTATAAGGCGCGGATGAAAAGAATTTGCGCCGCGCTTCTTGTTCTGCTGGCAAGTCCCGCAGCCGCCGCCCCACCCACCCACATTACTTTTGTCACCGACTGGAAAGCCCAGGCCGAGCATGGCGGTTTTTACGAAGCGTTGGCGGAAGGGCTTTATGCCAAGAACGGGCTGGATGTCACCATTCGCGAAGGCGGACCGGATGTGAATGTACCGCAATTGCTGGCGGGCGGCGCGGCGGATTTCGGCATCGGCTCCAACGCCTTCGTGGTGATGAATTTGGTGCAGCAGAAAGTGCCGCTCCGCGCCGTGATGGCGATATTCCAGAAGGACCCGCAGGTGCTGATCAGCCATCCGCGCCATGACTTGAATTCGCTGGCCGAAATGAAGGGCAGGCCGGTGCTGATCTCGTCCGCCACTATGACCAGTTTCTGGCCCTGGCTGCGTGCCAAATTCGGATTCCAGGACAGTCAGATTCGCAAATACACCAACAATCTGGCGCCTTTCCTGGTGGACCCCAATGCCATCCAGGAGGGCTATCTCACCAGCGAGCCCTATACGATCGAGCAGCAGGCGCATTTCACGCCCAAGATTTTCCTGCTGTCCGATTATGGCTATCCGGGTTATGCCAACATGGTGCTGGCGCCGCAGAAATGGCTGGACGAAAATCCCAAGGCGGTGCAGGCCTTCTACAACGCCACCAAGGCCGGCTGGTATGATTATCTCAATCGCGATCCCGGCCCCGGCAATCGGCTGATCAGGCGCGACAATCCCGACATGACGGATGCGATCATCGCCCAATCTATCGCCAAGATGAAACAATACCAACTGGTCAGCGGCGGCGATGCGCCGGCCTATGGCGTGGGCGCCATGACAGACAAACGCTGGCGGGAATTCTACCAGACCATGGCGGGCCAGGGTCTCTATCCCAAGGGCATGGATTTCACCAAGGCTTACGATCTGCGCTTTGAACGCCATACCTTCCAGAATTTTCAATGAGCCTTGTGACGCTGGCCAATGTCGGCAAGCGCTTTGCGGGCGGGACCGAGGCCTTGTCCGGCCTCGATTTTGAGGTCGGCGACGGCGAATTCGTTGCCCTGCTTGGCCCCAGCGGCTGCGGCAAGTCCACCGCGCTGCGCCTGATTGCCGGGCTGATCGCGCCCGACACGGGAGAAATCCGCTGGAGCGGACCGCGGCCGGAGATGGGATTTGTCTTCCAGGAACCGACATTGATGCCCTGGGCCGGCGCCCTTGCCAATGCGCGGTTGCCGCTGGACTTGAAGCATGTGCCGCGCGGCGAGGCCGATGAAAGGACAGCGGCGGCGTTGGAGCGGATGGGGCTGAAAGGATTCGACTCCGCCTATCCCAGGGAATTGTCGGGCGGCATGAAGATGCGGGTTTCCATCGCCAGGGCGCTGGCGGCCAAACCGAAGCTGCTTTTGATGGACGAGCCTTTCGCGGCACTGGACGAGATTACCCGTTCGGCGCTGAACGACGATCTGCTGGCGCTGGCGCGGGAAGATTCCATCACCGTGATTTTCGTCACCCACAGCGTGATGGAAAGCGCCTATCTTTCGGATCGTGTGCTGGTGATGAGCCCGCGTCCCGGCCGGGTGACGGCGGAGATTGCCTTGCCGCCAGGCCCGCGCGACCGGCTGTCGGCGGCATTTGCCGACACGCAGCGGCGCGTCTCTTCGGCGTTGGCAGCATGAGGAAAGGATTCGACATCCTGTTTCCGCTTCTGCTGGGCGCGGTGCTGCTGGCTCTGTGGGAATGGATCGTGGCGGCCAGACAGATTCCGCCCTATGTGCTGCCCGCGCCCAGTGCGATTCTTCAAGCCTTCCTGGACAATTTCTCTTCGCTGATGGCTTCCATGCTGGCCACGCTCCGCGTGACGGTGGAAGCTTTTGCTGCCGCGCTGATCGCGGGCGTGGCGACGGCGATCCTGTTCAGCCAGAGCCGGCTGGCGGAGCGGGCGCTTTATCCCTATGCCGTGATCCTGCAGGTGACACCGGTGGTTGCGATTGCGCCCCTGATCCTGATCTGGGTCGGGTTCGAGCGCATCAACACCGCGCTGGTGCTGATCGCGGCGCTGGTGGCGTTTTTTCCGATCCTGTCCAACACCGCCCTGGGCCTGAAATCGGCGGACTTTAACCTTATGGATCTGATGCGGCTCTATGGCGCTTCGCGCTGGCAGATATTATGGCGGCTGCAATTGCCCACCGCGCTTCCCTACCTTTTGGGCGCCTGCCGCATCGCGGGCGGGCTGGCCCTGATCGGCGCGGTGGTGGCCGAATTCGTCGCCGGCAGCGGCACCGCCACGGGCCTGGCCTGGCGCATCATCGAAGCGGGCAACCGGCTTCAGATCGCCACTATGTTCGCGGCGCTGGCATTGCTGGCCCTGCTGGGCGTGGCGATCTTCGCCGCCCTGTCAGGACTTGAGTATTTCCTGCTGCGGCGCTGGCATGAAAGCGCGCTCAAGCGCCCGCTCTGAGCGGCATCGCCAGCATGGCGGCGATCGCGATCACGATGGCGCCCGACATGTACCAGGCCGGCGCCAGCGGCGAAGCCAGCGCATCGATCAGCCAGGTGACCACGAATTGCGCCGTGCCGCCGAAAACGGAGATCGCCAGGGCATAGATGATGCCGATGCCGCCAGAGCGCGACGCGGCCGGAAGATTTTCCGACACGATCACCAGGATCGTGGTGGTACTCAGCGCCAGCAGCGTCGCCATCACCGCCGTACCCGCGAACAGCGCCAGCGGCGCCCTGGTGGCTACTATCACCATGAAACAAGGCAGCGTGGCTGCCAGCAGCAAGGTCAGGCTTACCAGCATCATTTTCTTGCGGCCGAAACGATCCGAAAGCCAGCCGCCCACCGGACCGAACAGCATGCCGCAAAGTCCTGTCACCACCGTCGCGCCGAAGGCGATGCGCGGCGCCAGGCCTAGCGTGTGGGTGCCGAACGTCACCATGTAATTCATCATGTAGGTGGAGATGGTGCTGGCCGCCAGGATGAAAACGCCGCAAAGCGCCTGCCAGGCTTGTTGCCTTGTCAGGCGCGGCAGCTTTGTTTCACTTCCCTCGGCCAGAGTTTCCGGCAGCCGCCGCCTTATCATCAGGCCGAAGGGCACGATGGCCGCGCCCATCAGCATGGCAATGCGCCAGCCCCAGGCTTCCAGCGCCGCCACGCTCATCAGATTGGAAAGCGCCAGACCCACAAGTCCCGCCGTCAGGATGGCCGCCTGCTGGGTGGTGGATTGCAGCGAGACATAGAGCCCGCGCTTTCCCGGTGGCGCCGCTTCCATCAGAAAAGCCGTCGAGGGCCCGACCTCGCCGCCCAGCGCGAAGCCTTGCAGCAAACGAAACAGCACCGCCAGGATCGGCGCGGCGATGCCGATGCTGGCATAGGCGGGTGTCAGGGCCAGCCCGACAATGGAAGCACCCATCAACCCAAACGAAAGCAGCATCGCCGGCTTGCGGCCAAGCCGGTCGCCCATGCTGCCGATCACCACGCCGCCCAGAGGCCGTGTCAGAAAGCCGACGCCGAAGGTGGCGAGCGTCAGCAGCAATCCGCCGGTGTCGCCGGCTGCGGGGAAAAATGTCTTGCCGATCTGAACCGCAAAAAAACCGAAAATCAGGAAATCGTAGAATTCCAGCGCGTTGCCCGCCACCACGGCGGCGAGTTGGGACAAGGGAAGGGTTCTGGTTTCCATCGCGGCCAAGCTAGCACGGCGGGAACTCCGGGACTTATTATTACAGTAATACATATGTTATATTTCTGATACTACAGAAATACCGTGTTAAAGTCTTGATTTCGTCACCCCGACATGGGACTACCCCGCCATGGCGCACCCACCCGCATCCGGGCCGCAAATGCTCACGGCCAACTGCCTGAAGCAGGGCGACGTCGTCTATTGGAAGAAAGGCGGCTGGGTGCTGGAATTCGCGGAAGGCGAAGTCTTCGCCAATCCCGCCGATGCCAATGCGGCGCTGGCGGCGGCGGAAAAATTCGTCACCGGGAACCGCGTTGTGGCGCCCTATCTGTTCGAGGTGCGTGTGGAAAATGGCAAGGTCCGCCCGGTGAAGGAGCGCGAGATCATCCGCGGCGCCGGCCCCAGCGTGCGCACGGACACGGGAAAACAGGCGGACCATGTATAGGTACGACGAATTCGACGCCCAATTCGTGGCCGAGCGGGTGGAGCAGTTCCGCGGCCAGGTGGCGCGCCGCCTCAGCGGCGAGTTGAATGAGGACCAGTTCAAGCCGCTGCGTTTGATGAACGGGCTTTACCTGCAACTGCACGCCTACATGCTGCGCATCGCTATCCCCTATGGCACGCTGAGCAGCAAGCAGATGCGCATGCTGGCCCATATCGCGCGCAAATATGACAAAGGCTTCGGGCATTTCACCACCCGCACCAACATGCAGTTCCACTGGATCCGGCTGGTGGACGTGCCTGACGTCCTGGCCGACCTGGCCAGTGTCGAGATGCATTGCATCCAGACGTCGGGAAATTGCGTGCGCAATGTCACCGCCGACCAGTTCGCCGGCGCTACGCCGGAGGAGATCGAAGACCCCCGTCCGCTGGCGGAGATCATCCGCCAATGGTCGAGTCTGCATCCGGAATTCGTCTTCCTGGCGCGCAAATTCAAGATCGCGGTGGGCGCGACTCCGCACGACCGCGCCGCGCTGCAATGGCACGACATGGCGGTCGAGATCGTCCGCAACGGGCACGGCCAGGTCGGTTACAAGGTGATCGCCGGCGGCGGCATGGGCCGCACCCCCTATATCGCCCATGTGATGAGCGAATTCGTAGAGCGCGAAGACATCCTCGCCTATCTCGAGGCGGTTCTGCGCGTCTACAACATGGACAGCCGCCGCGACAATATTCACAAGCAGCGCATCAAGATTCTGATCAACAGCATCGGGCCGGAGGAGATGCGCCGCCGCGTCGCGCGCGAATTTGACGAGATCAAGCAAACCGGCACATTGCAATTGCCGCCGGAGGAACTGGCGCGCATCGCCGCCTATTTCGCGCCGCCTTCATTCGAAAAGCTGCCCGACGTGATGCCGACCGGCGATGCGGATTTCGAGAATTGGAAGAAAGCCAGCATTCACGCCCATCGCGCCCCCGGCTATGCCATCGCCACCATTTCGCTGAAGGCGGTGGGCGAGACGCCGGGCGATATTTCCGCCGACCAGATGGACGTCATCGCCGACATGATGGACGCATTCAGCGTCGGCGAAATCCGCGTCACCCATGAACAGAATCTGGTGCTGCCGCATGTCAGGCAACGCGACCTGCCCCAAATCCATGCCCGGCTGAAAGCGATCGGCCTGGCCACGCCCAATGCCGGACTGATCACCGACATCATCTGCTGCCCCGGCCTGGATTATTGCGACCTGGCCAACGCGCGTTCCATTCCCATCGCGCAGAAAATCGCCCGCCGTTTCGCCGATCTGAGACGCCAGCACGATATCGGCGAGCTCAAGATCAAGATTTCGGGCTGCATCAACGCCTGCGGCCATCACCATGCCGGCCATATCGGCATCCTGGGCGTGGACAAGAAGGGCGTGGAATTCTACCAGCTGCAGCTGGGCGGCTCGGGGGCGGAAGACGCCAGTATCGGCGACATCATGGGTCCCGGTTTCGGCGAACATGAGATCGCCGACGCGGTCGAGCGGGTGGTCAATCACTACCTGAAAGTGCGCCGGGACGGCGAACGCTTTCTGGACACCTATCGGCGCCTGGGCATGGAGCCGTTCAAGAATGTCGCCTATCAGGAACAGTTGAATGCCGCTTATAACGGGTGACGCTTTCACCGCCGACGCCTTCACCGCGGTGGCAGACGATGCGGCACTGCCCGAGAGCGGCGGCGCCATTGTTACGCTGGCGCGGTTTCAAAAGGACCGCGACATGCTGCTGTCGCGCAACACGCCGCTCGGCGTGCAATTGAAAGCGAACGAAAATCCCGAACTTCTGGGCGCCGACCTGCACCGGCTTTCCGTGGTGGCGCTGGAATTTCCCAAATTCCGCGATGGGCGGGCTTTTTCCTGGGCCCGCATGCTGCGCACCAGGCTGGGCTTTACCGGACAGATTCGCGCGGTGGGCGACTTTCTGTACGATCAGATCGCCT
The DNA here is from genome assembly GCA_035568995.1 of Rhizomicrobium sp. GTDB lineage: Bacteria > Pseudomonadota > Alphaproteobacteria > Micropepsales > Micropepsaceae > Rhizomicrobium. The sequence goes on along the minus strand of DATMNL010000041.1, from coordinate 126,332 downwards.
ATCAGCACCGGGTCGGATTCGACGCCTGGGTGGTGCCGGAGGGTTTCACCATCGACGAGTTCCACCGCGCTTTGTCGGAAATGACCAATGTTTATCAGCCCAGCGCCGACGGCAAGAAAACCATCCGCGAACTGAGATCGCGTCGTTAACGCAAGCGCAGCTCCACCTCCCGTGAGGCCGAGCAGCGAAAGGTCCGGTGGACCTTTCGCCGGACGAATGCGCGTAGCGCGCTGGCGGGGGAGGTGCCTGCAGCACGCCCTCGGGCGTGCGCAAGGCGGAGGGGGTTACATGACCGGCAACATTAAAGCTCCTCCATTCATGCAGCGTTCAGGTGACCAAGGCATAGACTACGCCGCCTAAAAAAACGGAGCGTTCGCCCCAATGCGCAAAGCCCTTATCCCCATGCTTGTCTCGCTGGCCTTGTGCGGTGCGGCAGCCACCGCGATGGTCATTTCCAGCGCAAACGCCCAGCCGGGAACGCATAATCCGATGATGCTGGCGGCGCCGGGCGGTCTTCAGCTTGCCGCCAATGATACGCCGTCCACCCCGCCTGAGCGCGGCCGGCGCGGGCAGGCGCCGGGCGATATCGCGGCCCGCATGAAGCAAGTCTGCCAGGACCAGGTTGCGCGCGAATCCGGCCGGCTTGCCTATCTGGAGACCAGCCTCGACCTCACTGCTTCCCAGCAGCCGCTGTTCCAGCGCTGGAAAGAGGCGCAGCTCGGCGTCGCCCGCCGCCAGGCCGACCAGTGCGACCAGCGCCCTCTGCCGCAGCGCCAAGCTGCGCAGGCGCCCCAAGGCCAATCTGCACAAAATCAGACTCCGCAAACGCGCGCAGTCCGGCCGAGCCCGGCCGACCGCATGGCGCGGGAGGAAGACCGGCTGAAGCAGCGCCTGGCGGATATCCAGGCCGAACGCCCGTCTTTGGAAGCGTTCTACAACGGCCTTTCGCCGGAGCAGAAAATGACTTTCATGCGCAGCGAAATGCGCGGGCGCGGAAGCATGATGCGCCGGACCAGGTTCGCCGACGCGATGGGACCGCGCGGGATGATGGGACGTCCTCCGGGACCACCGCTGCAGCGCTGAAACTCACGAAACTGTGAAAAAGGCGGCTCGCGAGAGTCGCCTTTTTCATGAGTCGCGCGTGAGCAGGCAAGTTAAAGCCGCGGAGCGCTTGTATGCGGCCGTCAGGGTTTTCCGTCGTCCAACGCTGTCCGCAGTCTTTGTGTCGCCCTTTTCAGTTCCGTCATGTCCAGGCTGGCAAAGCCCAGGCGGGCGGCATGGACCGGACGCGGCGTGGTGGTGAAAGCGCGCGCCGGCAGAATGGCGACGCCATGCTTTATCCCGAATGCCGCCAGCAGATCGAGATCGGTGTCCTTGAACTGCACCCAGAAAGCCAGGCCCCCGTCCGGCACCGTGAATTCCACCCGCCGGCCAAACAGGCTTTTGAGCAATCCTGCGAAATGCTCCCGCCGCTCGCCATAAAGTTTCATCACCTTGCGAGTGTGCCGGTGCAGTTCACCCGACTCGATCAGCTCGTTCACCGCCCCTTCGGTGGCGGGGTCGCCCTGGCGGTCTATCATCATGATCTCGCTGGCAGCGCGGTCGATAAAGGACTTCGGCCCCACCAGATAGCCCAGCCGGAGGCTGGGGCTGAGGATTTTCGACAGGGAGCCGATATAGACCACCTTGCCCGACATATCGGCGCTGGCCAGCGGCAGCATCGGCTGATGCACGAAATGAAATTCGTGATCGTAATCGTCCTCGACTATGGCAAAGCCGAATTGCGCCGCCAGAGACAAAAGCCGCATGCGCCGGTCCGGCTTCATCAAGACCGTGGTGGGAAACTGGTGATGCGGCGTGACATAAACCGCGCGCACCCGTTTCTTGCGGCAGATATTCTCCAATTCGTCCACCCGCATGCCCTGCGCATCGAGGGGCACCGGTACCACTTCGGCCCCGGCGAATCGAAAGGCTTCGCGCGCCGGCGGATAGCTCAGTTCCTCCATCACGACCGTATCGCCCGGTCCGGCCAGGATACGGGCGGCGATATAGATCGCCATCTGGCTGCCGCGCGTCAGGCAGATATTGTCGGGCGTCGTGATAAGCCCGCGATCCATGTTGAGCATGCCGGAGATCGCTGCCCGAAGGCCCGCCGTACCACGCGGATCGCCATAGCCCAGCCGTCCGCGTCCCGCCTGGCCCAAGGCGTTGCGATAGGCACGGGCCAGCGCATCCAGGGGAATCAGGCGCGTGTCGGGCGCGCCGTCGTCGAACACCAGCATGTTCTTTTCGGGAAGGATGAGCGGGATATTTGGCGCGGCGCCAACCAGGCGGAAATCCGGCCGCTCGGGAATGCGCCCGCGCCGCGACTCTTTGGCGCTTTGCGCGATTTCCGGCAGATGCGCCGAGACAAAGGTTCCGCGGGTTTTTTCCGAAGTGACCCATCCCTGCGCTTCCAGTTCGGCATAGGCCTGGATCACCGTCTTGCGATTTATTTCCAGGCTTTCCGCCAGTTCGCGGCTGCCAGGCAAGGCGGTACCGGGGGCGAGGCGGCCGCGTTTGATCTCATCGATGATGGCATGGGCGATCTGCAGGAACACCGCCGCTTTTGAGGCGCGACGAATGAGGATCTTGAAGTCCCACGGGCGAAGCATACTGGACCATCTCTCATTTACGAACTGGAGGTTCTGGCTGGACCAGTGCGAGCATAGCGTAATTGCAATTGCTGCACAGCGGACCTGGGAGGCGAAAGGCACCAACGGCGCAAGCGGGTAAACCCTTTTCGAAGGAGCGCGTCGTCATGACTTCGCCGAAACTGAAAGCCAATTGTCTTTCCTATACCGAATTGCTGGCCCAGGCGGTGGCGCTGATCTCGCCCACCATGACTGCGGCCCTGATCATCCCCGTGATGTATTCCAACACCGGCGACTGGAGCTGGCTGTCCTATGCCCTGGGCACGGTCATGCTGCTGTTTGTCGCCTACAACCTCAACCAGTTCGCCAAGCGGTCCACCGGGGCCGGTTCGATGTACGCCTACATATCGCGCGGGCTGGGGTTGACCGCCGGGGCGGTCGGCGGCTGGTCGCTGATCTGGGCCTATCTGGGCATTTCCATGGCAGGGGTGACCGGCTTCACCATCTTCGCCGGCAAGCTGCTGGCGATGATGGGGATCAACGCCTCGCCCTACCTGTTGTTCGCGGCCTGCGTCGGCGCAGCCTGGTTCTGCGCCTGGAAGAATGTGCAGCTCTCCGCGATCATGATGCTGATCTGCGAAGGCGCCTCAATGGCGCTGATCGCTATGCTCTGTTTCATCGTGCTGGGTCAGCATCACCTGGCGGTGGACACTACCCAATTCGATGTCAGCAAGCTGCCCTGGTCCAGCGTCGGGCTGGGGGTGGTGGTGGCGATCTTCTCGTTGGTGGGTTTTGAATGCGCCACCGCCTTCGGCGATGAAGCCAGAAATCCGCTGAAGTCCATCCCCAAAGCGGTCAATATGAGCCTGATCATCTCCGGTGTGTTCTTTGTCTTCGTCACCTATGTGATGGTGATGGGTACACGCGGCTTTCCCACCACGCTGGACAAGCTGGATGCGCCGCTCAACACCCTGGCGCAACTGGCGCATGTTCCGATCTTGCAGGGGCCGCTATCGCTGGGCGCGATGATCAGCTTCTTCGCTCTCTGCCTCAGCTGCCTGAACGCGGGTTCGCGGGTTATCTTCGCCATGGGCCGTCACGGCATCTTCCATGCGGCCACCGCCTCGGCCCATGCGAAGAACGAAACGCCGCATATCGCCATCACGGTGATGGCGGCCTGGGCTTTCGCGGTGCCGGTGCTGGCCACCCTCAACCATGTCGCCACGCTGGACCTGTTCAACTATGTCGGCACGTGCGCCGCTTTCGGCTTCCTGGTGCCTTACGCGCTGATCACCGTTGCCGCGCCAGTGTACCTGAAGTCGCTCGGCCAGCTGCGCGGCGTGGATGTGGCAGGATGCGTCGCCTCGCTGGTGCTGCTGGCGGTACCGGCGGTGGGGTCGGTCTATCCCGTGCCGCCTGCACCGGTGATGTACTTCCCCTATCTCTATCTCGCCTATCTGGCCGTGGGCATCATCTGGATCCTGTCCTTCTACAAGCGCCAGCCGTCTGCCTCGGCCAGCGTGCGGGAGGACCTGCAGCTGGCGCATGACCGCTTCACCGGCACGGCAGCGGCGGCGGAATAAATTTCAGTGGGGCAGGTGGTGGCATACTCCTCTGTTCATGCGTCCGGCGCTGCCACGCCGGACGCGCCTTGTCGTGTCGCGGTGACGCTATGGGACGGAGGCCTTCCCCGCGCGATCGAAGCCTTTGAAGGCGAAGCCTTGATGCCCGCGCTGAAACGGGCGGGGCTTCCTCTGCTGGCGGTGTGCGGCGGCAAGGGCGCCTGCGGCACCTGCCGGGTGGCGTTTCCACCAGCATGGGGCGCGCGACTGGCGCCGCCCGAAAAACGCGAACTGCGCCTTTTGGCGCATCTGAAGGCCCGAGAGGGTGAGCGTCTGTCCTGCCGCATCACGCTCTCGGGCGCATTGGACGGACTGGAAGTCGAGGCGTGCGAGTAATCTCAATAGAAAAGGAGAGTGACGATGTCTGCAGTTGCTGAAAAATATGACGACATCCAGGCGGGGCTGGAAAGAACGGGCGCCGCCTTCACTGTGGAAAAGATGCTGGGGGTGCGCGGCATCACCCGCGCCGCGATTCACGAGATCGCCGCGCGCTGCAAGCCCGGCATGGTGGAGGAAGACGCGGTCGAGATGGCCAAGGACATCCTGGCTGGCAAAGGCATGGTGCAGGGCTGGCATGACGTTTATGTGCGCTTCGGCACCAACACCACCAAAACCTTCGGAGCCCCATCCGATCCGGGCATCGTCTTGGGCAAGGACGATATTTTCCTGATTGATATCGGCCCGGTGCTGGAGAAATGGGAAGGCGATGGCGGTGATACTTTTATGACCGGGAGCAATCCGGCCTATGCCAAATGCGCCGAGGATGCCCGCACTCTCTTCCATCTGGTGCGCAAGAAATGGGAAAAGGAAAAAGCCACCGGCAAGGCACTGTATGAGTATGCGGAAAAGGAGGCGCGGAAGATGGGCTGGGAGTTGAACTTGGACCTGTCGGGCCACCGGATTTCCGATTTCCCCCATGCCGCGATTTATGAAGGCCCGATGAACACGGTGGATTTCACGCCATCACCGCTCCTGTGGGTGCTGGAAATCCACATCCGCGATCCGGCCATGACATTCGGCGCTTTTTATGAAGACATGCTGCTGGACGACAGCTATTTTGCCTGAGATATAGTGGTGAACCGAACTCCCCTTTGTGTTCCATGCGCAGAGGGGAGTTTTTCTTCAAACCCATTACAGGCGCATGACAAAAACACTTGTGGCCCTACGCCACGTCGCGTTCGAGAATCTAGGGGCATTTGAAGCGCCGCTGGAGGAAGCGGGTTATGCCATCCGCTATTGCGATATCGGGTCGGACGATCTTCCCGATGGAGATCCGGATCTGCTGGCGGTACTGGGCGGGCCGATCGGCGTTTATGAAAATGACATATATCCGTTCCTGAATAGCGAGATCGCGCTGATCACGGCGCGTCTTGGGGCAAAGATGCCGGTTCTGGGCCTCTGCCTTGGGGCGCAACTGATGGCGCGGGCGCTGGGCGCGCGGGTCTATTCCGGCCGGGCCAAGGAAATCGGCTGGAAGCCGCTCGCCCTGACGGCAGAAGGCGAGAGCCTGCTGGCGCCGCTGAAGAATCTGCCGGTGCTGCATTGGCATGGCGACACCTTCGATATGCCGGAGGGTGCGGTCAATCTGGCGCGTACCGACATCTGCGATCATCAGGCATTCACGATCGGCCGCCATGCCCTGGCGTTTCAATGCCATCCCGAAGCGGACGGAGTGGGTTTTGAGCGCTGGCTGATTGGCCATGCCTGCGAGATCGCCGGCACATCAGGCGTCAACGTGCCAAGCCTCCGGGCCGACACCGCCCGCTATGCCGGGGCGGCGGCGAAGGCTGGCCAGGCCGTTCTGCAAAATTGGCTGGCAAAATTGCCCTGAACATGCTGTCGCTTTATGGGCTTTTCGCGGTTTCGGCGATGCTGGTGACTTACGCCCTCGAAAAGCGCAGCCCCTGGTTCATTTTTGCCTTTGCCGTTTCCTGCTTCCTGGGTTCCAGCTACGGCTTTCTCCAGGGGGCATGGCCCTTTGGCTTGGTCGAAGCTATCTGGGCGCTGATCGCGGCGCGGCGCTGGTGGTCGGTACGGTCTGCACTCGCGCCTGCTATCTGACTGTCACGATTGTCCAAGTCCAAGGGCGGCGAAAGATCCAGGCAATGCGGCGCAGTTTTCAGGGCTGCGCTCATTTTTCTTGCCTTGGCGGCCAGCTTGCCGCAAACAATCGGCCATGAACGCGCCCGTCCGCATCCAGAGCATGCCGCGCTTCGCCTCGCCCCTGAAAGCGATCGAGAGCCTGAAGCCGGGCGAGCCGCTTTATCTGATCCATCCCGGCAAATTCGCCGACGCGGCCAGGACTTTCCTGACCGGATTTCCGGGTGACGTGCTTTACGCGGTCAAGGCCAATCCCCATCCCGTGGCCATTGAAAATCTTTGGGCGGCGGGCATCCGCCATTTCGACACCGCCTCGCTGGGCGAGATCGAGATCGTCAAGAATATTTTCCCCGGCGCCATCTGCCATTTCATGGCGCCGGTACGCCTGGCCGGCCATGCCAAGGCGGCCTTCGAGCAATATGACGTCACGGATTATGTGGTGGACAGCGAAAGCGAGCTGGACAAGCTCCTGGCCGAAACCGGCAGTCCCAAAAAATTGCGCGTCTTTGTGCGGCTGGTGGCGCAACTGGGCGGCGCCCTGCTGGAGATGTCCAGCAAATATGGCTGCCGACCCGAGGATGCGGCCAAACTGCTCAACAAGGTCAAGGCGTCCGGCGCCGCGCCCTGCCTGACTTTCCATGTCGGCTCGCAATGTCTTTCGCCCTTTTCCTATGCCCAGGCGATCGAGATCGCGCAGCGCACCATCACCATGGCGGGCGTGGAAATCGTGGCGCTGGATGTCGGCGGCGGATTTCCCACCAGCTATGCGGGCCAGGAGGCGCCGCCCTATCACTGGTATTTCGACATGATCAAGGAAGCGCTTCTTACCCTGAACCGTCCCGGCCTGCCTGTGATGTGCGAGCCGGGCCGCGCCCTGGTGGGACAGGGGATTTCTCTGGTCACGCGAGTGCTGATGCGCCGCGGCGACCGGCTTTATCTCAATGACGGCATCTATGGCAGCTTTGACGAACAGAGATTCGCGGGCTTTGACGAGAATTATCCTCCTACCGCCATCACCCTGGACGCCAAGGGACGTGCCCGGGTGCTGAGCGGCGAGAAGCGGCCGTTCCGCGCCTATGGACCGACCTGCGATTCCGCCGATGTCCTGCCCCGCCCACAAATGCTGCCGGACAGCATCGCCACAGACGACTTTGTCCTGTTCGACGCCATGGGCGCTTACACCGTGGCGGCGCGGTCCAGCTTCAATGGGTTTTATCCGGATTCCTGGGCCGTCATCGAGTGACACTGCCACTGCGCGAGCGTTCGGCCGGCAAAAGCTCCACCGGAGCTTTTGCTGATCGGCCTCACGGGCCGTGATCGAGTGATGCTGCCCGCTGCGGGCGGTCGTTGAATAACGCTCGGACAGGCTGCGTTTAACCAAGCGTTAGGCATTAGCGTCCGCAATCCCACGAAAACCATAAAAAACGAAACATTAAACCTATTCGGCGCATGGTTTGCTCATGTCCGGCAGCCAGCGCCTGTCCAACCTGCTCGAACTCGCCAACCAGGGCCCCGCCATGCGCGCCGCGCTGGCCGAGGAATTGGCCGAACTGCTTGCTGCCTGGCCGGCCGACTGCCCGGCCGAAATGCGCGCGCCCTGCGAGGCGCTGCTGGCCCGCGCCGCATGCGAAGTGGATGACGATACAAGAAGGCGCCTTCGGGAGCGGCTGCATGCCGCGCCCGGCCTGGCCGCCCGCATCCTGCCCCGCGAGCCGGAAGACCGGACCCTGGTGGGTGCGGCGCGCAGCGGTGAAGCCGTGGCCCCGCATATCGCCCGCGCGCTGGGAATTTCGGAAAACATGGCCCTGGAAGTTCTTTGCGATGAAAGCGGCCATGCCCTGGCCGCGGCGGCAAAGACGCTGGGCCTGACCCGCGCCGCCTTTTCCAGCCTGGTTCTGCTGGCCTGTCCGGTCGGCGACGCCGCCGCCAGCCAGGGACGACTGAACGCCTTCGACGCCATGTCGGAGCGGGATGCCAAACACCAGCTGCGCCGCTGGACACGTGAAGCCCACGCGGCCGAATAGCCTGGCCGAGTAGATCAGGCCTGTACCTCGTGACGCTCTCGTGTTTTCAAGAGCTTCACGTTGGGAAATTTCTCCGCCACATAACCCAGCTCCCAGGCGCTCTTGGCCAGGAACACCGGCGCGCCGTCACGGTCGGTGGCCATGCCGCCGCGATTGCCGGCAGAGAATTTCTCGATCTCGGCCTCGGTGCCGGCCAGCCAGCGGGCGCCCTCGAAAGGCGAGGCTTCCAGATCGGCTTCCAGGCCGTACTCCGCCACCAGCCGTGACTTCAGGACGTCAAGCTGCAGCGCCCCCACCACGCCCACGATCCATTGCGCGCCGATGGCGGGCTTGAACACTTGCGTGACGCCTTCCTCGGCCAGGCTTTCCAGGGCGCGGGCGAGATGCTTCTGCTTCATGGGGTCGGACAGGCGCACCCGGCGCAGAATCTCCGGGGCGAAATTGGGAATGCCGGTGAAGACCACGCTGCCCGATTCCGACAGGGTATCGCCCACCCGCAAGGTGCCGTGATTGGGAATGCCGATAATGTCGCCCGGCCAGGCCTGGTCCACCGTTTCGCGCTCGCTGGCGAAGAACAGGATCGGATTGTGCACCCCGATGGTCTTGCCGGTGCCCGACTGCTTCAGCTTCATGTTGCGGCGGAACTCACCCGAAGCCAGGCGCAGGAAGGCGACGCGGTCGCGATGGTTGGGATCCATATTGGCCTGGACCTTGAAGACAAAGCCGGTCACCTCCCCGTCCGAGGGCGAAACGGCGCGGCCCAGCGCGGGCTGCTGCCGGGGCGGCGGAGCATAGCGCGCCAGGGCGGACAGAAGCTCGGCGACGCCGAAATTCTTGAGCGCCGAACCGAAATAGACCGGCGACAAATGGCCTTCGCGATAGGTGCTGAGATCGAAAACCGGCAGCCCGGCGCGCGCCAGCATCACATCATCCGCCAGTTTGCGCTGAAGCTCCGGTGTGAGGGACCTGTCGTCGAAGGAAATGAATTTGTCCCCGGCCAGGTCCTGCACGCCCTTGAAGTTGAGACCCATGCCGGCGGGCCAGACCATCGGCGCGGTATCGATCTGAAGCTGGTCGGACAATTCGTCGAGCAGTTCGAAGGGATCGCGGGCCTCGCGGTCCATCTTGTTGACGAAGGTCATGATGGGAACGTCGCGCAGGCGGCAGACCTCGAACAATTTGCGGGTTTGCGCCTCGATGCCCTTGGCGGCGTCGATCACCATCACCGCGCTGTCTGCGGCGGTGAGGGTGCGGTAGGTATCTTCGGAAAAATCCTCGTGGCCCGGCGTATCGAGAAGATTGAACACCGCATCCTGATATTCGAAGGTCATCACCGCCGAGGTGACCGAGATGCCGCGTTCCTGCTCGATCTTCATCCAGTCGGATTTGGCGCGCCGGGCCTCGCCCCGCGCCTTGACCCGGCCGGCGGCATGAATCGCCCCGCCCAAGAGAAGCAGATGCTCCGTCAGGGTGGTCTTGCCCGCGTCGGGATGGGAGATGATCGCGAAAGTGCGGCGGCGCCGTGCTTGCGCGGCGGGTGTATTCAAGCTTGCAGATTCGCTGGCGGGGATGGAACTCATGCGGCACGGGTTAGCAGCCCTGCGCGCTGAGGGCAACGCCAGGCAAGCAGCAGCCTAAAAACAATCAGGCCGGCGTTTTCATCATCGCCTGTGCCCGAAGGAAAATCTCCAGCCCGCGCACCGAGAAGAGCAGCGCGGTAAAGACGATAAAGACGTCGGTGAGCAGCGCCGCGTTGACATGCAGCGCTTCCGCCTCCAGGCCAATGCCCGCGCGCATGCCGAGGCGGAAGACGATCAGCAGCACCAGAACGATCATCCCGGCCTGGGAACCGCTGGACATCAGGGTGCCGTCCTCGGGATGAAGATGAAGCTGGGTGAGCTTGCCCCAATACCAGCCGCCGCCAGCCCCGGCCGCCGCCGCCAGCGCAAACCAGATCAAATCCGGCACTTGCGGCGGCGATGCCGCCAGGAGACTGCCCGCCGCGAAAATCATGATGGCGGGGCGAATCCACAGATTGCGCAGTTTCAGCCGCTGCGGCTTCATCATCCGGCTGAGGCGGAAGTAAAGCAACGGCAGGATGATCAGGATGGGAATGACGATGCTGAGTGTCTGCGGAGTCATTGCATTTCCTCTTATTGTCCGCCCTCGCTGCGCTGGTTCGGGCAATTTCAATGTCCGCCCTCGTTGCGCTCGTTCGGACGGGGTCCCTAAACTATTTTCTCGTCCACGAAAGCGCGTCCTTCGCGGTCTTCGATCTCCACGATCCACAGATCGGGATCGAATTTGATCTGTTTCTCCAACCAGAGATGGGCGCGCGGCTCTTCGCCCCAGTCGCCCAGCGGTCTGGCCCAGACCAGCTCGCCCTTGCCGTCACGCGCCTGGTTCAGCACCAGGCAATTGCCGTCGAGCTTGGAAAGCTTGATCAGGACCGCACCCGCCTCCTCATTGCCCTTGCGTACTATGAAAGCCGAGGCGCCGGCGGCTTCCGCTCTCCTTATAAGCGCGCGCACGAAGATTCCGGCTTTGAGGCGCGGCGTTGTGGTCATGAAAGGATGTTAGAGCAGTCTCAGGCGGCGCGAAACGGCAGTATTTTCGCGGTATTCAGCCTTGTTCCATCGCTGTTCACCGCGGCATAGGGCAGGCGCAGCGTGACCGTTGTGCCCTCGCCCAGCATCGAGGCCAGGATCATCTCGCCGCCATGCATCGCCACCAGCGATTTGACCAGCGCCAGGCCCAGGCCGGTGCCTTCCTTGGTGCGGGTCTGGGCACCTTCGACCTGCGAGAAGGGACGGCCGAGCTTTTCCAGATCCTCCTTGGCGATGCCGGTGCCGCTGTCGGCCACCGCAATTTCAAGCCCACCGCTGCCCACCCGGGCCGCGATACGCACATCGCCGCCGCGGGGGGTGAATTTCACGCCATTGGCGAGCAGATTGATCAGCATCTGCTTGACGGCGCGCTTGTCGGCGAAGGCCTTGTGCGCCGCGGGGGTAAGCGCCAGCTTCACGGTGACGCCGCCGCGTTCCGCCGCCTGGGCAACAAAACGCCCCGCCAGGGACGCCACCTCTTCCAGATCGAACAATTCCTCATAGAGATCGAACTTGCCGGCCTCGATCTTGGACATGTCGAGCACGCTGTTGATCAGTTCCAGCAGATGGCCGCCGGATTCATGGATCAGCCGGACATATTCGTGATAGCGCGGGCTCCCCACCGGCCCGAAAATCTCCTGGGTCATCACTTCGGAAAAACCGATGATCGCATTCAGCGGCGTGCGCAGTTCGTGACTCATGTTGGCCAGGAAGGCGGTCTTGGCGCGCGATGCGCTTTCCGCCGCGTCACGCGCCTCGATCAGGGCGCGTTCCTGGCGCTTGCGATCGGAGATATCGCGGGTCACCGCCACGATATCGCCCGGGGCAGCCCCATCGATGGTGTTGGGAGATGCGGGCCGGCAGCGTATCTCGGCCCAGACATAACCCTTGCCCGGATGCTTCAGGCGTACTTCCGCCGATCCTGCGCGGCCCAGATAACCCGCGTCCATGAAGGCCGCCTGTATGGCCGCCAGATCGTCGGGATGCACCAGCGCCGCCGGCGCCAGGCCTTCAATTTCGGATGGCGGCTGCCCCAGCAGCGCGAGCGCGGCGGGGCTGGCGAAGCGGATGCGTCCATCGGAAGAATGGCGGGTGATCAGATCCATCGCATTGTCGGCCAGGAAACGGTACATCGCCGCGCCTTCGGCGGCAGCCAGGTCCGAGGCGCGCTGGCGATCCTGCGCTGCCACCGCCACCAGCACCGCCTGCACCAGCGCCGCCAGCACCGACACGGCATAGACTTGCCACAGCGGCAAGGTGAGCCGGGACGGCGGCAGCACATCCGCCGCGGCCATGCCCGCCACCACCAGGAACGCCACGCCGGCGGCGAAACCCGCCCGCACCACCTGGGAACGATCCCCTGTCAGCGCCGCTTCGGCGGGGACCAGCGCAAACCACACCACCAGCGGCGAAACCACGCCGCCGGTCAGCTCCGCCAGATAGCCGATCAATCCCGCAAACAGGATCAGACCTGTCTGTTCCAGCATGCTGAGGGAAAGGGGGGTCAATGCCAGCAATGCCAGAACGCCCGGCGTCAGCAATCCGGCCATCGCCACCGCTTCGGCGGGATCGGGTGGCCCGGCCAGAAAATAAAAACCCAGCGCCAGCGCCACGCCAATGCCGGCTTTGGCCCCCTGCACGGCAATGAAGCGCCGGCGCAGCGACCGCACCTCCATGAAAGCCGTGTCTGTCTTAACAGTCATTAACTTTCGATTCCGCGCAAAGAAGCCGTGGGCCGTGAGTTTCACCGCCTAAACTTTAACGAAACTTGAAGAAGTGCCGCCTTTGTTCGTCAATTCACAATCATGGGGAGGAACCCGCCGTGAAAGCCGGGGGAGCAAGCGGACGTATAACGGAAACCCGCGCCCTTGACGGTTTGTTCGGCTTCTAACCATTCCGCAACCCACAATCGGGCACACTGGCGGAACTTTACGCCACTCAGTCGGCAGCCGAAGGCAGACATTTGAAAAGCGTGCAGGCACAGAATGTGTGCGAATCGCCCGACCCCGCCCAACTGCTGGACGGGCTGCACGCCTTGCGTGTGGCGGTCACCATGTTCGACGCGGCCAGCCGGCTCACCTTCGCCAACGCGCATCTGAATTATTTTTTTCGGGCCCTGCCGCCCTACCACCAGCTGATCGGACGCAGCTATGAGGAGATCCTCCGGCTGGCGATGCCCGAAATCGCCCCCACTTCCCTGAAGGACGGCGCCGGGGCTTTCATTGCCCTATGCCTGGGCCAACTGGCGCCGCGCGCCTGGGCGCCGATGGACGTCGCGCTTGCCGATGGCCGCATTCTTGAAATCAAGGCAAGGCGGGACGGGCATGGCGGCGCCATCCTGTTGTGGAACGACGTCACCAGGGAACGGCATCAGTTCGGCCGGCTTGAACAAGCCATCCGGCTTTCCGCCGACGCTTTCGCCTTCTATGACGCAAAGGACAATTTCGTCACCGGCAACGATATCTACGTCCAGCTGGCGGGCAAGCCGCTGGCGGCCCTGCGCGGCAAACCCTTTGAAAACATTATTCACGAAATCGTCCATGCCGGCCGGCTGACGATCGACGTGCCGCCGGAGAAATGGATGGAGCGCCGGCTGCGCGGCCATCGCCAGCCAAGTTCGGTGGATACGCTGCAGACCGCAGACGGCAAATGCTATCTGGTGCACGACAGCGCCACGCCCGATGGCGGTCGCGCCGTGGTGTTCACCGATATCACGGAAAAAACGCGCGCCGAGGACGCCCTCGCCCAGACCCAGAAGACGCTGGAACACACCCGCCACGAGGCCGCCCGCCAGAGCGGCTATCTCGTCGACCTCACAAAACGGCTGGATATCGCCCAGGCTCAGGCCGACAACGCCAAGACCATGCTTTTGCGCACCATGAGCCACGAACTCAAGACGCCGCTGAACGCGATCCTGGGTTTTTCCGACCTGATGGGAACGTTGGCCGACAATATGGGTCCGGAACAGATTCGCGAATATGCCGCGTTGATCCATCAGGGCGGCTGCAATTTGTTCAAGATGCTGAACCAGATCATGGACCTCACCAAGATCTCGGCGGGGCGTTACGATCTGCAGAAAGCGCCGCTGGATACGGGCGGACTGATGTGGCTGGCGCGCGAAAATTACCTCGCAAAGGCGAAGGCCAAGGATATCACCATCAATGCCGATGCCTGCCCGGCCGGACTGATGGCGCTGGCGGACGAAAATGTGCTGGGCGGCATGCTGAACGCCCTGGTCGACAATGCCGTGACCTTTACCCAGAAAGGCGGCCGGGTCGATCTTTCTGCGGCGGTCGAGAATGGCCAGACGCGCCTGCGCGTCGCCGACAATGGTCCCGGTGTGGCGGCGGCAGACCTGACGCGAATTCTGCAACCCTTTGAGCATGCCGGCAAGGTTGCCGACCATGCCAAGGGCGCCGGTCTGGGCCTTACGCTGGTCAAGGCTTTCGCGGAACTGCATGGCGGCCAGTTTGAGATAGGAAGCGTTTCTGGCGAAGGCCTGACGGCCGTCATCACATTGCCGGCAGCTTAGTTCGGGGGCCATACTCCGGATCCGGCCGGCCAATATCCGCGGAAGCCCTGCTCACCTCCGGACAATTTTAGGCGATATTGAATCAATCCATCGACAGATTTGAATGAAAGCGGATCGTTCGGGATAAAGCCGCGTTGTCCTCGCGGCGAGGAATCCGCGATGTCGCGCCAGTTCGCTTCAAATTTAGCGAAAGTTTTCAGGCGGTGGAAAACGCCGTCGCGCATGCTGGCCGCGTCACGGCAACAAAAGGCGCGCTTATGATATTCCGGGCCATATTCTGGATTGGACTCGTGTCGCTGCTGATGCCACACGAGCCAGACACTGGCCTGGGACGCCCCGCCGCCGTCATATCCCTTCCCGCCATGCTGAAATCCTGGGGTGACTCCGGTCTCGCGCGCGCCGACGGCCTCGGCCCAATTGGAGCAATGGCTTCCGGGCGCCGCCAGGCAAATTATAAAGAGCGCAGCCTGGCCGACGTCAAGAACGAGATCGACGCCAGCATCAGGGCGCGCGCGGCTTACGCATTGTGACGTTGGGCGGCCCGCAATTGCAGCGCCGCGATTGCTCGCGGCCGTAGCTCAACCCGGCGGGAGCGATATTTTGGTCTTTTTGGCGCTGCGGGTGCGCCGCTCTCGGGCTATGGCTTCGGCAGTCCGGCCTTTGGAACGGCGATCGGGACCGAAAAAGCCCGGCGCGGCAATGAATGGCCGCGGCGCGGCGAGCACGCCACGCAGCTTGGTCAACACCGTTTTGGGGCTGACGGGGCGGCAGATCACGTCATGCACGCCCAGATCGCGAGCCGCCTCGACGTCGCGTTTGCGCGCTTCGGGAAACACCGCGAACATCGCGATCATCGGGTTGCGCAAGGCCGGAAGACGCCGTGCCGCCAGCGCGAAGGGCATGCCGTCATAGTCCTGCGCCCCTTCCATGAAGAGGGCGTCAAACCGCTCGGTACAGAGCAATTCGACGGCGAGGCGCGGTTCATCCACAATGACAACCTTGTTGAGGCCGGCGAAGTTGAATACCGCCCGCAAGACCTTGGTGGACGATGCCTTGCGCGCCAGCAGCATGATGCGTGCGTTTGAAAGATTTTCCATCGGCGCAAAAATAACCTCCGAACCGGAGTATTTTGCCCCGTTTCGGCTTAATCCGGGGTAAAATCAAACTGTCACACATCCGGATGAGCCATGCGCGCCATGATCCTGCTGAGTTCTTTGCTGCTGGTGGGCTGCGCCGGTGACAGGGCGCAGCGAAATTCACCCGACTTCAAGGCGGGCTATTCCGATGGCTGCGCCTCCGCCAGCCTTGAGGGCGCCGACCGGCGCGACAACAGCCTGACAAGGGACGAAGCCGCGTATGGCGGCAATGCTGCCTATCATGCCGGCTGGGGTGAAGGCTTCGGCGCCTGCCGCGCGATGAACGCGCCGCAGTCCCCGGGCGGCGGTCCGTTCGGCGTGCCGCGCCCTCAATGACGGCAAGTCTTAATCCGCCATTAACCTATGCGGCGCAAGCTGATATCGGTCCGTATACGGCCCATAGGAGCGTTTGCCATGCTAGGGCATCTGGTTTCCAACAGCCCCACACATTTTGAGCCGTCGCGCTCGCCGCGCAACTGGCTGAAGCGGCTGATCGCCTTCCTGTTCCGGCGCGCCTGAAACCGGATCCGAAATCGCGCCAGCCTATTCCGCGGCGGCACGCACCGCGTGATCTTCCCTGGCCAGATTCTCGCTCGCATAATCCCAGTTCAGGATCTTGCCCAGCACATTTTTCAGATATTCCGGCCGTTCATTCTGGTAGTCCAGATAGTAGGCATGTTCCCAGACATCCACCGCGAGAAGGCAATTGACGCCCCTCGCCATGGGCGTTTGCGCATTGGCGGTCTTTTCTATTTTCAGTTTGCCGTCTTTTGATACCAGCCAGGCCCAACCGGAACCGAACTGGTTTCTGCCCGCCTCGGCCAGTTCGGCAATCAGGCTTGATACCTCGCCAAAATCCCGCGCGATGGCGCTGGCCAGTTTTGCGCCGGGCTCGGTCTTGCCGGGCGTCAGGCTGCGCCAGTAAAAATCGTGATTCCAAACCTGGGCGGCATTGTTAAAAATCTTCTTCTCCTCTTCGTCTGACGCATCCGCCGTTGCCCGCATGATCTCTTCCAGCTTCAGGCCGGCAAATCGCGTTTTTCCGGCAAGCCTGTTGAGCGTGTCCACATAGCTCTGGTGATGCTCGTGATAGTGGAACGAGATGGTTCTCGCCGAAATGACCGGCTCCAGGGCTTTTTCGTTCCAGGGCAGCGGGGCAAGCTTGAAGGGGGAAGACATGGGGGAACCTCCGGGAAAATGACGGCTGTTGCCCGGGAACGCGTCAGACCCGAGAGCGATCCCGCAATGCGAAAAGACAGATTGAGAAAATTCGTGATGTATGTGAACGCGATTGTCACTCGACATTCGCCTTCCCGTCGCGCAAACAGCAAACAGGCGGGATAGGACAAAGCAAAATTGGAGGCCGGCATGCCAGGCTATGAAATCTGCTATCTCGATACCGAAGGCGCCCTCACCTACAAATTCGCCGCCGACTGCGCCGATGACAATCGCGCCAAGGTGCTGGCACACGCCATGAAGCTGCCCAGCGCCAAAAGGCTGGAAGTGTGGAGCGGAGAGACGCTGATTTATGCGCGCCCGTCCGATTCGCATCCCATGCGCGAGCAGATTCTCAGGACGGGATGAGCTTTTCGCTTTTTGTCCAGGCGAGAGTCTTGGCAAGGGACCGATCCAGCCGGTCGAACAATTCGCCAATCTCTGCTTCGCTGATCACCAGCGGCGGGCAGAGAGCGAAACGCTCGCCTGGCAGGGGACGCACAATCAACCCTTCTTCCTCTGCAAAGCCGGCCAGTTTCTGCGCCACGCCTTTGGAGGGATCAAAAGGGTTTTTGCTGGGCTTGTCCGCGACCAGTTCTATGCCGGCGATCAGGCCGACGCCTTTGGCTTCGCCGACCAGCGGATGATCTTCCAGCGCCGCCAGCCGCCTGAGGAAA
This sequence comes from Rhizomicrobium sp., assembly GCA_035568995.1. Lineage (GTDB taxonomy): Bacteria > Pseudomonadota > Alphaproteobacteria > Micropepsales > Micropepsaceae > Rhizomicrobium. The sequence goes on along the minus strand of DATMNL010000041.1, from coordinate 108,787 downwards.
ACCGGCTCGACATGGCGCACATGCCCGACCACGTCGCGCTTCATGTAGATCTCGATGGTCTTGAGCGCCACCGCCGCGGCCACCGGATGGCCGCCATAAGTGAGACCGTGCGCCAATACGCCGATCTTGCGCGACTCCGCGTCAATGATCTCGGTCAGTTCCGGCGAAAGCAGCACCGCCGAAATCGGCAGATAGGCGGATGACAGCGCCTTGGCGAGGGACATGCTATCGGGTTCGAAACCATATTTGCCGCAGCCGAACCATTCGCCGGTGCGCCCGAAGCCGGTAATCACCTCATCGTCAATCAGCGGGATGGCGTAATTGCCGAGGACTTTGGTGATGGCGTCAAAATAGCCTTCCGGCGGCAGGATGGCGCCGCCGGCGCCCATCACCGGCTCGATGATCATGGCGGCCACGGTCTCGGGGTCTTCGCGCTGAATCAGATCGTCCAGGCTTGCCGCCAGGCGGGCGGAAAATTGCAACTCGCTCTCGCCCTGTTCCGCACCGCGATAATAATGCGGGCATTCGGCATGGCGGGCGAAATCCATCGGCAGATCGAAGCCTTTATGGTTGTTGGGCAGGCCGGTCAGCGATCCTGCCGCCACAGTGACGCCGTGATAGGCTTTCTGCCGCGCGATGATTTTCTTTTTTCGCGGCGTGCCGCGGGCGTTGGCCGCATACCAGGCGAACTTGATCTGGGTGTCGTTGGCTTCCGAGCCCGAACAGCCGAAAAACACCTTTCCCACCGGAAAAGGCGACAGTTCCTTGAGCTTTTCGGCCAGCATGATTCCGGGCTCATGGCTTTTGCCCGCGAAAAGATGGCCATAGGAAAGCTTGCGCATCTGGTCGGCCGCGACATCGGCCAGCTCATTCTCACCCCAGCCCAGCGCGGTGGACCACAGGCCCGACATCGCCTCGATATAATCCTTGCCGGCCCCGTCATAGACAAAGACGCCCTGGCCCCGTTCGATGATCAGCGGCCCGGTCTGGTCCAAGAGCTTGAGGTTGGCAAAAGGATGCAGCAGCGCCTGCATATCCCGGTTCTGGGCATTGGAAAGCGGCATGGCGAATGACCTTTGGTAAGGCCGGGACTTTGATCCTTTTGCCCCCGCCGCGCCAGAATTTATGCTATCGGAGCCCGGCCATTTTCAGGAACCGGGCATGCGAGGTTTGATGCAGGACTGGCCGATGCTGGTGCATCGGCTGATTGACCATGCGGCGCTCTACCATCAAGGCGCCAGCATTGTCAGCCGCACGGTCGAAGGCGATATGCATCGCACCGGCTATGCCGAGATTCGCGCCCGCGCCCGCAAACTGTCCCGCGCGCTGACAAAGCGCGGTATCCGCCCGGGCGACCGGGTGGCGACCCTGGCCTGGAACACCTATCGCCATGTGGAATGCTGGTACGGCATCGCCGGGATGGGGGCGGTGTATCACACATTGAACCCGCGTTTGTTCGCCGACCAGATCGCCTGGATCACCAATCACGGCGGCGCCCGCGCGCTGTTTTATGACAATTGTTTCGCTCCGATCGTCGAGGCGATCGCGCCCAAGCTTCGTCATGTCGAATTTTTCGTCGCCCTGGGTGACGAGATCGCGCCCATCAAACTTAGAAAAAAACCGCTGGTCTATGAAAAGCTGATTGCGGGCCCATCTTCAGGCAATAAGGGCGATTTCGACTGGCCGGCGCTGGATGAGAATTCCGCCTGCGGGCTTTGCTATACCTCCGGCACCACCGGAGATCCCAAGGGCGTGCTCTATTCCCATCGCAGCAATATTCTGACCGCGCTGCTGGCGGGGCAGAGTCCGGGACTGCATATGGGGCCGATGGACCGGATGCTGCCGGTGGTGCCGATGTTCCATGCCAATGGCTGGGCCATTCCTTTTCTCACCGCCCTGTCGGGCGCCAGCCTGGTGATGCCGGGGCCGCGGCTGGACGGCGCCTCCATCTATCAGTTGCTGGAAGAAGAGCGCGTCACCATCACCGCAGCAGTGCCGACCGTGTGGATGAACCTGCTGCAATATCTGGAAGACAACAGACTGAAGCTCTCGCACCTGAAGCGCGTCTGCATCGGCGGCGCGGCGGCGCCGCGCGCCCTGGTCGAGCAATTCGAGGACAAGTTTGGCGTGGAGGTCATTCATGCCTGGGGCATGACCGAAATGAGCCCCATCGGCACCATGAGCGCGATCAAGCCGCCGCTCGATGTTCTGCCGCGCGCGCGCCAGCTCGACATCAAAGCCAAACAGGGTTACCCGCATTTCGGCATCGAAATGAAGATCACCGATGACAAGGGCCACGCCCGCCCCCGCGACGGCAAGGCCTTCGGCCGCCTGAAGGTCAAAGGCCCCAATATCGCGCGGGCCTATTTCAAGGGGGCGGGACGCGAGGCCTTCGGCAAGGACGGCTGGTTCGACACGGGAGACGTGGCCACCCTGGATGAATACGGCTACATGCAGATCACCGATCGTTCCAAGGATGTGATCAAATCCGGCGGGGAATGGATTTCCACCATCGAGATCGAAAATCTGGCGGTCGGGCATCCCGACGTCGCGGAGGCCGCGGTGATCGGCATTCCCCATCCCAAATGGAATGAGCGGCCGCTGTTGATCGTGGTGCCGCGGCCTGGCACGGCACCCAATGTGGAAGCCCTGCTGGCGCATCTGAGAGGGCGCATCGCCAAATGGTGGCTGCCCGATGCGGTGGTCTTTGTTGACGATATACCGCATACCGCCACGGGCAAAATCCTGAAAACGGAATTGCGCCGACGCTTTGTGGATTTTAAATTCACCTCCTAGTCTGTCCATTGGTCCCTGCCATGCGATCTCAGCTTTTCACCGCCCGGTTGGCGCTGTTCCTGCTGGCGCTGGCATGCCTTACCGCCCTGGCCGCGGTGGGCGGGGTACGGGCTTCCCTGATGCCGTTCCCCAGCGGCTTCACCATCATGATCGCGGCCACGGCGTTGGGCCTGCTGGCGCTGGTGACGGCCCTGGCCTGGTTGTTCAGCGCCCTGAAACACAATCACGGCGCTGGAAAGCGCATGGGCCTGACGGCGCTGGTGGGCAGCCTGTTCCTGCTGTCACCGCCGCTGCATACCGAATGGCGGGGCCTGACTTCGCCGGCCATCCACGACGCCACCACCGATCCGGAAGACCCGCCGCAATTCGCGGCGCTGGCCAAACTGCGCCGGCCCGGCATGAATTCGCCAATCTATGATGGAAGCGAACAGATCACATTTCGCGGTGAAACCAACACCGCCAATTACATGCTCCATACTTTTTACCGGGAATCCCTGACCCAGCCCCGCGGCAGGCTGCTGACCACCAAACCCAAGCTGTTCTGGCACGCCTTCGAAACCGTCAAGAAAATGGGCTGGCCTATCGTGGATTACAGCGAGAAGGACGGCCGCATCGAAGCCACCGGCCAATCCTTCTGGTTCGGCCAGACGGCCGACATCGTCATCCGGGTGCGCGAGGCGGGGCCGGAGGGCGCCCGGCTCGATGCCCGCTCCCAAAGCGAAACAGGGACGCGCGATTTCGGCAGCAACATCGCGCGGCTGGAAGCTTTCCTCAAGGCGCTTTAGCAATCCGATAAATTTCGCCCTGTCGCGCCACGCGGTCTTCTTCGATCATATGCTCCAGATGGGCCCGCACGGTCAGCGCGGCGGCGGGAAGCAGCGCGGGTTTGAGATCGGCATAAAGCCGCGCCACGATGGCGCTGATCATGCCGTCACCCCGCGCCAGGCAATTTGCGATCTGCGTCTCGCGCATGCGCCGGTGGGTGAGATAGGCGCGCAACAGCCGACCCGGTTCGGCAACCGGCGATCCGTGGGTGGGATAGAGAACAGCGTCGCCGCGCGCCATCAGTTTCTGCAGGCTGCGCATATAGTCGCCCATATTGCCATCGGGTGGCGCGATCACGCTGGTGGACCAGCCCATCACATGATCGCCGGTGAAGAGCGCCTTCTCTTCCGCCAACGCATAGCACATGTGATTGGAGGTATGACCGGGGGTGAAAACGCATTCGATGGTAAAGTCCTCGCCCGCGATCACCGTTCCATCGCTCACCAGAATGTCGGGCCTGAACTGGTGATCGTAACTTTCCTCGCCGCTCGATCCCTCATCGCTCTTGTCCGCCAGGGGGCCATAGCCATAGATCTTCGCGCCGCTCCATTCCTGGAGCGGCCTGGCAGCCGGGGAATGATCGTTATGATTATGGGTGATGAGGATATGGCTGACCTTGCGGCCGGCAAGAGCAGCCTGCAACGCCGCGTTATGCTCGGGCAGGTCAGGACCCGGATCGATCACCGCGACTTCATTTTGGTCGCTCCGGCTCTCGCCGACGCTCCTTTCCCCCGCGCCGACGATATAAACGCCGGTGCCGCGAAAGGTAAAAGGTCCGGGGTTGGGGGCGAGCAGCCTTTCGATGCGGGACGTCAGGCGCTCGGCGATTCCATAATGCGGTTCCAGTGAAAGATCGAAATGGAGCGCCATATCAATAGGGCTTGTCGTCCAGTTCCCGCACAAAACCGCGCAGCAGCCGCCAATAATACCAAATCACCATCGCCAGCGACAAAAATCCCAAGGGCGCCAGAATCAACATCCAGACCGAACCCAGCAAAACCAGATGCAACGGCCAGACCCAACCAAACGGCCACAGCAAGGAGAAGGCGGACAGGCCCATCGCGAAGGACAGCGCCGACAGCACAACCAGGGCATAAATCAACATGGTCCAGAAAACGCGAATCTGGTTGCGGTAGTGGCTTTCATGAACGCTGCCCCGGGCACCGTCCAGCCGGACATGGGCAATCAGCGCGCCGATCAGGGCGGTAAGCCCCCCGGCGGGCGGCCCGATCAACATAAGGCCATAGGACAGCAGGACAACAAGCCGCTCGCTGTTGTCCCGTGAGCCGTCAATTTCCATGGACGGGAGGGTAAAGGCCCCGCGCCGGTAAGGCAATTTTCACGATAAATGGCCAGAATGGGGCTTATTGCCATTGGGGAAATGCTTGTCCACGGATCGCGCCGTTCGATTCCTGCACGCCCTGGGCGGCGCCTCGACCAGCCGCGTACTCAATCTCGGCAATATCGCCCGGATCAACCGGGACGATCCGGATTATGCCGCCCGGCCGATGTTCCGTTCGCCGGCGGTCAACACCGCCTTCCTGCTCAAGCAGCGGACGCGCTCGGATGAAACCTATCTGTTCCATTCGCCGCGCCCGGTGGCGACCAAGATCATCATCCCCTTCGATCTCGACGACCTGCGGGCGGGCGGGCGCTCGATCATGATCGAGCAGCGGGGCTTTGTCGAAGCCCTGAGCGAGGCCGGCGCCTACAACAGCGAAAATCTGGAGCGCGATCTCATCGCCCTCAGGCTGATGAATGCCCTGCCCTCGCTCGATCCCTTCCTGATGCGCGAGCATCTGCGCAACCACGACATCGATGTGGCGCCCTGCTATTTCGAGATTTCAGCCGGCGACCAGCAGCGCATGCACGACTACACGGCGGGCGAAATCTCCAAGCTGATCCAGCTGGCCAGCGGCGGCGACGGCAAAAATGAAGGCTCGACCAGCCGCATGGTGACGGCGCTGCTTTCCACCCATGTGGACGAGAAGCTGGAGCCGCTGCGCATGACGCTGGGCCTCAGCGGCAGCGACTTCCGCGAAGGCGTGTTCAGCTGGCGCGGCTTTCTTTATTACAAATGGTCGATGAACCAGTTCTGGCCCGATGTGATGAAGGTGCTGCGCGAGATTAAAGAAATCCGCCCGCATGGCGCGATCACGCCCTCCCAGCAGGTTTTCCTGACCGGCGCCCGGCGCAACATCATCGAACTGGTGCGCGATGCCGGCAAGGCCGTGAACAAGGTGCTGGAAGTCTATGATTCGTCGTTCCAGGACCTGGTCGCCAATCAGGCACCCAAGACTTTTCGCGACTTCCTGCTCTCGGCGCCTTACATGTTCCTGGATCTCGGCGAGAAGATGGGCGCGATCTCGCATATTGTGAGCTTCTGGCGTTTTCGTTTCCCACCCGGCGCGCCCGTGATGATAGACGCCGAAGAACTCAGCATCATTTTCCAGGATTTTGCCGGCGGTTTCGCCGAGCGCCGGGAAGAGGGCGCTGGCCTCAGCAAGCCCCTGATTATCGAAGCCCGCTAGGCCGGCACTTGTCATAATGGAACTTTTTCCCCAATGGGGCGTTTCCCGGGCAGTTGCAATTTTGAAGGATGCCCACATGAAAAATCTTATTTCCAAGCTTGCCGCAGCCACCGTGCTGACGGCCCTGACTTTTGCCGCCCCCGCCGCCCAGGCCTCGGACGAGGGCCATTTGCTGAGCGATGCCAACAAGACCGTGAACAACCTCAAGCATGACCCGGCCTTCGGCACGGCCAAGACCATGCTCCAGGATGCCCGCGCCATTTACATCGTGCCCAAGCTGGTCAAGGGCGGCTTCATCTTCGGCGCCGAAGGCGGCGAAGGGGTGCTGCTGCGCCGGGAAGGCAAAGGCTGGAGCGCGCCAAGCTTTTACGACATGGGATCGGCCTCTTTCGGCCTCCAGGCCGGCCTGGAGCAGGCGGAACTGGTCTTTATCATCAATAGCGACAGGGCCCTGGCCGGCATCGAGCATGGCAATTTCAAGCTCGGCGCAGGCGCCGGTCTGACCGTAGTCAACCTGTCCTCGGGAGCTGAAGGCGCCACCACCGCCCATGGCGGCGACATGGTGGTCTGGACCTCGGGTTCAGGTGCTTATGCGGGAATCAGCTTCAACGGCTCGGTGATCAAGCCGGACAAGGACGCCAACGCAACCGCCACAAAAGGCCCGGAAGCCGAGATGCTGCGCAAGAATCTGGCCAGCGTCTGGTAGTCTGACGGCCCACAACAGGCTAGGATGGGGTGCCGTGGGTTACCACGGCACCCCGATTCTTTCAGAGGAAACTGCCAGATGAAAAAGTTCTTGATTGCCACCAGCGTAGCGGCGCTGCTGCTCCCCACCGCCGCCTTCGCCGATGCCGCCCAGGAGATCGCCACCGCACAGACCCATGCCGGTCTGGCCGCAAAGGCGCCCGCCATTGATGGCATCCACATGCATTTGCAACATGCGCTGAACTGCCTGGTCGGGCCCAAGGGCAGCGGCTTTGACGCCACGCCCGGCAATCCCTGCGGCAGCCAGGGCAATGGCGCGATCCCCGATGGCAGCGATGCCCAGAAGGCCAAGCTGACGGCGGCAGTCGCGACCTTGAAGGCCGGCCTCGCCTCCAGCGATACAGCGGCCGCGGCCAAGGATGCCACCGACGCAGCTGCGGCAATCGGCGGCGCGAAGTAGGTTCATTTTATTTATAGTGGCGCAATGGCGAAGCTCTCAGGAGCTTCGCCGTTCTGCTTTAACGCCTGCATCTTCTCGTATGCCGCCTCGATGTGACGGGTGGTGCGGACCGTGTCGAACAAGGGCGCGGTGGCGCGCGTCTCCGCCAGGCGATGGCGATAGCGCTTGAGCAGCGGGGCATCGCCCGCCAACTTCACCGCCAGGGCTTCGTAATCCTCCAGCGTTTCGGTCACCAGTTCGGGCAGCCCCGCCGCGTTCAAGAGGCTTGCGGCCACCCGCCCGGAAAATGAATTGCCGCGATGGGCGAGGAGCGGCAAACCCGCCCACAAGGCGTCGCTGGCCGTGGTGTGGGCGCCCGAGACAATCGCATCCAGGAACAGGTCGCCCAGCGGCAGCCGCGCCAAATGCGCTTCCAGCTTCATCGGCGGCGCGAAGATAAGCCGGGACGCATCCACCCCGGCCTCCGCGGCTTCGCGCCTGAGATTTTCCGCGAACAGAGGATCGCCCGCCAGCAACCACAGCACGCTGCCATCCACCGCCTGAAGAATACGCATCCAGCAGGCGAAGAGATCCGGGGTAACCTTGTAGCCATAATTGAAATGACAAAGGACAAATTTATCCTGCGGCAGACCATGTTCGGCGCGGCTGGTGATGCCAACCTGGGCGCGCTTGCTGTCGTTGATCTGATAGCTGCCCGGCAGGGTGACCACCCGCTCGCGGTAATAGCGGTGTTCGTCTTCGCCGATCAGCACGGCGTCGGCCAGGATGTAATCCATATAATCCGCGCCCATTGTGCCGGGAAAGCCCAGATAGTTGACCTGGATGGGCGCGGGCCTGAGCGCGAAAACGCCCGGACGCATCTTGCCGAAATAGCCGTTGAGATTGACCAGTATGTCCACTTCCTCGGCGGCGATGCGGGCGGCCGCGTCGCGGTCGGACAAGGACGTGATGGAAATGAATTTGTCGAAGGCGGCGACGACGCGCTTTCGCATCGGCGAGGCATCGTCGCGGCCGGCGTCGAACGCCAGCACTTCGAAGCGCGAACGGTCATGGCTCTCGAACAGCCCCGCCGCCAGGTACATGGTGGCCTGGGCGCGGAATTCGCCGCAGAGATAGCCGATACGAATGGGGCCGGGCCGCCGGGGACTCATCATCATCATGCGCCCGGCCAGCGGATATTCGCGGCTGGCATAGGTGACGGCGCAGCTTTCCAGATCGGACAGCGAATCCGACAGGCCCTGATAGACAAAGGGCATGGCGGCGGGCTTGCCCGCCCTGACCGCGCCGTCCAGCCGCGCCTTGTCGCGGCGATAGTCACGCCAATCGCCGGCATGCATTTTCAGGTGCAGGAGCATGCCCTGCACATAGGGCAGCTCGGGCGATACCGCCAGCGCCCGCTCCAGATCGGCGATGGCGGGGGCCAGCGCCTGCTTGCGCGTCCATAACAGGCTGGCGCGGCTTTCCAGCGCCTCGGGCAAATCGGGATTGATCGCCAGCGCCTTGCCGTAAGCGTCCAGCGCTTCGTCCAGGCGTTCCTGCCGCCACAGGATGTTGGCGCGGTTGACATGCGCCCCGACATGGCTGGGCACCTGGGCAATCACCCGGTCGAATTCGGCCAAGGCTTCTTCATCGCGGCCAAGCTCGCGCAGCACCAGGCCGCGATTGTTGCGGCCCTCGAAATAATCCGGCACCAGCGCCAGCAGGGAATCGAAACTCGCCAGCGCCTGCTCGTACCGCTTAAGGCCCTGCTGCATCAGGCCGCGATTGTTGAGGGCATCGACATTGCGGCCATTCAGCGCCACGGCGCGGTCGAAATCCTCCAGCGCCGCTTCCGGCTGGCCCAGCTTGGCCTTGATCGCGCCGCGATTGGTCAGGGTGCGGTCATTGTTCGGCTGCGCCCGGAGCGCGCCTTCCAGCGCCGCCAGCGCTTCGGCGTTGCGGCCCAATTCCGACAAGGCCATGGCGTAATTGGACAGGGTTTCGGGGGCGCCGGGCTTCGCCTTCAGCGCCGCCTCCATCAAGACCAGCGCCTCATGCACCCGCGACTGCTGCAGGCGCAGCAGGCCCATCAAATGCAGGGCGGCCCAATTGGCCGGTTCGAGGCCCAGCACCTGGTCGTAGATCAGCTTGGCTTCTTCGAGGCGGCCGGCCTGATGCAGCGGCAAGGCCTGTTGAAGCAATTCCTGGGTTGTCATTGGTGTTCTGGTATTGTTCTTGCCGGCCCGCGCCCCGTACGCTAGCATCCTTTGCCATTCGCGCATTGGATCGCGGGGGCCGCAATCCTATTTATATTCTCCGATGGCCCACAACAACGGCATGGTTCCCCGGCGCGGCGGCAAGTCCCGTTCTGCCAATACGGCGAAGTTCAAGGCGGTGGTCGATTCCGCCCCTGCAATCGCGGCTGAATCCGGCATAGACCCTGCTTATGTGGCGACGCCGCTTTCGGCGATCACCGGGGCGGAGCTGACCGGTTTTATTCCCCATCGCCCGGCGCGGCCGGAGAAATCCGAAGGTGGCAAGAAATTCAAGCTGGTTTCGCAGTATGAGCCGGCGGGCGACCAACCCACCGCCATCGCCGAGCTTGTGAAAGGCGTGGACGGGCTGGAGCGCGACCAGGTGCTTTTGGGCGTCACCGGTTCGGGCAAGACCTTCACCATGGCGCAGGTGATCGAGCGCACCCAGCGGCCCGCCTTGATCCTGGCACCCAACAAGACATTGGCGGCCCAGCTTTACAGCGAGTTCAAGCAGTTCTTCCCGGAGAATGCGGTCGAGTATTTCGTCAGCTATTACGATTACTACCAGCCGGAAGCCTATATCCCGCGCACCGACACCTATATCGAAAAGGATTCCTCGATCAACGAGGAGATCGACCGCATGCGCCATTCGGCGACGCGGGCGATTTTGGAGCGCGACGATGTGATCATCGTGGCGTCGGTGTCGTGCATCTATGGCATCGGGTCGGTGGAGACCTATTCCGGCACCGCGGTGTCGATTTCCAAGGGCGACAAGATCGACCGCCAGGCCGCCATCGGGGCGCTGGTGGCGCTGCAATACCGGCGCAATGACGACAATTTCGCGCGCGGCGCGTTTAGGGTGCGGGGCGACACGATCGACATTTTCCCGGCGCATTATGAAGACCGGGCCTGGCGGGTGGAACTGTTCGGCGATGTGGTGGATTCGATCACCGAGTTCGATCCTTTGACCGGGCACAAGGCGGGGGCGCTGGACAGCATCAAGGTCTATGCCAATTCGCATTACGTCACGCCGCGCCCCACGCTGCAGCAGGCGATGAAGGGCATAAAGCAGGAGCTGATCGTGCGGCTGGCGGATTTCCGCGCCAATGGCAAATTGCTGGAGGCGCAGCGGCTGGAACAGCGCACCACCTTCGACCTGGAGATGATCGAGGCGACGGGAAGCTGCGCCGGAATCGAGAATTATTCGCGCTGGCTGACCGGGCGCCAGCCGGGCGAGCCGCCGCCCACCTTGTTCGAATACCTGCCCGACAATGCGCTGGTGTTCGCCGATGAAAGCCATGTCACGGTGCCGCAGATCGGGGCGATGTACAAAGGCGATTACCGCCGGAAGTTCACCCTGGCCGAATATGGCTTCCGGCTGCCCAGTTGCATCGACAACAGGCCGCTCAAATTCGAGGAGTGGGATGCGATGCGGCCGCAATCGCTGTTTGTCTCGGCGACGCCCGGCCCCTGGGAGATGGAGCGCACCGGCGGCATTTTCGCCGAACAGGTGATCCGGCCCACCGGGCTGATCGATCCGCCGGTGGAGATACGGCCGGTGGAAACGCAGGTGGATGACCTGATCGCCGAATGCCGGCTGGTGGCGGGGAAAGGCTATCGCACCCTGGTCACCACCCTGACCAAGAAGATGGCGGAGGACCTCACCGAATATATGCATGAGCAGGGAATTCGCGTGCGCTATATGCACAGCGATGTGGAGACGCTGGAGCGGATCGAGATCATCCGTGACCTGCGGCTGGGTGCGTTTGACGTGCTGATCGGGATCAACCTGTTGCGCGAGGGCTTGGACATTCCCGAATGCGCGCTGGTGGCGATATTGGACGCCGACAAGGAAGGCTTCCTGCGCAGCGAGACCAGCCTGATCCAGACCATCGGGCGCGCGGCGCGCAATGTGGACGGCAAGGTGGTGCTGTACGCCGACCGGATCACCGGCTCGATGGAGCGGGCGATGGCGGAGACCGGCCGCCGCCGCACCAAGCAGGAGGCGTTCAACAAGGCGCATGGCATCACGCCCGCCAGCATAAGGCACAACATCGCCGACATCATGGGCAGCATTTATGAGCGCGACCATGTCACGGTGGATGCGGGATTGCTGGAAGCGGCGGAAGGTGGGCGCGAATTTGTCGGCCATAATATCAAGGCGATCATCGCGGGCCTGGAAAAGCAGATGCGGGCGGCGGCGGCCGACCTGGAATTCGAGACCGCGGCGCGGCTGCGCGATGAATTGAAACGCCTGCAGAGCGCGGCGCTGACCATTGCCGATGATCCCTTTGCCCGGCAATCGGAGGTGGAGCGGGCGGCGTTCGATGCGGAAATCAGCCTGTCGGACGACACATCGCCGTCGCGGCCATCGCGGGGGTCTGGCAAGCGCACAAGGATGAAACGGGCGGGAAGACCGAATGCGCCGAAGACATTTGGGCGAGGATCGATCCGCTGAAGGCGGACGAAATGATCCAGTGGATCATTTCGAGTGACGAGCGCCGCGAGCTTGGGCGAGCGGCGGGAAACAGGGCGCGTTAAAATAGATGCCCTATCCCTCACCGCTTTGGAAATCGGCGGTAGGTGAAATTCAAGCGCGGAGAAAGACTTAGCCCCTATTTCTGCCCCTTTTTGAATTTCGGGTGTTTTAGTCTGTGTACAGATCACTTGTGACAGGGAGATTTCAATGTCCGCGCGCCTCTCACCAACGCCGTTTTGGGCGCGCAGGCCGGAGGGACTGTTGAATGAGCAGCGTTGTGGGAGATTGCCGTTGTGAAGATAGACGAATAGAATGCGTCTCCTATCCGGCAACAAATCATTGCGTGTCAAGATTTGGGATAATCGGTCAAATCAATGACCCCACTTCAGTTTATTTCATCAATTGTGGGATCAATCGCATGGCCAACGACAATAATATTGATCATTCTGATATTGCGAAAACAAATACTCGCACTCATCCCCAGTATCAGTTCTTTGAAATATGGTGATTTCGAAGCAAAATTCGAAAACCGTTTGGAACGAGCCGAAAGCGACTTGCTTTCTCTTCCACCAGTCGAACGAGAAGTCACGTCTCGTCAGGTTTACACAACAGACTCCACAATAAAATTTCAACGATCCGCCACAGTACATCTACCGCCGCATTTGGAGATTACAGAATCATGGCGTTCAGTAGAACGCGAACTTCGAAGCGTTGCAGAGCAAAAGGGCCTCGGTATAGCTAGCACTGCGGCAACTCTCCAGCTGATTCGAGTGCTTGCCAATAAAGAATATATTAATCCGATACTATTTCGCCTGCTAAATGAACTACGAAGCCTTAGAAATTTTGCAGCACATTCGACTAAAGTAGACCAGATTAGCCTCGAACAAGCACAGCGATATTCCGAGACGGCGGAACAAGTCGTGCAGCAACTTAAGGCTCTTCGCTAGGGTCAATCACGCTAGGGCTTCTTGAGTGCGCGCAACCGATCAACCAGGCTAGAAAGCTGAAAAACGGCCTTCAATAGTTCTTTGCAAAGGTCAATCGCAACTTCAACTTCTTCCTTGCCAACGTCATCATAAATTTTGCCCTCAAGGTGAGCAGCGTCGTTTCCTAAAATGCGCAGCTCGTCCGCTGCTTCAAGCAACTCCTTTGGAACTGTAATTTTGGAACCAAGCGAAGAAATTCTGGCCTTTAAATCCTTGCCTTCGGCATTTCTGTTCCCACAAATCTCTTCCAATGTTCTGCGAACCATAATGGCCGCAGCCTTAAAACATGCATTTGCGTGGCAGGTGAGTGCTTCCTCAAAACTTTCGAGGATTTTTTCTGGAACGCCGGATGGCTCGAAATCGAGTAGTTCGGCCGGATAACTCTTAAGTAGTTTGTTCGCTGAATCGAATTGGACAAATAGCGGTTCTCCGCACACCGGATTTGGGCACAAGCGAATACCATACTTAAAAAGGTTGGCAGCTCGCGTTCCATTGGGCTGAACGACGACTCGGTGAAAGCCGGCGTCGTTTATACCGGGTACCCCATGGAATGCCCCGTTTGCTCTGCATTTTGGACATCTCAGTTGGACAACAAAGGCACCAAAAGCAGCGCTAAATTGAGGTGGAGACGACATGGCGCGTTCCTTTTTCACGGGATTTACTGAAGAATATCTATCACCACCTCACTCGGCCTGCACAATTTCGTGCCCTTCGGCGTGGTCACAATCGGCCTATTCAGCAAGATCGGATGCAGCACCATCGCTTCCAGCAGCGTGTCGTCATCGACATGGGCCAGCTTCAGTTCGGCATAGATCGCCTCCTTCGTGCGCACAACATCACGCAGGGGGACATGCATCCGCTTCACCAGGGCCATGATCTCGCCGGCTTGCAGGGGCTTTTTCAGATATTCGATGATGGTCGGCTCGATGCCGCGCTCGCGCAGGAGCGCGAGGACACTACGAGAAGTCCCGCAGGACGGATTGTGAGTCATGGAGACTTTCATCAGAACCTCTTTTGATCCGCGACGGCACTACGCTGGCGCTAGCCGTCGCGGGGCGCAAGGTGCCGCGTCCTCGCTGCGCTCGGACGGATTGTGAGTCATGGAGACTTTCATGGGATCAGTTTAGAGCGAGTCCGTGCTGGCAGCGGACTCTTATTGCGTCCTCACCCTTCGACAAGCTCAGGATGAGGACTGCTGGGTCCCCTTCCCTCGCGCCTGCGGCGCTCGCCGGGGATGACAGGATGTGTGGTGCCGCGCGGTCGAGCCAGTTGCTCGCTTGAGACGCAGATCGCCGTCTAGCGCTCTGATATTAGCACCTTCCCGCTATCGGGGCGGCACGACGTGCCGCCTGGGACGGCCGCTCGCCCGAGCTCGCGGCGCTCGTCGCTCAAAATGGTCCACCGGACCATTTTGTTTGCCTACGGCAAACCGCTTCTCGCCTTGTAAAATCCGCCCCAAAGGCGCATATTAGTGTCATACATCTGCCTTGCTGCACGCAGGCGTCACGCCGCTTCATGCGGCCCAGAAAGAATTCGGTCATGAACAACAAGAGTCCGGCCCGCAGCAGGGCCGATATCCAGTTTGCCAGCCAGTCGCGCGACACCATGGTCAAGAGCGAACTTGCCAAGGAACGCGCCAGCACCGACGCCAAGACCGCCAAGCTGAAGGCGTTGCGCCTGGCGCGCGACGCCGAACTGAGCGCCGAGAAGGCGCGGCAGGACGCGATCAACCCGCCCAAGCCGGCCAAGAAGCGCGTGAAAAAGCCGGCCGTCTGATCGCCGCGCCGAAAGAATTTCCCCTGTGACCGCTGTCACCCCGCTGGACCGGGCCTTTTGCGTTGGGCTATTAAAACGGCGGGGGGCTTGTTCGATCACAAATCGAAGGGGCCAAAAAATGAAACATTCCATCATCGTTCTTGCCGCCATTGCGTTGGCGTGCGGTTTGGCGCTGCCCGCAGCGGCGCAGGTCAGTGAATCCAATTCGGCGGACAGCCCCACCGGCTCGCGCATCAAGCGCGCCGCGCCCCTGGCGGCGGAGTCGACGCCCGAAGCCACGGCGGCGGCGGCCAAAGACCGCGTCGCGACCTTGAAAAGGTCGGGCAAGGTGCCGGACCGCGCGACCCTGGAGACGCTGCTCGCCGCCCAGGTCGCCATGAAGGACGAGGCGGGGATGGCGGATACACTGGAGGAAATAGCGGCCGACTATAACCAGCCGGACGACTGGACGCAGATCATCGATGTCAGTTTCGCCACGCCGGGCCTGCGCGACCAGGATGCGATCTGGCTGGGCCGGTTGATGTTCGTGGTGGGCGCGCCGGTCTCCCCCAACGACGCCGGCACGGTCGGCGCCATCGCCAGCCAGCTCGCCTTTTTCGGCGATGCGGTCAACGCCAAGGCCCATGGCGGCGCGGTGGATCCCGATCCGGCTCCGCGCGCCGACAATGACAAGAAGACCATCCCGCAGCAGATCGCCGGCGAACAGGCGGGGGACGGCACCTACAACGCCAAGCTGTCCGAAGCGCTCTACAGCTATGGGATGTATCCGGAAGCCGAAGCCGCGGCCAGGCTGGCGATCCAGAAGGGGGGCAACCCCGATGCCTCGGAAGCCCCGATGGTGCTGGGCCAGGCCCTGACGGGGGAACGCAAGTATGACGACGCCATCGCCGCCTTCGGCCAGGTCAGCGGCGGCGGTCCGGCCACCGCCCGCATCGCGCGGCTGTGGGGTGACTTTGCCAAGATCAGGAAGAACGGGGCGAAATAAAATTAACGGCGGGCTTTTCGCAGCTGCGAAAGCGTTTCAGACGCCCGATCTTGCCTTCGAAAGCCCCTGCGCGTATTGTCGCGGGTATCGTGGATACGTCCCGTCACAGATGAAGCGCAATTGAGACTCCTGCCCGCCTAAAGTTGCGCGCCTGGACGAGACAGTTACCTTCCTTCCCTGAGACAGCGTCATCCTCGTCCGCCCCCGCATTTCGCGTGGGTGGTCACTTAGTGCAGGAACGACCTCAATGACGATCGGAACCGTGAAGTTTTTCAATACCTCAAAGGGCTTTGGCTTTATCGCGCCGGAAGGCGGCGGCAAGGACGTGTTTGTGCACGCCACTGCCGTGGAAGCGGCCGGCATGCGCACACTGAACGAAGGTCAGAAGGTCTCGTTTGATGTTGTGCCGGATGCCCGTGGCGCCAAGGCTGCAAATCTCAAGCCCGTCTAAGACGGATTGAAGTTTGAACAAAGAACAGGCCGGTGCGGGAAACCGCATCGGCTTGGTTGTTTACGGCCTGATTTCTATCCGGCGGATGAACGGCATACCGGGTTCCTTTTTTTCCCGCTTTTCCGCCTTAATTGCTGAACGCCCTGCCCGCTACGCAGGCGTTCGGCCGGGCAAAAGGTCCACCGGACCTTTCGCTTAACCCGGCCTCACCCCGGCAGTGGCGATTTTGCGCCACACCGGGCATTGTCCGGCGCCATGGGATTCGAAAAACCGCTCCCCGCCCTGTCCGTCCGCGATTGCATGGACGCCGCGGCCCTGCGCGCCAGCCTGGCGGCGCTTGCGCTGGGGGGGCCCGACGCCGCCACCCTGCGCAAGGAAGGCTTGGGGCTTATCAAATCCGCCTTCCTTGAGGGCCGCGCCAGGGTCAAGACGGCGGTGGAGAGCCAGGGGCTGCACGGGCTGGCCGCCGCCCGGACCCTGTCGGACCTGCAGGATGCGGTCATCCAGGTGATCTATGACTTCGCCACCACCCATGTCTATCAGGCCCTGAACCCCACCGCCGCCGAGCGCGTCACCGTCGTGGCGACGGGAGGCTATGGCCGCGGCGAGCTGGCGCCAGGTTCGGATGTGGACCTTCTGTTCGTCCGCCCCTTCAAGCAGACCCAGTGGGGCGAGAACGTCATCGAATTCATCCTCTACATGCTGTGGGATCTGGGGCTGAAAGTCGGCCATGCCACCCGCAGCCTGGCCGAATGCGTGCGCCTGGCCAAGCAGGACATCACCATCCGCACCGCCATCCTGGAATCGCGTTATCTGTGGGGCGACCAGGCGCTCTATGACGAGCTGCGCAAGAAATTCTGGAGCGAGGTCGCCACCGGCAGCGGCCGCGATTTCGTCGAGGCCAAGCTTTCCGAGCGCGACCAGCGCCACCAGCGCCAGGGCGAAAGCCGCTATCTGGTGGAGCCCAACATCAAGGAAGGCAAGGGCGGGCTGCGCGACCTGCAGACGCTCTATTGGATCGGAAAATATCTCTATCATGTCGAGGACGCCGCCGACCTGGTGGAGCATGGCGTCTTCACCCGCGACGAATATAAGACCTTCCAGAAGGCGGAAGCCTTTCTGTGGAATGTGCGGGTGCATCTGCATTACCTGGTCGGCCGCGCCGAGGAGCGGCTGTCGTTCGACGTGCAGCCGGCGCTGGCCGCCCTGATGGGCTATTCCAATCCTGAAAAGCCGCGCCGCGCCGTGGAAGCCTTCATGCGCGCCTATTTTCTCACCGCCAAGGATGTCGGCGACCTGACGCGCATCTTCTGCGCCGCGCTGGAAGTGCAGCACAAAAAGACGCGCCCCTCGCTCAGCCGCATCCTGCCCGGCTTTCTCAAGCCGCGCAGCACGGGGGATATTTTCTATGTCGAGAATGGAAGGCTGACCGCCGATCCCGCCGTGTTCCGCCAGGACCCGGTGAATATTCTGCGTATCTTCCAGATATCGGACGCCAAGCAGGTGGATATTCATCCCGACGCGCTGCGCACCATCACCCGCTCGCTGGACCTGATCAACGACAAGCTGCGCGAGAACCCGGACGCCAACAGCGCGTTCCTCTCGATGCTGACTTCGCGCCAGAATCCGGAGCGGGCGCTGAGGCTGATGAATGAGGCGGGTGTGCTGGGCCGTTTCATTCCCGAATTCGGCCATGCCGTGGGACTGATGCAATTCAACATGTATCATCACTATACGGTGGACGAGCATCTGATCCGCGCCGTCGGCAATGTCGCCGCCATCGAGCGGGGCGACAACAAGGACGACACCCCGCTTTCCACCGAAGTGGTCAAGCGGGTGCAGTCGCGCGCGGTGCTGTACTGCGCCGTGCTGCTGCACGACATGGCCAAGGGGCTGCCCGGCGACCATAGCGATGTCGGCGCCGAGATCGCCCGCAGCCTGTGCCCGCGGCTGGGCATGTCGCCCGCCGACACCCAGGCGGTGGCCTGGCTGGTGAAAAATCACCTGGTGATGAGCGATATCGCCCAGCGCCGCGACGTGTCGGACCCCCAAACGGTGCGCGATTTCGTGGCCCAGGTGCAGTCGCCTGAAATGCTGCGCCTGATCCTGGTTCTCACCGTGGCCGACATCAAGGCGGTGGGTCCCGGGGTGTGGAACGGCTGGAAAGGCCAATTGCTGCGCGAGCTTTATTATGCCGCCGAAAACATGATGACCGGCGGCGACCAGGTGCCGGGCCGCGGCACGCGGGTGGCAGATGCCAAGGCGAAGCTGGCGGCGCAGCTTGCCGATTTCACCCCGGACCAGCGCGAACGTGCCCTGAGCCGTCATTACGACAATTACTGGCTGGCCTTCGAGGGCGCCGAGCAGGAGCGCCATGCCCGCGCCATCGCCCGCGCCGAAGCGATCAACGAGCTGATCTGCCTGGACGCCACCACCAACGAATTCCGCGCCGTCACCGAGATCATGCTCTATACCCCCGATCATGCCGGCCTGTTCTCGCAATTCGCCGGCGCCATCGCCATGGCGGGCGGCTCGATCGTGGACGCCAAGGTTTTCACCACCACCGACGGCTTCGCGCTGGATGTGTTCTGGGTGCAGGACGCGGACGGCGAGGCCTTTGGCGACAAGGAACGGCTGGGCCGGCTGCGCCAGACCATCATCAAGACCCTGCGCGGCGAAATCTGGCCGCGGCGCGAGCTGATGGCGCGCCGCCCGCTCAAGAGCAAGGCCAGCGCCTTCAGGATCAGGCCCAAGGTGCTGTTCGACAATGAGGCCTCGCGCATCGCCACGGTGGTGGAAGTGGAATGCCTGGACCGGGTGGGCCTGCTCTATGACGTGACCCAGGCTCTGTTCGAATCCGGGCTGTCGATCACGACCTCGATGGTGGCGACCTATGGCGAGCGCGCGGTGGACGTTTTCTATGTGCGCGACGGTTTCGGCCACAAGATCATCCATCCCGACCGGCTGGCCGCGATCGAAAAACGGCTGAACCAGGCGCTGCTGCCCCAGCCGGAAGCTGCTGTCTGAACTTGATAGCAGCAGCGGGGCCGGGCATAACCCCGCCCAAGGAATTTCCATGAGCACCACGCACAAACCGCTTGTTCTTTCGGGCATGCAGCCCACCAATACGCTGCATCTGGGCAATTATCTGGGCGCGCTCAAGAACTGGGTGCGCCTGCAGGATGAGATGCCCTGCCTGTTCTGCGTGGTGGACATGCACGCCATCACTGGCGAAGCCGGCTACGGCAAGCCGGACGAGCTGGCGCAGGCGACGCGCGAAGTCACCGCCGCCTATATCGCGGGCGGGGTGGATGTGGCGCGCTCGGCGATCTTCAACCAGGGCCAGGTGCCCGAACATGCCGAGCTGAGCTGGATCTTCAATTGCGTGGCACGGCTGGGCTGGATGGACCGCATGACCCAGTTCAAGGAAAAATCCGGCAAGCACAAGGAACGCGCCAGTGTCGGCCTCTATACCTATCCGGTGCTGATGGCCGCCGATATTCTTGTCTATAAAGCAACGCATGTGCCGGTGGGCGAGGACCAGAAGCAGCATCTGGAACTGGCGCGTGACATCGCCCAGAAATTCAACAATGATTTCGGCGCGCCGGATTTCTTTCCGCTGCCAGAACCGGTGATCACCGGCACCGCGACGCGGGTGATGAGCCTGCGCGACGGCACCAGGAAAATGTCCAAGTCGGATGAAAGCGATATGAGCCGCATCAATCTGACCGACGATGCCGACGCCATCGCCAACAAGATCAAGCGCGCCAAGACCGATCCGCTGCCGCTGCCCGCCTCGAAAGACGAATTGAAGGACCGGCCGGAAGCGGAGAATCTGCTCAACATCTATGCCGCGCTGGCGGACAAGGATCAGGCTTCTGTGATTGCCCAGTTCGCCGGCCAGCAATTCTCCAGCTTCAAGACGGCGCTGGCCGATCTGACCGTGGCCAAACTGGAGCCGATGGCCAAGGAAATGCGACGGCTGCTTGCCGATCCGGCCGAGATTGACCGCATTCTCAAATCCGGGGCCCAAAAGGCCCGCGCCATCGCCACCCCGGTGATGGACGAGGTGAAAAAACGCGTGGGATTTATTTCTTGAAGAACCTGTTGATCACCGGCGCGGCCAAACGGCTGGGGCGGGCCATCGTCCTGGACCTGGCCGGCGCGGGCTGGAACATCGCGCTGCATTATCACGGTTCGGCCGATGACGCGGAAAAGACCGCCGCCGAGGCGCGGAGTCTGGGCGTCAAGCTGGTCACCCTCAAGGCCGACCTTTCACGCGAAGAGGAAAGCACGGCTCTGGTGGGACGCGCCGCCCGTGACCTGGGACCGCTCACCGCGTTGATCAATTCCGCCTCGCTGTTCGAAAACGACGACTGGCAGAATGCGACGCGCAAAAGCTGGGACGCGCATATGGAGACCAATTTGCGCGCGCCGTTCCTCTTGTCGCAGCAATTTGCCAAGCAGCTGCCGGCTGGCGAAACCGGCAACATCATCAACATCATCGACCAACGGGTGCTGAAACCCACGCCACAATTTCTTTCCTATAGTCTTTCCAAGGCCGGGCTTTATTGGCTCACCACCACGCTGGCGCAGGCGCTGGGGCCGCACATCCGCGTCAATGCCGTGGGCCCCGGCCCCACTATCCGCAACGCCCGCCAGTCGGAAACCGATTTCGCCCGCCAGCGCGACGCCACGGTGCTGGGACACGGCGCGGAACCGGCCGATGTCGCGGCGGCGATCCGCTATCTGCTCTCCGCTGGCGCCGTCACCGGCCAGATGATCGCGGTGGATGGCGGCCAGCATCTGATCTGGCAAACCCCAGATGTGCGGGTGACGGAATGACCAAGATCGCCGGCCGCGGCATCCGCCATGTCTTCATCCGCAACCTGGAACTGCCGGCGCAGATCGGCGTCTTTCATCACGAAGTCGGCAAGATGCAGCCGGTGCGCATCAACCTGGACCTGGCGGTGGAAGACCTGATCGATCTGGGCGACCAACTGTCCAAGGTGGTGGATTATGGCGTGATCGAGGCCAAGATCCGGGCGATTTTGGCCGAGGGTCATCTCAATCTGGTCGAAACCCTGGCGGAACGCATTGCCAGCGCCTGTTTCGAGGATGCAAGGGTCAGGACCGCCCGGGTTCGGGTGGAAAAGCTGCACGCCCTGTCCGCCGCCGAGAGCGCGGGGGTGGAGATAGAACGCACGCGCTAATATATAGGGCGCATGGATTCCGACAGGGCGGGCAGCGGCGCCCAGCGCATCGCCGAATATCTGAGGACCCTGCCCGACGCGCCGGGCGTCTATCGCATGCTGAGCGCGGCTGGCGACGTGCTCTATGTCGGCAAGGCCAAGAGCCTGAAGAAGCGGGTGAGTTCCTATGCCCTGCGCGGCGGGCATAACGACCGCATCACCCGCATGATTTCTGAAACCGCCGAGATGCTGTTTGTCACCACGGCGTCGGAGATCGAGGCGCTGCTGCTGGAATCCAACCTGATCAAGCAGCTCAAGCCGCGCTACAACGTCTCCTATCGCGACGATAAGAGTTTTCCCAATATCCTGCTGCGCCAGGATCATCCCTTCCCGCAACTGCTCAAGCATCGCGGCGCCAGAACCGTCAAGGGCGACTATTTCGGTCCCTTCGCCAATGCCGGCGCCGTCACCCGCACCCTCAACACCTTGCAGCGCGCCTTCCTGCTGCGCTCCTGCTCGGATTCGGTTTTTTCGGCGCGCACCCGACCCTGCCTTTTGTTCCAGATCAAGCGCTGCAGCGCGCCCTGCGTGGGGCGGGTGGATGAAGCCGGTTATGGCGAGCTGGTCAGCGAGGCGGAGGATTTCCTCAATGGCAGAAGCCGCGTGGTGCAGAATATTCTTGTCCGGGAAATGACCGAAAAATCCGAGGCGCTGGATTTCGAGGCGGCGGCGCGCCTGCGCGACCGGCTGAAAGCCATGAGCCAGATCCAGGCCAGCCAGGGTGTCAATCCCTCCAGCTTCGGGGAAGCCGATCTCTTCGCCGCCTATCATGAAGGCGGCCAGGTCTGCATCCAGGTGTTCTTTTTCCGCGCCGGCCAGAACTGGGGCAACAAGCCCTATTTTCCGCGGCAGCCCTTCGACATGGAATTGCCGGAGACGCTGGAGTCCTTTGTCGGCCAATTCTACGACGAGCGGCCCGCGCCCAGGCTGGTGTTGCTGTCGGAGGATATTCCGGGCGCCACGCTGCTGGCGGAAGCGCTCTCGTTGCGCGCCGGCACCAAGGTGGAGGTCTCAAAACCCCTGCGCGGGGAGAAACGCGAGATCATGGAACAGGCGCTCAACAATGCACGCGAGCAGCTGGGCCGCCGCATGGCCGAAAACAGCGCCCAACGCCACTTGCTGGAAGGCGTGGCGGAGGCTTTTGGCCTGGATGCGCCGCCCCGCCGCATCGAGGTCTATGACAATTCCCATATCCAGGGCGCCCATGCGGTGGGCGCCTTCATCGTCGCCGGACCCGAGGGCTTCGAGAAAAACCAGTACCGCAAATTCAACATCAAATCGGCCGATCTCACCCCCGGCGACGACTACGCGATGATGCGCGAGGTGCTCAGCCGCCGGTTCGCCCGGCTGGTGAAGGAAGAGGCGGATCCCCCGGACGGTATTATTGGAAGTGGCCGCTGGCAGCGCCCCGACCTGGTGCTGATCGACGGCGGGCCAGGCCAGCTTTCGGTCGCTTGCCAGGTGTTCGCCGACCTGGGGGTCGAGGATGTGGCGCTGGTGGGGATATCCAAAGGTCCCGACCGGGACGCCGGACGGGAGCATTTTTATAGTCCGGGCCGGGAGACCTTCCGCCTCGATCCTAAAAGTCCGACCCTTTATTATCTGCAACGGTTGCGGGATGAAGCGCACCGCTTCGCCATCGGCAGCCATCGCAAGAAGCGCAGTGCCGCCATCGGCGCCAATCCACTGGACGAGGTGGCGGGCGTGGGAGCAGGACGCAAGCGTGCCTTGTTGCAGCATTTCGGCTCGGCCCGCGCCGTGGCCGCCGCCAGCCTGACCGATCTTCAGTCAGTGGTGGGCGTCAGCTCCACGCTGGCGAAGAAAATCTATGATTTCTTCCACCCGGGGGGGTGAGGAGCGGCGCGCATAGCGCGTGAGCAGGTCCGGTGGACCTGCGAAAGCGACGAACGCCGCGAGCATAGGCGAGCGGCCGGGGGGCAACCGGCTATGCCGCCGCCCTCGCTTCGCTCGAAGCGGGGCCAGCTTTTCTAAGCTCGTTGCGCTCGCTAAGAAAAGCTAGGTCCGAGCTTAGGCGAGCGGCCCGGGGGGACCTTAAAACAGAGGGTGACCTTCCCCATACGGCCTTCTAAAGTATACCCATGTTCGCCCTGCCCAATGCCATCACCATCCTGCGCATTCTGCTGGTTCCGGTCTTCGCCATCGCCTTTGTGATGCCGGGGGATGCGGCGCGCGCGGTCGCCTTCCTGGTGTTCGTGATCGCCGGCGTAAGCGATTGGCTGGACGGCTTTGCGGCCCGCAAGCTCAAGGCCGGCTCGGACTTCGGCCGCATGCTGGATCCCATTGCCGACAAGGTGCTGGTGGCAGTGGCATTGATGATGCTGGTCGCGGAGGGCACCTTCACCCGCTATAGCGCGACCACAGGCGCGCTCAGCCTTTTGCGGCTGGTGCCGGCGCTGATCATCCTGGCGCGCGAGATCCTGGTTTCGGGCCTGCGCGAGTTCCTGGCCGGCACGCGGGTCAGCGTACCGGTCACCGCCATCGCCAAATTCAAGACCGCGGTGCAGATGGTGGCGATCGGGGCCATGATTTTGACGCCGCTGGCCGAGACCTATGTGCCGGGCATCCCGTCCCTCACCTATGCCTTCATCGCCTATATCCTGCTCTGGATCGCGGCGGCGCTGACGGTTTACACCGGCGTGATCTATTTCAAGAACGGCATGGCGCATATCCGCCCGGGCCCGACACCGGACTGACGGCCAAGCGAATTGGCGATCAGGCGGGGACGGTCACGCCCCGGACCTCATCCGCATAGGCGGTCATCAGCGTTTCGGTCAACGCGCCGGGCTTGAAGCGATAGGGGCCGATCTCGCTCACCGGCGTCACTTCCGCCGCCGAGCCAGTGAGGAAACATTCCGAAAAGCCGCTCATCTCGTCCGGCTTGATGTGGCGCTCCACCACCGTGACGCCGCGCGCCTTGGCGATGGCGATCACCGACTGGCGGGTGATGCCGTTGAGAAAGCAATCCGGGATCGGGGTGTGCAGCACACCGTCCTTGATGAAGAAGATGTTCGCGCCGGTCGCTTCCGCCACCAGCCCGCGATAATCCAGCATCATGGCGTCGGCATAGCCTTTCGATTCCGCGATGTGCTTGGACAAGGTGCAGATCATGTAAAGCCCCGACGCCTTGGCATGCACCGGCTCGGTATCGGCGGCGGGACGGCGCCATGCCGAAATGTCGAGCCGGATGCCCTTGAGTTTTTCCGCCGGGCTGAAATAGGACGGCCAGGGCCAGCAGGCCACGGCGACATGGATCTTGGTGTTCTGGGCCGAGACCGCCATCATTTCGCTGCCGCGGAAGGCGACGGGACGGACATAGCCGTCCGCAATGCCCTGCACCTCGGCGGCGGCGATGCAAGCGTCGTTGATTTGCTCCTGGCTGAAGGGAATCTTCATGCCCAGCGTCTCTGCCGACAGGAACAGCCGCGCGGTATGTTCTTTCAGCTTGTAGATTCGCCCGTTGTAGATGCGCTCGCCCTCGAACACGCTGGAGGCGTAATGCAGGCCGTGGGTCAGCACATGGGTCTGGGCCGATTTCCAGGGCACCAGCTTGCCATCATACCAGAGGCTGCCGTCGCGCTGGTCGAATGGGATCACATCTGCCATGACAATTCCCTGTTTTTCCCCGGTTCCCGCGCTTTTCCGGCGGGCCTTGCCCGCCACCTGCGGTACGCTCTAGGTATTGCAGCATGGCGGACGCAAAAACCGCAAGACCCAAAGGCCTTTTTGTGGCGGGATAGGCCGTATAGCTGCCATGAGTTATTTGCCATGACCTGTTTTCCATGCCTTTAGGTTTGCCATGACCGGCGCGACCCTGGACGATCCCCATCTGCTGGTCGTGGACGATGACGAGCGGCTGCGCGCCCTTCTGACCCGCTATTTGTCGGGCAACGGCTTTCGCATCAGCGCCGCGCCGGGCGCGGCCGAGGCGCGTGCCCTGATGAAAAGCATGGCGTTCGACCTTCTGATCCTGGACGTGATGATGCCCGGCGAATCCGGTCTCGACCTGGCCCGTTCGGTGCGCGCTGTCTCGCAGGTTCCCATCCTGATGCTGACGGCGCGGGGTGAGCCATCCGACCGCATCGCGGGGCTGGAACTGGGCGTGGATGATTATCTGCCCAAGCCCTTCGAACCCCGCGAACTGCTGTTGCGGGCCTCCGCCCTTTTGCGCCGCGCCGCCCCGGTGGCGCGGGACGCATCCGGCCCGGTGAAAATGGGCATGGCGGTTTACGATCCCAAGGGCGCGCGCCTGACCAAAAGCGGAAAGCCCATCAAGCTCACCAGCGCCGAAAGCGCCCTGCTGCAGCTTTTCGCGGCCAATGCCGGCCACCCCTTTTCGCGCAGCGATCTCTGTGCCCGGCTGGGCGTCACTCTGGAACGCTCCATTGACGTGCAGGTGACGCGCCTGCGCCGCAAGATCGAGGAAGACCCCAAGCTGCCGCTCTATCTTCAGACGGTGCGAGGGGTTGGATATGTATTGGTGCCGGATCGAACCGAGGCGGGCCGTGGTTAATCCCGCGCAATTCATGAAGCGCTTCCTGCCGCGCGGACTGTTCGGCCGCTCGCTGATCATCATCGTGGCCCCCATGGTGCTGCTGCAGGGCGTGGTCACTTATGTATTCTTCGAACGCGATCTCGACGCCACCACGCGGCGCCTGGCGCGCGACGTGGCCGCCGATGTCGCGCTGCTGGTAACATTGGAGGATTCCACCCCCGCGCTGGAGCGCGACGCGGTGCGGGCGCTTTCGGCGCGACAGCTGCGTTATCGCCTTGTCTATCATGACGGCGCCCGCTTGCCGCCGTCGCTGCCATCCGGCAACACCATTGACGTGGCGCTGAACGACATTATCGCGCAGCGGGTGGGTAAAGATCGTCATTTCGTCACCAGCCGCATCGGCGAGGATTTCGACATCAAGGTCGAGACCCAGGACGGCGTGCTGGAAGTGGTGGCGCCGCGCGACCGGGTCACCGTGTCGGGACCGGACATTTTCATACTCTGGATGGTGGGATCGGCATTGATCCTGCTGGCCATCGCCATCCTGTTCCTGCGCAACCAGGTGCGTCCCATCGAGCGGCTGGCCCGCGCCGCGGAAAGCTTCGGCAAAGGCAGGCCGGTGCCCGATTTCAAGCCGTACGGTGCCACCGAAGTGCGCCGCGCCGCCCAGGCCTTTCTCACCATGCGCGAACGCATCGAGCGCCACGTCAACCAGCGCACCGAAATGCTCGCCGGCGTCAGCCATGACATCAAGACACCGCTGACGCGGATGAAACTGGCGCTGGCGATGATGGAGCGCAGCAGGGATGTCGCCGAACTCAGTGCCGACATCGCCGAGATGGAGCACATGCTCGATGCCTATCTCGCTTTTGCACGCGGTGAAGGCGGCGAAGAATCGGAAAATGCCGATCTGGGCGAATTGGTGCGCGACACCACCGCCGCCGCGGCAAGATCCCGCCAGGCCCGCGATGTGGACGTCAGCGGCCCCGCGCATCTGATCATGAGCGTCAAGCGCGCCGCCTTGCGCCGCTGCCTCACCAATCTGGTGGACAACGCCCTCAAGCATGGCCGCAAGGTAAAAGTAGCGATAGCACGCGACGAACGCTTTGCCGAAATCGCGGTGGAGGATGACGGACCAGGCATTCCCGCGGCGCGGTGGGAAGAGGCGTTCCGGCCCTTTCATCGCCTGGATGAGGGCCGCAATCTGCAGGCGGGCGGTTCGGGGCTCGGCTTATCCATCGCCCGGGACATTGCCCGGGCGCATGGTGGAGATATTCTGCTGGACAAGAGCGTGCTTGGCGGCCTCAAGGCCACCATACGCCTTCCCGTTTAAAACAATCCGGAAGCGAAATACGGCCGATTATCTCAGGCTGGTCGCAACCGTGCCCATCATCGCATTCAGGTTGGTGCCGACCGAGGTCAGCCCGGTGATGATCACCACGGCAATGAGGGCGGCGATCAGACCATACTCGATCGCGGTCGCGCCTTTTTTGTCCGCGGCAAAAGCTTTGAAAATCTTGATCACGTTTGGATTCCCCGTGCAGAAATTTACGGGGGAAGGTTAGCCGCAATTTCTTAACAGGCGCTTTTTCCATATACGTGAATCGCGCCCTAATCCGCGCTTAATGTGACTGGCGCAAACCGGAAAATCCGCGCTTTGGCACAGATTTCAAGATTATGATTGGGTCAACGCAGTTGCTCCGCCCGCTTGCGCGCGGCATGAACGGCCCGCCGCATCAGTGCGGACAGCCCGTCGCTGGCCATCAGCACCTCCAGCGCCGCCGCCGTGGTCCCGCCGGGACTGGTGACCGCTTCGCGCAACTTCGCGGCGCCGGATTTGTCCGCCGCCAGCAGCGCTCCGGCGCCGGCCACCGTGGCGCGTGCCAGCTTCTCCGACAAGGCGCGCGGCAGGCCTTCGGCCACTCCCGCCTCGGTCAGCGCCTCGGCCATCAGGAACAGATAGGCGGGACCGGAGCCCGACAGGGCGGTTACGCCATCCACCCATTCTTCCTTGCTCACCCACACGGTTTGGCCCAAGGCCGAGAGCAGGGAAGTGGCGCGTTTCCTGTCCGCCGCGCTTGCGGTCTTGGCCGCATAAAGCCCGGTGACGCCCTGGCCGATCGCGCCGGGCGTGTTGGGCATGGCGCGCACGATACGCGCCTTTTTGCCCCAGGCCTGGAACAGGCGTTTCGTGTCGGCGCCCGCCGCGATGGAAATCATCAAGGCGCCGGCCCCGGCAAAATCCGCCAGCAACGGCGCTTCGTCTTTCAGCACCTGCGGCTTGATCGCCACCACACAGACGGAAAACCGGCGCGACATGGGCAACGCGGCGACGAGCGCAATTTTTTTTGCCTTGGCGAGTGCCCTGATATCCGTCGAGGGCTTGGGCTCGACCACGGTGACGGGACCGATGCCCTGCCCGATCCAACCTTTGAGCAAGGCGGAACCCATTCTGCCCGCTCCAATGAGCAGGATGGGCGCCTCGCCCCTCACGCGCGTCCCGCGCACTCCAGCACGGCGGCGTCCACGGCTTCCTTGGCGCTCTTGCCGCCCCACAGCACAAACTGGAACGCCGGGTAGTAATGCTCGCAGGCCTCCAGCGCCAGGTTGAGCAGCGCCTCGCATTGCGAGGGGCTGGCCTCGGCGCCGGGAAAGATCATGGCATGGCGGAAGACGATGGTGCCGTCGTCGTGCCACAGGTCGAAATGCCCGATCCAAAGCCGCGCATTCACATACATGAGAAGGTCGGCGACATTCTGGCGCTGCACCCCTTCGGTAATGCGCATGTCGAAGCTGGACGACAGATGCAGCGATTTGAGGTCATCGCGCCAGGTGAAGCTGAAATGATGGTCGCTCCATTTGCCCGCCACTGAGAGATTCAGCTCATCCCGCCCGGCCCGCTCGAAGGCCCAGCCATTGTCCTCCACCGTCCGCTCCAGCATGTCGATGGGGTGGGGCGCCAGACTCGCTTCGTCCTGCTGGATGAATGTCATTCCTGGTACTCTCCAACCCGTGCCGGCACAACGCGAAGCAGTTGCGACCCAAACTGGCACAAGATTTTGCGGCGGCACAAGAGTCCGCGAGTCCTGCGTCCCCGCTGACGAAAAAGATTCCACAGCTTTGCTGGGGACTCATTTGGCGTTCGGTCCGCTGCCGATCCACACCCAGATTCGCCCACAGACTCGAATTGTGAGTCAGTTCTTGGACTTAGCTTCCAATGTGGCGATCCGGGCGGCCAAAGCCTCATTCTCGGCGCGGGCTTTGGCAGCCATCGCCTTGACAGCCTCGAATTCCTCGCGCGGGACGAAGTCCATCTCGGCCACCAGCCGTTCCAGCCGCTGCTTGACGAAGGTGTCGATCTCGGTCCGGACGCCCTGGGCCATGCCGGCCGCGTCGGTGAAGGCCTTTGCCAGGCCATCGAGAAAAGGATTATCGGTCTGCGCCATTGGGGTCTCCGGGCTCTTTTATGAAGAAGCCCGTCCCTTGACACAAGCCGCGAAGCAAAGCGATTTAGCCGCCGCATGATCGAGGCCGTTCTGCCCTTTCCCAACCTGGACCCAGTGGCGCTCCATATCTGGGGTCCGCTGGTAATCCGCTGGTACGCACTGGCCTATGTCGTTGGCCTGATGCTGGGCTGGTGGGGGGTGGTGCTGCTGCTCCGCCGCAAATCGCTATGGGCCGCGCCGCCCTTCAACGGCAAGCCGCCCGCCACCGAGGACCAGATCGGCGACCTCGTGGTGTGGATGACCTTCGGCGTGATCATCGGCGGCCGCCTGGGCTGGGACCTTATCTATGGCACCATCCTGTGCAGCATTTCGCCCGACGCCGATTTCTGCCGCGGGCTGCCGATGGAATTCGTCACCAACCCCATCAAGCTGATCGCGGCCTGGGAAGGCGGCATGTCCTTCCATGGCGGCTTGCTGGGCGTGATCGTCGCGACATGGCTGTTCTGCCGGCGCCAGAAGCTCAGCCTGATGCCGGTGGCCGATCTGGTGGCGGTGGTGGCGCCGGTCGGCCTGTTCTTCGGGCGCATCGCCAATTTCGTCAATGGCGAGTTGTGGGGCCGCGTCAGCAATGTGCTATGGGCGATGGTCTTTCCGCGCGCCGGCGACCTGCCGCGGCACCCCAGCCAGTTGTACGAAGCGGCCACCGAAGGCCTGCTGTTGTTTGTCATCATGCAGGTCTGCCTGGCGTTCGGCCTTCATCGCCGGCCGGGCCTGCTGACCGCGATCTTTCTTCTCGGTTATGGCTGCTTCCGCTTCTTCTGCGAATTTTTCCGCGAGCCGGACGCGCCCTTTCTGGGGCCGGTCAGCATGGGGATGGCGCTTTCCATTCCGATCTGGCTGACGGCGGGGGCGCTGGCCGTCCTCTCGCTGAAAAAGCCGGCGTGACGGGCGATCCCCTGGAGACGCGCATCGCCGCCCTGATCGCGGCCCAGGGACCGATATCGGTGGCGCAATATATGACCCTGGCGCTGCACGACGCGCAAAGCGGCTACTATTCAACACGGCAGCCTTTCGGCGCGGCGGGCGATTTCACCACCGCGCCCGAGATCAGCCAGATGTTCGGCGAATTGCTGGGGCTGTGGTGCGTACAGGTCTGGCACGATCAGGGCCAGCCAAAACGGGGGCGGCTGGTCGAACTGGGTCCCGGGCGCGGCACCATGATGAGCGACGCGCTGCGCGCGGCAAAAGCCGCCCCGGAGTTCCTGGAGGAGCTGGACGTGGTGCTGGTCGAAGCCAGCCCCAGCTTGCAAATAATTCAGGCGGAAAAACTCAAGGACAGCGGGGCGCGGATTCGCTGGACCCCGCATTTCGACGACAGCCTGACCGACCGGCCGCTTTTCCTTTTGGCCAATGAATTTTTCGATGCCATGCCGGTGCGCCAATATGTCAAGACCGGACGCGGCTGGTGCGAGCGCATGGTGGTGCAGAAAGACGGCGCGCTCGATTTTGCCCTGGCGCCCACGCCGACACCCTCCGCCGCCATCGCTGCCAGCCGGGCCGGCGCGCCCGACGGCGGCGTCTATGAAGTCTCCGCTGCCGCCACCGCCCTGGCCGAAGCCGTTGGGCGGGTGGTGGCGGAAAAAGGCGGCGGCGCGCTGCTGATGGATTATGGCTATGGCGCGGAGCCGGGTTTTGGCGAGACGCTGCAGGCAGTGGGCGGACATTCCTTCGCCGATGTGCTGGCGGACCCCGGCGAAAATGATCTTTCCGCCCATGTGGACTTCGCCGCCCTTGGCGAAGCGGCCAAGCATGGCGGCTCTGTGGTGTATGGTCCGCGCGGCCAGGGCAGATTTCTTGTCGATCTGGGAATCGTCGGCCGGACCGAGCAGCTCATGAAAGCCAATCCCAAAGCGGCGCAGAATCTTTTCGCGGCGGTGGAGCGGCTGATCGGACCGGCGCAGATGGGCGATCTGTTCAAGGCCATGGCCCTGCTGCCGCCTTCCGCCGCAAAGCCGCCAGGATTTTCGGGATAAGTGGGTTGACGATGGGTCCGCCTTTTCACCTCGCCGCCAATCTCGCCAGGCTTTCCGGGATCGCGCATGGATTTTTCGGGCGCGACGGCGGGATATCGGAGGGTCTTTACGCCACGCTGAATTGCGGCCCCGGCAGCAAGGATGATCCCGCGCGGGTGGCCGAAAATCGCGCCCGCGTGATGGCAGCATTGGCCCCCGCACCGCAAGAAACAGGGTCAAGACTCATCACCCTGTCGCAAATTCATAGTCCGAAGGTGCATGTCGTAAGCGCGGGCTGGGATGCTGCCCGCCATCCCGAGGGAGACGGCATGGCCTGCGCCCTCCCGGGACTGGCATTGGGGATCCAGACCGCCGACTGCGCCCCCGTGCTGTTCGCCGACGCCAAGACCGGCGTGATCGGCGCCGCGCATGCCGGCTGGAAAGGCGCGCTGAACGGCGTGCTGGAAGCCACGATCACAGCCATGGTAGATCTGGGCGCGAGGCGGGACGCCATTGCCGCCGCCATCGGGCCGGCCATCGCCCAGGACCACTACGAAGTAGGCCCCGAATTTCGCGCAAATTTTCTGGCCCAGGACCCCGGCCATGCGGAATTTTTCATCGCCGATAGCGGCCGTTTTCGCTTCGATCTTCCCGCTTATGCCGCCTTGCGCCTTGCCCGCGCCGGGATTGGCGGTGTGGCCCATCTGGGACTCTGCACCTACCCCCCCGAGAACGGCTTTTTCTCATTTCGGCGCACCACCCATCGCGGCGAGCCGGATTATGGGCGGCAAATCTCGGTTATTATGCTCACAGAGTGAACAGCGACCAAGTGTCCGTTGCGGCAGGGGATGGGGACCGCTAAAAGCCCGTCACAAACTTTACGCAATTACAGGTCCGCCTCCCCTACATGCGGAGCATTGGTGGGGGAGGTGGTCGTAGCTGGCCCTCGGGCCAGCGAAGACCGGAGGGGGCAGACCTATGACGGATCAGAACGGTTCGCGGGGCATGCGCCTGATCGCGGGCAATTCCAATCGGGCGCTGGCCGAGGCCATCGCCCAATATCTCAAGATCGAACCGGTCAAATCCCAGGTGCGGCGCTTTGCCGACATGGAAGTGTTTGTGGAGATTCAGGAGAATGTCCGCGGCGAGGACATGTTCGTGATCCAGTCGACCAGCTTTCCCGCCAACGACAATCTGATGGAATTGCTGATCATGATCGATGCGCTGCGCCGCGCGTCGGCCCGGCGCATCACCGCCGTGATCCCCTATTTCGGCTATGCCCGCCAGGACCGCAAAGTGGGGCCGCGCACCCCGATTTCGGCCAAGCTGGTCGCCAACATGATCACCGAGGCGGGCGCCAACCGCGTCCTGACCGTCGACCTGCATGCCGGGCAGATCCAGGGATTTTTCGACATTCCCACCGACAATCTCTTCGCCATGCCGGTAATCGTGAAGGACATCAATGACTATCTGGGCAGCACGCTGCCCACCGTGGTGTCGCCCGATGTCGGCGGTGTGGTGCGCGCCAGGGCGCTGGCGCGCCGGCTGGGCGCCGACCTCGCCATCGTGGACAAGCGCCGCGAGCGTGCCGGAGAATCCGAAGTGATGAACATCATCGGCGATATCGAGGGCAAAGTCTGTGTGCTGATCGACGATATCGTCGATTCGGGCGGCACCATCAGCAATGCCGCCGAGGCGCTGCTAAAGAACGGGGCCACCGAGGTCTATGCCTATGCCACCCATGGCGTCTTGTCGGGCGGCGCAGTGGCGCGGATCAAGGCGTCCAAGGTCAAATCCCTGGTGGTGACGGATTCCATCGCCGTCACCGATGACGTGCGGGCCTGTCCCAATATCCGCACCATCTCCATCGCGCCTTTGCTCGGCGAAGCGATGCGGCGCATAAACAATGAAGCGAGCGTGTCTAGTCTGTTCGACTAGCTGAGCAGCACCAGCACAACGCCTATGATCGTCGCCACGATGATCCAGTGGGCGCCGTCGATCACGCTGAGCATCAGCTTGCGGCCGGGAAACGCGTTGTTGACCAGGATCGATGTCGCCATGAAGCCGACGCCCAGGGTCAGCCCGGTGACCGCGCCGCCGATCACATCCACCACGCCCAGCCCGGCCAGGAGCCAGCTCATCACCAGCGCCATCACGATCTCGCACACGAAAGTAATCGCCAGGGGACCCAGCGGCATCTGCCGGACCTGGCGCCTGGCTTCGATTTCGGCCGCGCCCATGCCCTGGGCCGCCATCCAGGCGCGGCCCAAAACGGTGTACCAGATGGCGCCGAAGATCCACGCGGCCAGCGCCGCGGCGAAGACGCCGACATAAGGGTTATGCATAAGGCTTTCCTCCCAGCTTTGGGGCGAGGTTAGCAGGCCCAGGGCCGACGGTCAGGCCGCACCCTTGCGGGCTTGTCCCCGCTCCGCTAAAAGCCTCGCCTTTCCGGCCCCCCAAGGGGATATTCCGGGCGGCATGAGGATCAGGAAAATGGCGCAAGTTCAAGAACTTAAGGCGGAAGCGCGCGAGGGCAAGGGCAAGGGTCCGGCTTTCCGGGCACGCATCCAGGGCCTGATCCCCGGCATCGTCTATGGCGGCAAGGGCGAGCCCCAACCGGTCAGCGTGGATTTCCGCACCCTGGAGCGCCATGTCGAAGCCGGCTCCTTCCTCACCACCCTGTTCATGCTGGATGTGGGCGGCACCAAGACCCGCGTCATTCCCCGCCAGCTGCAGCTGGATCCGGTCAGCGACCGCCCGGTGCATATCGATTTCATGCGCCTGGCCGAAGGCGCCAAGGTGCGGCTTGAGATTCCGGTGCATTTCAAGGGCCAGGGCGAATCCCCGGGCCTGAAAAAGGGCGGCGTGCTCAACATTGTGCGCCATGAGATGAACGTGATCTGCCCGGCCGACAATATTCCCAAGGCCATCGAGGTGGATGTTTCCGGCCTGGACATCAACGGCTCGCTGCATCTTGGCGATCTCACCTTTCCCGCCGGCGTCAAGGCGATCATTCGCGGCCGCGACCTGACCATCTGCTCCATCGTGGCGCCGACCAGCGTGATCGAAGAACAGAAGGCCGCTGCTGCTGCTGCCGCCGCCGCCCTCCTGGCCCCCGTCGTGGAAGCAGCCCCCGTCGAAGGCGCCGCGCCCGCCGAAGGCGCCGCGCCCGCCGCTGGTGCTGCCGGCGCCGCGCCTGCCGCGGGAGGCAAGGCCGCGCCCGCCGCAGCCGCCGGAGCCAAGGCGCCCGCCGCACCGGCCAAGAAGTAATCACGCGCGCGGAGGCGCGAGCCTTCGATGGAAGCGTTATTGCTTGCAGGGCTGGGAAATCCGGGCGCGCAATATGCGCTCAACCGCCACAATGCCGGATTCATTTTTGCCGATGCGGTTCATGCCGAATATGGCTTCGGTCCCTGGCGCGCCAAATTCGAGGGCCTGATTTGCGAAGGCGAGTTGGCCGGGCGCAAGACCTGGCTGCTCAAGCCCCAGACTTTCATGAACGAAAGCGGCCGCAGCGTGGGCGCGGCGCTGCGTTTTTTCAAATTGCCCCTGGGCGCGCTGGTGGTGGCGCATGACGAAATCGATTTGGCGGCGGGCAAGCTGAAAGTGAAGACCGGCGGCGGCGATGCCGGGCAGAACGGTCTTCGCTCCATCACCGCCGCGCTGGGGCCGGAGTATCGCCGGGTGCGCATCGGCATCGGCCATCCCGGCGAAAAAAGCAAAGTGACCGGCCATGTGCTGCAGAATTTTTCCAGGGACGATATCGCCTGGTTCAAGCCGATGCTGGACGCCATGGTCGAGGCGGCGCCGCTCCTGGCCGGGGACGACGACGCCGGATTCATGAGCAAGGTGGCGCTGCTGCTGGCGCCGCCAAAAGAGAAAAAACCAGAAAAAAAGAAAGACGAATAATGGGTTTCAAATGCGGCATTGTCGGGCTGCCCAATGTGGGCAAGTCCACCCTGTTCAACGCCCTCACCCAGACGGCGGCGGCGCAGGCCGCCAATTATCCGTTCTGCACCATCGAGCCCAATGTCGGTGACGTGGCGGTGCCCGATCCGCGGCTTGAAATTCTTTGCGCCATTGCGGGATCGCAGGAAATCATTCCGACGCGGATTACCTTTGTGGACATTGCCGGGCTGGTGCGCGGCGCCTCCAAGGGCGAAGGGCTGGGCAACCAGTTCCTCGCCACCATCCGCGAAGTGGACGCGGTGGCGCATGTGCTGCGCTGTTTTGTCGATGACGACATCACCCATGTCGAAGGCCGCATCGATCCTTTGGGCGACGCCGAAGTGGTGGAAACCGAGTTGATGCTGGCCGATCTGGACAGTTTGGAAAAGCGCATAAAGCCGCTGGAGAAGAAAGCCCATTCCGGGGAGAAGGAAGCCAAGGAATTATTGGCGCTGATGATGAAGGCGGTGGTGTTGCTGCGCGAGGGCAGGCCGGCGCGGCAGGCCGATCTCAGCCCGGAACAACGCGGGCCTTACAGCCAGCTTGGGTTGATGACCGCCAAGCCGGTTCTCTATGTCTGCAATGTCGAGGAAGCTTCAGCCGCCGCCGGCAATGATTATTCCCGCAAGGTCGAAGCCAGGGCCAAGGCCGAGGGCGCACGGGTGGTGGTGATCTCGGCCCGGGTGGAAGAAGAAATCGCGCAATTGCCCAATGACGAGCGCAAGGATTTTCTCGACAGCCTGGGGCTGGAAGAACCCGGCCTCAGCCGCATGATCCGCACCGGTTACGATCTGCTGGGCCTGCTGACTTTTTTCACGGTCGGGCCCAAGGAAACCCGCGCCTGGACAGTGACCAAGGGCTCACGCGCGCCGCAGGCGGCAGGCGTGATCCATACCGATTTCGAACAAGGCTTTATCCGCGCCGAAACCATCGCCTATGCCGATTATGTTGCGGGCAAGGGCGAAGCGGGGGCGCGGGAAGCGGGAAAATTCCGGCTGGAAGGCAAGGATTATGTTGTCGCCGATGGCGATGTGATGCATTTTAGATTCAACAATTAAACCTCACGCCCACCAATCGACATCATAATAGTTATTTTCATTCTTGGGGCACTCTTCACATAACTTTACGGCGGCATATCTGGCAGAAGAAAGATATATGCCCATTACTTCGACCGAATGCCCGCACCGTTCGCAGGTAACACAAAGACCTTCAACCTCATGGCCAGAGTCAGATTCGACGTCTACGTAATCGATATCGACTTTTACCTTCATTGCAATTTCCGTTCGTAATCTTAGCGCAAGCTTGCCTCGATATTGCCGCCGTCAACGGTGATCACAGCGGCGGTGGTCTTGGAGGCCGTGGCGAGATAGACGAAAGCGTCGGCGACATCGTCCGCCGTGACTTCGCGCTTGAGCAGATTGCCACTCATATAGTCAGTTTCCGATAACCCGCGCGCCTTGGAGCGCGCCGCCACCATGTCGTCGGTGAGAAGGCCGGTGCGGATGCGGTCGGCATTGACGGCATTGGAGCGGATGCCATCCTTGCCATGGTCCAGGGCATATTGCTTGACCAGGAACAGAGTCGCGGCCTTGGGGAGGCCATACGGCCCGAAATCCTTGCCCGGATTGACCGCCTGCTTGGAGGTGTTGAACAGCAGGCAGCCGAAGGTGCCCTGGGCCAGCATGATGCGGACCGCGTGTTGCGCCACGCTCTGATGCGCCCAGAAATTGAGCTCAAAGCTTTTGCGCAGGGTTGCGTCATCCACCTGGCCGATGGCGCCCTGCCAGGCGGCGCCGGCGTTTGACACTACGATATCCACGCCGCCGAATCTGGAGACCACCTTGTCGAAGGCCGATCTGACGCTGGCGGGATCGGTGACGTCGCAGGCCACTGCGAGCGCCGCGGCCCCGATTTTCTTGGCGATGGCCTTGGCGGCGTCTTCGTCGCGGTCGAGAATGGCGATTTCCGCGCCCTCCCTGGCCATGGCTTTGGCGGTGGCGGCGCCGATGCCCGAGCCGCCGCCGGTGATGACAGCCACCTGGCGGGCCAGCGACTTCTCGTTCGACTTGCCCAGCTTGGCCTGTTCCAGCGACCAATATTCCACCTCGAACATGTCGAAATCGGAGATGCTGCGATATTCACCGACCGCCTCGGCATCGGTGATCACGGCGATGGCGTTTTCGGCGATGTCGGCGGCAATGGCGGCATCCTTGGCGCTGGCGCCGACCCCAAACATGCCGACGCCGGGCACCAGGATCACCCGCGGCAGGGGATCGAGTTCCTTTTTCTTCACCGAGCTTTTTTCATTGTTGGTGGCAAAATAACGGTGATAGCGCGCCACGAAGGCGTCCACCGCCTCGCGCACTTCGCCCGCCCACACCTCAAGTTTGCCGGCTTCCGGTGCCGGCACGACCAGCGGCCAGTTCTTGGTGCGGATGGTGTGGTCGGGCGTCACCACGCCGATCTGGCTGTAGCGCGAAAGCTCCGCGCCATTGACGTAACTCAGGATCGCGGCATTGGTGCGAAAATCCAATATCTGCCGCTTGGCGCTGCCCGCCAGGGCGTTCTTCTCGATGGCCACGGCGCCGCGCAGGATGGGCGCGATTTCGGGCAACGACGCGATTTTGGCGGGAAGCTTGCCTTGCGCGATGGTCTTGCGTTGACGGCCCAGCCTTTCCTCGGCCATGGAGACGAATTCGATCATGCGGGAATAAGCCTGCTCCGCATTCTCGCCCACGGTGAAGATGCCGTGCTGGAGCAGCACCAACCCTTCGACCCCGGGATTCTTGTCAAAGACATCGGCCACCGACTTGGCCAGGGCGAAGCCGGGAATGGTGTAAGGCACATAGGCGACCCGGTCGCCATAGACTTCGCGCACCAGGGCCTGGTTGTCGGGCTGGTCGGTCAGCGCCAGCACGGCGGTGGAATGGGTGTGGTCGACGAATTTGTGCGGCAGGAAAGCGTGCAGCAGGGTTTCGACCGAGGGATTGGGCGAAGCGCTGTCGAGCAGATTGATGCGCTGGAAATTGACCATGTCCTCATCGGACAGCTTGTCGAGTTTGCGCAATTTGCGCAGGGGGGCGAGGCGCACCGCCGGCAGGCCCGCCGGCTCGATGCTGCCCATGTCCCAGCCAGAACCCTTGATGCAGATCACTTCCACATCCTCGCCCAGCATGTCTTTCATGCTGGTCTTGACGGAGGTGTTGCCGCCGCCATGCAGCACCAGCCTGGGATCGGAACCGAGCAGCCGCGTGGTGTAGGTGCGCACCGCCAGGTCGGCATTGACGCCCTTGGGGGCGTAGTCGGAGACGAATTTCTGGGCTTCGGAAGCGGTGTAACGCGATTGCATTGCGGCTCTCAGCTTTTTGGAAAAAGGCTCGTTAAGCCCTCGGGCGTGGCGGCGCAAGTGCCGCGTTCGGTGATGAAGCCCGTCACCAGCCGGGCGGGGGTGACGTCAAAGCCGGGATTGGCGGCGGGCGAACCCGGCGCGGCAATTTCCACTGTCGCAAGACTGCCATCTTTGGTGCGGCCGGTCATTTTCAGCACTTCGTCCGCGCCGCGTTCTTCAATCGGAATGTCGCGGCCCGAAGCCAGGTTCCAGTCGATGGTGGAACTGGGCAGGGCGACATAAAAGGGCACATTGTTGTCTTTGGCCGCCAGCGCCTTGAGATAGGTGCCGATCTTGTTGGCGACATCGCCATTGGCGGTGACCCTGTCGGTGCCGACGATCACCATGTCCACCTGGCCGGCCTGCATGTAATGGCCGCCGGCATTGTCGGCCAGGATGGTGTGCGCCACGCCATGGCTGCCGAGTTCAAACGCAGTCAGCGAAGCGCCCTGGTTGCGCGGGCGGGTCTCGTCCACCCAGACATGGAGCGGAATGCCCGCGTCATGCGCCAGGTATATGGGCGCCAGCGCGGTGCCGTAATCCACCGTGGCCAGCCAGCCGGCATTGCAATGGGTGAGGATGTTGAGTTTCTGGCCCGGGCTTTTTTTTGCCAGCTCGCTGATGAGTTTGAGGCCGTGTTCGCCGATGGATTTGCTCATCGCCACATCTTCGTCGGCAATGGCGGCGGCCTCCTTCCAGGCCAGGGCGGCGCGCTGATCGCGCGGCCGATTGAGCAGCGCGTCGCGCATCCGGCCCAGGGACCAGCGCAGATTGATGGCGGTGGGACGGGTTTCGGCCAGCATGTCGTGAATGCGGGTGAGATTTTCGTCGGAGGGATCGGCCCGCATCGCCAGCGCCAACCCATAGGCCGCCACCGCGCCGATCAGGGGGGCGCCGCGTGTCTGCATGCTCTTGATGGCATGGGCGGCGTCGTCCACCGAGCGCAATGTGAGGGTGACGAATTCATGCGGCAGTCTGGTCTGGTCGATAATGCCGAAAGCATCCTCGCCGATGGGCCAGACCGAACGGTAATGCCTGCCGTTCACTTTCATTTGGAAGTGGGTTTCATTTTTTTGGAGCCGTCGCCTTCATGGATGGGTATTCGCTGAATTTCCCGTACCAGGCCGACAATTTGGGACGGGTTGCCCGCCAATCAAGATCGGGCAGGCGAAAATCGAGATAGCCGATGGCGCAACCCACCGCGATCTCGCCGATGGTGGGATATTCGGCGAATTTGGTCCGCTCCAGCGTGTCCAGTCCCGCCTCCACCGCCACCATGTGGCGGGTGATATGCGCTTCGTTGGGTGCGGGCTGGCGGCTTTCCACCACACGCGCCACTATGGCGTCGGCAATGCCGTCGCCCAGCGCCTGCAAGCCAAGCGCCTTCCAGCGCCCGCTATTCTGCCGCCACAGGCTCATGCCGGGAAAGAATTTCCCGCCGCCATATTCGCTCAGATATTCGCAGATCACCGGGCTGTCGATCAGCACCGAACCATCGTCAAGTACCAGGGCGGGTATCTTGCCCAGCGGATTGATGCGGCGAAATTCCTCGGCATCGTCCGGTCGCGGCAAAACCTGAAGCTTCAGCCCCAGCTCATGGGCGATCACCATCGCCTTGCGGGCGAAAGGCGAGATCGGGGTGCCGTATAACTTCATCAATGACCTTCAAAGGAAACAAGCGCGCTGACCGGCTTGCCAAGGGCGCGCAGCTTTTCGGAGCCGCCCAGCTCCGGCAGGTCGATCACAAAAGAGCAGCCCACAACTTTCGCGCCCGCCCGCTCCAGAAGCTTGATGCCCGCCATGGCGGTGCCGCCGGTGGCGATCAGATCGTCAATCAGCAGCACCTGGTCGCCCGGCTTGATCGCGTCGGTGTGAATCTCCACCCGGTCGGTGCCGTATTCCAGGGCATAATCCTCGCCGATCACGCTGTGCGGCAGCTTGCCTTTCTTGCGCACCGGCACAAAGCCCACGCCCAGCTGATGCGCCACCGCGCCGCCCAAAATGAAACCGCGCGCTTCCAGCCCCGCCACCTTGTCGATCTTCATGCCGCAATAGGGCTGCACCAGCGCGTCCACCGCGGCGCGGAAGGCGCGCGGATGGCCCAACAGGGTTGTGATGTCGCGGAACATGATTCCCTTTTTGGGGTAATCGGGAATGGTGCGGATGACGCTTTTGAAATCCATAAATCAGCCCTTCTTCAAAACCCGGCCTGCCACGGCGTCGAGCTTGGCCATCAGGGCGGGATCGCGCTTGTCGGGCGCGGTGATCAGCGCCATGTCGAGCATGGTTTCCACGCCCAGCGGACAGGGCTGGCGTTGCGGACCCAGCTTGGGCGCCACCGCCATGATCAGCTTGCGCGCGTTGGCGGCATTGGCGTGCATCACCTTGATCACCGCGTCCACGGTGACGGCATCGTGATCGTCGTGCCAGCAATCATAATCCGTCACCATCGCCACGATGGCGTAGGGCAGCTCCGCCTCCCGCGCCAGCTTGGCTTCCGGCATCGCGGTCATGCCGATCACGCTGCAGCCCCAGCTGCGGTAGAGAAAGCTTTCGGCGCGGGTGGAGAATTGCGGCCCTTCCATGCAGATATAGGTGCCGCCCTCGCTGTGGCTGATCTTCCCTTCCCGCGCCGCCAGGGTGAGCGCGCCGGAAAGGCGCGGACAGACCGGATGGGCCATGGGGACATGGGCGACAAAGCCGGGGCCGAAAAAGCTTTTGTCGCGGGCGAAGGTGCGGTCGATGAACTGGTCGGCCATCACGAAGGTGCCGGGCGGCAATTCCTCCTTCAACGAGCCGCAGGCCGAAACCGAGATCACGTCGGTAACGCCGACACGTTTGAGGGCGTCGATATTGGCGCGGTAATTGATGCTGGTGGGAGTCTGGATATGCCCCCGGCCATGGCGCGGCAGGAACACCATGTCCACGCCATGAAAGGTGCCGGTGAGAAGCTGGTCGGAAGGTTCACCCCAGGGGCTTTTGACCGCCTGCCAGCGGGCGTTTTCCAGGCCGGGAATTTCGTAGACGCCGGACCCACCGATGACGCCGAGAACCGTTTTGGGCATTTTTAATGGCGCTCCCGCTCGCGCGTACGCGCTGTAAAAAAGGGCGCTTCCGCAAGGAAGCGCCCTTTTAGCATTTCAGGTCGTTCCGGCAATGCCCGCTACCGTGACAGCCCTGAGCGTGAGAGTTTATCTCCTCCGGGCAGTCGCCACGGCCGCTCGCCCAAGCGTCCATACGCTGCCGCTATGGACCGTTCGCTGCTCGAAACGATCCACTGGATCGTTTCGTTGGCCTGCGGCCAAACGCAGCTCACTAGTGGGCGTCTTTCCAGACCTTGCGGTAAGCGGCAAACAGAATGCCCGAGAGAACCACCAGGAAAATCAGCACCGCAAAGCCCATCCGCTTGCGGGCCTCCATTGTGGGATCGGACGCCCAGGCCAGGAAAGTCGCCACGTCATGGGCCTCCTGGTCGATGGTGGCCGCGGTACCGTCGGAATAGGTCACCGCCTTGTCGGTCAGCGGCGGCGGCATGCCGATATTCCAGCCCTCGAAATAGGGATTGTAGTATTTGCCGGACACCACCGTGAAACCGGCGGGCGGCGTCATGTGGAAGCCGGTCAGGATGGAATAGACATAATGGGCGCCGCCTTCGCGCGCCTTGACCACCAGCGACAGATCGGGCGGCAGGTTGCCGCCATTGTTGGCGCGGGCAGCCTGTTCGTTGGGGAATGGCGCCGGGAAATAGTCGGCGGTGATGCCGGACCGCGTCAGGCGCACGCCCTTGTCGTCGAAAATCTCGCCCTTGTCGTTGGGATCGGCGGGAATCTTGTAACCCGCCGCGATCGCCTTGGCCTGGGCCTCGGAGAATTCCGGGCCGCCCTCATCGGCCAGGTTGCGGAACGCGACATGGCCGAGACTGTGGCAGGCCGAGCAGACTTCCTTATAGACCTGGAAGCCGCGCTGCAGGGCGCCGCGGTCATAGGTGCCGAAGGGGCCGTCAAAGGAGAAGTCGACCGCCTTAAGCGGCAGCCGGGTGGTATCCACCGCCGCCATGGCCGGAGCTGCCGCGAACAGACCGAGAGCCAGGCCGAGAGGAAGAGCTATGCGCATCGTTTTTCTCACTCGGCAGCGGCTGCGGCGGAATCGCCGAGCACGGATTGGGCGATGGAGGCGGGAAGTTTCTTTGGCGTCTCGATCAGGCCCACGATCGGCAGGATCAGCCAGAAGAAGGCGTAGTAGTAAACGGTGCAGATCCGCGCCACCCAGACCAGCGGAATGCCGAACTTCGCGGCTTCCACGCTCTGCGAACCGCAATAGCCCAGGATCACGCTGACCACCGCGAAGGCCCAGAAGAACTGCTTCATCAGGGGACGGAAGCGGCAGGAACGCACCCGGCTGGTGTCCAGCCAGGGGATCAGCGCCAGGGTGACGATGGCGCCCACCATCACCAGCACGCCGATCAGCTTTTGCGGGATGGAGCGCAGCATGGCGTAGTAAGGCAGCAGATACCATTCCGGCACGATATCGGTGGGCGTCACCAGGGGATTGGCTTCGATGCCATTGTCCGGGTTGCCGAAGAAATCCGGCGCGTAGAAGACAAAGACCGCGAAGAAGATCACGAACAGGCTGAGATAGAAGGCGTCCTTCGCCGTGTAATAGGGATGGAAGGGCACCGTGTCCTGCGGCGACTTCACGTCGATGCCCAGGGGATTGTTGTTGCCCGGCACATGCAGCGCCCAGATATGCAACCCGACGACGCCGGCGATGATGAAGGGCACCAGATAGTGCAGCGAGAAGAAGCGGTTCAGGGTGGCGTCGCCCACCGCGAAATCGCCCCACAGCCAGGTGGCGATATGGGTGCCGATCCCGGGAATGGCGGTGAACAGATTGGTGATGACGGTGGCGCCCCAGAAGGACATCTGGCCCCAGGGCAGCACATAGCCGAAGAAGGCGGTGGCCATCATCAGCAGATAGATCAGCACACCCAGAATCCAGATCAGCTCGCGCGGCGCCTTGTAGGAACCGTAATAGAGGCCGCGGAACATATG
Source organism: Rhizomicrobium sp. (assembly GCA_035568995.1). Classification (GTDB taxonomy): domain Bacteria; phylum Pseudomonadota; class Alphaproteobacteria; order Micropepsales; family Micropepsaceae; genus Rhizomicrobium. Next base: position 64,949 of record DATMNL010000041.1, on the reverse strand, counting down.
GATATAAACCGCAAGAAAAAACATGGAGGCGCCGGTGGAGTGGATGATGCGCATCAGCCAGCCATAATTGACATCGCGCATGATGCTTTCGACGGAGTTGAAGGCCATGCCGGCATTGGCGACATAATGCATCGCCAGCACCACGCCGGTGACGATCTGCACCCCCAGGCAGAAAGTGAGGATGCCGCCGAAGGTGTACCAGATGTTCAGGTTACGCGGTGTCGGGAAGGTATGGATGGTGTCATGCATCAGCCGCGGCAGCGGCAGGCGCTGATCGATCCATTTCTCAAGACCGGATTTGGGTGCGTAGGTTGAAGGGCCTGACATTGTTGTTCTCCTCAACCGACTTTGATGCGCGTGTCAGACAGAAAGGAATAAGGCGGCACCGCCAGATTCTGCGGCGCGGGACCTTTGCGAATGCGGCCCGACGTATCGTATTGCGAACCGTGGCAGTGGCAGAGCCAGCCGCCATATTCGCCTTCCGGCGATTGCGGCGTCGACACTGTGGGGGTGCAGCCCAGATGGGTGCAGACGCCGATCAGGATCAGCCATTCCGGCTTGACGGCACGGTCGGCATCGGTGGCCATCGCGCTGTCGGGCAGGTTGGCGTTGCGCGCCAGGGGATCGGGCAGCGAATTCACATCCACCGCCTTGGAGGCGGCGATTTCCGCCGGGGTGCGGCGGCGCACGAACAAGGGATGGCCGCGCCATTTGAAAACGATCTGCTGGCCGACCTGAATGGTGGAAATATCGATTTCGGTGGAGGCCAGCGCCAGCGCCGCCGCCGAAGGATTCATCTGGTCGATGAAGGGCCAGGCCGCCGCCACGACGCCCACGGCGCCCACCGCCCCCGACGCCACATAAAGAAAGTCGCGTCTGGTGCCCGCGTCATGAGTCGTAGCTGTCACTTCATCCACCCTTTGCGAAACCGAAGACTATTGGCACATTCGAGCGCGGAAACGGAATTGATCGAAGTGACGCGCCGTCCCCGCGAATCCGGCCCGTTTGTCTTTCCGCGCGGTAAAATAGAGAGTCGAATTTGGAGGGTCTTGCGGCACGATGACGCAGAAAATGCCTTTTCCTGCCGCGACTTGCGCCGGGTTGGGCCAAAGAGGAGCAAATCCGATGCGGCTGGCGTTGTATCAGCCCGACATTCCCCAGAATGCGGGGAGCCTGATGCGGCTCTGCGCCTGCCTGGACGTGGCGATGGACATCATCGAGCCCTGTGGATTTCTGCTCAGCGACCGCAATTTCCGCCGCTCCGGCATGGATTACCGGGCCGGGGTGGACCTGACCAGGCATGAGTCCTGGGAACGCTTTGTCTCGGCTTTCGCAGTAAAAGGGGCGGGAAGACTGCTTCTTCTCACCACAAAGGCGGCCCAGCCTTATGCCGGCTTCGCCTTCGCCCCCGGCGATACCATCCTGGTGGGCCGCGAAAGCGCCGGGGTGCCCGAAGCGGTGCATGCCCGTGCCGATGCCCGGCTGCTGGTCCCCATGCGGCTGGGAATGCGGTCGCTCAACGTCGCCCAGGCAGCGGCCATGGTACTGGGTGAGGCGCTGCGCCAAACTGGGCTTTTCCCAGCACCGGAGGCCGCTTGCACCTGACCCTGTTCGATTCCGGCGGTCTCTTTGCCCTCGGTCAGGTGGTGATGATCGACGTCATGTTGGCGGGCGACAATGCCGTGGTCATTGGCCTGGCTGCTGCCCGGGTGGCGCCGACTTTGCGAAAAAAAGTGATTCTGTGGGGCCTGATCGCGGCGGTGGTTTTGCGGGTCGGCCTGGCCCTGGTCGCGGTTTCCCTGCTGGAAGTGATCGGCCTGACCCTGGCAGGTGGGATACTCCTGTTGTGGGTGAGCTGGCGCTTCTGGCGCGACATATCCGGCCAGCATGAAAGCGCGGCGCATCCGGCGGACGCAGCAGGCTCGTTCCGGCGCGCCATCCTGCAGATCGTGATCGCCGACATCTCGATGTCCCTGGACAATGTGCTGGCGGTATCGGGCGCGGCGATCGGCCATCTCGATGTGCTGGTGATCGGGCTGCTCCTGTCGGTGGCGATGATGGGCGCGGCGGCGGACCTGATCGCGCGGCTGCTGGAGCGCTGGCGCTGGATCAGCTACGCGGGGCTTGCGATTGTCGTCTATGTCGCGCTGTCGCTGATCTGGCGCGGCAGCCACGAGGTCGCAGGCGCGCTGTTCTAAACGATCTCGATCAGCAGCGCCGTGGAATCATCCGACTTTTTGAACCGGGCGAATTTCTCGCCCAGCGCATCGTCCTCCTCGATGGCGCGCAATTCCGCGCCCAGGGCGGCAAGGCCCTTATCCCGCGCCGCTATGACAAGTCCCATCGCATTATAGGCGCCGTAATCGGTGGCCAGCGCCAGGAAACCATCCGACGCGATCAGCAACAGGGCGCCGGGCGCGGCGTTCATGGTCCGCCGCGAAACATGCGCGGCGGCGCGCGGATCGGGACTGAACAGCCAGTTGCTGCCGCTGTTGACGCGGTTGCGCGCGGCGCGCAGGGCGGACAGGATTTCGGGGCGGTTGAGATCGGCGGCGGGCGCGAGATTTTTTTCCCTGGTCAGTTTGCGGACCCGCGCCGCTTCCTGGCCGCGCTTGTCGAAGACATCGCCGATGATCTCGCAATCGCCGTCCCTGAGAATGAGCGCGGTGCAATCCCCGAACCACAGGAACTCCAGTAACGCGGGCTGAGGCCCGCCGCCGTGAGCCCGATCGGCGAAAGCTCCAGTGGAGCTTTCGCCGGGCGAACGCGCGTCACCGCTTCGGTGCGAAGACCGGAGGGGGCAAGAAACAAGCATCAAAGAGGCGCAAGGCGTTTCCCATTTTTCGCGCACCGGCCGGCGAGAGAGAGCGGCAAAACTTTTTTCGGCATCGGCCAGGGCATGCGCCAGCGCCTGCTGGGGCGCATCGTCATCCTTCAGATGCGCCATCAGGCGGCGCGCCCCGAACCCCGCCAGCCAGGCCGCGTCGCTGGAGCCCGGCATCAGGGCACCGCCCAGGGGCGTGGCGCCGTCCAGCACCAGGGCCGCGCTTTCGCTATGCGCGAAGGCGTCTTCGTTCTGCTTGCCGCCGGGTAGCGACAGGGAGTCCAGGAGAGAAAAACTCATCTGTGATGGGCTTGCAGGACGGCTTTCAGCCGTTCGGCCAGGACGGATTCATCCTCGGGGAAATCATTTTCGATCCACCAATTCTCGACCTCATCCAGGATTTCTCCGACGCCGGGACCTTGCGGCACACCGGCCTGCATCACATCGCGGCCAGTGAGAGGAAAGCGCGGCTTTTTCCAGGCATCGGCGACGGCCATGAGCATGCGCCAGGGAATTGCGTTGGCGCCCGGCGCAGCGGCGGCCCAGGCCAGGCGCACCCTGTCCCTGAAAACATCCGCGCCAATCTTGTAGAGCAGATTTTTGACCTGGATTGCGGGCAAATTCGACAGTGCGCCGTCTGCTGCCCCCGCCAGATTTTCCAACCTGGCCCGATCCGCGCCCGAGAGTTTGAGCCGATCCGCCACGGCCCGCGCGGCCGCAAGATTGTCCGGCAGCAGCGCGGCAAGGCGCAACATGGCATCGGGGGCAAAGAGATTATCGCTATCGATATGGATCAGCCGCTCCAGCCGGGGCAATTGCAGCGCGAAAGGCAGCAGCTCCGGCAGGATTCCCGACGCCGCCATCACCCGCAGCACCGGCGCCGGATTGGGACATTCCAGCAGCCGCTGCAATTCCTTGGCGATACGTTCGCCGGACAGTTGCTTCAGGCCCCCCTTGGCCTCGGCCGCCGCGCGCAAGGCCTCGGCATCCATCTCCCCCTTGCCGTACCAGGCATGAAAGCGGAACAGGCGCAGAATGCGCAAATAATCCTCGGCGATGCGGGCGGAGGCATTGCCGACAAAGCGCACCCTGCCCGCGATCAGGTCCTGCAGGCCGCCGGTATAGTCGAAAATCTCGCCATCCGCGGCGGCGTAAAGCGCATTGATGGTGAAGTCGCGCCGCGCCGCATCCTCGTCCCATTCCGTTGTATAGGAAACCACAGCATGGCGTCCGTCGGTTGCCACATCGCGGCGCAGGCTGGTCACTTCGAAAATCCTGTTGTTCCTGATCGCAGTGACGGTGCCGTGATCGAAGCCGGTGGGAATTGCCTTGATGCCGGCCGCCTCCAGCAAATGCACGGTCTGTTCCGGCGGCACCGGTACGGCAATGTCGATATCCGCCACCGGCGCACCCAGCAAAGCATTGCGCACCGCGCCGCCAACGAAACGGGCATTGCCCAGAGCTTGCATCACCGCGACAGTTTCCGGCTCGGCGAGCCACGCATGGTTCTTTGGATCAATTCTCATGGCATTTTTATATCATGCCCGGCCCGCAGCCTGGCCGTGAAATCGATCAGCAGGGCAGCAGTGATGCCCCAGATATATCGCCCCTCCGGCTCGAAGACATGAACGACACGCGCGCGGCCCGCCATTTCGCGGCTTATGCTTTTGGCGTTGGCGGGGTCGAGAAAGAAAGCCAGCTTCACTTCGAAGATCTCCGCCACCTCCCTGGTGTCGGGTACAAGCGCGAAGCCTGGCGCCACCAGGCCCACCACCGGTGCAATATCAAAGCCGGTGCCGGTGAGATAGCGTGGCAGGAAACCCGCGATGCTCACATAGGCGGGGTCTATGCCGGTTTCTTCCCTGGTTTCGCGCAGGGCCGTTTCCACCGGCGAAAGGTCCTGCGCTTCGCGGCGGCCGCCGGGAAAACTGATCTGGCCGCTGTGCCGGACCAGATGCTCGGTGCGCCGGGTGAAAAGAATGGTGGGACCGCCCTGGGACAAGTCTCGCGCGATAATCGGAATCAGGACCGCGGCGGGAGAGGGTGCGGTCTGTCCGGGCGCACGCATTTCAGGAAATGCCGCATATTCGTCGCGCCCGATCTGATCGGATGGTGCCTGGGGCAGCGCGGCCCGCAAAGCGGCCAGCGGATCCTCGACCAACATCTTCATGCGGGCTCGCATGCGAACACCGCTTCCTCGCGCCCGATGGGCGAACCCCGATGGAACCATGTGCCATTCCGGGCAATTGGCATCCGGCAGCCGCCGCCGGGGCGGGGATGCCAGTCTTTGGCCGGGGGCAGCGCTTTGCGGCTCAAAGTGCCCTCAAATCCCATGGCCAGCGCGATCGCGGTCATTGCGCTGTTTTTTCCATTATAGTTAAGTGACTTATCCGTACCTTGCACGACCGGCCCCAAGGTGCAGTATCAAGGTGCAGTATTACTGCCTGACCTATCAAGATGGCCCGATATGGACCCCAGAATGTCCCAGGAAGCCGACATCATCGAAAAAGCCCCCGCAAGGCTTGAGAAAGCCGCCGAGACCTTCACCCGGGTGCGGCGGCGCATTTCCGAGGTGATTTTCGGCCAGGATGACGTGGTCGAGCAAACCTTGGTGACCCTGATGGCCGGCGGCCACGGCCTGTTGATCGGCGTGCCCGGCCTGGCCAAGACCAAGCTGGTGGAAACGCTTGCGATCGTGCTGGGGCTGGACACCAGCCGCATCCAGTTCACCCCGGACCTGATGCCGACGGATATCACAGGTTCCGAAGTGATGGAGGAGAGCGCCTCCGGCGCGCGCGGCTTCCGGTTCATCCGCGGCCCGGTCTTCACCCAGCTTCTGATGGCCGATGAAATCAACCGCGCCAGTCCCCGCACCCAGTCCGCGCTGCTGCAGGCGATGCAGGAAAAGCATGTCACCGTGGCGGGGGCGCGGCACGACCTGCCGCCGCTGTTCCATGTCCTGGCGACACAGAACCCGCTGGAGCAGGAAGGCACCTATCCCTTGCCCGAGGCCCAGCTGGACCGCTTCCTGCTGCAGATCGATGTGGGTTATCCCGACCTGGAATCCGAACGGCGCATGCTCACCGCCACCACCATCGGCGAAGAGAAGCGTGCAAGCCGCGTTTGCGGACCGGAGGATCTCAGCGAAGCGCAGGCCCTGGTGCGGCGCATGCCGGTGGGCGAGTCGGTGATGGAAGCCATCCTGCGCCTGGTGCGCGCGGCGCGTCCCGATTCCGAGCATGACGATACCCGCGGCCAGATCGCCTGGGGCCCCGGCCCGCGCGCCGGCCAGGCCTTCATGCTCGCGGTGCGGGCGCGGGCGCTGATTGACGGCCGGCTGGCGCCTTCCAGCGACGACATTGCCGCCCTGGCCGGCCCGGTGTTGCGCCACCGCATGGCGCTGAATTTTACCGCCCGTGCCGAAGGCGCCACAACAGCGGGCGTGATCGAAAAACTCTGCCGCACAATGTTATGATGGATCGCGGTCTCTGGGAAAACGTGACGCTGCGCTGTCGCTAGCCACCACACTTTTCCGGACCGCCCCAGGGAGTTATGCGTGACAGGATTTTCACCGCTGCAGCATGAGGCGGACGGGCTGGGCGCCGGGTTGCCGCCGTTGCTGGTGGCGGCGGATCGGTTGGCGGCGTCGGTCAGCCTGGGCGTGCATGGCCGCCGGCGCGCCGGCATGGGTGAAAGTTTCTGGCAATTCCGCCGTTATCAGAATGAAGACGCGGCGCGGATCGACTGGCGCCAGTCCGCCAAGTCGCAGCATCTGTTTGTGCGCGAGCGCGAATGGGAAGCCGCCCAGACGGTATGGTTCTGGCGCGATGGCGGCGCCGGCATGAACTTTGCTTCCGGCACCGTCAGCAAGAAGGAGCGTGCCGAATTGCTCCTGCTGGCGCTGGCGTCGCTCCTGGTGCGTGGCGGCGAAAGAGTGGCATTCCTGGGCAGTGAGGGACGGCCCGCCGCCTCGCGGCTAGCGCTGATCCGCATCGCCCATGCCCTGCTCGACGGCAAGATGCAGGCGCGCGAGTTGCCGCCCAGTGCCGCCATCGCACGCGGCGCCACCATGGTCTGGCTGGGCGATTTCCTGGAGCCGGGAGCGCTGGAGGCGATGCGCCTATTGTCGCGCGCCGGCGTCAATGGGCACCTGGTCCGGATTGTCGATCCGGCGGAAGAGGATTTTCCCTATACCGGCCGGGCGCGGTTTCAATCCGTGCGCGGCAATGAAATGGCCTTGTTCGGCCGGGCCGAAAGCGTGGGCGAGGCCTATCGCGCCCGCTTCCGCGCCCATGGCGAGGAGGTCGCGGACGCGGCACTGCATCTGGGCTGGACCGTGACCAGCCATCGCACCGACCATGCGCCGCTGGCCGCATTGATCGCGCTCCACGCCGCGATCGGCGCGACCTGACTTGCTCTCGCTTTTTTCCCAACTGAGTTTTGGCGCGCCCTGGGTGCTGACGGGGCTTCTGGGATTGCCGGTGCTGTGGTGGCTGCTGAAGGTCACCCCACCGCAGCCGCGCCGCATTGCCTTTCCCCCGCTCAGGCTGCTGCTTGGGCTCAGAAATGACGAGCAAACGCCCGCGCATACACCGTGGTGGCTGCTGCTGCTACGGCTGCTGGCGGCCGCGCTCCTGATCGCCGCCCTTGCCGATCCGCTGCTTGGGCGCGCGCCGCAAGTGTTTGGCGCGGGACCAGTGGTGCTGGTGATAGACAATGGCTGGACGGCCGCCAAGAACTGGGATGAGCGGCAGGGCGCGATCGCCGACCTGCTGCGCGGGGCCGGGGACCGTCCCGTCGCTATCGTACCCACCGCCACCGGCGCGCCCGTCACCTTGCTCGATGCCGGCACAGCGCAGCGCCAGTTGCGCGAACTCAATCCCATGCCGTGGGCAGCAGACCGCATGGCGGCGGCGGCCAGTCTTGCGCGCGCCCAATTCGCGCGGCGGCCGCAGATTTTCTGGCTGAGTGACGGAATCGAGGACGGCTCGGGCCGGCCATTCCGCGATGCCCTGGCCAAACTGGGCACGCTCCAGATTTTCGCGCCCCAGAATGCGGCGCTGGGCCTGTTGCCGCCGGTGCGCGATGGCACCGGTTTCCAGGTGACCGCGATCAGGCCCGGCGCCGGAGGCGTGCGGCAATCCATCGTCGCCGCCATCGGCCGCAATGGCGAAACCCTCAGCGACGCGCCACTGGATTTCAAGGCAATAGACACGCGCGGCCAGGCCCATCTCGCGTTGCCGCTGGAGATCCGCAACCAGACGGCGCGGCTGGAAATTCGCGGCGAGGACAGCGCCGGAGCGGTGCAGCTTCTGGATTCGGGCGGGGCGGAACGGCGCGCCGGCATCGTCTCCGCTTCGACATCCGAGAATGAACAGCCGCTTTTGTCGGACGTCTATTACCTGGAACGGGCGCTGGCGCCCTTCGCCGAAACCCAGAAGAACACCATTTCGGGACTGATCGCGCGGCGCGTCTCGGTGCTGTTCCTGGCCGATATCGGCAAGATCGGCGGCAGCGATGCCGAAGCGGTGAACAAATTCGTTTCGGGCGGCGGCGTGCTGGTGCGTTTCGCCGGACCACGCATGACCGGCGGCGCGGACGCGCTGGTGCCGGTGCCGCTGAGAACGGGCGGGCGTTATCTGGGCAGCGCCATGGCCTGGGATCGTCCGCAAAAACTTGCGCCCTTCCCCACCACAAGCCCCTTCAACGGCCTGGCCACCCCCGATGAAGTCACGGTGTCCCGCCAGATCCTGGCCGAGCCGAGCAGCGAATTGTCGGATCGCAGTTGGGCGCGCCTCAGCGACGGCACGCCGCTGGTCACGGCGCGGCAACAGGGACAGGGCTGGATCGTGCTGTTCCATATCACTGCAAGCCCGGCCTGGTCGTCGCTGCCCCTGTCGGGACTTTATGTGGACATGCTGAAGCGGATTCTGGCGCTGTCGGCCGGTACCCCGGCGGGCGATCTGGCACGGCTTTCAAGCCTGGCGCCGGAGAGCGTGCTGGACGGTTTTGGCCGCAATATGACGGCATCCCCCGATCTGCTGCCCATCGCGGCGAAGGACTTCGCCCATACCGAAGTCTCGCCCAGGCATCCGCCCGGCCTTTATGGCGGCAAGGGCGTGGAAAACGCGCTCAATATTCTCACCGCGCATGACGTGCTGCTGCCGCTGAGGATGTCCGGCGCGGTCCGTTATGGCGATATCCATACCCTGGCGTTGCAGCCCTGGCTTCTGGCCTTGGGCGCGGCGCTTTTGTGCCTGGATGCGCTGATCGCCCTATGGCTGCGCGGCTATATGAGCTTGCGCCTCGGGGGCGCCGCGGCTGCGGCTGTTCTTGTCCTGCTGATGCCGCGCGGCGCCCGTGCCGACGACAGCGTGAACATGCCGGCGGCGCTGGACACAAAACTCGCTTATGTCGTTACCGGCCTGGCCGATGTGGACGCGATGAGCAAGGCCGGTCTCACCGGCCTCGGCGCCGTGCTCAAGGCGCGCACCTCTTATGAAGCGGGCGAGCCGGCCGGCGTGGATCCCGCGCGTGACGATCTTTCTTTTTTTCCGCTGCTCTATTGGCCGATGGACCCGCGCGAAAAAAACCTGACGCCCGCGTCCCTGTCGAAGATCGCGAATTACATGCGACTGGGCGGCACCATCCTGTTCGACACCCGCGACCTGACATTGGGCGCGGTGCGCGGCGACAGCAGCCCCGGCGAGCAGACGCTGCGCCGCCTGACGGCCGGTCTCGACCTGCCGCCGCTGGAACCTGTGTCCGCCGATCATGTGTTGACCAAGGCGTTTTATATTCTGCATAGCTTCCCCGGCCGCTGGGATGGCGGACAATTATGGGTGGAAGCGCTGCCCCCCGCCGACAAGAATGGCGCGGCGGCCCCGGCACGGGGCGGCGATGGCGTCTCGCCGGTGATTATTGGCGGCAATGACTGGGCCGCGGCCTGGGCAATGGATGCGACCGGCAGGCCGCTCACCGAGCCGGTGCCCGGCGGCAATGCCCAGCGCGAAATGGCCCTGCGTTTCGGAATCAATCTGGTGATGTATGCGCTGACCGGCAACTACAAAACCGATCAGGTTCACGCTCCCGCGCTTCTGGAGCGGTTGGGCCGATGAAGAGCAGGTTGAGATGACAAGGCTGGGTTTCGATCCGCAAGTGCCGCTGGCGCTGATCGGAGCGCTGGCGATCGTCGCCATCCTGCTCACGGCCTACGGATTCTATGTCGGGGCGCGCGGCGCCTGGGCCCGGGGGCTGGCCTTCGCCATCCTGATTTTCGCGCTTTGCGGCCCTATTCTGGTGCGTGAAAACCACGCGCCGCTGCCCGATGTGGTGGCGGTGATCATGGATCGCTCCCAAAGCATGAACATCGGCGAGCGCATCGCGCAATCCGAAAAAGCGCTGGCGCAGATTCGCAAAAGCCTCGCCGCCCAGCCCGACCTCACCGTCCGGCAGGCGGACGTCACCACCACCACCAATGGCGAGAATAACGGAACGCAAGCCTTCGCGGCGCTGAACGAGGCGCTGGCCGATGTGCCGCCAGCGCGCGTCGCCGGCGCCATCATGATCACCGACGGCGAGGTGCATGATGCGCCGGCGCCCGCCCAGATGAATTTGAAGGCGCCGCTGCAGGTGCTGATCGCCGGCCAGCGCGGCGAGCGCGACCGCAAGCTCAGCGTCGTCAATGCAGCGCGCTTTGCGATTGTCGGCCAGGCGGCACAGATGGTGGTGCGGGTGGATGATTTCGGCGCCGGCGGCGATGCTCTCGCCGATGTCGTCATTTCCGTCGACGGCCATGCTCTGGGCACCCGTTCGCTGCCGGTCGGAAAAGACACCGCCATCGCCATTCCGGTGACGCATGAGGGCGAAAATATCGTCGAAATTGCCGCCCAGCCGGGACCCTCCGAACTGACGCTGCAGAACAACCGCGCCGTGGTCACGGTGTCGGGGGTGCGGGACCGGCTGCGCGTATTGCTGGTTTCCGGAGAACCGCATGCCGGCGAACGGGTCTGGCGCAACCTGCTCAAGGCCGATCCCTCGGTGGATCTGATCCATTTCACCATCCTGCGCCCGCCTGAAAAACAGGACGGAACGCCGATCAATGAATTGTCGTTGATTGCCTTTCCCACTCCCGAACTCTTTCGCGCCGATAAGCTCAAAGCCTTCGATCTGGTGATTTTCGACCGTTATGGCGAGCAGGGCATCCTGCCCATGATCTATTTCGAGAATCTTGCCCAGTATGTCGAGCAGGGCGGCGCGCTGCTGCTGTCGTCCGGCCCGGAATTCGCCGGGCCCACCAGCATCTATCGCACGCCCTTGTCCAGCGTGCTGCCCGCCCAGCCCACCGGCGAAATCATCACCCAGGCATTCAAGCCGGTGGTGACGCCGCTGGGTCTTGCCCATCCCGTGACGCGCGATTTGCCGGAAAGCAACAGCGACAATGTTGCGCCCAGTTGGGGCCGCTGGTTCCGCATGATCGGTGCGGTGCCGGTGGCGGGACAGACCATCATGAGCGGGCCCGGCGGCAAGCCGCTATTGGTGCTGGACCAGGTGCAAAAAGGCCGGGTGGCGGAATTGCTGTCCGACCAGATCTGGCTATGGGCGCGCGGTTTCGAGGGCGGCGGGCCGCAGGCGGAGTTGCTGCGCCGCCTGGCGCATTGGCTGATGAAGGAGCCGGAACTGGAAGCGGAAAATCTTTCCGCCCTGGCGGCGGATGGCGAGATCGTGGTCACACGGCGCACCATGTCGCAGACCACGCCGCCCGTGACCATGACCATGCCGTCGGGCAAGACCATGACGCTGACGCTGGAAAAGGCCGCGCCGGGCGTCTGGCGCGCCGCGGCCAAGGTCAATGAACTGGGATTGTATCGCGTCAGCGACGGCACGCTTTCCGCCGTCGCGGCGGCGGGACCGCTGAACCCGAAGGAAGTCGCCGACATGCGCGCCACCGAGGAGATTTTACGCACCGATGCCGAGGCCCATGGCGGCGGCGTGCACTGGCTGGCCGATGGCGTACCCCAAATCAGGCGCGTGGTGCCGGGACAGGATGCCAGCGGCGCGGACTGGATCGGCCTGCGCCGCAACGGCGCCTATCGCGTCACATCGCTCAGCCAGGAGCCTCTTCTCCCCGCCTGGGCCGCGCTGGTTCTGATCGTGGGATCGCTGTTGCTGGCCTGGAGGATTGAGGGGAGATGAGCGGCGAGAGCCGAGCTTTTCTTAACGAGCGAAGCGAGTTTAGAAAAGCTGGCTCGCGTGAGCAGGTCCAGTGGACCTGCGAAAGCGAAGAGCGCCGCGAGCTTGGGCGAGCGGCGGGACGATAGAGCGGCGCGCCGCCTCCCTCGCTGCGCTCGAAGAGGGGCCAGCTTTTCTAAGCTCGTTACACTTGCTAAGAAAAGCTAGGCCCGAGCTTGGGCGAGCGGCGGGGTGCGGTGAACATAAGCGCAGCCCGGGCGAGCGGCCGGCCGGTAGGGCACTGGTGCAGTTTGACCTAGGGTTGCAAACTCATCCGCCATAGCACCATGTGCAGGTCTTTATCCCGCCCCACGGCAGGTGAAGAACTAAGATGCCGAAAAGACAAAGGCTGAACAACGTAGCGCAGACGACGGTAAACATCATGGTACGCGAGCGCGCCTTCTCATTCCCTTCGCGTGCATAGATGCGGGATCGCCATATTCCGAAAATGACTAAAAGGCCGAGCGGAATAAGAGCGCCGAACAAATTATTCCTGAGCCCCTTCCCATTCCTCAATCAGCTTCACAATATCGCCGATGTCCCAAAGCCGGTCTGACAGACCACAAGCCATTGCCGGGGACATACGCACGGCGCTGTTAACCCGGGCAAAGTTATACCAGCAAGTATAGAGCGCGATAGCTTTGCCTTTAGTCGGGCTATTTACGTGCGCGGGTCTTCTAATCCAGGAATGTTATGGACGTTCTTGGAAACCCAAGATTCCGCCCATCGGTAGGGTTTTCATCTGGCATGAGACCACTCTGTGCCCCACCCCGGCCCCCTTCAACCCCCGCCGGATTTCAAACTGCGCCAGTGCCGACGATAGAGCGGCGCGCCGCTCCTCACCCCAACCCAGCTCCATCCCCACAAACCGGAAAGGCAATTTCCGCGCGCCGGATTTGTCCCGACAGGTTGAGCAGGCCCCCCGCTTTCAGCGACAGGCCCAGAACGCGGCTCGGGTCCACCGGCCCCGGAAATTTCACCCGGCCCGGCGGCAGGCGGGAAAATCCCACCTTGACGTAATAAGGCTCATCGCCCACCAGCAGGATCGCATCCCAGGGGCCGCGCCGCGCCGCCTCGATTCCGGCCTGCATCAGCGCGATGCCGATGCCGCGGCCACGCTCCGCCGTATCCACCGCCAGCGGGCCCAGCAGCAGCGATTCATGGCCTCCAATGCGGATAGGCCAGAAGCGCACCGAGCCGCGCAATACGCCATTCTCCACCGCGACAAAGGAAAGACCGGAGACCGCGGCCACACCTTCGCGCAAGCGATAGGCCGCCTTGGCGAAGCGCCCCGGTCCGAATGCGGCCTCATTCAAGGCCTCGATGGAAGCGGCGTCATCCGCCGATTCAGGCCGCAACCGCCAGGAAAGGGTCTCACGCGCTTCGCTCATGGCCGCCCCGTACAGGGGCTGGACGGCAAAAACAAGCCATTCCGCGCCTTTCGAGAATGTTTCCCGTGGCAATGAGTAACCGGAAAATAACCATCGCGGCATAGCCTCAGCTTGCAATCTGGGCACCCGCCCGCCCATTTTCGCGCGTATTGGCGCTTGCATGCGGGCTTTATTCGAGGACCTATGCCAGGGGCCGCGTTCGAGCAGCTGAAAGTCCTGATTGTCGAGGACAATCAGCATATGCGCTCGCTGCTGCGCGCCCTGCTCAATTCCGTCGGCATCCGCGAAATCGCCGAGGCCAGCAATGGCAGCTCGGCGCTGAACCTGTTGCGCGAGAGAAAATGCGACATGATACTCACCGACTTGGCCATGCAGCCGATGGACGGGCTGGAATTCAGCCGCACCGTGCGTACTTCCGAAAAAAGTCCCAATCCCTTTGTGCCGATCATCATGATCACCGGCCACACCGAAAGGCATCGCGTCGAAGAGGCGCGTGACGCGGGCGTCACCGAATTCCTCGCCAAGCCGATCACGGCCCAAAGCCTGTTTTCGCGTCTGGCCGAAATCATGGAGCGGCCGCGCGCCTTTGTGCGCACCGAAACCTATTTCGGTCCAGACCGCCGCCGCAAAACGCCGGAAAGCTATGCCGGGCCCTGGCGGCGGCATGACGATTTCCAGGACGTTCAGATACAATAGGATCAGCGATGCCCCATAAAACAAAGCCCAAAGCGCAAGTGATCCCGCCCGACGCCTATCCTCAGTTGGCGAGCAAGGCCCAGACCGCCGCCCTGGCGCGCACTCTCAGAAGCCATGTCACGGCAGTCACCGCCACCCGCGTCATCGAAGAAAGCGGCGAAGGTTTGCGCGATGCCGTGCGCTTCTATGTCGAGGAGCTGGAAGCGGCAGGCACGAATCTGGTGCTCGTGCTGGACAAGGCGCACGAGATTCGCGGCTTTGCCGAAACCGCCGGGATGTTGTCCACCGGCCGCATCGCCGATGGACTGTGCCGCTATTGCGACGAAGCCGAGCAGCGGGGCATCGTGCCGGACGCCGCGGTTGTCGCGCTGCATGTCAGCGCCATCGGCCGCACCGCCCGCGATCCGGACACCATGACGCATATGAACGACGTGGTGGCGAAAGAGCTGGCCCAGCTGGCGGGCCGCAAACTGGCCGAGAGCCGCAAGACGCTCAAAAACTCATAAAGCGTTAACCGGCGCGGCCCGGCGCCACGCCCCAATTCACGGCTCTTTAAGCCCTGGCGTTAATAATAACCGCTCAATTGGTAGGGCACCCCGTTTCATGCTTCAGATCGGCGGCATTGTCGTTCTTTTCGCCTGCGTGTTCGGCGGCTATCTGATGACCGGCGGCTCGCTGAGCGTCGTGTTCGAAGCCTTGCCCCATGAAATGCTCACCATCATGGGCGCGGCTCTCGCCGCCATGCTGATCGCCGGCTCGATCTACAATCTGAAAAAGATCGCCGGCTCGCTGGGCATGGTGATTACCGGCCCGCGCTGGAAGCCGGGCGATTACCGCGACCTGCTCTGCCTTCTGTTCCTGCTGACTAAGACCATGAAATCCAAGGGCCTGATCGCCCTGGAAGCCCATATCGAAAAGCCCGGCGACAGCTCGATCTTCAAGCGCTATCCCAAGATCACCAAGGATCATTTCGCGCTGGATTTCATTTGCGACACGCTGCGCATGATGACCATGAGCCTGGAAGACCCGCACCAGGTGGAAACCAACATGGACAAGCAGTTGGAAAAACATCACAACGAAGCCCTGATCTGCGCCAATGCGCTGCAGGCCATGGCCGACGGCCTGCCGGCGCTGGGCATCGTTGCCGCCGTGCTTGGCGTCATCAAGACCATGGGCGCGATCAGCGAACCGCCGGAAGTGCTGGGCGGCATGATCGGTTCGGCGCTGGTCGGCACCTTCCTGGGCGTGTTCATGGCCTACGGTATTGTCGGCCCGATGGGCGTGCGTCTGAAAGCCGTGGTGGATGAAGACGCGCTCTTTTATCACGTCATCCGGGACATTCTGGTCGCGCATCTGCACGGCAATGCGGCGCAGGTTTCGGTCGAGATCGGCCGCGGCAGCGTGCCAAGCGAATATCAACCCAGCTTCCAGGAAATCGAAACGGCGATCGGCAACATCCCGCCGGAAGGCGCCTGATTACTCCAGGACGGGATTTTGCCTGGCTTCGGCCAGCGAGACGAAGAACATCGCCAGCGCCCCGGCGCAAACGCCCAGCAGCATGGCATAGGTGAGATCTATATCGGTGCCGAATGTGACAATTGCGGTGACCAGCATTCCGGTGAGTTGCGAGACGTTTTTAGGCATTCCGGTAACCCCATCCATTTGCCCCAAAGTAGGACAAGCGCGGGAACCGGCAAGTTCTTAATGTTCTGTTAGTTAATACCCACAGGCCCTAAACTGGCGGAAAACCGCCGGTTTGAAGCTTCTGGCGGATTTCCTCGCCATGCTGGGAATCGCGCGCCTCAACCACCAACCCCAGGGTGGCCGAACGGGCGGAAATGCCCGTCATCATGCGATTATGGGAAACTTCCAGGATATTGCCGCCCGCATCGCCGACCAGGCTTGCCACCCGCGCCAGGGAACCGGGGCTGTCCGCGATCGCCACTTCCAAAGTCAGGATGCGGCCTTCGCGCGTCAACTCGCGCAGGATCAGGTTGGACAAAAGCCGCATATCGATATTGCCGCCCGACATCACAATGCCGACCTTGCGCCCGCGGAACAGCCCGGGATTGGCCAGCACCGCGGCGAAGCCCGCCGCCGCGGCGCCTTCGATCACGGTCTTCTCAATCTCCAATATCATCGCCAGCGCATGTTCGATCTGGGGTTCGCTCACCAGCAGAACGTCCGTCACCAGCGCCCTGGTGATGGCGGTGGTCAACGTGCCTGGCTGCTTGACCGCAATTCCATCGGCGATGGTCTGGGTACGGGGTTTGGCCGCCGGCGGCCGCCCGTGCAGCGCCTCCGCCATCACCGGATAGAGTTCAGTCTGGGCGCCGAATATCCGGATGTCCGGCTTGAGGGCCTTTGCCGCCACGGCGATGCCCGAGATCAGGCCTCCGCCGCCGACCGGCACCACCAGGGTATCGAGTTCTGGCACATCTTCCAGCATCTCAAGGCCTATGGTGCCCTGGCCGGCGATCACCTTGGCATCGTCATAGGGATGAATGAAGGTAAGCCCGCGCTCCCCGGCCAGGGCGCGCGCGGCGTCATTGGCCTCGGTCAGGTCCGCGCCCTGCAGAACGACTTCGGCGCCGAAATCCCGTGTATGCTTGACCTTGTTGAAGGGCGTGAAAACCGGCATCACAATGACGGCGGGAACGCAGAGGCGCCCCGCATGATAGGCAACGCCCTGGGCATGATTGCCCGCGCTCATCGCCACGACGCCGCGTGCGCGCGATTTTTCATCCAGCGTCAGCAGGAAATTGAGCGCGCCGCGTTCCTTGAACGAGGCGGTGAATTGGCGATTTTCGAATTTGAGCCAGACCTCGCAGCCCGCGATGCCGGACAAGGTACGCGAGTGGCGGGTGGGCGTGCGCACAATCGCGTCCGCGATCGCGCGCGCGGCAGCCTGGACATCGGGAAACGTGACGGGAAGCGCAGTCATGATTGTGGGCCTTGAACTTGGGTAGGGTAAGAGAATGCGACCTCAGCGGCCCTCTTGGCCACGTTCGGAGTCTTATCACTCAATAGCTGATCGAAATGCTCGGCGTGGTGCAGGGCCTTTAAAAGACCATCTGCGTCCGTAAGCATTCCTATCTCCGTCACCTTAAACTGTTCGCCAGTGACCCGTTCGTGGATGATGTTCACTAGCTCCTCCAAGTCGAGCCAGAATTGATCCCAGTCTGCCTGTGGAGCGCCGCCCAGCGTATTACCGGCTAGAATTGCAGCGCGGTCCGCGTGCGAGATCAGCTTATTGCGCGCGGGGAGGAGCTTCTGGCGAAAGGCCTGCGTCTTCTGATCCAACTCTGTCAATCGTTGGCCAATTTGGGGATCGCCCATGACACCATAATGCTGCAGCAAAAACGCGACGGTGTGGTTGTCATTCTTCTTGAAGTCTTGGGCCGGGTCAGTAATTTTGCAAATTTGCAGAATTATATATTCCACCAAAATTTTATGGAGGTCGCCAAATAGCGTTTCGGCCGCCCTGGCCATGCGCGCCCGATCTTCGTCAGTGCTAGTTTCAAATAGCGTCTTGAAGTGCAGATAGACGGAGCGAGAAAATGCACAGGTATCAGCGAAAACCTTTATATCCTCTTTTTTCCCGGTTTGGCTCATTGTCTCCCCCTATCGCTTGCGCGGCGTCCGCGGCGCCTGCTCTACGACACCCGCGGCCGGGAGGGTCTGCGTTTCCGCCTGCCGCGGGCGGCCACTACGCTGTCGCTAGGCCGCCCTTGGCATTGATTTCCAATCGCCCGGCGATTGGAAATCAATGGTAGCACCGGACGGATTTGAACCGCCGACCAAGGGATTATGATTCCAATTTAATAGCTTCTCATAGCGCCGCATAGCGTCTCTAACCGCTTGGGGCGCCTTGATTTTTACAGAAGCTGGCCCTTCATCGCGTTCATGGTTCCACACCGCTACTCGCACCTAGTCCGAGACTATGGAGAGACTAGATGCACCTGACTGACATCACGATCCGCGCCCTCAAACTGCCCGAAAAGGGCGTGGCTTACTATACAGATGATGCCCTCGCCTCGGCATCGCTTGCATCGGTCTTCCCACGCTTGAGATAAGGCTTCACATAGGCTGGAGGCATCAGACGCACATCGTGGCCAAGCTTGATAATCTCGCGCGCCCAATAGTGGCTTGTCCCGCACGCCTCGATGCCGACCAGACAGGGATCAAGCCGCTCGAAAAAACTTCGCATCTGCGAGCGGCGCAACGTCTTCTTCAAAACAACATTGCTGGCGCTGTTGATCGCATGGACCTGAAATACGTTCTTGGCCAGATCAAGGCCGATTGTAGTAATCTCCATCGCGGATGGCTCCCTTGGCGCGTGGTTGCTTGATCGCTTCCACATTTTGGCACTCAGATGCCGTGAGCAGGAGCCATCCACCCCATCTGCTTTACCCCCCAAAGCGGTCATTCGACCCCGGTCAGCCCAATGTCCGCATTGCGCCCGTAGCGGTCACGCAGCGAGTTCCATGGACCCCACTCTATTTCGTCATTGGCCTTGCTTCAGCCTTCCATCGCGCTGTCAGGAATGGGCTGGTTCATAGCGAGCCTCGCTTGCCGCTTTTTCAGCCACATCACCACGCCGGTGACGAAGAATATCAGGGGCATCAGGCCTGAGATAAATACCAACACCGTATAAATCGGGCCAAAGTCATACGCAACATGCAGCCTCACCAATGCGGCCTCCATGTTGTAGGCGGAGTTGGGCGGGTCCGGATTGGGAATAATCGTATTGTGATAGGGATCGAGATAAACACGGTTCATGGCACCCACATCCGTTTGCGCGATGATCGGCATCAAAGAGGGCTGCCCCAGCTTCCAACCCGGCATCCTTAATGACAGGACGGGCCGGCCACTCGCCTTGTTGGCGGTTACGAGCGCCGCGTCCGGACCAATGATGGCTGCGCCAGCGGATGTTGGGACCGTGGGCGGTTTGTGAACGTGAAGTCTTGGATTTGTTTCCCCGGTCACAAACTTTATAACGGCGTCCGTTGTCTCCGGAAATCCGTAGACTAGGCCCGTGGTGGTCACCAACAGATAGATGACGAGTGCCCATATACCCGCGGCCCCATGCAGCTCGCGGTGAAAGCGCAGGCCCTTCGCCGTGCGGCGCACAATAAAGGCGTACTTCCACCGCCCCGTTTTTGGCCACCAGAGGTAGAGGCCAGTCAGGCCAAGGAAGATCATGGCAAGACCGAGCCAACCTTCCACAATACCGCCTGTGGGCCCGGGCAACAGAAGGCCGCCGTGGAAACGTAGGATTGCAGTAAACCAAGCCGGCTCTCTCACGATGTACGTGGCAAGCACCTGCCCGGTGCTGGGGTCTGTAGCTACGTCAGGCAGTTGGTCGCCAAAAGAGATGATGACGGGATCGTGCACCCCCTTCGGCAATGTGATTGAGGCGTTTGCCCATTGCGGCGCGCCCACGGCAGCGCGGGCGGCAGCTAGCCCTTTGTTCAATGCAGGGGTACTGGCGGGGGTAACTTGAACGGTAGGGGGTTCGGAAAATAAACGGTCGAATACGCCGATGGAGCCGGACAATCCAATTAGCACGATGACGATGCCTAGGGTCAGCCCTACCCACAAATGCAACGGGAAAAGAAATTTCCGCACAGTGCTGGCAGTGGACATGATTGCACCTCGGTTGGTGAAAGCGTGAATGATCGCGCGCTTGCGGACATAAGCGACACGGGAGGAGCCTTGATTGGCTGCTAGCGAAGGGATTGCAGTGCGAGCGCAACCAGCAACAGGGCCGGGGACGACGTTGCCATTAGCGGCAGGATGCTGAAGAGGGTAACGGCCTGCTCCGCTCTTCCTGCATCCAGCATCCAATGGCTTCTCGCTGGCGGGCGCGTCAGGAAAGTGCCGATCCGAGGGGTTGGTGGACGGAATGTGCCCCTGCGGCGTTCGACCTCTTCTTTAAGAGCCCGCCAACTGGAGAAGCCATAGGAACGCGCCAGCCTGAACTGAGCTTCAGATAGCGTGACATCACCGGAGGCAAGGCGCATCGCTTTCAGATGCTCCTTTGCTGCCTTGCGCAGATGCTCAAGGGAGGGATTGGCCGGAAATTGCAGAGAAACAGGTGTATTAGTCATCAAAAACCTTCCTTCCATGGGCCCGGCGTCCGCAGGACGGGCTGGAAGTCAGGTTAGGACCCAACGAATGATGACGAGTGGGCTCTGCCCTTTACGCGGACCGTATGCCTCTCGGAAGGCGATACAACCTTAAACGCGCTTTGCCGGAACCGTCAACTGGGCACAAATTGGTATCCCGGGTTCCAAGTTACCTCAGATTGGGAATGTCCGCTTTGGGCCAGAACCGGCCTTGTCCGTTTAGCGCCAAAGCGGTCAAAAACCGTAAGTGCCAGCTAACACTGTAAGGGCCTTTAGGGCGCCACCGCGAAAATGGCCACTACGTCGCCCACCGAGGTATGCCCGCGCATCGCTGCCAACAGGGACGCACTTCCCGAATTGCCGCCCGCCGCAACCGCAACATACTGCACGCCATTCACTCTATAGGTGATGGGCGAAGCATTCACCCCCGCGCCCAGATTGAAGTGCCACAGTTTGGTGCCGTTGGTGGCGTTGAAGGCGTCGAAATAGCCGTCCAATTCACCCGCAAAAACCAGATTGCTGGCCGTCGCCAGCACGCCGCCGATCATGGGAAAGTCTGACTTGTATTGCCAGCCGATTTTGCCGGTATCGACGTCAATCGCCGACAAGGTGCCTGATGGTTCGATGGTGTTGTTGGCCTTGCCATCCAGGATCGCGCGCATGTCGCCGCCGATCCATTGCCCGAGCGGCGGGTTTTTGGGATCGATCGGCTTGGCATCCAGCCGCCAGGCCAGATTGGTGCCCTTCACATACACTTTGCGGGTCAGGGGCGAATAGGCAGGCGGCGACCAGTTCGCGCCGCCGCTGGCAGAGGGATAATGCGGCTCGCCCAGATCGGCGGTTGGTATCGTCCATTTGTTGGCGCTTTCCAGCACGAACGGATCGGAAGCGCGGATCAACGCGCCGGTCTGCCGGTTGACGATATAGAGCAACCCGTCCTTGTTGGCCTCGGCTGCCGCCGGAACAATCTTGCCGCTGGCATCCTTGGCATCGAGCAAAATAACCGGGCTGGTGGCATCATAATCCCACACGTCGTGCTTTACCTCCTGGTACCACCAAGCCAGCGTGCCGTCCTTGGCATGCACCGTGACAATGGAATCGGTATAGGCATTGTCGCCCTTGCGCTCCTCGCCATAGACATCCGGATTGGGATTGCCCACCGCGAAACTGATCAGCCCGGATTTGGGATCGAAGGCGGGCGTGTTCCACATCGAACCGCCGCCGGCTTTCCAGCTATCGCCGCTCCAAGTGTCGCCGCCCGGTTCGCCCGGCGCCGCGATGGTGTAAAAGCGCCAGACCAGCTTGCCGGTCTGCGCGTCATAGGCTTGCACAAAGCCGCGAATAGGATATTCCGCGCCGCCGGTGCCGATCACCACCATTCCGTTGTAAACTTGGGGCGCGGCGGTAAACGAATAGCGTGTGGCGTTGGGCGGCAGCGTCCCGGAGCGGTCCGACTTCCACACCACGTTGCCGGTCTTGGCATCCAGCGCCACCATGACGCCGTCCAGTTGGGCGACAAACACTTTGCCATAGGCAACAGCCACACCGCGCGACTGCGGCCCGCAGCACAGGTCGCTATAGGAAAGCGTGGGCGTATAGCTCCATAGCGGCTCTCCGCTGGCCGCGTCATAGGCCTGGACATGGTCGGAGGCCGTGCTGATATACATCACGCCATTGACAACGATGGGCGTGACCTCGAAGGAATTGGCCACCCCGGTCTGGATGATAGAGACAGGCACCAGCTTCTTCACATTGGCAGGCGAAATCTGCTTCAGCGGCGAAAAGCGCTGATTGTCATAGGTCCGGCCATGCAGCAGCCAGTTGTCCTGGTCCGTGTCCGCCGCCAGCAATTGCGCGTCACTGACCGTGACATTGGCGGTGATCGGCTTGGCCTGCGCCACCACCGGTGGCGGTGGTGGCGGGCTGGTGTCGTGGCCCACATCCGCGGGTGCCGCGCCTTGCGATATCGCCGGCCCCGTCCATAGCGCGGCGCAGAAGGCCAACATCATGGTCTTGTGATTTTTTTTCATATACTTCCCCACACTGTGCGCCAAATTGGAAATCCTCACCCTGAGCTTGTCGAAGGGTGAGGGGCTACGTCGCCGGATCGGCCTTCGCGTCCACCAGTACGCGGACAAAATCCTTCATCTTGTCGCCACCGATCCAGCGCACCACCGCTAAAAATGCCCGGACATTGTACAGGACACTCCGGCAGTGAAGAAGTGCCGAATGCAGCACCCCCGAGTAGTTATGTCTTCCTGCTCGGCCCAACGACCGCTATGCGCCCAAAAGCAGTCATTGGCTGAACATGATGACCGTGAGCCGAGCAAGGCCAGTCAAGGTTATAACGGACGACCATCGCGGACCGCTGCAACAACTTCATCGACTGCTCGGATAATTGCCCGAGGGTCATCCTCCGGAACGTCGTGGCTGGCATTGGGCAGTAGTTCGTTTTTTCCGTCACTGGACCATGTTGCCATCACGTCGTGCAGGCGCCTCCAGACTTGCCTGTACTGCTGGCCCTGTTCTGGCGTCATGCCGAGTCCCCGGAGATTCGCAGCCGTGTAAGGAGCGCCCTCAGTGAGGATAATAAGTGGCCGGTTGCCCAGGTTGTGTGCCGCCGCGACCTCCGCGAGAGTCTGGTCATAAAAAGCTGCTTCCCTCTGAACTGCACCCAGAGATGTTGGCAGGAATGCGCCATGAGCTGGGAGCATCCCGAGCGGCAACATCCTGAAAAAGCCGGTCCAACCGAATTTCAGGGCGATATTAACCGCAGCCGGGAAATTCCGTGGGGGACGATGCGTAATGGCTTCGATTTCCCGAGTTTGGTCCGGATGGGACGGATCAACCAACACCAAACCGGCTACATCGGCGCCATATCGCTGTGTATACCCTACCTTGGGGTATCGATTAAGTGTTGGTAGCACCGGACGGATTTGAACCGCCGACCAAGGGATTATGATTCCCCTGCTCTACCGCTGAGCTACGGTGCCATACCCTAGGGCTTTATCGCCAAAAGCCTTTGAACCGGCGGGGGATGTAGGTGGGGGCACCCTGACCTGTCAAGTTTCGGGCCGAAAACCGCTATTCCGCGGCGACCTGGGCTGGCTCCGACCGCGTGATCCAGCCGCCGCCCAGCACGTGGCTGTCTTGATAAAAGACGCAAGCCTGGCCCGGTGCCACGGAATCTTCGGCCGCCAGCAGTTCCACCCGCGCGGCATCGTTCGCCAGCCTGGTCACTTTTGCCGCCACCGGCGGGCGCATGGAGCGGACTTTGACGGTGCAGAAGACCGGCTCCTCGCCGGCCACCGGCGCGAGCCAGTTGACATCCTTGAGCATGATCGCGGCCGCACCCAGCGCATCGCGCGGACCCACCACCACGCGCGCGCGCGCCGCGTCGAGGCTGAGCACAAAGAGCGGTTCCTTGTTGCCGGAAAGGCCCAGGCCTTTGCGCTGGCCGATGGTGAAATGGATGATGCCGTCATGACGGCCCAGCACATGGCCCCTGCTGTCCACAATATCACCCGGGCGCAAGGCATCGGGGCGCAGCTTCTTGACGATGTCGCTGTAGCGGCCTTCCGGCACGAAGCAGATATCCTGGCTGTCGGGCTTGGCCGCATTGACCAGCCCCAGCTCGGCGGCGATGGCGCGCACCTGCGTTTTTTCCATGTCGCCCAGCGGGAAGCGCAGATAATCGAGCTGCGCCCTTGTGGTGGCGAAAAGAAAATAGCTCTGGTCGCGCGTGGCGTCGGCGGCGGCGTGCAGTTCGGGACCGGCCGGCCCCAGGGTGCGGCGGACATAATGGCCGGTGGCGAGCGCCTCGGCGCCCAACTCGCGCGCCGTCGTCATCAGGTCGGCGAATTTCACTTTTTCGTTGCAGCGGATGCAGGGAATCGGCGTCTCGCCGCGGGCATAGCTGTCCGCAAAGTCTTCCATCACGTTTTTGCGGAAGCGGCTTTCATAGTCGAGCACATAGTGCGGAATGCCGATGGCTTCCGCGACGCGCCTGGCGTCATAAATATCCTGCCCGGCGCAGCAGGCGCCTTTCTTTTTGGCCGCCTCGGCCGGATAAAGTTGCAGCGTGACGCCCACCACGTCATAGCCCTGGCGCTTGAGCAGCGCCGCGGTGACGGAGGAATCGACGCCGCCCGACATCGCTGCGACGATGCGCGCGCCTTTGGGGATACCAGCAGAGTTCATGCGCGGTCGTATAGGCGCGGCCGCGTTCCGCCGCAACAATCAGCTGTCCCCCGGCCCTTCGCCTGGGCTCAGGGCGTTCGTTGCTCAAAACGGTCCACCGGACCGTTTTGTTTGCTACGCAAACCGCTCCTCACCCACCGACCGGAAGAAAATTCAGCAACGACAAATGGTTAAGCGATGAGGTGACTTGCAATGCCGCCTGCAGCGCGGTCTGGTTCAGGGAAAGCTGGGTGGCGGCCTGGGCCATGTTGGTGTCCTGCATGTTCGAGATGAAACCCGAATAGAGCGTGGACAGGTCGGTCTGCTGGGTGGTCGCGTTCTTGAGCTGGTTATAGGCAAAGCCGTTCTGGGCGGTGACGGTGTTGAGATTGCCGGCCACCGTGCCGATGGGCGCAATTTCGCCGGTGAGGAAAGTGTTCTGCGCCTGACTGAGGTTGACGCTGCCCGAGAAATTGCCGCTGCCGCCGGCGTCGAATGTGGCGATATCTTTCAGCGACTGCATCAGCCCGGTGGCGACATCAGAGGCGGTAACGCCAAAGGTGACGGTCTGCCCGGCGGCGACCTGCACCGACTTCTTGTTGTCGCCATTGGCGAAAGCGCCCGAGACCGCTGGCAAAGCCACCAGGGCCGCCAGCGAAGACACCGTCACAGGCGGCGTGCCGGTCTTGCCGCCGCTATAGATATAGTCGCCATTGGCGTCCTTGGAATTGAGGATGCCGGTCGCCTGATCGAAGATATTCTGCACCTGGCTCATCAGG
This sequence comes from Rhizomicrobium sp., assembly GCA_035568995.1. GTDB lineage: Bacteria > Pseudomonadota > Alphaproteobacteria > Micropepsales > Micropepsaceae > Rhizomicrobium. The sequence goes on along the minus strand of DATMNL010000041.1, from coordinate 39,718 downwards.
GTGCTGGGATCGTTGTTGGCCACCGCGGTCGAAACCGCGGTTTTGAGCTGGGTGGCAAGGGCCGACAGGCTGGTCAGCTGGGTGTCCTGGATATCCGCTTGCGTCGTGGCCAGCGTGGTCGCGGTGGAATAGGAATCGTTGAGCGCCTTGGCCGAAATCGTGGCGGTGAGAAACTGGGCCTGGTCGCCGAACCCGGCATAGGTATTGGAAACCTTGCCGCTGGCGATCTGCTGGTTGGTCTTGTCCAGGGCCGCCCCGGCCTGATTGATCTGGCTCAGGAAATAGGCGGTCTGCTGGGCGGTTGCGACACGGTCAACGCTCATGGCCAAAACTTCCTATGAAAAAAAGCATCCTCACTGAATCTGCAACAGGGTGTTGTAAAGCTGGTCCACCACCGTGAGGATGCGCGCGCCCGCGCTATAGGCCTGCTGATAGGTGGTGAGATTGGTCAGTTCCTCGTCCAGATTGACGCCGGAGTTGGAGGTCATGCGGCTCTGGGCTTCCTGCAGCCGGTCATCCTGGGTGGTCTGGTTCTGGGTGACAATATTCGATTGGGTCGAAACCTGCTGGTAGAAACCCGCCGCATAATCGGAGAGCGAGGCGGTCTGCGCCGCGATGCCGCCCGCCGCGGCAAAATTGCGGGTGGAACTGATCACATTCTGCAGCGCGATGGCGCCGGAATTGTCGCCGGCCAGCACCACGCTGTCGCCCGCCACGGTGGCGGCGGTGATGCCGGGCGTCGCCAGGCCGATGCGCTGCGGCGAGCCTGAAATCGCCGGGGTCACGGAAAAACCGCTGGCCTGGTTGGCGCGATTGTTGGCGCCCAATCCGAAGAGTTGGGTGAAGCTGATGCCGGTGGTGCCGCGCTGGGTCGTGTCGTTGCCGACATTGAGCTGATAGTTGGGATAAAGCGCGCTGGTGGCGGTGGAAATTGAGCCGTTGGCGTTCAGGGTAAAGGTGGCCGCGCCGCCCATCGCCGTGTTGAGCGCGCTCACCACATTGCCGATGGTCATGCCCGCGCCGATGGCAACCGAAACCTGCTTGACGATGTCGCCGTCGGGACCCTTGAGCGACAGGGCGATCTGGCTGCCCGCCGTCAGGCCGCTAGCATCGCCGGCCGCAAGGCCGGTTGCCAGGGTCGATGGCGCGGAGGACTGAAGCAGATCGTTGAGCCCGAAAAATTGCGAGAAGGCCGTGCCGCCGCGCGAGGACGGCGAGGCGGAATCATCCTGCACCAGGACACCCTTGCCGCCGCTTGCGGAGATCGAAAGCGCGCCGCCGGAAAAGCTGGCGCTGCCATTGGCTCCCAGCGCGCCGTTCAGCGCGGCGGTAAAGCTGCCCAATGTGGTGCCGATGCTGGAGGAAGCCCCGCCATCCACCGATAGCGTACCGGCGCCAAAATCCACATCCACGCGGCTGACCAGATTGCCGCTGGAATCGGTGACGGCGATGGTGGTCTTGCCGGAGAAATTGAGGGCGTCGGTGGAAAGCAGCCCGGTATCGCGGCCGGTCAGCAGACTGGGCGGCGGAAAGGCCGCGTTGGCGTTCGACTGGGCGTTGAAGGCCTGTTCCACATTCTGCGCGAAATTGCCCAGGCTCTGGGCCAGGCCGCCCAATGTCTGGTCGCGCATGTCGATCAAGCCCTTGAGCGAACCGCCGTCCAGATGGGGATCCAGCGCGCTGGGCTGGCCGATGACCTGGCCGTTTACCGGGCTGACGTCCTGAATCAGGATATTGCCATAGACGCCGTTCTGGGCGCCGCCGGTGTAGGACAAGGTCGCATAGGTGTTGCTGACAAGATTGATGCCGTCTGACGTGGAGACACTGAGGCTGCCATCCGATTGCTGCGCCACCCGGATGCCCATGGTTTTGGAAAGGGTGGTCAGGGCGACATCACGCTGATCGAGCAGCGCCGAAGAGGTATCGCCCGAGACTGTGGCGGTCTTGATCTGCTGGTTGAGGTCGAAAATCTGCTTGAGCAGCGCGTTGGTTGAGGAGATGGAACTGACCACCTGGCCATCAATCTGGGACTGCAGCGAGGTGATCGTGCCGGAAACGTTGGAAATGTCGGACGCCACGCCGGACAGCGCGTTCATGATGCCGGTATAACTCGACGAGGAGCTGGGCGCCTGCGACGCGGTGGCGAATGCCGACGACAGGTTGGTAAGACCCGTGGCCATGGACTGGTTGTCGCCGGGCGCCCCCAAAAGGCCGTTGAGCTGGGTGAACAACCCCGCCATCGTGTCATATTGCGTGGCGCTGCCATTGGCGGTGAGCGATTCCTGTTGCAGGAACTGATCGGCGACGCGTTGAATGCTGCCGATTTCAACGCCCATCAGCTGACCGCCCGCGGACAGGGTCTGCTCATTCACCACCCGGCGGGCATAGCCTGGCGTGTTGATATTGGAGACGTTGTTGGAAACCACGCCCAGCGCCGCGCTGCTGGTCTTGAGCGCGCTTAAGGCACTGGCTGCGATTCCGTTCAGGCTCACGGGCTTAAATTTCCGGACACTTTGCTTGCGCAGACGATGTCGCAAAGGCCGTGCCATGACCGCAAGCGGAATTTAGCCAGGAAAACAAGGGCTTTCGCGATGCCTGGCGCCGCGGCAAGGGCGGCAGACTTTGCCCAACTGGGCAGTTCATGCCCGCACTTTTTGCGTCTCGCCGGACATTCTGCATGAGAAAATCCCCGGATTCCCGCGGCAAAAAATCTGGTCCAGCCCTTGCTACGGCAGGTTCGGTTTCATGCGGGTTTTTGTCTTGTCAGCTTTGTCAGCCAATCCGATCGCAGCTTCGAACAGTGCGGGCAACCCGTTGTACAAGCCGAACGCGCCGGATTCCGGGCAGCCGGCCAATGGCTCGCCTTTTGCCATGCTGCTGGCCGCGACCGCGCCTGCCAAGCAGCAGGACAGCGACGTCAACCCCGCTACGCCCCATGACAGCGACACGCCGCCATCCGCCCCCAAAGTGAAGACGGCCGATACGGGCAGCGACACCGCGAATTCCAGCAAACCAAAGACCATGGATGCGGGCAGCGATGCCGCGAAATCCGGTAAGGCGAAGACCAGGGATGCGGACAAATCCGGGGGCGCTGCAAAATCCGGCACCACCGCGAAGACCACGGACGGCGCCCAATCGAAGAATGCGGGCAAATCCGGCGACACGGACAAAACCGCGGACACCAGCAAATCCGGGGATACGCCGACACAGGTTTCTGCCGCACCATTTTCCGCGCAAACCGCGCCCAAGGATAACAACGCCGGGGCGCAAAACGGCGGACCGGCCGAAAAAAGCAACAGCGCCGCCAATGACAATCAAGGCGACACGCAGCCAATCCAGACCGCCGATGCGCTGCAGCCGGCAGCGGATCCCTCTTCCGTGCCGCAGGCCCAGCTCCAGGCCCAGCAGCAGTTGGCGGCACAGCTCCAGGCCCCGCCCCAGACGCCGCCGAACAACGCTCCGGCGAATGATGATTCCAGTGACGATCAGCAGGTCGCCGCTGCCGCGGCTATTACCGGCAACCAGCAGGCTCCTGCCGCCACAAACACGCCGCCGCCAGCGCCGGCATCAGCTGGCGCGGTCCTGCCCAGTGACGCGTCGATGCCGGCGATGCCGAAAACCGCGGCGCAGGGCGCCGGCGCCGCGCCCGCCCCGGCAAAACCGGCCCTGCAGGCCGCCGCTGGCCAACCTGCCGTAGGCAAGCCGGCCGACAATCTGCCCGCGCCGCAGACGAATGTCGCCGATCCGGCCAGCACCAGCAAAAACCCTGCCCCACCGGCGGAAAACGCGCTCAAAATCGCGGGCGACAGCAAACCCGTCCCCGCATTGAACAATCAGGGCCAGCCTGGGCCTCAGATCACCGACACTTCCGCCGCGCCGCAACCGCTACAGGTGTCGCAACCGGAACAACCCCAATCAGCGCAGCAGCCCCAGCCGGCGCAGCAACCCCAGCCGGCGCAGCAGCCCGTGCCCGGCGCGCCCAACCTGACGGCTATTTCCGCATCCGCTCCGGCGATGCCGGTTCAGGCCATGAACACGATCGCGCCTGACGGTTCGGTGCATTTGTCCGCGCCGGCGTCCGGCGCGGCGCCCGACATCAATGGCATGGCGGTGGAAATCGCCGTCCGCTCGCAGAGCGGCGCCAAGGAATTCTCGATCCGGCTGGACCCGCCGGAGCTTGGCCGTGTCGAAGTCAGGCTTTCGATCGACGCCAGTGGCAAGGCCGAAGCGCATATGACCGTCGACCAGCCCAATACGCTGAATCTGCTGCAGAAGGATTCCACAACCCTGACACAGGCGCTGCGCGATGCGGGCCTGGATGTTTCGCACGATGGTCTCAATTTTTCCCTGCGTGGCCAAGGCGGTCAACCCGGCCAAAATGGCGAGAATGGCCAGGACCGCGTCCCGCGCACCAACTTCACGGCCAGCCGCGTCATCGACAGCGGGCTGAGCGCGTCTTCAACATCCTTCACCGGCGGTGGCGATGGCCGTCTCGACATCCACGTTTAGGAACACAAAACCATGACAACCACCACGCCCGCTGCCTCCACACCCGCCACATCGACGACGGGCGCCACCGCCAGCTCACCGCCGGATGCACTGTCGCAGCTGTCGAGCAATTTCGGCACCTTCCTGACCCTGCTGACCAGCCAGCTGAAAAACCAGGATCCCACCGCCCCGATGGATTCCAACCAGTTCACCCAGCAGCTGGTGCAATTCAGCCAGGTCGAGCAGCAGATCAACACCAATGCCAACCTCAAAACCCTGATCACCCAGGGCGCCAGCCAATCCGGCACCTTCGCAACCTCGTATCTGGGCAAGAAAGTCTCGGTCACAAACGGCAACGCCTCATTGAGCGGCGGCCAGGCGGACTGGAGCTATGATCTGAAAACCACGGCCACCGTCACGGCGCTCACCGTGACCGACGCCAATGGCAACGTCGTCTATAGCGGCGCGGGCGAGACGGCATCCGGCAATCACGATTTCAGCTGGAACGGCACCGACAATAACGGAAACAAGGTGTCTGACGGCACCTACACGCTGAGCGTGAGCGCCAAGGCCCTGGACGGTTCGACCGTCACGAGTTCGGTGGCCAGCGCCGGCACTGTCACCCAGATCGACATGACCGGCGGCACGCCGCAACTGGTGATCGGAAACATGGAAGTCTCACTCGCGGACATCGCCGCGATCACAAACTGAATTTATTGACCACGGCGCCGAGAAAGCGGCGCTCCAATCATCGGGAAGGCGGGCGAAGCCCAAAATCCCTGAAGGAAGCAAGAAAATGAGTCTCTACGGTGCATTGTCAATCGGCGTCTCCGGCCTCAGCGCATTCAGCCAGGCCCTGAGCGCCACCTCGTCCAACATCGCCAACGTCAACACGGTCGGCTACAAGGAAGCGACGGCGAATTTCTCGACCTTCCTCAACGCCGAATCCGGCGTTGGCAACAATTCCTCGGCCGGCGTCGTCTCCACCACCACGCAGGACATCACCACCCAGGGCCTGCCGACCACGACATCGTCGAACACCGACATGTCCATTTCGGGCAGCGGCTTCTTCGTGGTGGCTACCGATCCCACCGCGACCGCCACCCAGGAATATACCCGGGCCGGCAGCTTCAGGCCGGATCAGAATGGCGTCCTGGTCAATACCGCGGGCCTGTATCTGCTGGGCTACAAACTGGATTCCGCCGGCAACGTGCCCAACAACGCGTCCAACCTCACCCCGATCAGCATCACGGGCCTGTCGGGCACGGCGGGGGCTTCGACCAAAATGGCGCTGCAGGCCAATCTGGAGGCCAGCACCACCGCCGATGGGGCCTATGTGGCGGGGCAAATGGCGTCGGGCGTCGTCGCGCCGGATTTCAACCGCACCATCAACGTCTATGACAGCCAGGGCGGCCAGCAGCCTGTTGAAATGGCCTTCAAAAAGACCGCTGCCAATACCTGGGCCTATGAAGCGACCTATGCGGGCAACGCCGCGAACGTGACGTCCACCACCCTCAGCCAGGGCACCATCACCTTTAATTCCGATGGCACACTGGCGAATGTGAATGGCGCCGCGCCCGCTTCCGGCAACATCGCCCTGACCATTCCCTGGGCGGCGCCTTCCGGCCTGACACCTCAGGCCTTGACCATCAACCTGGGCACGGTAGGCGGCACTGCCGGGCTTACGCAATATGACGCGCCTTCCGCGCTGAACGGTCAGACGGTTGACGGCTCGGCTTTCGGCAGCGTCACCGGCGTGACGATCAGCACGGACGGCACCGTGACGGCGCAGTTCTCCAACGGGCTGTCGCAGAGTGTGTACAAAATACCGCTGGCCACCTTCACCAATCCGGATGGGTTGGGGCAGATTTCCGGCAACGCCTATGTGGCGACCAGGAACTCCGGCCCGGCCAATATCAACTTGGCCAAGTCCGGCTTGACCGGCGCCATCAATTCGCAATCGCTGGAAGGATCGACCGTCGATCTGGCGACCGAATTCACCAACCTGATCGTTACCCAGCGCGCCTATTCCGCATCTGCCCGCATCGTCACCACCGCCGATCAGATGCTGCAGCAGCTGGAACAGTTGCCGACGGGCTGACAAGCGTGAAAAGCCCATGAAAATGGGCTTTTCAAGTCAATTCGACGGAAGAGTTTATGAGTTCGTTTACCACGGTTCTTGGCCCTTTCTTAGGAGGGGCAGAGTTAGCCTCGCGTGGTTGGAGCAGTCGGGAGTTATCAATGGAAGAGCGCAAAGGACGCGTGAGCTATGTCATCGGACCCGATGGGTCTCCGCTGACGCTCGCCGATCTGCCCCCGCCTTCGACGCGGCGCTGGGTCATCCGGCGCAAGGCCGAAGTCGTTGCCGCCGTGCGTGGCGGCCTTCTCAGCCTGGACGATGCCTGCAAGCGCTACACGCTGACGGTGGAAGAATTCCTCGCCTGGCAGCACGCGATTGACCGTTTCGGCCTGGCAGGATTGCGCGCGACGAGGGTGCAGCAGTATCGCAATTGATCGCGAAGCGATCAGCCCCGCGCAGGCGGGGATCCAGAACATAGAAAGAGCGCGGATTTACGACCGCGCGCTTCTTAATAAAAACCTAAGAACAGACAGAAGGTCGCATGCTCATCGCTCGCGAGCAGCATAGAAACACACGCGTGAACACGGCGCTCGCCAAATAAGACGAATCCGGTGCTCTGTCCTTAAGCCAAATTTTACCCTAAACGCGGCAATGTTTGCCTAGCGGACACGCCAGGGACTTTTCCCGGCGCGCTCGCCAGGAGGGCTTTGCCAGTGCCGGATCTTTTCAAAGCGGTTGGAGCAGCGCGCTTCGGCGTGATGGCCGGCGTAGCGGCAGTGCTCACCGCCTTCTTTCTCTATATTGCGGGCGCCATTACCGAGCCGCCCAAGACCATTCTTTATGCCGGCCTGGAGCCGCGCGACGCCGCCGCCGTCACGGCGAAGCTGGACTCCATGAATGTCAAATATGACGCCAAGGGCGATGGCGGCACGATTCTGGTCCCCGCCGACCAGGTCACCAAGCTGCGCATGGCCCTGGCGCAGGACAATCTGCCGGCGGCGGGCGTCGGCTACGAGATTTTCGACAAGTCGGATGCTTTCGGCACCACCGCCTTTGTGCAGAACATCAACCGCCTGCGCGCCCTGGAAGGCGAACTGGCCCGTTCCATCCAGACGATTGACGGCATAGAGAGCGCGCGGGTGCATCTGGTCATTCCCGAGCGCCAGATATTCAGCCGCGACGACCAAAGCCCCTCCGCCTCGGTCGTACTCAAAACCCGCAGCGTACTCGGCCGTGAACAGGTCTCGGCGATCCAGCATCTGGTCGCCGCCGCCGTTGCCAGCCTCAATGCCGACCGCGTCGCCATTGTGGATGACCGCGGCAATCTCCTGGCGGGCGGCGACGAGAAGTCCGCCGACGACGCCAGCGCCGCCGACCAGGACCGGAGCACCACCGGTTACGAAGACCGGCTTCGCCAGCACATCGAATCCATTCTCGCCAGCGTGGTCGGCGCGGGCCATGTGCGGGTCCAGGTTGCCGCCGACATGAATTACAATCATTCGACGACCACATCGGAAAATTACGATCCGGATCAGAAAGTGGTGCGCTCCACCCAGACGGTCCAGCAGAATTCCTCCGACAATAACGGGGCCACGGGCCAGGCCGTTTCCGTCGCCAATGCCCTGCCCAACGCGGCCCAATCCGGCAGCACCGACACCAGCAAATCCAGCTCGGATCGCACCGAGGAAACCACCAATTACGAGATTTCCAAGACCGTGAAGACCAGCACCCAGAATGGCGGCGACGTGAAGAAGCTTTCCGTCGCCGTGGTGGTGGATGGCTCCGGCGATGCGGCAAGCTATAAGCCGCGCAGCGCCGCCGATATGGCCCAGATCACCAGCCTGGTGAAATCGGCGATGGGCTTCGATGCCACCCGCGGCGACCAGGTGCAGGTGACAAATATGCAATTCGCCCGGGTCGCCGCCGGGGACGCCACCCCTGCGGCCCAGCCGCTGCTTGGCCTGGACAGCGCCTATTGGTTCAAGATCATCGAGGCTTCGATCATGTGCGTTACCGCGCTGCTGATCGGGCTGTTTGTCGCCCGCCCCCTGATCGCGCGCATGTTCACGCCCAACATCGTAGGCGCGCCACAGCAATCCGCCGGCTCCGCGCCGGTCTCAGGCACGCTTCCCTCGCCGGGATCGAGTTCTGGATCTCCCACGCAGGAGGCCGCGGCGCAGCTGCCGGCGCCCAGTCCCAGCATTGACATCAGCCGCATCGAAGGTCAGGTGCGCGAATCCTCGATCAAGAAAATCGGTGAGGTGGTTGACGGGCATCCTGAAGAAGCCCTGGCGATCATCCGCACCTGGCTCCATCAACCGGTGTAATCATGTCGAAAGTCGGAAAAACCAACGTCAGAGACGATATCCGCGCCCTCACCGGCGCCGAGCGGGCCGCGGTCATCATGCTGTCCCTGGGTGAGGACCATTCCGCCAAAATCTGGAGCATGATGGACGAGGAGGAGATCAAGGAAGTTTCCCAGGTGATGTCCAATCTCGGTTCGGTCAGCTCCAGCCTGATCGAAAAGCTGATGGTGGATTTCGTCAGCCAGATGTCCGGCACCGGCTCGGTGATGGGATCCTATGAATCCACCGAACGCCTGCTTGCGCGCATGCTGCCCGAAGACAAGGTCGGCGCCATCATGGAGGAAATTCGCGGTCCCGCCGGCCGCACCATGTGGGACAAGCTGGCCAATGTGAACGAGACGGTGCTGGCGAACTACCTCAAGAACGAGTATCCGCAGACCGTTTCCGTGGTCCTGTCCAAGATCAAGCCGGAACATGCCGCCCGCGTGCTGGGCGCGCTGCCGGAAGAGTTCGCCCTGGAAGTCGTGCAGCGCATGCTGCGCATGGAAAGCGTGCAGAAGGACATTCTCGACAAAGTCGAGAGCACGCTGCGCATCGAATTCATGTCCAACCTCGCCCGCACGGCCAAGCGGGACGCGCATGAGCAGATGGCCGAAATTTTCAACAATTTCGATCGCCAGACCGAAAGCCGTTTCATCACCGCCCTGGAAGAACGCTCGCGCGACAGCGCCGAGCGCATTAAGGCCCTGATGTTCACCTTCGAGGATCTTTCCAAGCTCGATCCCGGTTCGATCCAGACCCTGCTGCGCAATGTCGAAAAGGACAAACTGGGCCTGGCGCTGAAGGGCGCCACCGATGGCCTGCGCGATGTGTTCTTCTCCAACATGTCCGAGCGCGCCGGCAAGATCCTGCGCGAGGACATGGAAGCGATGGGGCCGGTGCGCCTGAAGGACGTGGACGAAGCCCAGATGCGCATGGTCAATATCGCCAAGGACCTCGCCAACAAGGGCGAAATCATGATCGCCGGCGGCAGCGCCGAAGATGAGCTGGTGTATTGATGAGCCCATCTTCCTCGACAAAGTCCAGCAAATTCACCTTTGACACCGAATTCCGCGACGGCAATGTGGTGGTTTCGCCGGCCGCCCGCGCCCGGCACAAACAAACCCTCACCACCGAGGAAATCGAGGCGATGTGCGCCCGTGCGAAGCAGGAAGGCAGCGAAGGGGGCCAGGTTCGCGCGGCCGAGAGCATCAACCAGATCCTCGCGGCGCTGGTGATTTCGATCCGCACCGCGCTGGATCAGAGCCATGCCGAGATCGAAGATATACGCGCCGAGGCCACGGAACTGGCCTTTGCCGCCGCCAAGAAAATCGCCCCCGCCGCCCTGGCCGCCTTGCCCGCCGGCGATGTGGAAGCCGCCTTGCGCGGCGCCATGCACCAGGCGATCGGCGAACCACGCATCACCTTGCGGGCCGCACCCGAGGTGATCGCCGCCATTGAAAGCCGCATCGCGGCCATCGCCCATGAAGAGGGCTATGAGGGCCGCGTGATGATCGCCGCCGATCCCGGCATTCACGGCGCCGATTGCCGCATCGAATGGCGCGGCGGCGGCAGCGAGCGCAGCGAAGCGGCAATAGAAGCCGCGCTGGATGCCCTGATCGAGCGCCGTTTTTCCAATTCCCCTTTGTCTTCCGATCCAGACGCGTTGAAAGGATAAGTTATGGCCACCGACAATGTGGACCTGCCCGATCTCTCCCATGAAAGCGTCAGCGGCACGCCGGCGGCGCTGCTCAATAACGAGCCTTCCGGCGAGGCCGGATTAAAACGTTCCGCCGTCGACCTTGAGGCCGTCTTCGATGTGCCGGTGACGGTCTCCGCCGTGCTGGGAAAATCATCCATGGAAGTCAGCCAGCTGCTCAAACTGGGCCGCGGCACCATCGTCGAGCTGGACCGCAAGGTTGGCGAAGCAATCGACATTTACGTGAATGACCGCCTGGTCGCACGCGGCGAAGTCGTGCTGGTGGAAGACCGGCTCGGCATCACCATGACGGAAATCATCAAGGCCGGATCCGGTTCGTAAGACTTACCCGAAGGAACACAGCAATGCGTTTACTCATTGTCGGCGGACTGAACGGCCAAATCGGCGCGGCGACCAAGATCGCCATGGACCGCGGGGCCAAAGTCACCCATGCAACCGGAATCGAACAGGCGCTCGACACGTTGCGCGGCGGCTCTGGCGCCGACCTGGTGTTCTGCGATGTGATGCTGGACATCGGCGCCCTGGTCAAGGGTCTCGCCGCCGAGCGCATCTGCACCCCGGTGGTGGCCTGCGGTGTCGGCACCGACACCCGCCGGGCGGTCGATGCCATTCGCGCCGGCGCCAAGGAATATCTGCCCCTGCCCGCCGATGCCGAACTGATTGCCGCCGTGCTGGCCGCGGTGGCCGATGAATCCCATCAACTGGTCTATGAAGACGAAGCCATGACGGCGGTGCTGTCCCTGGCCGACCAGATCGCCGGCAGCGAAGCCTCGATCCTGATCACCGGCGAAAGCGGCACCGGCAAGGAAGTCCTTGCCCGCTATGTTCACCGCAAATCGCTGCGCCATGACAAGCCTTTCATCTCGGTCAATTGCGCCGCGATCCCCGAAAACCTGCTGGAATCCGAGCTTTTCGGTCATGAGAAAGGCGCCTTTACCGGCGCCATCGCCCGGCGCATCGGCAAGTTCGAGGAGGCCAATGGCGGTACCCTGCTGCTGGACGAAATCAGCGAGATGGACGCCAGGCTGCAGGCCAAGCTGCTGCGCGCCATTCAGGAACGGGAGATCGATCGCGTCGGCGGCACCAAGCCGGTCAAGGTGGACATCCGCATCATCGCCACCTCCAACCGCGACCTGGCCGAGGCGGTCAAGCACGGCACCTTCCGCGAAGACCTGCTTTATCGCCTGAACGTGGTCAATCTGCGCATTCCCGCGCTGCGTGAGCGGCCCAAGGATATTCGCGCCCTGGCCCATCATTTCGCGCGCAAATATGCCGAGGCCAATGGCGTGTCCTACCGCCCCATCGCCGCCCTGACGGAACGGCTGCTGCTCAGCCATTCCTGGCGCGGCAATGTGCGCGAACTGGAAAACACCATTCATCGCGCCGTGCTTCTGGCCCATGGCGCGGAAATTTCACCCGAAGCCATCCGCCTGCCGGACGGCAGCCATGTCGGCACCAGCATGGCCAGTGCCACGACGCAGGACAGTTCCGTTCACACCGCCGTGGTCAGCGCCGCAGCGGCGACGCGTGGCCTGGTCGGCCGCACCGTCTCGGACGTCGAGCGCGACCTGATCCTCGACACACTTGACCATTGCCTTGGCAACCGCACCCATGCCGCCAACATTCTGGGCATCTCGATCCGCACCCTGCGCAACAAGCTGCGCGAATACGCCGACTCGGGCCTCACGGTTCCGAGCCATGGCGAACAGCGGCTGACGGGGTGAGGAGCGGTTCGCGACAGCGAATGAAATGGTTCGGTGAACCATTTCAAGCGACGAACGCCCGAGCGCAAGCGAGGGCCGGGTACGAAGACATCGGCCCGGATTTAGTGAACGGCCGGGAAAATACCGGCCAACATGATATGAAGAGCAAAAAAGAATGACGGACGTCACCACAGCTGCGACGGCAAGCGGATACGATTTCTCGCCCGCCAATGTCATGGGCCATATCCGCAAGTCCGACCTGGGCCTTGCCATCGGCATCATGGCGATCCTGGTGGTGCTGATCGTGCCGCTGCCCACCTGGCTTCTGGACGTGTCGCTGGCCTTCTCGCTGTCCTTCTCGATCCTGATTCTCATGACGGCGGTGTTCATCCGAAAGCCGCTGGAATTCAGTTCGTTCCCGACCATCCTTCTCCTCACCACCATGATGCGCCTGGCGCTCAACCTGGCGTCGACCAGGTTGATCCTGGGCCATGGCAATGAGGGCACGGCGGCTTCCGGCTATGTGATCCAGGCCTTTGGCAAGCTGATCATGCAGGGCAATTTCGTCATCGGCCTGATTGTCTTTTCCATTCTCATCATCGTGAACTTCATCGTCATTACCAAGGGCTCCGGCCGCATCGCCGAAGTGGCGGCACGATTCAGCTTGGACGCCATGCCCGGCAAGCAGATGGCGGTTGATGCCGATCTCTCGGCCGGCCTGATCGACGAAAAGGAAGCCAAGCAGCGCCGCAAGGACCTGGAATCGGAAAGCAACTTCTTCGGCGCCATGGACGGCGCCTCCAAATTCGTGCGCGGCGACGCCATCGCCGGCCTCCTGATCGTGGTTATCAATGTCGTTGGCGGCATCATCATTGCCGTGGCGCAAAAAGGCATGAGCTTCAGCGATGCCACCCAGACCTTCACGCTGCTGACGGTGGGCGATGGCCTGGTGTCGCAAATGCCCGCCCTGATCGTGTCCACCGCCGCCGGCCTGATGGTCTCCAAGGCAGGCGTTGAGGGCGCCACCGACAAGGCGCTGATAAAGCAGCTTTCCTTCTATCCCCAGGCTTTGGGCATGGCCGCCGCCGTGATGGGCGTTGTCGCCGTGCTGCCGGGCATGCCGACCATGGTGTTCGCCAGCCTGGCCGGCGGCACCGGCGCGCTGGCCTACTATGCCTTCAAACGCAAGGACGCTCGCGCCGCCGAGGAACAGGCCAAGGTCGCCAAGATAAATTCCGACGCCACCTCCAAGGAGGAGCCGATCTCCACCGCGCTGGCGCTCGACCTGCTGCGCGTCGAGCTGGGCTATGGCTTGTTGCCCCTGATCAACGACGTGCAGGGCCACCGCATCACCGACCAGATCAAGGCGCTGCGCCGCCAACTGGCCCAGGAAATGGGCTTTGTCATGCCGGCGGTGCGCATTCTCGACAACATGCAGCTGGGCGCCAATGAATACCGCATCCGCGTCAAGGAAGTGGATTCCGGCAAAGGCGAGCTGTTCCCCGGCAGTTTCCTGATCATGGACCCCAAGGGCCTGCCCATCGACCTGCCCGGCACGCACACCAGCGAGCCCGCCTTTGGCCTGCCCGCGACCTGGGTTTCCTCGGCGCTGCGCGAGGAGGCGTCATTTCGCGGCTTTACCGTGGTGGATCCCGGTACGGTGCTGACCACCCATCTCACCGAAGTGCTCAAAAGCCATATGTCCGAGCTGCTCTCCTATGCCGAGACCAAGAAGCTGCTCGACGATCTGCCGCCGGAGAACAAGAAGCTGGTGGAGGAGCTCATTCCCTCGCAAATCTCGGTCACCGGCGTTCAGCGCGTGTTGCAGACGCTTTTGTCGGAACGCGTCTCGATCCGCGACCTGCCCGCCATCCTGGAAGGCATCGCCGAAGCCGTGGGGCACACCAAAAATGCGCTCTACATCACCGAGCATGTGCGGGCCCGGCTTGCTCGCCAGCTCTGCCATGCCAATCTTTCGCCCGGCGGCTATCTGCCGCTCATTGCGCTGTCGCCGACCTGGGAACAGGCCTTCGCCGAAGCCATCGTCGGCCAGGGCGAGGAACGCCAGCTTGCCATGGCGCCATCGCAGCTTCAGCAATTCATCCAGACGGTGCGTGAACGCTTCGACGAGGCCGGCAGCAAGAATGAAGTGCCCGTCCTGCTCACCAGCCCGCAGGTGCGGCCCTTTGTGCGCTCGATCATCGAACGCTTCCGCGCCCAGACCGTGGTGATGAGCCAGAATGAAATCCATGCCTCGGTGCGCCTGCGCACCCTTGGCCAGATCTAGGAGGCCGGCCATGGGAGCGCTGATTCAATTCAAGCAGAGCGCCACATTGCTGGACTTTCCGCGCGCCGCGCACAGTCAGCGCCTGTCTTTGACCACCGCCCTCAAACAGCATCGCCTGCCCGAGCATCTGATCGAGGCTCTGGTCCGCGACGCCGAAGCCTGGCCCGCGGCGACGCAAGACGAGGCGCTGGCCCGGGCCCTCGCCGTGCGCATGCGGCTTGAGCCGATCGATTTCGAAAAAGCCCGCGGCATCCTTCTGTTGGGACCGGGCGGCGCGGGAAAAAGTGCCGTTGCCGCCAAGATCGCACATATCGCCTTGCTGTCGGGCCGCCGGGTGGAACTTGCCAATGCCGCCGATGGCCTGGCCCTGTTTCGTACCGCCACATTCCAGAGCGAGAGCCTGATGGTGATGGAAGCGCAGGGCTTCAACCCGGCCAATCGCCGGGCGCTGAATGCTTTCGCCGCATTGGGCGAAGCGGAAGGCGTGGAAAGTCTGGGCGTGATTTCGGCCACCAGCGATGCGCAAGATGTCGCCGAAATCGTCAGCGCGCTGCGCTTGCCGCGCGTCATCGTCACCGGACTGGATCGCACCTCACGCCTGGGCGCCACTGTCGCGGCGGCGGCTTCGGGCGCTGCTCTTGCCCATGTCACCTATGGTCCGCGCGCGGACGATTGCCTGGAAACACTTGCGCCAGAGCTTCTGGCAAAAATGCTTCTCGACTAGAGCATAATCGCGATGAGTTGAATCGCGATTATGCCCTGGTTTATTGAACTGTCGCGCGATCTTACGGAGTTGGTAGCGGCAGCGTATCAACTGGTATCCACTTTTCCGGATCGCGCTTTAGCGGCGTTAGTGCTTTCCTTTACCGCCGCCGCCGCCGCTGGAACGGTTGTCGACCGCAAACGGCCCCCCGCCAACCCCCATCATCAGCAAAAGTCCGCCGCAGATCGCGATGTCACGCGCGAAGATCTCAAACTCGACACTGCGCGCCGCCGGGTCTGAAAAATGCCAGAAATCATGCAACAGCACCGCCGCAACAACGGTAAGGCCGAACAGGATTACCGCGCCGTGGCGGACGTGATAACCGAACAGCAGCGAGAAACAGCCCATCACAATCAGGATCAGCGCGACCACCAGAACCAGAGGCGGCAACGGCACATGCCTGGCCGAAAGCTGCTCGACGACATTCGACCAGCGATTGAGAATATTCATTGCCCCGCTGGCGTAGAACCACACCAGGGCACAGCGGCCCAGCAAGGGTGAAATTGTCTCCGACAAGGACATCAAGGACCCAGCAGCCGACTCAGCGCCCTCATGGTAGCCCAGCAGGCCCAGCTTTCAATTGGAGGCAGAATTGCCGCCAGACCGGGACGCATGATCGGTTGCGGCCTTTTTGCCACACTGAACCGGAACGCTGACCAGCAGCCATTGCCGCCATAGTCCTGTTGTTTCTTATTTGATCAGCCCACTCTGGCGTGGCGCGCAGAATTTTGGCTGAGGGCTAGGAGCATCGTGCGGAGCGTACGGACATACGTGAGCACGTGCGGTTCCCAGCGACAGCGTAGCGGAACGCCCTCAGGCAAAAGGCAAGCGCCTAGGCGGAGCGCAGCGAGTGTTTGCGCAGATGTTGCACAAGCGCCATCTCGTCCAGACGCGCCTGCTGGCGGCGCGCCTGCATTTCGGCAAGGCGCTTGGCCTGCTGCTCAGTGGCCACTTCCAGGCTCTTGAGGTCCTGATAGGCATCGTTGAGGTCGAGTTGCGCGACGGCGAATTCGCGTTCGATTTCCTTCATCGTGGCGCGCAGATTTTCGCGCCGAGATTCGATAGAGCGCAGGAAGGATGGAAAAGCCAGGCGGCCGATATCGGAATCGCCGGCGCGTTGTTTTTCGCGCGTGACGTTCTCGTCCAGGTCGACCAGCTTGCGCTCCAGATCGGCGCGCATCGCCTCGATGGAAGCGACGCGGCGCTTCATCTCGTCAACCTTGAAGCGTTTCAGGCGCAGCAGCGTATCGGTCCGGTTCATCCCGCTCTCCCTTCCGCGCCGTCCAGAATGG
The DNA here is from genome assembly GCA_035568995.1 of Rhizomicrobium sp. Taxonomy (GTDB): domain Bacteria; phylum Pseudomonadota; class Alphaproteobacteria; order Micropepsales; family Micropepsaceae; genus Rhizomicrobium. The sequence continues at coordinate 23,040 of DATMNL010000041.1, read as the reverse complement.
CCTGCAGCGCGGCATAACCTTCGCTCAATACCGCCTGCTCGTCTTTCTTCTGTGCCAGAAAGTCTTCGAGCTGCGGATAAAGCTTCACTGCGCTGTCTACTTCAGGATTCGTGCCAGCCTTATAGGCACCCAGTCGTATCAATTCGGCCATGTCTTCATAGATGGTCATTGGCTTTTTGGCCCTGATAACCAGGTTTTGCTCGCTTTCGCTGTTGCAGCCGGGCATGACGCGGCTGACCGAGCGCAAAATATTAATGGCGGGAAAGCGTCCCCGTTCCGCAATGGCACGGTCCAGCACGATATGGCCGTCCAGGATGCCGCGGACGGCGTCGGAAACTGGCTCATTATGGTCATCGCCCTCGACCAATACGGTAAACAGCCCGGTGATCGTGCCCTGCCCCGCCATGCCGGGACCGGCGCGCTCCAAGAGTCGCGGCAGCTCGGCGAACACGGTGGGCGTGTAACCCTTGGACGCCGGTGGCTCGCCCGCGGACAGACCGATCTCGCGCTGCGCCATGGCGAAACGCGTCACCGAATCCATCAGCAGCAGCACATTGAGGCCGGTGTCGCGCAAGCCTTCGGCCACCGCCATGGCGACATAGGCCGCCTGGCGGCGCACCAGTGGCGCCTCGTCCGAGGTCGCGGCGATCACGACGCTGCGCTTTAATCCTTCCGGTCCAAGCTCGTCTTCAATGAATTCCTTGACCTCGCGGCCGCGCTCGCCGATCAGGCCGATAACAATCGCATCGGCGTTGGAATTCTTCGCCAGCATGGCCAGCAGCGTGGATTTGCCCACGCCGCTGCCCGCGAAAATTCCCATGCGTTGACCCGCACAGCAGGTCACAAAGGCGTTGAGGGCGCGCACCCCCAGATCCAGCTTGGCGCCGATGCGGCCCCGCGCGGTGGCGGGCGGCGGCGAGGCCTTGAACGGATAGGCGATAGTGCCCTGCGCAAGCCTGCCCTTGCCGTCCATGGCTTCGCCAAAGCCGTTCACCACCCGGCCCAGCCAGGCGCGGGAGGGATAAAGGCAAAGCGCCCGGTCTTCGAAATCCGCCCGCGCGCCAAGCGTGATTCCATCCAGGCTTCCCAGCGGCATCACCAGGGCGCGGCCATCGCGGAAGCCGATCACTTCGCAAGGAATTTTCTTGTTATTTCCGATGCTTATACGGCACTGCCCCCCCAGGCTGACAGCCCCCTGGGCGCCCGTCACTTCGACGCAAAGCCCCTCGATCCGAGCCACCCGGCCGAATCTTGTCAGGGGAGGAATCGCCTCGATTTCCTTGAGCAAAGCGCGCATCGCATCCTTTTCGGCCGCTTTTTGCAGACCGTCTTGCCGCATCTTGAGGCTAAGAATTTAAGCGGCGGTAAACTTAACAAATTGAATCAAGGGATTAATTGGTGTCCGGCGAAGGTTTGCCCGGCAACCGCTCCTTAATCCCGCCTTCTCAAGGCCTTAAAAATTTGGCCCCAAATTAAAGTTCGTGTTAACCAATTACGCTTAACGTCTGTGAACCGATTAACCGTGGCAGGGGCCTTCCTGCCACGCTTTCCAGACGAAAAGGGGCCTGACATGCGCGTATTGCTGATTGAGGACGACAGCGCCATGGCGCGGAGCATCGAACTGATGCTGCGCAGCGAGGGCCTTAACGTCTACACCACCGACCTCGGCGAGGAAGGTATCGATCTCGGTAAACTCTATGACTACGACATTATTGTCCTGGACCTGCAGCTGCCGGATATGAGCGGCTTTGAAGTCTTAAAGGCGCTTCGGGTCGCCAAGGTGCAGACCCCGGTTCTCATTCTTTCCGGCAACGCCATTGTCGAGGCCAAGGTCAGGGCCCTGGGCTTTGGCGCCGACGATTACATGACCAAGCCCTTCCACAAGGACGAGCTGGTCGCTCGCATTCAGGCGGTGGTGCGCCGCTCCAAGGGTCACAGCCAGTCGGTCATCACCACCGGCAAGCTCACCGTCAACCTCGACGCCAAGACGGTGGAAGTGGATGGCAGCCGCGTCCACCTGACCGGCAAGGAATATCAGATGCTGGAGCTGCTCTCGCTGCGCAAGGGCACCACCCTCACCAAGGAGATGTTCCTCAATCATCTCTATGGCGGCATGGATGAGCCCGAGCTCAAGATCATCGACGTCTTCATCTGCAAGTTGCGCAAAAAACTGGCGGCGGCGACCGATGGCGACAACTATATTGAGACCGTCTGGGGCCGCGGCTATGTGCTGCGCGATCCGGAAGGAAACGAGATTGTTGCCGCGTAAATTCCCTTAATCGGGACGTTAAAAAAGGGCACCAGCGATGGTGCCTTTTTTATGGTCGCACGGCCTAACGGAGTTGGCTAGCGTCAGCGTAGCCAACCGCTACACGTTCGATACGCTGGCGCTATCGAACTCCTGGCCGATGCTCCGTTATTTTATCGCGCAGTCCAGCATTTTGCTGTCGCGCGCCGAGCCGATGAAAAGATGCCCGCCATAGATGGCGGCGGAACTGGCGCCGTTCAATCTGTGCCCATCATCGCTGAAAAGTGTTTCATAACTAAGCGGCACGCCGTCGGGGCCGAGGCGCACGCGAAACACCTGAGCCGATCCCGGCTTGCCCTGCCCCGCGACAATCAAATCGCCGGCGGCATCGATGGAAATATTGTCCAGCCGCGCCGGAAGGGAGATCCCGCCGATCGGGGTCAGGTCGCCAAAGAAATCCTCGCGGCTGAAAGCCAGCAGCCGGCGTTCGTTCATGGCGGTGACATAGAGAAATCCGCCCTTCGCCAGGACGCCATTGGGCAAGGCAATGCGCTGGGTGGCGATGCGAAAGCCGGTTCCGTTGTAGGCCATCACATCGGCATGCGGCCAAAGCAGATAATCCTCGGCAAAACGGCCCAGTGCGGTTTTGGTGATATGATCGTTGGTGACGTAAAACCTGTCCGGCGCGATGGCGGCCAGGTCATTGGGGCTGACCAGCACGCCGCTCTGAATGGCCGATTGCTGGCTGATTTTGGGCGCCCCAGCGGCGAAATTCACGCCATAGATTTCGATCATCTGCCGGCCCCCCGGCTTATGGTCGATCACCATCAGGGTTTCGCTGCCGTCCGCATCACGCAAAAGGCTGATGCCATGAGGATGAAAGTCCAGCGGCGTGCCCGCCAGCTTCACGGCAGGCGCGGCCGGATCGTCGAGTTTCAGAATATAGAGGCCGTCATGCGGATCGGAATTGGGGACCGCTGCCTGGCGATTGAGGGAGGATACGAAAATGACATTGTGGGGGGCGTCGATCTCGAAATCTTCCGGCCCATGAATACCAACGGCGATGTCGCGGCAAACGCCGGGCGACACCGCTTCGATTCTGTTGAAAGCGCCCTGAACCATCTGGTAGCGCACAGTGAAAAACACCGCCACCGCGGCAATCACGGCGGCCCAGGTCAGGAGGGCCTTGATCCAGGGGCTCATGCCGACGCCTCAAGCGGTCCCTGGGTGAATTGCAATTGCGCCAGCCGCGCATAAAGACCGCCCTGCTCCACCAGCTCGCCATGGCTGCCTTCGCCCACCACCCGGCCCTGGTCCATCACCACAATGCGGGCCAGCTTCTGAATGGTGGCAAGACGATGGGCGATCACGATCGTGGTGCGTCCGACCATCAGGTTGGCCAGGCCCTGCTGCACCAGAAGTTCATTTTCGGCATCCAGCGCGCTGGTCGCTTCGTCCAGCAGCAGGAGCGGCGCGTCGCGCAGAATGGCACGGGCGATGGCGATGCGCTGGCGCTGGCCGCCAGAGAGCGTGACGCCGCGTTCACCGACCAGCGTGTCGAAGCCCAACGGCATTTTCTCGATGAACTCGGTGGCGGCGGCGGCATCTGCGGCGAGGCGCACCGCCTCCGGCCCGGCGCCTTCCTTGCCATAGGCGATATTGGCTCCGATGCTGCCGGAAAAAATCACCGGGTCCTGCGCCACCACGGCGATGGCGCCGCGAAGAGCCACGGGATCGAGATTGGCAATATCCACGCCATCAAACAGGACCTGGCCCTGTTGCGCGGCAAAGAAACGCAGCAGGAGCTGGAACACGGTGGATTTGCCGGCGCCCGACGGCCCCACCAGCGCGATGGCCTCGCCCGGGGTCACGCTGAGCGAAAAATCCCGCAGAGCGGCGCTGTCGGGGCGCGAAGGATAATGGAATGTCACATTGCGGAAGGCGATGGCACCGCGCGCCGGCCTGGGCAGATTTTGGGGATGCAGCGGAGGCGCGATGGCCGGCTTCTGGTGCAGCAGCTCCATCAACCGCTCCGAGGCGCCGGCGGCGCGCTGCAGATCGCCCCAGACTTCAGACAAAGACCCCACGCCGCCTGCTACCAGACCGCCCAACAGAATGAATTGCAGAAGCAGGCCGCCCGTCATGCGGTGCGCGATCACATCCTGCGCGCCCACAAACAGCACGCTGGCCAGCGCCGTGAAGAAGGAGAAGATCACCACCGCGGTCATGACCGCGCGGGCGCGGGTGCGGATGATGGCGGCGTCGAAAGAACTTTCCACTGTTCCGCCGAAGACGACGCGCTCCTCGCGCTCATGGGTAAAGGCCTGCACCGTCTGAACGGCATTGAGGGTTTCGCTGGCGCGCGCGCTTGAATCGGCAATGCGGTCCTGGCTGGTGCGGCTGAGCGCCCGGACCCAGCGGCCGAACAGGATCAGGGGCAGCATGATCACCAGCACTGCGACCAGGATCAGCATTGTCAACTTGAGACTGGTGAAGAACATCAGCACCATTCCCCCCGACAATGTGACGAGGTTTCGCAGCGCGACCGAGGCGGAGGACCCGATCACGGTCTGCACCAGGGTGGTGTCGGCGGTCAGGCGCGACAACACCTCGCCGGTGCGCGTAATCTCGAAAAAGGCGGGCGTCAGGCCCAGCACATTGCTGAACACGGCCTTGCGGATATCGGCGGTCACCCGCTCGCCCAGCCAGGTGACGAAATAAAACCGTGTCGCCGAGGACAGGCCCAAAACCGCCGCCGCCCCGACAAAGGCCAGGAAATAGCGGCCGACCTCCCCCGCTTCCTGCGCGGAAAAGCCATGGTCCAGGAGGCCCCGGGCAAAGAAAGGCAGCACCAGGGTAGCGGTCGAAGAACAGACAAGGGCGGTCAGGCCGGCGGCAATACGCCCGCGATAGGGGCGCAGGAAGGGCAAAACCCCGGCCAAGGGCGCCACGGAGCGGGATTTTGGCCGCCCGGACATCCGTGCCTCTTCAATGTCATTGCGGGGCGCCAAGCGGGGCCTTTTTCAAGGGTTCAGGGGCTTATATAGGGGCGGGCGTGCAGCGCCAAAGGCTTGTCAGGGGGCAGGCCCTCCCTTATAAGCCGCGCCTTCCGGCAGCCAGAAGGTCGTTTCCATGAAAAAGGGCATCCATCCCGCCTATCATTTCGTCGAAGTTCAGCTGAACGACGGCACGACCTACAGGACCCGCACCACCTATGGCCAGCCTGGCCAGAAGGTGACCCTGGACATCGACCCGACCACGCACCCGGCCTGGACCGGCGGCCAGCAGCAGCTGATGGATCGCGGTGGGCGGCTTACCCGGTTTAACAAAAAATTTGCCGGATTTGTGAAGTCCTAAATCGTTTTCGCTTGACGGTCGCTACGCTGTCGCTAGCGACCAATAAGAAGTTTTCTGGCTTCGTGAAATCCTAAAGGATTCGCTCGCCGTCGCACGACGCTGCCGCCGGCGACTATAAAGTCCTGAACGGACCACGCTCAATCCGCGCTGAAGGCCTGTGCCAGAGTGTCAAGTTGGCCGCGCGCGCCCGGCAGGGGACCGGCGCCGCCAAACAGGACATCGTCCAGCCGCGCAATGCGGCGGTAAAGATTGTCGCTGCGCTGCAAGAGATCCTGCAGCGCGGAGGGCAGGCTTTCCACCGCTTCAACCGACTTTCCCAGGCAGATTTCCTTGGAGCCGAGGCGATAGCGATCCTGGGACGCGGCATCGGCTTCCATATCGCCGTCATGCACCGCCCGTTGCACCAGAAGCCAGCTTGCCGCCTGCATCAACCGCGTCGTGACCCGCATGCTTTCACCGGCATAGAGCATCGCCGCCCGGCGCGGCAGGCCGCGCGACTCTTCACGCCCCCTGCCGTCGAGATAGCGTGCGGTTTCCTCAACCAGCGCCATGCCTTCGTCGAAGGTTTTTTCAAACAGGCTTGAGCCGGTGAATGATTTCTGCGTCATGCCTTTCAAGACTTCGACTTCGCCGCGACGCATGCTTCCCCCGTTTCTTCTTTTGAGGACCGGACGCTAGCAATTGCCGGCGCGGCGCGAAAGCCTTTCTCTTGGTAAATAGCGCGATTGAGGCGGCGGCGCCAAAGTCATATTGTGTATATTAACATTGAATATTCTTATTGTTCATAGAATTGACTGACGTGCTCAGCGCTTGAAAAAATTCTCCGCTGCCGATCGTGTCGCATGGCGGGCGGAAATCTCGGCTTTGCAACGTGCGATTTCGTCTTCCAGCCGCTTGATGCGCGCCTCCAATTCATGCGCCGACAGGGTGGAAATATCTTCGCCGAGTTGAATGTCGGGGAGTTTTTTGCGCGGGCTGAGATCGTCGCTATCCATGGAAAGTCTTTCCAGCTAGGGTCGGCGCAGGAGCGCCGCCAGGGAAAGTGTGGTGCCTAGCAACAGCGTAGGCACGTTTCCCGTTGGCGGCGCGACCAAAATGCGCCCAATATCGCGCAACCGGTGGGACTTGTCATGCAAGCGATTGCAATCGAAAACCCCGGTCCGCAATACCGCCTGGTGGTGCACGATGCCCCAAGGCCCGAGCCCGGACCGGGCGAAATCCTGATAGAAGTCGCCGGCGCCGGCCTCAACCATGCCGACCTGGCCCAGGCAAAGGGCTTTTATCCCCCGCCTGCAGGCGCCTCGCCGATCCTGGGCATGGAAGTTTCCGGCGTCGTTGCGGCGCTGGGCGACGGCGTTAACGACTGGGCGGCGGGTGATCCTGTTTGCGCCCTGATTCCGGGCGGCGGCTATGCGGAATATGCGGTGGCGGCGGCATCGTCCTGCCTTGCCGTGCCGAAAGTGTTGGAGCTGGTGGACGCCGCAGCATTTCCCGAGGCCCTATTTACCGTTTGGACCAATCTCTTCGACAGCGCATGGCTGAGGCCCGGCGAGCGTGTGCTGGTGCATGGCGGCTCCAGCGGCATCGGAGTCAACGCCATCCAGCTTCTGGCGGCGCGCGGCCATGAGGTGTTCACCACCGCCGGCAGTGATGAAAAATGCAAGGCCTGTATCGCGTTGGGCGCCAAAAGGGCCATCAACTACAAGACCGAGGATTTTGTCGCCGTGATCCAGGCCGAGACCGGGGGCAAGGGCGTGGACGTGATTTTGGACATGGTGGGCGGCGATTATATTCAGCGCAACATGACCGCCGCGGCGATGTGGGGCCGCATCGTCAATATCGCTTATCAAAAAGGCGCGGCCGTCGAGATCAATTTCATGCCGCTGATGATCAAGCGGTTGGCCCTGATGGGCACCACCTTGCGCAACCGCAGCCGGCACGAAAAAGCCGCCATTCGCGACGCCCTGGTGCGCGAGGTCTGGCCGCTGGTCGCGGAGGGCAAGATCAAGCCGGTGGTGGAGGCGCGCCTGCCTTTGGCTGAGGCTCAGAAAGCCCATGAAATCATGGCCGCTTCCGGCCATATCGGGAAAATCCTGCTGGTTCCGTGAGTTAACCCGCATTTCGGGGGTTTTGGAAAGTTCTTGGCCTCGAGCCGCAACAAGGCTAAAACACCGACCTTCCTCGAGCATTCAACAATCGAGCGAAGGGACGAGGTGGAAAGCCTCGCCCGGGAAAGGAAAGACCTATGGCCGTCGAACAAAAACCCCTGATGCCCAAAGCCACCGCCGTCTGGCTGGTGGACAATACCGGGCTCACCTTCGAGCAGATCGCCGATTTCTGCGGACTGCATCCCTTGGAAGTCAAAGGCATCGCCGATGACGATGTCGCCAAGGGCATCAAGGGCCAGGACCCTGTAACCAGCGGTCAGCTCACCCGCGAGCAGATCCAGGAGGCCGAAAGGGATCCCAAAAAACGCCTCAAGATGGCGACACCCAAGCACAAGATGCCGGGCGTAAGGCTCAAGCGCGCGCCGCGCTATACCCCCGTCAGCAAGCGCCATGACAAGCCGGACGCGGTCTACTGGATCATCCGCAATCATCCCGAATTCGCCGATGCCGACATCATCAAGCTGATCGGCACCACCAAGGCGACCATCCAGAAGATTCGCGAGCGTTCGCACTGGAACGCCACCAACATCAAGGCGGTGGACCCGGTGACGCTGGGCCTGTGTTCGCAGCTGGAGCTTGATCTGGCGGTGACGCGCGCCAGCCTCAAGCATGAACGGGCCTTGAAGCGCGCCGCCAAGAAAGGCGCGACCTTGAAGCCGGTCAGCGAAACCCTGGCGCCGCCCGCGCGCCTGCCGGAAATCGGCGAAGGCGCGCCCGCGCCGGACGATTACAAGACATCGGCTGAGTTGGAGCAGGACTGACTACAAGTAGATCGCGGCCACTACGCCGAGAACCACGACAGCCAGAAACAGGATCAGCGCCAGTTCCAAATATTTTTCCAGCAGCGCCTTAGCCTGGGCGCCGAAGAAATGCACCAGAAAGCCTTCCAGCACCACAAAGCGGAAGGAGCGCGTAATCGCGGAAAAAAACATGAAGGCGAAGAACGGCACGCCCGCCAGACCCGAGGCGATGGTCACCAGCTTGTAAGGGATCGGCGTGGCGCCCTGCACCATGATCATATAGGCGTGGGCGGCAAAGGTTTCGCGGTAATGCTCGACCTTGGGAAGCGGGATGTGCAGCACCCCGATCAGCCACAGGCCCAGCGTGTTCCAGAACAGCGCCCCGATGGCATAGCCCAGCATGCCCCCCATCACCGACCAGAAGGCGCACCAGGCCGCCAGTTTGAAGGCGTTCCTGCGGTCGGCCACCATCATCGGCAGCAGCATCACATCGGGCGGAATGGGAAAAAATGACGCTTCGGCGAAGGCAAAGCAGGCCAGCGCCGCCCAGGCATGACGCCCCGCCGCATTTTTCAGCATCCAGGCATAAAGCGCGCGAAGACCCCGCGGTTGGGCGATATCCGACATGGGACTCCTTAGACAGGCTTTCTAGCAGGGGCATCGCCTTGCCGCAAAGGCTGCCATTCTTTAGCGTATGTGCGGCGGGTCAGATGGCAAAGAAGAAGAAAACAGGAAGCAAAAAAATCAGGCGCGCGGCAAAGCGCGCGACGCTTCGCATCCCGGCCGCCAAAAAACCAGCCAAGAAAAACGCTGCGCCGCCTGCCCTGCCGCATCCGCGCAAGCGTCCGGCGCGCCGGCTGGCGCCGGGCGGCCCGCGCCTCAAACTGGGCGCCAGTCCTTACAACACGGGGCTTGACCGCAATCCCGCCAACTTCCAGCCGATGACGCCTCTCAGCCATCTGGAACGCGCCGCTTCCACCTTTCCGCAAACCATCGCGGTGATCCATGGGCAGATGCGGATGCCTTACGCGGAGTTCTATCGGCGCTGCCGCAAACTGGCTTCGGCGCTGTCGGCGCGCGGCATAAGAAAGAACGACACGGTGGCGGTGATGCTGGCCAATACGCCCGCCATGCTGGAGGCCCATCACGGCGTGCCGATGGCGGGCGGGGTGCTGAACGCCATCAACACGCGGCTGGATGCGCCCACCATCGCCTTCATGCTGGAGCATGGCGGGGCGAAAATACTGATCACCGACCGCGAATTCTCCGGCACCATCAAGGACGCGCTGGCGCTGTTGAAAAATCCGCCGCTGGTGATCGATTATGACGATCCCGAATTTCCGCAACAAGGCGCCCGTCTGGGCGAGGATTACGAAGCCTTTGTCCAGAGCGGCGAGGCGGATTTCGCCTGGATGATGCCGCATGACGAATGGGACGCGATTGCGCTCAACTATACCTCCGGCACCACCGGAAATCCCAAAGGCGTGGTCTGCCATCATCGCGGCGCGGCGCTGATGGGCTATTCCAATGTGCTGGCGGGCGAGGTGCCGCGCCATGCCGTGCTGCTGTGGACCCTGCCGATGTTTCATTGCAATGGCTGGTGCTTTCCCTGGACCCTTTCGGTGGTGGCGGGAACCCATGTCTGCCTGCGCTGGGTGCGGGCCGGGGCGATTTATGATGCCCTGGCAGAGCATGGCGTGACCCATCTGTGCGGCGCGCCCGTCGTGATGTCGGCCTTGCTGAATGCCGACGCCAGCGAAAGGCGGGGCTTTCCCCAGCGCGTCACCTTCATGGTCGCCGCCGCGCCGCCCCCGCCGGCCGCATTGGCGGCGATGGACGCGGCCGGTTTTGAGGTGGTGCATGTCTATGGCCTGACCGAAGTCTATGGCCCCGCCGTGGTCAATGAGTGGCATGAGGAATGGAACGCGCTGGATGCGGCGGGCCGGGCCGCAAAAAAAGCGCGCCAGGGCGTGCGCTATCACGCCCTGGAAGCGCTGCAGGTACTCGATCCCGAGACCATGGAGCCGGTGGCGGCCGGCGCGCTGGGCGAAGTGATGTTCCGCGGCAATCTGGTGATGAAAGGCTACCTGAAAAACGAGGCGGCGACGCGCCAGGCGTTTGCCGGCGGCTGGTTTCATTCCGGCGATCTGGGGGTGATGGATGAAGACGGCTATGTCCAGCTCAAGGACCGCAGCAAGGACATCATTATTTCCGGCGGGGAGAACATCTCATCCATCGAGGTGGAGAATGTTCTGACACGGCACCCCGCCGTGCTGTTCGCCGCCGTTGTCGCCAAGCCCGATGAGAAATGGGGCGAGAGCCCGTGCGCCTTTGTTGAAAAAAGGCGCGGGCACGAAAATGTGAGCGAAGACGATATCATCGCTTTCGCGCGGGAAAACATGGCCAAATTCAAGGCGCCCCGGCGTGTCGTGTTTCTGGAACTGCCAAAAACCTCGACAGGGAAAATTCAGAAATTTCGGCTGCGTGAGATGGCAAGAGACTTAGAGTGAGGTCAGCGGCGCAACGTGCCGCTTGCCCAAGCTCGGGCCTAGCTTTTCTTAGCGAGCGCAACGAGCTTAGAAAAGCTGGTCCCTCTTCAAGCGAAGCGAGGGAGGCGGCGCGAGAAGCTCGCCTGTGGCGAGACGTTCCCCTCAGTGAACGGCTTTCAGCCGTTCCAGTTCGTCTTTTATTCGAAGCTTTTGCTTTTTGAGGGCCGCGACCCTGGTTTCATCCCAATCGGGGTGGGTCATTTCGGCGGCGATGATTTCTTCAAGTTTTCTATGCTGGTCAGCGAGATGCTCGAACTGTCCGTCTGATGCCATGCTTTCACCTCATCGGTTGGGCCGGAAAATTAAACCACCATCCAGGGGCGCTGTCACGCCAAAAAAGAACCGGAACCGAAGCCCTTTCGCCCCTGACGGCCCGGGTGGTAAGGAACGCCCCATGAGCGGGGCAGAAAGCAAAAACAAGGTGGTTAAGGCTTCCTCAAGGGGCCGGCTGGTGGTTGGACTTTCCGGCGCCTCGGGCGTTGCCTATGGCATCAGGCTGCTGGAAGCGCTTAACGATCTTGAAATCGAATCGCACCTGGTGATGACCAAACCCGCCGAAATGACCATCGGCTATGAAACAAAGCTTACTCCCAAACAGGTCGCGGCCAAGGCCGATCATCGCTACGCCATTGGCGATATCGGCGCGCCGATCGCCAGCGGCAGCTTCAAGACGGACGGCATGATCGTGGCCCCCTGCTCGGTGCGCAGCATGAGCGAGATTGCCACCGGGGTGACGACGTCGCTGCTTACCCGCGCCGCCGATGTGACCCTGAAGGAAAAGCGGCCCCTGATCCTGATGGTGCGGGAGACGCCGCTGCATCTGGGCCATTTGCGGACCCTGGTGAGCCTTTCGGAAATGGGGGCGATCATCCTGCCGCCAATGCCGGCCTTTTATGCCGAACCCAAGACCCTGGCCGACCTGGTGGACCAGATAGTGGGGAAAGCGCTTGACCTTTTGGGCTATCAGTGGCCGGTGATGAAACGTTGGGGCGAAGACATTGGCGGCGGCGTGCGCAAAAGCGGTAAGAAAAGGTCATGAGCAGCGAAGTCACCAAACCAGATGAAGTGACGCTGCGGGCGCGACTTGCCACCCTGGTGCAGGAGCATCGCGACCTGGACGCCGCGATTGACGCCATGGAGAAATCCGGCAGCGATCAACTGGCGCTGTCGCGGCTGAAGAAGCGCAAGCTGTATCTGAAAGACGAGATCGCAGAGATCAATACCAATTTGCTGCCGGATATTATTGCTTGAGTGAGGAGCGGCGCGCGGAGCGCGAGAGCAGGTCCTGTGGACCTGCGAGAGCGACGAACGCCCGAAGCGCAAGCGAAGGGCCAGCCGGGCCGCGCGCAGCACGGCAAATTTCTTCGCTCTAACACTGGCTCATGAATGTCCGCTATTGACCCAAAGCGGGTATTCCTAACAGCTGCAATAAATCGGATACCGTTGCGACCGAGTTGTCGTTACCATTTCAAAACAGATCATTGGAACAACCCTGCCCACGGCAATCGGTATTGCCTCAGATGTTACGGCCCTTGAAATCGGACCATAGAGGCACCTTCACCGCCTTTTGCCTGGCAGCGCGTCCCATTCCTTCTTGGTATAACAGACGAGCCGTGAGCCCATACGCGAACCGGTGCTGTCATTCTGGTCAACGCAGATCTTTTGCTTGTCTTCAGACGGCGCCTGCTTGGCGTCGGTGGCGGCATTTTGGGGCGGCGGAGTTTCGGTTTGCGCACAACCAAAAACTGCAAACAGACAAGCAGCAGACAGGGCGAGCGAAAGCATGCGCATAATCCAGATCCTCCGGTGCGTGGTGAGAATGTCGGCCTTGGAATTCTTGCGATATAAGTCTTACTTATGTAAGACTACGCAGCTGCCGCGATCGTGTCAACGCGGATGACTTGAATCTGCATGTCTGCGCCAAGAAACCGCGTTCTAATCGAACAGCCCGCCGTTAAAATGAAACTGCAGCTCTGTCACCATCGGCCGGCCTTGGGGTTGTCCGGTCCGGTCCAGGGGCTTTATCCAGTATTCAACATAGCCATTGGCGAAATGCACGTCGTAGAAATCCTGGCCGTACGGGCCCACATGGTTGAAGCGGATGGACTTGAAGGCGCCCCAATTCTTCAGCCGGGATTGGACAAACGGGTATTGCTTGCGCAGATTTGCGGCCGCCACGGGCGGCATCGCATCATAATTAGGCTTGCCACTTTCCAGCGCAAGAATATAGCGGCGAAGCCAATCCTCGGTGCCGGGAGACGGCATGTTGCTTTTGATCCGGTCGCGCAAGGGTTGTTCCAGTTTCGTATACAAGCGCCGGCCTTCGGCGTCATCCATGCGTGGCGCGTGCAGGACCAATCCCATCTGATGCAGATCGAAACCTGTTATCTTTCCTTGTGCATCGCTTTCAAAACGCCACTGGGCATAGATGACGTCGGAAAAAAATTCGTTGGGGGCGTCGGGATAAATCTCATACCGCGACTGCAAAGTGGCCCTGATATAAAAATGCGAGCCATCGCGCGTGACTTGAGTGATCCCGCGCGGCCCGCGCCGGTAATAGCCGACAAATTTGTCGAAAGACGCGGGGTCGAAGGCGATGACTTTGTGCGGCCGCGTCTGCTCGATATACTGGGGCGAGGATGTGATCGACGCCGGCAAATTGAACGCTGTTTGCAAATCCAAAGGGTTCCCCCTGATCATCAGCGGCGCCGAAAGACCCATCAACAGCGGTGCAGCCAGAACGGCGGCGGCCGAGCCGACGAGCAGGACCTTCCTGGCGGAGTTGAGCCGAAGCGTCCCGCAGCCCTCGACAATTGCCTTAATGCGCTTTCGCAAATCCGTGCCCGAAATGCCCGCCGCGCAAGGCAGCGGTGATCGCCTGTAGAATTGGCAGACTTTGAAAATGCCCGCGGCATAGTCGTTGGGATCGTTGCCCGATGCGACCACATCTTCGTCACATGCGCGCTCGCGCTCCTCGATCAGCCGCGTCCCGATCCACCAGACCAGCGGATAGAACCAGAACAGTGCTACCACACCCATATGGACGGCGGCGGTGAGGTTGTCGCGGCGGCGATGATGGCACAATTCATGCGCCATCACCGCTGTCATTTCCGCCGGCGAAAGCCGCGCCGCGATGCCTTCCGGAAGAAGCAAGACAGGGCGCCACAGCCCCACCAGGCCGGGCTCCAAACTGGACGATGAAAATTTCACCGGCAGGGGGCCGGCCATGGGTGCATCCGCCGCGCTTGCGAGAGTCCGGCTGAGCCGCCAGGAATGAAGCAGCCAGAGCCCCAGAATGAAGGCAAAACCAGCCGCCCACAAGGCGGCCAATATCATCATCCCCTTCGGCCCCGCCGCCGCGGGCGGCATGAATTGGGACGCCATTACGGCGAAGGGCTGAACCGCTTCTTGCGCAACATAGGCATTGGGCGAAGTGATGAGCGGGGCCGTGAGGGGAAGAATGACTTCGCTGGCAAGTGCGATGAGTAGCGAAAACGGAAGGAGGAATTTCACCGAAGCGGCGAACCAAAGACCGTATCGCAACGCCGCCCGGTTGCGGCGCAGTGCCAGAGTAACAAGATAAACGCCCAGCGCAAAAACCGTGGATTGCCATAGATGGTCGAGAAGCGCGCTCATTTCTGCTTTTTCTTTTTTTCCGCTTCGCGCACCAGTTTTTCGATCTCCGCCAGATCGGCGGCGCCGAGTTTCTCCGTTTCAACCAGACGAACGATCACCGGCTGGATCAGTCCGCCGAACATGTCCAGGAATTCGTCAATCAACTGGCTTTGCGCGGCGAGGCGGGTAATCGCCGCCTCGAATAGAATGGCTTTGCCCTGTTTTCGGGACCGCCGCACGGCCTTCTTTGCTTCCAGCCGGTAAAGCAATGTCTGGATGGCAGAAATGGACAAGGGCGACTTTCCGGGCAGGCCCTCCTGAATCTCGCGTATCGAGACGATGCCGCGCGTCCAAAGTACTTCCATCAGCTTGAATTCAAGCTTGCTGAGCCGGGGCTTGTTCACCATGGATTGACAGAATAGAGCCTCGATCGTAGTCTTACATCCGTAAGAGTTCTATCGCAACAGCGGCGGTCACGCCGGGGGTGAGCGGCATGAAGCGCGCTGCAATCGTTGCATGTTTGGGGATCGCGCTGGCTTGCACAGCGACAGGGCCCGCAATCTCCCAGGCCGCAGGCGTGGTTACCACCGAGCCCAAATGGTTTGGCGACGACCCCAAAAACGCGATCAGCCAGTTCGTCCAGTCTTATGTCAAGTCCGCGACGCTCTCCGCCGGAAAAATCGCACAATGGAAGGCCGGCATTTGCACCCGGACCTATGGGCTTTCCCAAGCCCAGTACAACCAGTTCGTTACCGACAGGGTCGAAAACACCGCAGTGCAAGTTGGTATCTATGTCCAGTCTTTGCCATGCCGCCTTAATGTCGAGATCATTTTCACAGACAAGCCGCATGATTTCCTGAGCCGGGTGAACGGCCTCGGTGCGCGCCTGCTGGGGGCCACGCCGTCCCAGTCCGATGCGGCCGAAAATATGCGCTATCCCGTCCAAGCCTGGTACAACACGGCAACCCGCGACAACAATGGATTTCTAATTCAGGATAGTCAGGACAGCCCTATTCCCACCACGCCTTCGAACAGCGCGCTTCAGAATTTCAGTTCAGCCACTTTCGCCAGCGCCACCGGATCCCGTATCACCAATGGCCTCAGCAGCGAACTGTCGCATATCTATGTCGTCGCCGACACCAACAAGACCCAGGATTATTCGCTGGGCGCCATAGCCGATTACATCACCGTGCTGATCTTTTCCCAAAGCCAAGATTTCGATAATTGCAAAGCCATTCCCAGCATCGCCAATCTGGTTTCGACTGCCTGCAATGCGGACCTGAAGCCCAAGGGGATGACCGACGCCGATCTGGCCTATCTTAAAGCGATCTACCGCACCAATTCAGATACGGGTATCCGGCAACAGGGGTCTTTCATAACAAACCAGATTACCGACTCCCTGGGCCTGAAATAGTCGCGCGGTTAGCGGAACGTATTCTCAAAAAACGCAAGAGAATGATCTTGGCGCTATGGGCGTTTGCAAAGGCCGAGCATCACAGTCACTGAGAGTTAGGATGCGGCATCCGTGTTATGCGAGCCACTGAAAGCCGTTGGCGCGGCCGTTTTTTGGACCGGAAATAAGCTGAGGTGCATAGGCAACTATCCCTTCAGGTCAGTCCGCTTTTGGCGCAAAGCATACGCTGGGTGAATATCCGCTTTTGACCCAAAGCGGACATGGCGCCCCAATTGCAATTGGTCGCGCTAGGTGTTGAACCGCGGCAGAGTTAGCAAATTCAGTAGGTAATATTTAAGTTTTACGGTGATAGAAAAAACGAATGATGAACAGGGGTGTCCGGGCAAAACTGCTTGAGGCGGCGCGCTCCCTGCGTTCAATAGGCGTGGACCAGTTATCCATCGCGACCTTGTGCAAAAAGACTGGATTGGGTCGAACGAAAATTCGTCAATATTTCCCTACCAACGGCGCGATAAACACGGCGACACAAAAAGAAGAGCTTATTGAGGAAGAAAATCCATACCAAAAAACCAAGCCAGAAACATGGACAACCGAGGAAGACTGGCTGGATCGTCGGTTGCGCATTTGCGAGCGTGCGATTTCGATACCGGAAGCCATAACGGAAGAAGCTGCCGGCGAACAATCCAACGCTCTCTTGTTGCTAGAGGAAACACTTTCAAATCGGACAGGCGTTTCTTTGAAATTCGCCGAACTCCCTCTCATCGCGGAGGCGGCACCTTCCGCGGTGCCAGACCCAGAGAATAAATGTCCCATTCAAGATCCGTATAGCCATCTACAGCCTGACTTCTCAGCGGGTCCCGATTCGGAAATTTATCAATCGCACGCTGGATTTCAGGCGCGTGAATTAATGCCAGACAGTTCGGAAAAGTCTCATTCGGCGGAACGCGATATTGCAAACGCAAAGCCGGTGGAAAATATACGGGCATTTCCTTGGGCGTGGATTTCCTCTGCCGCTGCGGTCGCGATTTTAGCCTTGTGCGCAAGCCTAATTTGGCCTGCCTATTATGACCACACCAAGCAGATGCCAGTTCCCCAGCCTTCGCGAGGCCTCAGTCCAACTTCCAGTGTCATCGTTATCGATGCCAGCGGCGCAGTGCCGGAACAGAAGCTCATCAGGTCTCCCTGAGGGTTCGAGACATCATCGTACGGGCAGAACAAGGAGACGCGCGCGCCCAGACCCAGGCCGCGTTGACATTTCCGCGGGGCGAGGGCGTAGACAACCGCAATCCCCTTGGCAGAAAGACGAGCTGAATGACCCCTTCTGACCCAAAGCGGACATTGGTGCTTGAGAGAGCGGCCCTCTCCCCCCGGACGGGGACAGGGAAAGTCAGAAAAATGGCATTTGAACCCCGGCACAGCCTAATATGCCGCCCAAATTGCAAGGAGGTATCGGATGATCGGTTATGTCACCATCGGCGCCAAGGACAGCGAAGTGTCGGGCAAGTTCTATGACGCGTTTTTCGGCGCATTCGGGCATGAACGAAAATTCGCCGATGGCAGCTGGATCGGTTATGGCCCGAAAAGCTCGGACAGCTACAATGTCTTTGTCTGCCCGCCCTTCGACGGCAAGCAAGCGAGTTTCGGCAATGGCATGATGATCGGCTTCAATGCCAAGACCCAGGACGAGGTGAAGGCGGCACACAAGGCGGGGATCGCGGCCGGCGGCAGCGACGAGGGCGCGCCGGGCTTTAGGCCGCCGGAGAAGACGAGCTGGTACGGCGCCTATCTGCGCGATCCGACCGGCAACAAGCTCTGCGTGTTCTGCAAACCGTGAGAAGCGGGAGATCGGAATGACATATCGGACGTGCGGTGCGGGATTGCTTTTGGCAATGGCAATTTTGGCTGCACATCCCGCGCAAGCAGATGACGGCAGGCTTTTCCCCGCCGAGGCCGCGATCCCCAACAGCCGGATCATCCGCTTCACATCCGCGATTGATAAAGAACCCTATACCATCCAAATCAGCATCCCGATGTTCGCGCCGCGGCCCAAGGCGGGCTATCCCGTTCTCTATGTGCTGGACGGCGAACTCTACTTTCCGGAGGCGGCTATCGCCTCCGACGTTCTGGGCGACAAGGCGGCGGTGGTGGTGGGCATCGGCCATGGAGCCTTGAACGACAAGGCCGTGATCGCGCGCCAAGCGAAGCCCGGCAATGCCAAGCCCCTGGACGGCGCCATGGCGCTCGAGGCCTTCCAAACCATGCGCGATTACGATTTCAAATGGCCGGTCAAGCCTGAGCATCGCGCGCCCGCCTTTGCCGAAAAAATCATCGGCCCCGAAACGGGCGATGTGGACGCGTTCCTGGCGGTGATCGAAAAAGAGATCAAGCCCAAGGTGGAGGCGCTGGTCCCCATCGACCGCAACAACCAGGCCCTGTTCGGCCATTCGTCCGGCGGACTTGCCGTGGTGCGCGCGCTGTTTACCGAGCCGACCGCGTTCCGCACCTTTATCCCCGCCAGTCCCATTGTTTGGTACGATGGCGGCGCGGTGCTTGACGACGAAAAGCAGTTCGCCGCTGCCGTGACAACCCAGCGCATCGCGCCGCGCGTGCTCATCACGGTCGGCGCCCTGGAACCGGAGAATGTGGGGCCAGGCAAGAATGACCTGGCCAGAATGACGCCGGCGCAGCGCGCCGAAATCGCGCCTTATGCGAAGATGGTCGGCACCTGGCCGGGCATGATCACCGGCGCACGCGAATTGGCGGCGCGGCTGAAGGCCCTGCATGGAAAGCCCGGCTATAAAGTGGATTATCAGTTGCTGGCGGGCCAGGATCATCCCAGCTCCGCTTATGTCGCGATCATCCGGGCGATGCCGTTCGCTTTTCTCGAGAAATAGCGCGCCCTCTCACCCTTCGACAGGCTCAGGGCGAGGAAGATTTATTGGGCAGACCTGCGCTTGTTTATGCGCCTGGGTCCCCTTCCCTTGCGCCGCTACGGCGGAGCGGCGCTCGCCGGCGATGACAGCGAGCTAAGCCGGCGCCAGAGCGCTGAGGCGTTTTTCGATCGCGGCGAGCGCATCGGGGCCCTTGGCCCCATCCGGGCCGCCCGCCTGCGCCATGTCCGGCCTGCCGCCGCCGCCCTTGCCGCCCAGGGCTTCCGCCGCCACCCGCACCAGATCCACCGCGCTGATGCGTTGCGTCAGGTCATCGGTGACGCCGACCACGATGGAGGCCTTACCGTCCGCCGCCGCGACAAAAGCCACCACGCCGGAGCCGATCTGGGATTTGGCGCCATCGGCGAGGCTCTTGAGGTCCTTGGCGCCGACGCCATCCACTAGGCGCAACACCGTCTTGATGCCGGCGATGGTCTTGCCGCCCGCTTCTTCGCCCGGTTTGGCGGGACCGGCCAGGGCCAGGGCCTTCTTGGCTTCGGCCAGTTCGCGCTCCAGCCGGCGGCGTTCGTCCGACAGCAGCGCCACCCGCGCCGACAATTCGCCGATGGGAGTCTTGATCGCGGCGGCGGTGTCGCGGGCGATTTCCGCCTGGCCGGAAAGATAGCGGCGGGCATGTTCGGAGGTCAGCGCCTCGATGCGGCGCACGCCTGCCGCCACCGCGCTTTCCGACAGGATGGTGAAAATGCCGATATCGCCCAGGCGGTGGACATGGGTGCCGCCGCACAGTTCCACCGAGTAGGCTTTTGGCTGTTCGAGGTCGTCACCCATCGTCAGCACGCGCACTTCGTCGCCATATTTTTCGCCGAACAGGGCCTCGGCGCCCGCTGCCACGGCTTGATCCGTTGGCATCAGCCGGGTCGAGGTATCGGAATTCTGCCGGATCACTTCGTTGACCTGGGCTTCGATGCGTTCGAGTTCTTCCTGGGTCACCGGCTTGGGGTGGGAGAAGTCAAAGCGCAGGCGCTCGGCTTCCACCAGGGAGCCTTTCTGGCTGACATGGGCGCCCAGGATGCGCTTCAAAGCCGCATGCAGCAGATGGGTGGCGGAATGATTGGCGCGGGTGGCCCGGCGGCGTTCATGATCCACCTTCAAATCCACCGCATCGCCGATGGCGAGTTTGCCCTTGATCACCTTGACCACATGGACATGCAGGCTGCCCAGCACCTTGTGGGTGTCGATGACTTCGCCCTGGGCCTTGGGCGAGACCATGGCGCCGCGGTCGCCGGCCTGGCCGCCCGATTCCGCGTAGAACGGCGTCTGGTTGGTGAGAATCTCGACCGTCTCGCCCGGGCTGGCGACCTGGACGCGGACGCCATCTTTCACCATGCCGACGATTTCGCCTTCGGCTTCCTCAGTCTCATAGCCGAGAAATTCGGTGCGGCCGACTTCATCCAGGATGGCGAACCATTGCGCCTCGCTGGCGGCTTCGCCGGAGCCCGCCCAACTGGCGCGGGCTTCGGCCCGCTGTTTTTCCATGGCGAAGGTAAAGCCATCCAGATCCACCGCGATGTTGCGCGCGCGCAGGGATTCCTGGGTCAGATCGAGGGGAAAGCCGAATGTGTCATAGAGCTTGAAGGCGACATCGCCGGTCAGGCGGTCGCCATCCTTCATGCCGATGGTGGCCTCATCCAGCAGCTTGAGGCCGCGCGCCAGGGTTTCGCGGAATCGGATTTCCTCCAGCTTCAGGGTTTCCTCGATCAGGCTTTCGGCGCGCTTGAGTTCGGGATAGGCGGCGCCCATTTCCGCCACCAGGGTCGGCACCAGCCGGTGCATCAAGGGATCTTCCGTGCCGATCAGATGGGCGTGGCGCATGCCCCTGCGCATGATGCGGCGCAGGACATAGCCGCGCCCTTCATTGGAGGGCAGCACGCCGTCAGCGATCAGGAAGGAAGTGGCGCGCAAATGATCGGCGATCACCCGGTGGCTGAACACCGCATCGCCCTGGCTGGCCACGCCGGAAGCCTCGACGGAGGCGGCGATGATGTGGCGGAACAGGTCGACATCGTAATTGTTGGTAACGCCCTGCATGATGGCGGCGATGCGCTCCAGCCCCATGCCGGTGTCGATGGAAGGGCGGGGCAGGTCGATGCGGGTAGCGGCATCCACCTGCTCGAACTGCATGAAGACCAGGTTCCAGAATTCCAGGAAACGGTCGCCGTCTTCCTCCGGGCTGCCGGGCGGGCCGCCCCAGACCTTGTCGCCCTGGTCGTAGAAAATTTCGGAGCAATAGCCGCAAGGCCCCACCGGCCCCATCGCCCAGAGGTTGCTTTCATGGCCGATGATGCGGCTGTCGGGCAGGCCGGCGATCTTTTTCCACAAAGCGCGAGCGTTATCGTCGGTGTTGTAGACGGTAACCCAGAGCTTGTCCTTGGGCAGGCCGACATGCTTGGAGACGAAGTCCCAGGCCAGCAGGATGGCTTCTTCTTTGAAGTAATCGCCGAAGGAGAAATTGCCCAGCATCTCGAAAAAAGTGTGATGCCGGGCGGTATAGCCGACATTGTCGAGATCATTGTGCTTGCCGCCGGCGCGGACGCATTTCTGCACCGAGGCGGCGCGGGTATAGGGCCGCTTTTCCGCGGCCGTGAAGACGTTCTTGAACTGGACCATGCCGGCATTGGTGAAGAGCAGGGTGGGATCGTTGCGCGGCACCAGGGGCGAGGACGGCACGATGGTGTGGCCGGCCTTGGCGAAGAAATCCAGAAATCCGGTGCGCAGGTCGGAAAGGCTTTTCATGGAAACCGTTGTAGCGGGCGGAAAAAAGCTTGTCACCTCTGGCAAATAGGCACGTCCTTGCAAAAGCAAAAGGCACCCTTTTCAGGGTGCCTTTTGCCGAGGAGCCAATCCGGGCTGCGAAAACCGGAATGGCTTTTTTGGTGGTCTCTTCAATCTTCGGCGGCGTCCGCCGCTTCGGACGCGTTCAGCACCAGATTCTGGCCGATCTGGCCGGCATTGGCGCGGATCGCCGTTTCGATACTGCTGGCCACGTCGGGGTTGGCGCCAAGGAAGGTCTTGGCCGCTTCGCGGCCCTGGCCGATGCGGCTGCCGTCATAGGAATACCAGGATCCCGATTTCTCCACGATCCCGGCCTTGACGCCCAGATCGACCAGCTCGCCGGTCTTGGAGATGCCGACGCCATACATGATGTCGAACTCAACCTGCTTGAAGGGCGGGGCGACCTTGTTCTTGACCACCTTGACGCGGGTCTGGTTGCCGACGACTTCGTCGCGGTCCTTGATGGCGCCGATGCGGCGAATGTCGAGGCGCACGGAAGAATAGAATTTCAGCGCGTTGCCGCCGGTAGTGGTTTCCGGATTGCCGAACATGACGCCGATTTTCATGCGGATCTGATTGATGAAAATGACGATGGTGTTGGATTTGGAAATGCTGGCGGTGAGCTTGCGCAAGGCCTGGCTCATCAGCCGGGCCTGGAGGCCCGGCAGGCTGTCGCCCATCTCGCCTTCCAGTTCGGCCTTTGGCGTCAGGGCCGCGACCGAGTCGATCACAATGATGTCGACGCCGCCGGACCGCACCAACGTGTCGGTGATCTCAAGCGCCTGCTCGCCGGTGTCGGGCTGGGAGATCAGCATTTCGTCAATGTCGACGCCCAGCTTCTTGGCATAGACCGGATCGAGGGCATGTTCGGCATCGATATAGGCGGCGATGCCGCCCTTCTTTTGCGCCTCGGCCACGGCGTGCAGCGCCAGGGTGGTTTTGCCGGAGGATTCGGGGCCGTAAATCTCAATCACCCGGCCGCGCGGCAGGCCGCCAATACCGAGCGCGATATCCAGACCCAGGCTGCCGGTGGAAACCGCGTCGGTCGCCAGGCCCAGATCGCGGCTGCCCAGCTTCATCACCGAGCCCTTGCCGAATGCCCGGTCAATCTGGCTTAGCGCCGCCTCGAGGGCGCGCTTGCGATCGCCATTGTCCGAATTGTTGCTGACCACCTTCAAAGCCGCCTGTGCCATCACCTGTCTCCCGTTATTTCACAGCGCCCCCCG
>DATMNL010000040.1:0-194128 GCA_035568995.1 Rhizomicrobium sp. | reverse complement strand
CCCGGCGCTGAGGGTGCTGACGCTGCTGCGCTGGGGTGTGCCGGATGACCAGGCCGCGTTCCTGCTGCGCGCCGATCTCGCCTTTGTTCTGGGTCATGCGCGGCTGCCCTGTTTCGGCGTCTGGGAAGAGGAAAAAGGCCTGCATTATTATGTGTTGCGTGTTTCGGCGGCGGCGCTGGCGGCGGGTGCGACTTTCCTGGCGGCGCGCGGCGAAGCGGCATTCGCGGCGCATTGTCGGGGTGAAGCGGATGCCATACGGCGCGCGCTGGAGGGCTGGTGGGTGGACGGATTTGTCCGCGCGCATATTCTGGACTCGCGCCGCGCGGAAAAGGAACTGGATGTTTCGGTGATCCTGGCGGCCAATCATGCCGGCGCCGCGCCGGACGAAAAATTGCTGGTGACGCTGGCGAAACTGGAAGAGTTATTCGGCGCATTGTATCCCATCAATCGCGGCCGCGCCGCGCCCGCCCTGGGCCGCTACCGCGATGACGCATATTATGGCGGCGGCGCCTGGTATGCCGCCACGCTGGCGGCGGCGGAATTCTGCTATCGCGCCGGCGACGTCGCGCGCGGTGATGCCTATTTTGAAACCGTGCGCGCTTTCACGCCGGAAAGCGGCGATATGTCGGAACAATTCGACCGGATGACGGGCGCGCAAACCTCGGCGCGGCACCTGGCCTGGAGTTATGCCGCCTTCATCACCGCCGCTGCCGCGCGGCGCGCCGCCGGCGATTGAGCGCGCCGCAAGTGGGATTTTCCAGGCTGACATGCTAGGAAAAAACAGAAAAGGCAAGGACGAGGACGCTGCGGAAGCTCTGGATCATTCCCGCCCTGATCGCGGCAATCCTGCTGGCGCTGTGGCTGGCGCGTGCGCGGGTCGCCGCCGAATTTGCCCAAAATTATTTTCACCAGCACGGCATCGCCTCCAGCGTGACATTCGCCCGCCTGGGTCTTTCGGGCCTCTCCGGCCGCATCGCCCTGGGACCGGCCGATGCGCCGGATTTCTCCGCCGATGCGGTGGAAGTGGATTTCGATCCTTTGAGCTTTGTGCCGCGCATTGTCGAAGTGCGGTTGATCAATTCTGTGGTGCGGGCGCGCCTGGACGACAATGGCCAGGTAACGCTGTCCTCGCTGCAGCCCTGGCTCGATTCGCTTTCCGCCGGCCAGGGGCATTCGCGCTATGTCAGTGACGATCTGGCGGTTTCTTTCTCCCATCTCCGCGCCCTGCTGGCGGCGCCGGGTGGCGCGCTGGAACTGGATGGTGACGCCAGGTTGAAACAGGGGCAAATCGTTTCTGCCACGATTCTGGCACGCCCCACTCTGCTGATCTGGCGCGGGACGACGATCCGGGTCGCCGGCGCGGGCCTTCGTCTTGATCCTGTGCCTGACGGTTATGGGGTGGCGGCGCATTTTGAGGGATCATTGAAAAACGGGGGTCTTGAAGCGACAGAGGTCGCGGCACAATTTTCCGCGCCCAGTTTTCGCTGGGATGTAAAGGCAAAGTCCGTCACTGCGCTCAACGTGCGGCTGCAGCTGCGTGCGGCGGCTTTGACGGAGGGCGGCATCACCGCCGCCAAGCCCATCCTCGATATGACTGCGGAAGCGGCGCATGTCGTGCTTGGCGGAAACGGGCCGGAAGGCACAGCTTTGCTTCACACCCAGGTGGGCGCGGATTTCACGCCACCGGCGCCCGGGACACGTTTTCCCGTGCTTGCCCGCGATCGCAGATTGACCGAGGCCCTCACCGCCAATCTCCGGCATCTGGATGTGGTGTTGAATGCGAATGTCGCCTGGAAGGATGGGTTCTTCAGCCTGGCGCTGAATCAACACATGGACATAAAAGGCGCGAAGGGCGCGGCGTTGCGAATAAACACTCTGGAACTCACGGGGCCGCCTTCCGCGCTGCGCGGTCATTTCGAGGCGGCACTGTCCGGGCCCGGCCTTCCATCCTTATCCCTGCGCAATCGTGATTTTCGCTGGCAGGATGGCGCCGCTGAGGGCGACGCCGTGATTGCCGCCCATTTCGACTTCGACATGCTGCATGGAGCCGATATCGCCGCGGGCGGCATCGCATCCTGGCGGAATGGCGTCTTCGCATTCGATCTGACGCGATGCGCGACGGCGTTCTTGGCGGCGTTTCACCCTGGCGACAGCGATCTTGCCCAGACGATCAAAGGCACGATCTGCGCCATGCCGGGAAACAAGACCATCACCGCCGATGCATCAGGCTGGAAATTCTCCGGTGTGGCGCGGGATGTGACCATGGCGTTGCCGCTGGGCAATGCGCAGCTGTCCGAAGGCGCGGGGAGCATCGCATTCGCCGGCCGGGGCGCGGACATGGGCGGCAAAATCGCGGTTACCGCGGCGCGCATGACCGATCGCGCCCAGGCGCGTCGCTTTGAACCTTTGGCGGGTACCGGCGAAATATCGCTTGATAAATGGGTCTGGCACGGCGCCTTCGCGGTCGCCGACACCGGCGGCAACACGCTGGGCACGGCCAGTTTCAACCATGCGCTGGCGACCGGCATGGGAGAAATGAAAATCGCCGCGCCGCATCTTCTGTTCGCGCCAGGAAAATTGCAGCCAAGCATGTTGTCGCCTCTGCTGGGTCCGGTTTCGCGCGCCGAAGGGGATGTCGCCTTCGACGGCACCATCGACTGGACGCGCGGCGCCATTCAAAGTCGTGGTGTGCTTGGGATAAATAAGCTCGATTTCTTCACTCCCCTGGGGGTCGCCCACGCGGTGAACGCCAATATTATCCTCACATCGCTGTTGCCGCCCGTCACGGCGCCCGGCCAGCACATCGCCATTTCGCGGGTCGACTGGAGTTTGCCGCTCAGTGGCATCGCTTTGGACTTTTCCTTCGGCGCCGGCACATTGCATGTCGACAGTCTGGCCAGCACGATTTCGGAGGGCAATGTGCGGCTCAGCGCCCTTGCCATCGATCTGACCGGGCCGCGCGCATTTAGCGGCGCCGCCAATCTTGACGGCGTTTCCCTGGCACCGCTGGTTGCCGCTTCCAATCTCGGCAGCAAGGTGAAGCTGGAAGGAAAAGTCGCCGGCACGGTGCCGTTTTCGTTTGGTCCGGACGGATTCCGCATTGTGAACGGCCATCTGGCGTCGCTGGGGCCGGGCAGGATTTCGCTGGACCGCTCGGTCTGGACGCAAGGCGGCGCCGCCGCCGCCAACGCTGTGCAGGATCTTGCCTACCAGGCGCTGGAATATCTTGCCTATGATCAGCTTTCCGCCGACATCAACAGCGTCGCCCAGGGCCGGCTGCAAGTCGTTTTCCATATTAAGGGCCGCAGCGACCCGCCCAAGCCGCAACAGGCCGAAATCGCCGTCGCCGACATCATCAATGGCAACGCCCTGCAAAAAACCATCGCCCTCCCCAGCGGCACCCCCATCGATCTGACCTTGGATACCTCCCTTAATTTTGACGAACTCTTGAAGTCCTATGCCGAAGCATGGTCAAAAACACTGGCCCAAACAGGGCAATCGAATTAGGAGCCATTCGATGCAAAACTGGGCGATGAAAAATCCTGCGCGGGCAATTTTTCATGCGGCAACTTGTGTGGCGGGTTTGAGCGCCTGCACGCCCACCATCCGCGTCGAGGTGGCGCCGATCAACATCTACGCCAAGCTGGATGCCGATGTGCGGGTGCGGTTGGACAAGGAAGTCCAGAGCGCAGTCCAGCAGAATCCCGATCTCTTCTGATCTTCTTGATGTGAAGGAAGCCTGACAATGAGCATCTTCGCAAAAATCAAAATGGGCATGGCGTTCGTGCTTCTGCTGGCCTTGGCGGGTCCGGCCTTTGCCGACGCCGCCAGCGACAAGGCGGCGGTGGATTCCGCCAAACTCGCGGGCATAGTGGGCGAACAGGCCGATGGCTATCTGGGCTTCGTCAAGGGGTCGGCGGATGGCGCGGTCACGGCGGCCGTCACTGCGATCAACGCGGGCCGGGCCGACATATACGCGCAAACCGCCGCCAAATCGGGCGTGACCCGCGATGCGGCCGGCCAGGCCACCGGCACGCTGCTGATCGATAAATTGCCGGCGGGCCAATACTATAAACCGCTGAGCGGCGGCTGGACCAAAAAATAGCGGCGCGCCTGTTCGGCTTCAGACCGATTGCGTGCTTAGCGGCCAGCGGATGAAGGCCAGAATCCAAAGCGCCGGCAGCGCCACCACGGGGACGAAACACAGCAACGCCCACCAGGAACTGAAACCGATGCGTTTCAGGATCAATCCGGCCGGAATCGCGGCCAACAATTCGATGATGGAGCAGGTTATGATCAATTGCTGCACAGCGATGGTCATGGTGATCAGTTGCGGCATGTCATTGCTCTTTCCTTCCGGAATTGGTGTGTCTGCGGCGCACTCTCATTCTCACTATACCAAAAAGTAAGGGGGAAATAACGGGGACGGGCCTTCAGAAAATTGTCGCGGCACTCTATTGGTGCCCGGACAGGGAGACCCTTATGCCAAAGAGCTATGATAACGTCACCAAAATCCTTCACTGGCTGATCTTTCTTTCCGTCGCGTCGCAATATGCGGTGGGCGAATTCATGCCCCATATCGGGCGCAACACCAAGGAAGTTGGTCTGGTCTGGGTGCACATCTTTCTGGGCGGCATTGTCCTGGTGTTGATTGCAGCGGCAATCCTCTGGCGCGTGACCCATCCGGTGCCGCAATTGCCGGAACTACCGCCCTGGCAGCGGGTGACGGCAATGCTGACGCATTGGACGCTCTATTTGCTGATCCTGGTGATGACCGTGCTGGGCTGGGCGGCGGCCAATTCCCGCGGCTGGCCGGTGACGGTGTTCGGCGTCCCCATTCCCGCACTGGCCAAGAATGGCGATCGCTGGGCGCATTCTGCCGGTGACGTTCACACCTTTCTGGTGAACATCCTGCTGGCGCTGGTGATCCTGCATGTCGCGGCGGCGCTGTATCATCACTTCATCGTGCGCGACAAAGTGCTGGAGCGCATACTGCCGGGCAATGGCTAGGCGGGTTTCCAAAAGGTCACCACCAATCCGCCCGCCAGGATCAGTGCCCCGCCCGCCAACACCGGGAGCGTCGGCAAAGTGCGGAAGCTGATGAAGTTGACGAACTGCCACACCACAAACAGCGTGGCGATGTAAAGGCCCACCACACGCCCGAAAGGCAGCGGCGCCAGGTTGAGGCTGAGGCCATAGCCGAACAGGAGCATCGCGCCGCCCAGAAAGAGGCCAAGCCTTGCCCAGCCCGCGTGATTGTAAACACCCATTCGCACCACGGCATCGCCAAAGGCTTCCAATGTGGTGGCGGCGATCAGAAAGACCAGCGGGGGCAGGTTCATGGCCAAAGACTCCGGGAAAACCGGCTGCCAGCCTGCCATGACAGGATGTAGCGCCCAAGCAATACCGGGTATAATCCGGCACTCTTGCCAGATCACGCCGCCCTGACCATTCTTGCCCGCGAAAGGCAAGCTCCCGTGAAAGCCGCCCGCAAAAAGACCGCCCTGAAAAGCACAGCCGTCCAGCGGCTGGACGAATGGTCGCCCTCGCTGCTCAAGTCGCGGCTCTATGGTCTGCTTCTGGTGGACATCATCATCGGTCAGCTTGCTCCCGGGGAACGGCTGGACGAGCAGGATCTGACGCGCAGGTATGGCGGCGGCCTGGCCGGTGTGCGTGAAGCCTTGGCGCGGCTGGCGCTGGAAGGCCTGGTGCAGCGCCGGGCGCGGGTCGGCACCATCGTGGCGCCGCTCGACCTTGTGGCGGCGCGTGACGCATTTGAGGCGCGTGCCCTGATCGAAGTGGAATGCGCGCGCCTGGCCGCGGCCAACGCCAGCGCCGGCGAAATCACCGCCATCCGCGCCACGCTGGATGGCGGCGAAGCGGCGGTAAAAAAGAACGACGCCCGCGCCCTGGCCGCGATGGACGAGGCCTTTCATGTCGCGGTCGCCAGCGCCAGCGGAAACCGCACCCTGGCCAAGATGGTGACTATACTGCATCACCAGACCGCGCGGTTCTGGCTCTACGCCATGCGGGCGCCCCAGCCGGAAGACGGCCTGCAGGCCCTGGCCGAGCATGCCGGCCTGGCCGAGGCCATCGCGGCGCATGATCCGGCACGGGCGCAGGCCTTGATGCGAGAAGTATTGGGCACGTTTCCCACCGAAGTGAAGCGCACGCTGGAAACAAGATAATGGAAACGCCCATCAGTTCTTGGCTGACGCTGGCCAGCGTCAGCCTCCTGTTCTTCCTCGTCACCGCTCTGACTTTTTCTTCCTTGGGCGTGGTGTTTCCCGCCATGGTGGGCGAGCTTCACTGGAGCTATAGCGGCGCGGGATTCGGCTTCACCCTGCTCGGCGTCTTCTGCGGCATCACCGCGACCATTCCCGCCACGCTGATCCGCCGCTTCGGCATCCGCGCCACCCTGTTGTCCGGCGGTGTTGTGATGGCGCTGGCCTTCGCAGCCCTGGCCGCCACCCATGACCTGACGCTTTATCTTATCGGCTGCTCCCTCTCTGGTTTGGGCTTTACCCTGCTCGCCACCGTACCGGGCACCTATCTGTTGACCCGCACCTTCCGCCGCCCGGATATCGCCTTCGGGCTTTATTTCACGGTCGGTGGCTTGGGCGGCGTCGCCGGTCCGCCGCTTTATCTTTTCATCCAGGCCTTCACTGGCGGCTGGCGCGATTTCTGGATCGTCTCGGCCGTGTTGTCGCTAGCGGTGGCGCTTCTCAGCGCCCTGCTGGTGGACACGAAAACCGATGTGACGCGTGAAGGCGGCGAAATCCAAGAAATCACCAGTGAAAGCTGGAGCGCGGCCGCGGCTCTCAAAACTCCGCAATTCGCCGTGCTGGCCGCCGCCTACAGCGTCTTTCTGATCGTGGACATCACGGTCAATGCCTGGTCGGTGCAGCATCTGATGGGCCACGGCGTCAGTCGCGCCATGGCCGGCAGCATGATCAGCATCGGCGCCCTGGTGAATGCGGGCGCGCGGCTGGGCGGCGGTCTGGTGTCGCGCTTTGTCAATGTCCGGCAGCTGCTGATGCTTTCCCTCGTCATCCTGATTGCGGGCCTGATCGCACTTTGCGCCGCGCGGGACACTTCCCTGATGCTGCTGTATGCCGCTTCCATCGGCATCGGCTCGGGCCTGACTTTCTTTTCTTCCACCATCCTGCTGCTTGATTATTATGGCCGCAAACCCAATCTGGAGCTGTTTTCCATCGTCAACCTGATTTCGACCGTCGGCTCCGTGGGCCCGGTATTCGGGGGCTTTGTCGCTGATCAAACTGGCAGCTTCGTGCCCGCCTTCCTGCTCCTGGCGGGATTGGTGGCGCTGGTGCTTGTCGCCGTGATCTGGATGAAGCCGCCACACAGAGTTGCGTCATGAGCGCGGAGTTTGGCGTATTTCTCCCGGTCGCGAGCGGCGGCTGGATTGTCTCGCGTAACACGCCCGTGCTGGATGGCGGCTGGCCGCAGAATCGCGACGCCGCTATCACTGCCGATGAGGAGGGCCTGGATTTCGTGATGTCCATGGGAAAGTGGCGCGGCTTCGGCGGCGACACCGATCACTGGGGCCGGTCCCTGGAATCCGTCACCATGATGGCGGGCATCGCGGCGCTGACCAAGCGGGTAAAAGTGTGGGCGACGCTGCACGCCATCCTGCACAATCCGGTGGTGGCGGCCAAGGCAATCGCGACCCTGGATCATATCAGTGGCGGACGGGCTGGCCTCAACATCGTGGCGGGCGCCTATCGGGGCGAGTTCGAGCAGATGAACGCCTGGGACGACAAGCTGGACCATGATGCGCGCTACGACCTGACCGAGGAATGGCTCACCATCGTCAAGCGTTTGTGGCGCGAGCCCCGGGTGGATTTTTCGGGAAAATATTTCACCATCAAGGATTGCGTCTGCGATCCAAAGCCTTTGCGCACTCCGGACCTGATCTGCGCCGGCATGTCCGCACGCGGTTTCGATTTTTCGGTGCGGCAGGCCGATGCCTGTTTCATCGGTGGACGCGATGAGGCCGAAACCCGTACCGCGGCCCTGCGCGCCAAAACGCTGGCGCAAAGCCTCGGCAAGCCGATCAAGACCTATGCCATGTGTACCGTGATTTACGGCAGCAGCGACGCCGAAGCCGAAAAAACCGCGCGCCATTATCGCGAAGGGCTGGATGAGGGCGCGGTGCTGGGCATGCTGGAAAGTTATGGTGCGCTGTCGCCGGGCAAAGACAATGCCATGGTGGCGCGGGCAAAGGGCGCCTTCATGACCCATGCCGTGATCGGCAGTCCCGCTACCTGCGCTGAGCAGATGGAACGCTTCATGCGCGATTGCGTACTCGATGGGCTGATGCTGGTCTATGCCGATTACAAGGAAGGCTTGCGGGTCACCGGGCAGCAGATCCTCCCGCGCCTGAGGAAAGCGATGGCATGAATCGGCAACTGAAGGACTGGATCAGGCCGGAGCGCACCGCGCTGCTGTTGATCGACATGCAAGTGGATTTCGCCGCGCCGGAAGGCGGCCTGGGCAGGGACGGCATGGACATGGAGGCACCCCAGGCGGCGGTGCGCGAGGCTTCGCGTCTTGCCGAGGCGGCGCGGCGGGCAGGGGTGGCATGCGTCTTTGTGCGCCTCATCACCCGCGATGAGGATGACACGCCGTTCTTGCGGGAATGGAAAACACGGCGCGGCGCCGATGGTCCGCCACTGTGCCGGGAAGGAACGCGCGGCGCGGAGTTTGTCGGGCCGCAGCCGCATGGCGGTGAGATGGTGTTCTCCAAGGAACGCTACAACAGTTTTATCGGCACCGGGCTTGACGCCGCGCTGCGCGGCGAAGGCATCGATACGCTGGTGGTGGCGGGGCTCACCACCGAATGCTGCATCGATTCCTCGGTGCGCGATGCCTTCGAGCGCGACTATCATGTCTTTGTCGTCGAGGACGCCACCGCCTGTTATGAGCCGGGGCTGCATGCGGCCGCGATCCAGGCTTTGGCGCTCAATTGCGCCCAGATCGTCCGCGCCGCCGATGTCCGGGACGCCTGGAAATAGAGTATAATTCAATGGCTTGAACCGCATTTTTGGGGATGGGCTTGGCATCGCGCTGTAAAATGTTACAAGAAATGTGACGTCCCGGAAAACCGCTCGCCATGCCCCCCCGTTTTGCCTTCGCCGCCGCCGCGGCTTTTGTGCTGCTGCAGCTGTCCCCGGCGCGCGCCGAGGACAATATCGAGACCGTCATCGTCACCGGCGACCAGGTCCATCTGATCGAAATCCGGCCCGACGACACCGCGCTCGGCATTGCCAAGCCGTTGGTGGAGACGCCACGCGCGATCACGGCGGTGAGCGACACCACATTGGAGCGTTACGGCATCACCGGTGTGGACACGCTGAGCGCGATCACGCCTTCGGCCTATACCGCCAGCTATTATGGGGTGGAAGGCTCGGTCAATCTGCGCGGCACC
This sequence comes from Rhizomicrobium sp., assembly GCA_035568995.1. GTDB lineage: Bacteria > Pseudomonadota > Alphaproteobacteria > Micropepsales > Micropepsaceae > Rhizomicrobium. The sequence goes on along the minus strand of DATMNL010000040.1, from coordinate 184,677 downwards.
CTGGCCGAAAGCTATTTTCGCGGCTTCAAGCGGGTGGAAAATCGCGGCACCTATCAGACGCCGCTGGGCGACGCGGCGGAACTGGAAATATTGCGCGGACCGCCTTCGCCGATCTATGGCGCGGGCAAAGTGGGCGGGCTGGTCAATTTCATTCCCAAAAGCGACAGCGGCAGCGGCGGCGCGCTGAACGGCGAAGCCAGCGCCAGCTATGGCAGCTATTCCAAGCGCAATATCACCGGCCAGATCGGAATGCCGCTGGATTTGGGTTTCGCCGCGGGCGGGGTGCATGCCTATGGCGAGCTGGATGATTCCTTCAGCTATTACCGAGGGCTTCATCCCAGCCACCAACTCCTCGAACTGAGCGGCGATTTGGCGGCGGGGGCCTGGACGCTTTCCACCGATTACATGTTCTACCATGCCAATGGCGATGTGCAGACGCCGGGATGGAACCGGCTGACGCAAAGCCTGATCGACAATGGCACTTACATCACCGGCCGCAACACATCCCTGAAGGACGCGGACGGCAATGGGCGGCTGACCCTGAATGAGTTCGGCGGCAATCCTTATTTCTTCGATCCCAATTTCAAGGCGCTTTACCTGGCTGCGCCTTTCTGCGGCACCTGCACCGACGCGGCGCACAAATTGGACAGCGGCTTTGGGGCGACCTGGATCGGCCGCCGCACCGTTTACAATGCGCCGGGCGTGGATTTCTCCAACACCATCACCCATACCGGCTTTGCCGAACTGGGGCGCGGCTTCGAGGATGGGAGCAATTTCCGCCTGCAGGCCTTCATGGACACGCTGTCCAACGACCGTTTTGTTTCCTACGGCTTTCCCGGCTCCTATCGCACCCAGATCTTCGAGACGCGGGCGCGTTATGATGTCAAATGGGATGGCTTTGACGGAATGTTGACCAGCCAGAGCGTGGCGGGTGCGTCTTACCGGTACGTCCATGCCATCGGCAAGGAAAGCTTCAACAGCGGCGTGATCGCGCTCGACCGGCGGGATATCTCCCAGGGCCCGGCGGCCAACGATATCATCGATTCGCCTTTCAATACCGATCCGCCCGGCGCGGTGGGCATGGGCTGGGAGAACGACGTGCGCAGCAACACGGCCGATGCCGGCCTGTTCGTTACCAGCGACATCGCCTGGGAGCATGGGCTGGACCTGACCCTGGGCGGGCGTTACGACGCTTACACTGTGCGCTCGGTGGACGCAGGCGTGCTGGCGTTCGAGCCGCCCAGCGGCCGCGGCGCCAAGGGCTCGCTGACCTATTCCGCCAGCCTCAGCTACAAGACCGATTTCGGCCTGGTGCCTTATGTTACCAACGCCAAATCCTCGGCGATGGAGATCGGCCAGGCGTCCCAGGTGATGACCTCGCTGCTGGCCGCCGATGACTGGCTGTCGGATTCCTTCCTGAGCGAAGCGGGCCTTAAATTTCTTTTCCTGGACAATCACCTGGTGGGATCGCTGGCCTGGTACCGGCAGGAGCGCACCCAGTTGCAGCAAAGCCTGGGCGCGGTCAGCGTGATCGGCACACGCTCACAAGGCGCGGAGGCGGAAATCCGCGCCGTGCTGGACCAGAATTTCAGTTTCACACTGGCGGCCAGCCTGCAGCACACGCTGGTCAAGGGACCCGATCATTCCTTTCAATATATTCCGGCCCGCACCGCCGGCGTGCTGCCGCAAAATGGTTTTGGCGGCGCCTATGTGGTGTTCGATTTTTCCGCGCTCCGTCCGGGCAATTACGAGGACACGCTGGTGCCGCATGCGGTGATCTCGCCTTACCTCACCTATACCAGCGATGACGGGGATTGGGGCGGCAGCCTGGGCGGCACCTATGTGGGCAAAACCGCCCAGACGGTGCCCGCGCCGCTGATATTTCCATCTTACCTGACCATGAATGTCTCGGGCTTTGTGCGCTATGGATTCTGGCAGGCGGCGCTGAATGTCGACAACGCCACCAACGCGCGTTACTTCACGCCGGACGCCGATACCTATGCCAATCTGGGTGCGCTGCCGGGGTTGGGCCGCACCTGGCGTATTACGCTGAAGCGGGAATTCTAGGGCTGGCCAGAAAAAATTATCGCGTCCTGTAAGCACCGGAAAGCACCCGCATGGCTTCGGCCAGGACGACTTCGAATTCGCCATCCTCCCCCAGCGCCCCCGACAAGCGCAGGGTCACCACGCCATGCAGCCCCGCCCACAAGACCGAGCCGATCAGTTCGGGATCGCCGTGGAAATAGCCTTCCCTGACCATCAGCCGGACATGGTCGGTCATGGTGGCGCGCGCCCGCCGCTCCGCCGCGAACAGCTCGGGCAGGGGGGCCAGGCGCGGGCGGGAGAGATCGAACATCAGCCGGTAGCAGCAGGACTGCTCCAGGGCGAAGCGCACATAGGCAAGACCCACCGCCCGGCTTCTTTCTGGTGGCGTGCCGGGCTGGGCCAGCGCCTTTTCCAGCTGGTCGGCGAAACGGCTAAAGGCGCGGGCGCGGATGGCGGAGAGAATCTCGTTCTTGTCCTTGAAATAGCGATAGGGCGTCATGGCGCTGACGCCCATCCGGGCGGCCAATTCGCGCATGTTCAGGCCCTCAGGGCCTTTTTCCACAAAAAGGGCGGTGGCGACTTCGCACAGTTTTTCGCGAAAATCGGCGACATCGGTTTCACTCAGGTTGCGCGGCACGCTTGAAGCCCCCCCTAGGCGAAACGATGACAAAAGACGATCCATATTACCACCGTTACGGTATATTTTTCCGGCCATCGTGGCGCTGTCATCCAATTCGGGCATCATGGCGCAATGAAAAAATCCATTTTGCTGCTTGCGGCGCTGGCCGTAGCGGGCTGCGCCGGTTTGCCGGAGCTGGCCATCCCGCCTGGCATTGCGCCCGCCTGGGACGCGCCCGGCGCGCCGTCGCAATGGATACAGCTGGGCGCGGACGGGGCGGCGGAGGTGCGCGCGATGGTCGAAACGCCCGGATGCCCCAGTTTTCGCCTTGCGGGCGGCGGCGTTCTTGCCCTTGCGCCGCGCGCGCCCGCGGACGGGAATTTCGCCTTGCTGTGCAGCGCGTCCCTGCCCAAGGGTGCAACACCCGCGGGGCTGCCCGCCGTCAATCTTGCGCCCCGGCGCATCGTGATCCTGGGCGACACCGGTTGCCGGCTGAAAGACCAGGCCATCCAGAACTGCAACAATCCCCGGGACTGGCCGTTTCCCAGCGTGGCGGCGGCGGCGGCGCGGCTGAAGCCCGACCTGGTGATCCATGTCGGCGACTATCAGTATCGCGAGACGCCATGCCCCGCCGGAAATTCCGGCTGCGCCGGCACGCCCTATGGCGACAACTGGCCCACCTGGAAAGTCGATTTCTTCGCGCCGGCGGCGCCGCTGCTGGCGGCGGCGCCATGGATTTTCGTGCGCGGCAATCATGAAGAGTGCAGCCGCGCGGGCCCCGGCTATCTGAGACTGATCGGTCCTTTGCCTTATGCCGCAGCGTGCGTGGGACATCTGGCGCCTTATCGGATTCCGTTGGGAGACTTCACCCTGATGGTGATGGACAATGCCGATGCCGACGACGTCTCCGTCGATCCCGCGCATGTGCCCATCTATCAGGCCGACCTGGCCGAGGCGGTGGCGCCCAGCGCCGTGCCGGTGTGGCTGACCATGCACCGGCCGATCTGGGCGGCGGTTTCGGGGCCGCTCAATGTGCCGGTCGGCGGCAACGCCCAGATCATCGCGGCGGCGGAAAAGACCATGATCACCAAGCCCGTCACCCTGATGCTGTCGGGCCATCTGCATACCTTCGAGGCGATCAATTATGCGCGGGACGGGGTGGGGCCGCCGCCTCAGATCGTGGCGGGCAATGGCGGCGACGATCTGCTTGTCACCCCGGCCAACCTGAAAGGCACGGCATTCCAGGGCCATTCCGGCGTCACGGTGAAAGACGGGTTATCGGTGGGCGGCTTCGGTTTCCTGCTGCTGACCAAAAACACGACCGGCTGGACGATCGACCTTTATGATTCCGCAGGGGTGGCGGAAGGCCAGTGCCTGTTCACGTTCGCCAGTGACCGGCTGGATTGCCCCAAGCTGCCGGGCGCCAGGTAGGGCAAACCCAAAGCTGTTTTTCCTGCCGCAGTGCGGCGCGCAAAGTTCATGGCGTGGAGGCCGCCCCAGGACTATCATCCCGGCCGGATACTTTGGGGCTGGGAACACCAGCAAAAAACCCCCCGCAAGAAACAAAGGTCCGGGAGGCTTAAGATGCGCATCAGAACGAGTGCCGCGATTGCGGTTGGCATTGCTGCGTTGCTGTCGCTTCCGGCGCTGGCGCAGGACGCGGCCTGGTACGCCTGGTCGCCCAAGCCGGACAAACTCACTCCCTATGGCAACAACAAGCCGGTGACCCGCCTGCCCGACGTGCTGGCCAAGCACAAGGACCAGAAGAGCTGGAGCGAGCAGGTGATCCTGACCTCGCGCTATGACGCCAAATGGATCCAGATGGCGGCGGGAGAAAAGGTCCGCACTCAGTATTACGGCGACGACCGGGTGGTGTGGGTGGTGTGGGGCGGCCAGATCCGTTTCACCATCGACGGCCAGGCGCCCTTTGTCGCCGGCAAGGGTTTCCTGGTGGAGGTGCCGCAACGCGTCCGCTACAGCCTGGAGACGGTTGGCGCTGCGCCGTCGCTGCGCTTTGAAGTCACCCATGCCGGCATCAATCCGAATTATCCGGCGGATAATGGCGAGGCAAAACCGGCCAATGCCAAAGATGGCACGGCCTATATCAAGATCAGCACGCCCACCCAGCCGGACAAGTATGACGCGGTGAACCGGCCTTTCCTGGATTTTTTCAAGGATGTGGTCGCCGCCGATCCCACCCATGGACCCAAGCAGGGCGCCTTCGTCGCGGACGAAGCCAATTTCGTCAATGTCATTCGCGGGCAGGGCGTGCCGACGCCGCCCGCGACGAATCTGGGTCATTTTCATATCGGCCATGACGAGTTCTGGTTCATCCTGGAAGGCAAATGCGACTACCAGATCGAGGGTGTCGGTCTTTTGACCGCCGATGCGGGCGATGTGGTGCTGGCGCCGCCCGGGCGGTTTCATCGCGCCAGCTGGGCCAACGGCCAGATGGACACAAGGCTGGCGTTCAATCCCAGTCCCTTGCTGTTCCACAATTTCGCCGAAAATGCGGGAGGCAAGCAATGAGGGGGGAACGCAACATGCCGATGTTAAAAAAGCTTGTGGCCTGCTCCAGCGCGCTTGCCTTGTTGGCCGGCCCCGCTTTAGCGCAGCCGGAGCGCAAGGTCTTTATGTCCTGGGCGCCGAAGTCTTCCTCGCCGAAGCCTTATGATGCCACCAACAAGCCAATCACCCGCATCGCGGATGTGCTGGCCCGGCATGCGGGCCAGAAAAGCTGGAGCGAGGCGGTGGTGGAGACCGAGCGCTACAACGCCAAATGGATCCAGATGGCGCCGGGAGAAAAAACCCGCACCCAGTTCTATGGCGATGACCGCACCGTGTGGGTGGTGTGGAGCGGCCAGATTCTTTTTACCATCCAGGGCCGGCCGCCTTTCGTGGCGGGCAAGGGATTCCTGGTGCAGGTGCCGCTGCGCTTGCCCTACAGCATGGAGACGGTCGGCACCGAACCCTCGCTGCGCTTTGAGATCACGCGGGGGGGCGCGCTGCCCTCCTATCCCGCGGGCAATGGCGAGGCGCCGCCGCCGGGTGCGGCGGGCCAGCATTATGTCAAGGTCAGCTATCCGCCGAAACTGGGGTCGGGCGGCATGGACAGCTACACCGAGGCCAACCAGCCCTATCTGGATTTTTTCAAGGACATTGTGGGGAAATATCCCAGCGGCCCCGGACCCAAGCCGCTGTTCGTCGGCGACAAGGACAATCAGGCGGACATCATCCGTGGGCCGGGGGTGCCGACCCCGCCCGCCGGCAACAAGGGCCATTTCCATATCGGCAATGACGAGTTCTGGTTCATCCTGGAAGGCAAGATCGATTACCTGATCGAGGGCGTCGGCCTGATCACCGCGGGCCAGGGCGATATCGTGCTGGCGCTGCCGGGCCGCTGGCACCGCGCCAGCTTCGCGCCCGGGCAGATGGATACGCGCCTGGCCTTCAACCGCAGTCCGACCATGCTGCACAATTACGGCGAGGACGCGGGCGGCAAGCAGTAATTTGGTCTTGTGTCACCGGGATTCAATTCGGGCATCAAAGTGCAAAATGAAAAGGCCGACCCGGTGTTACCAAAAGCGTCCCACCAAAAAAATTGGAGGCAAAAATGACCTGGCGCGCCTTCTTCCTTGCCGCTGCCATGCTCGTGGCAGCGCAAACTCTTGCCGCGCCGACCCTGCCTGTCAGTGCTGCGCCTGCCAAAAAGAACATGGCCAAGGCAGGGATCAGTGCCGAGGACTGGGGCGCCACTCAGATGGGCGACAAGGTCAAGCTCTTCACCCTGACCGGCAAGGGCGGGATGGTGGCCAGGATCACCAATTTCGGCGGCGTGGTGGTGGACCTCATTGTGCCGGACCGCCACGGCAAGCCGACCGATATGGTGTTGGGCTATGACGATTTTTCCTCTTACGAAAAGGGCGGCATCTACAGCGCCCTGATCGGGCCTTACGCCAACCGCCTGTCGTTCAAATTCCCCGTTGACGGCAAGATTTATGAACAGCCCAAGCCTACGCCGCGTCCAGTGCCCGCGGGTGCGGCGCCCCAGGCGCCACGTCCTTACATCCAGCACAGCGGCAGCATCGGCTTCCAGAAACGGGTGTGGGAGGCGGTCGCTCATGACGGGCTGGAGCCCAGCCTGTCGCTCACCATCAAGGATCCGGATGGCATTGGCGGTTTTCCGGGCAATGTCACGGTGACGGTCACGTATACGGTGCGCGCCGACAATACACTGGTGCTGGACTACAAGGCCGTCACCGACAAGCCCACGGTGCTGAACCTCACCAATCATTTTTATTTCAACCTGAACGGCGGCGCCAAAGACATCGGCGACGAAACCGTGACCTTGTTCGCAAGCCGCTACACGCCCTTTGACGCCAACGCCATGCCCACCGGCGTGGTGGCGCCCGTGGCGGGCACGCCGTATGACTTCACAAAGCCCACCCGTATCGGTGACCGGTTGTCGCTGCCCGATGTGACCCAAACGGTCGCCGATGGTGTCCGCATTCCGGGGTATGACACCTCCCTTCTGGTGGATGGCGCGGTCGGGCAACTGCGTCGCGCCGCCCGCGTAGCCGATCCCGATACCGGTGTTGTGATGATGGCCTTCACCACCCAGCCGGGTTTTGAACTCTACACCGATAACATCACCGGTCAGGTCAAGGGCAGGAAGGGCGCGGCCTATGGCAATCACTGGGCCATCAGCCTGGAGACGCAAAGGGCTCCCGACACGCCCAACCACCCCAACTTCACCTCCGCCGAAGTGACGCCCGGCAAGCCGCTGCATGAAGTGACGGAATACAGGTTCAGCACCTTAAACTGAGCTGCTGACGCAGTGCGGATTACGCACCGGCCGCCCATTCGATTAAGAAGGGAGCCAAGGTGTTGCCAAAACGTCACCTGGCCGGCCTGTTCCTATTCCCCGCCGGTAATCCCGGCGGGGTGCGGTCAAAAAAGGGCGTGCCTAGTTGGTGGCGCTTGTCGCCGCAGCAACGGCATCGCTGTTCAGCATCGCCAGCAGCGCAGCGGTGGGAAAGCCATCGGCGGGAAGGTTCTTGATTTTCTGATATTGCTTCAAGGCGGCGCGGGTCTTGCGTCCCAGGACGCCGTCGGGGTCGCCGGGATCGTAGCCCAGCGCTTTCAAATCATTCTGAAACTGGCTGCGTTCGTCGCGTGACAGAGCGCGTTCCTCGCGCGGCCAGCTTGCGACCAGTGGCGGCGCGCCCGCCATGCGGTCGGCGAGGAGGCCCACCGCCAAAGCGTAAGCGGCGGCATTGTTGTATTTCATGATGACGCGAAAATTCTCAAACAGCAGGAAGGCGGGACCGCGCGCGCCCGCGGGCAGGTAGAGCGAAGCGGGATCGTCGCCCGCCGCAAGTTCGCCGCCCGAGGCGGGTTTGATGCCCATCGCCGCCCAGTCCGACAAGGGCTTGGTGCCGTCCAGGTCCGCCAGGCTGAAATCAAAAAGCGGCGGCAGCGTCACTTCCGTGCCCCAGGGCTTGCCAGTCTGCCAGCCTTCATGGGCAAAGAGGACGGCGGTGGAGGCCAGGGCATCGGCGGGCGAGGACCAGAGATCGATCTTTCCGTCGCCATCGCCGTCGGTGGCATATTTGAAAAATGTGCTGGGCATGAACTGGGTCTGGCCGAAAGCGCCGGCCCAGGAGGAGGTCATTTCCGAAACCGGATAATTTTCCTGCTGCAGCAGTTTCAGCGCCGCGAGCAATTCGCCGCGCGCATAGCGCTGGCGCGGCCCCTGCCACGCCTGGGTAGCGAGGGTTGCGAAAAGATTATAGTCGCCCACCGTCGAGCCATAATCGGTTTCCATACCCCAGATCGCCACCAGGATTTCCTTGGGAATGCCGTTCTTGCTTTCCATCGCCGAGAGCGCGCTGGCGTAGCGCGCCAGATTGGCTTGCGCATTCGCGATGCGCCGCGCCGACACCGCGCTGTCGAGATAGCTCCAGATCGGCCGGGCGAATTCCGGCTGATTGTCGATCACCTGCTGCAAGGTGGTGACGGGCGCAACCCCGGCCATGGCCTTGTTGTAGGTCTCAGGCGTGATGCCGGCGGTGATGGCGGTGGCTTCAAAATCGCGGATGAAAGCCTGGAACCCGGTATCGCCGCCCATGGCGGGCAATGGCGGCAGGGCCGGCTGGGCGGGCATCGGCGGCGGCGCGGGCGCGGGGATGGCCGGCGCCGCCAACCGGGCTGGGGCGCAGGCCGCCGCCAGGAGCAGCAGCAGGGGCATGGCGAAGCGGATCGGCAGGCGGGCGGTCATGGGCGCGATTCTAGCACGGCGGTGCCCAGCAAAAGGTGAATTCTGGCGGAAAGCCTGACTTTTTTGGGGCCATGCGAGGCAATTTTGCCCCGGCTTTGATGTGTTGACAGGAGGGGTCTCGGCCCATAGTTTCCGCGCCTCTTCGCGGATCGCCATTGAAAGCCGAAAGCGTTCAGTCATGAAAGTTCGAAATTCCCTCCGCTCGCTCAAGAAGCGTGACAAGGATTGCCGCGTCATCCGCCGCAAGGGCCGGGTCTATGTCATCAACAAGAAGAACCCCCGGTTCAAAGCCCGCCAAGGCTAAGTCATTATGCGCGCGGTGTTCTGAGGGAGCCGCATGCTATTTACGCCACCCGATCCTGAGATTCTCGCCCGCCGCGACAGCATCATCGCGGCGCTGAAGGCGATCGTGCCCGACGGCGTGGTCGAGGTGGCGACCGATCTTTCCGCCTATGAGAGCGATGCCTTGCCCGCCTATCGCGAGCGGCCGCTGGTGGCGGTGCTGCCGCGGAACGCCGAACAGGTTTCCAGGATTTTGCGCTACTCCGCCGAGGCCGGCGTGCCCATCGTACCGCGCGGCGCAGGCACTTCGCTGTCGGGCGGCGCCCTGCCGCGCGCCGACGGCATCTTGATCGGCATGGGCCGGATGAGCCGCATCCTGGAGATCGATTACGAGAATCGCTGCGTCACCCTGGAGCCGGGCGTCACCAATGCCGCCATCACCCGCGCGGTGGAAGCGGAAGGATTTTACTATGCGCCCGATCCTTCCAGCCAGATCGCCTGCACCATCGGCGGTAATATCGCGGAGAATTCAGGCGGGCTGCATTGCCTTAAATACGGGCTCACCACCAACAATCTGATGGGCGTCAAATTCGTGCTGCCGGGCGGGGAGATGATTATCCTGGGCGGCAAGGCGCCGGGCGCGGGTGGCCTGGATCTTTTGGGCCTGATCACCGGCAGCGAGGGCTTGCTGGGCATTGTGGTGGAAGCGACGGTGCGGATTATCCGCAAAGCGCCGGTCACCCGCACCATGCTGGCCAGCTTCGATGCTGTGCCGGATGCGGGTGCCTGCGTTGCCGCCATCATCGGCGACGGGCTGGTGCCGGCGGCGATGGAATTCATGGACCGGGCGACCATCGGCGCCGTCGAAGCCTATATCGCGCCGGGCTATCCCGATGCCGAGGCGATCCTGATCATCGATGCCGATGGCGTGGAGGCCGAAGTCAGCGACGCCATGGCGCGCATCGCGGGGCATGTTGTGGCCTGTGGCGGCTCGGTGCGTGAAGCCACCGAGACGCTGGCCCGCGCCAAGATGTGGGCGGGGCGCAAGGCGGCCTTTTCCGCCATGGGACGGCTGGCGCCCGACATGATTTGTATGGACGGCACCATTCCCCGCCACGCCCTGCCGCGGGTGCTGGAAGGCATCGCCGGCATGTCGAAGCGCTATGGGTTGGGCTGCTGCAATGTGTTCCATGCCGGAGACGGCAACCTGCATCCCCTGATCCTGTTCGACGCGATGAAGGAGGGTGAGCTGGCTGAGGCCGAGGCCTTCGGCGCCGATATATTGCGGCTTTGCGTCGAGGTCGGCGGCGTTTTGACCGGCGAGCATGGCGTGGGCATCGAAAAGCGCGACCTGATGCCGGAAATGTTTTCGGTGGCGGACCTGGACCAGCAGCATCGCGTCAAATGCGCCTTCGACAGCGGCGGGTTGTTCAATCCCGGCAAGGTGTTTCCCACTTTGTCAGCCTGCATCGAGCAGGGCCATATCCATGTGCATGGCGCGCAACTGCCGCGTCCCGATCTGCCGCGTTTCTGATGACCAGAGTTTCCAGCGAAAGCCAGATTGTGGATTTCGTGCGTGCGGCGCGGGCCGGCCGTTCGCCGTTCGAGATCGTGGCGGGCGGGACGCGGCGCGGCGTGGGAAGGCCGATGGCCAGTCACGAGGGAAAAGCGCTGCCGGTACTCGATGTCTCCGGCGTTGCGGGAATCATCGACTATCAGCCGGAGGAATTGATCGTGACGGCGCGGCCCGGCACCAGCCTTGCCGAACTCAAGGCGCTGCTGGCGGCCAAGAACCAGTGCCTGGGGTTTGATCCGGTAAGCTGGACGTTTTTGACCCCTCCGCCCTTCGCATCGACAAGCGCTGCTACGGGCACCTCCCCTGCCAGCGCGCCAATGCGCGCGCAGGGGAGGCGGGCCTCAGATGCGTCAACATTGGGCGGTGCCGTGTCAGCCGACGCCAGCGGACCGGGAAGGCTGCGTCATGGGCCGCCGCGGGATTCGCTGTTGGGGTTTCGCGCCGTCAACGGTTTCGGCGAAGCGTTTCGCGGCGGCGCCAAGGTGGTCAAGAATGTCACCGGTTTCGATCTGCCCAAGCTGGTGTGCGGCGCCTTTGGCACCCTGATGGTGCTGAGCGAGATGACCTTTCGCGTCTATCCCAGGCCGAACGCGCGCGCCACGCTGATCTTGCGCGATCGCGCGCCCGATACGGGCTTTGCCGCATTGCGCACGATATGGAAAAGTGCGCTGGAGCCGAGCGGGCTTTCCTATATTCCCGGTTCCGCAAAATTTCCTGGCCTGGGCGACGTGGGTGAGGGCGCGGCGTTGATCCGTTTCGAAGCCGCCGAAATGCCGCTGTCGGAAAAACTTGCCGCCGCGCGGTTGCTGGTCGGCGGCGCCGAAGAGATCAGCGAGGGCGACAGAATTTTCACCGCCATCGGCGAGGGCGCGCTGTTCCAAAATTCCGATCTCGAAGTGTGGCGCGTGAGCGTGCCGCCGGCGGAGGCCGCGCGCGTCGCGGGCGCGATTGGCAGCCCGCACTGGCTGGGGGACTGGGCCGGCGGATTGTTGTGGATCGGCGCCCGGGGCGAGGACGCACCCCGCATCCGCGCCCTGGCGATGGAGACGGGCGGCCACGCCATGCTGCTGCGCGCACCCGCGTCGCGGCGCGCGGAACTTGGCTTGTTCGCGCCGCAGGCCCCGCCCCTGGCCGCCCTGACCGCCAGCGTCCGCGCGGCTTTCGATCCGTTAAGCCTGTTCAATCCCGGCAGGCTCTAGAAACAAGCGCAAGCAACCGCTAGATTCTGGTCATGCGCCTGTTCCTTGCCGCCTTGTTGCTTTTGCCCTGTGCGGCGCTGGCCGCGCCCAGCGAGGAAGACAAGCTGTTCGCCCAGCTGCATGCGGCGGAGTCGCCGGAAGCGGCCCATCCCATCGAGCAGAAGCTGGATGGGCTGTTCCGGGTTTCGGGCAGCCCCAGCGTGGACCTTTTGATGACCCGCGCCCGGGCGGCGCTGGGCGGGGCCGACACCGCCACGGCGAAAAAGCTGCTGGATGCGATTACCAAGGTGGCGCCCAGCTTCGCCGAAGGCTGGCGTGCCCGCGCCCAGATGCAGGCGGCGGCGGGCGATGATTCCGGGGCGATGGTGTCGCTGCAGAAGGTGGTGACCTTGAATCCGCGCCAGTTCGAGGCGATCGCCGACCTGGCTGACATGCTGGAGCAATATGGCGACAAGCCGGGTGCGCTGAAGCTGTATCGCCAGGCCCTGGCGCTGGACCCGCAACTGTCCGCTGCGGCGCGGCGCGAAAAGGCGCTGGCCAAGGAAGTCGAGGGGCAGGGTATCTGATTTCGCAAAGCGAAATCAGATACCCTGCCCCGATGAGCCTCCGGCGCGAAGCGCGAGCAGGTGTGCGGCGCATCTTGCGAAACCGTCCAGTGGACGGTTTCGAGTGCCGCACGGACCTGCGAGAGGAGGCGAATGCGCGCAGCGCGGAGAGGGGTGAGGAGCGGTTCGCCAAAGGCGAACGAAATGGTCCGTCGCTAGCGGCAGCGTAGTGCGACGACCATTTCGAGCGACGAACGCCCGGAGCGTAAGCGAAGGGCCGGGCGAAAACTCCGGCAGCATTCTGAACCAATTAGGTATTGTGTCCCCGGAATTCCTTGGCGTTCGCCATTTCTCAGACTTTTCACCCGGGCGATTTCACCATCAATAGTTGGGGCGGATGTCGGCTTAATCCGCAGATGGCGAGGGTTGTCGCCGGTCGGCTGGCAGCAATTAGCGCTGAACGGGCCGTAAATGGGTTTCTCAAGCAATTACTGTAATGGAGGTGGCCGAATGTCCGCTTTGCGCCAGAAGCGGACATTCGTAAGGGTGCCCTATGACCGGGCTGGGATAATGCTAAGCGGGCATTCTGCACTCGACACGGATCTGGCAGGTCCAGTCGCGCATAACTAGTCCAATCGCGCCAATGGGATCGTGGCTGCCAGACTCCCTTTATTGCCAGCCGCAACAGCTTATGGCCCTATCCCAAATAGGCTGGGTCTGGAGGCGGTGCGGCTCACAGTTTCAAGGTGTTATGCGACATGAAATTTCTTCCCCTGGTATTGGCGGCGCTGGCGCGGCGGAAGGTGCGCACCGTCCTCACATTGCTCTCGGTCACCGTGGCCTTCATCTTGTTCGGGCTGATGATCGGCTTCAACGCGACGCTGGAGCATTTGGGTGATCTGGCACATCCCGACCGGCTACTGGTTCAGGCGCGCTATGGCGCCATTCAATTGCCAGATAGTTTGAAGGAGCGGATTGCCGCCATTCCCGGCGTCACCCATGTCACGGTGCGGGCGTTCATTCCCGGCTATTACCGCGACCAGAAGAATTTCGCGTTTGTCGTGGGCTTTGACCAGGATGCGGCCGTCGTCGTTCCGGATGCCAAAGTCAGTGCGGCGCAATATCAGGCGCTGGACCAGGATTTGACCGGGATCCTGCTCACCCGCGCCTATGCAAAGACTTTCGGCAAGAAAGTCGGCGACAACTTTCCGTTCAAGGCGCCGCAGATTCCCCGCGCCGATGGCGGCCAGACATGGAATTTCCATGTCATCGGGATCATGGACGACATGGAATCCTCGCCAGGCGGCTTCGCCTTGACCAGCCTCAAGGCCATCAACCTGGGCAAGGCAAACAGCGCCCGCTACAAGGGCAACACCTTCACCTTGCTGATTTCTGATCCCGCTCAGGCCGACGCTATGGCCAGCCGGATTGACCAGGCCTTCGCCAATTCCGGCTCGCCCACCCACACTGTGACCGAGAAATCCATCTTGCAAAATGCGTTTGCCAACGCCGGGATTGACATTGGCTTTGTCACCGAGGGCGTGGCCGGCGCAGGCCTCTTTATGATCCTGTTCCTCACTGGCAATGGCATAGCCCAGTCGGTGCGCGAGCGGATTTCCGAATTTGCCGTGCTCAAGACAATCGGTTTCTCGGATGGCGGGGTGATGGTGCTGGTGGTAGCGGAAGCGGCCATCCCCTGCCTGATCGGGGCTGCCTTGGGCGTGGGCGTCGCCGCTTGGCTAGCGCATATTTTCCCGACCCTGCTGCCGCGGAACGTCGGGCTGCCCATGCCCAGGATCACGCCGCCGGTCATGTTCTATGCGTTGACCAGCGCGGTGGTGGTAGCGTTCCTGTCCGCAGCCTTGCCCGCCCTGCGTATCGCACGGCTGGACATCGCCACCGCTTTGTCAGGACGGGCGGCATGAAACAGACCGTCGCCGTCCTGGCCATGAACTTCAAGAGCCTGCCGTCGCGCTTCTGGCCGTCCCTGGTGGTGGTGGTTGGGATGGCCTGCGTCGTGGGCGTGCTGCTCTCGATGATGTCATTCACGGTGGGCATCGTCACCGCCACCACCAATTCCGGCGATCCGGGCCGCGCCATTGTGCTGTCGCCTTCGGCAGGCGAGGAAGTCAGCAATTTGCCGCATTCGGATTTGTCCCTGATCGCCGACGCGCCCGGCATCGCCCGGGACGCCGATGGAAAGCCGCTGGCCGAGGCCGAGGCGCTGGTCACCGTGCCCATGGTCAACAAGGTCAAACATTTTGATTCGGAAATGGGATTGCGAGGCGTGGGACCGCAAAGTCTGAAGCTAAGGCCGAAATTCAGGCTGGTGGAAGGGCGGCTGTTCCAGCCCGGCAAGCGCGAGTTGATCGTGGGCCGCGCCGCGCAGGGACAATTCGCCAACACAAGGTTGGGCGATAAAGTGATCCTGCCCGATGGCGAATGGCCGATCGTGGGCGTCTTCACCGTGGGCGGCGACCTCAACGAAAGCCATTTCCTGGCCGACCGGGACACCGTGATGACCGCCAACAAGATAGCCACCTATAATTCGGTGCTGGTGCGGCTGACCTCGCCCGCCGCGTTTGCCGGCTTCAAGGCAGCTCTTCTTCGCAATGGGACGCTGCAGGTGAGCGTGGAGCGGGAGACCGACTATTATCTTCGCACCACTGCCCAATTCTCCGGCTTCCTGAACGCCATCGCCTATATGATCGGCGGGATCATGGCGCTGGGCGCGATATTCGGCGCCCTCAATACCATGTATGCCGCGGTGGCGGCCCGCGCCCGGGAAATCGCCACCCTCAGGGCGCTGGGATTCGGCGCAGCGCCGGTGGTGCTGTCGGTGATGAGCGAGACGCTGATCCTATGCCTGGCGGGTGCGCTGATAGGGGCTTGTGTCGCCAGCGCGCTGTTCGACGGCAATCAGAAAGCCGTGGGCTCCAATGTCTTCAATCTCACCATTTCGCCCGGTCTAGTCCTCACCGGCATCATCTGGGCCATGGTGGTTGGGCTGGCCGGCGGACTTCTCCCCTCCATCCACGCCGCGCGCCTTTCCATTGTGGACGGACTACGCGCGAGTTGAGTGGCGGCGGGCAGGGAGTCCGAACCGGCCAAAGCTTGAATGTCCGCTTTGGGTCATAAGCGGACATTGATTTTAGTCCTTCTAGAAATTGCAAAGCAGACGCCCACCTAGAAGTGGGACATCTGCTTGCAATCCTTATAATCTCGCCGGAATTACCTGCGGGGTGCCAGAAAAGCCTTCACTTTTCCAGCCATCATTATTACCCCTCCCTCAAGGGGGTGGTGAAGGTGTAAAGCTTGCTCCAGGCAAACAGCCTGAGGAAGACTGAATTTGAAAAACGCTCTTTTCGCGGCGCCATTCCTGGTCGGCACCTGGTTCGGCATCGGCCAGCCGGACGACAGGGGCTCGATGTGGCTGATCCACATGGCGGCGGACGGAAATTTTCAGGTGCTTTTCCGCACCTGCATCAAGGGCAAAAATCTGGACGAGGTGGAGACCGGGCGCTGGCGCCTGTCCGGCGACGTCGAGAGTTTGCACATACAGACTATCGATGGCACGCCGGCTGCCCTGGACGACGATTATAAAATTCTTTTCCATGACGGCGGCAAGCAGACTTATCAGTTTCTGCGCACCGGCTTTGTCTATTCGTCGCGGCGGGTGGACGACAAGTTCGAGATGCCGTCCTGCGAAACGATCAGTTGAAGTCTAATTTGAAAGAGACTGCGTCCAGTCGGGTGAGCCGCCGGTATCCACTTCAAAGAATCCGCGCCGGTCGAAGCCGCGCTTGTCACAATCGGCGCGGCCGGGAATGACGAACTTGTCGCTGGGCGCGACACAGAAATGCTTGCCCCCTTCCCAGGTGCCCGCCGCGCCGTCGGTGGCATAAAGATAATAGTAGCGCGCATCGAGGGGACCGGCGATCAGGCCGGCGCAGGATTTGGGCGCGATGGTCCACCAGCCCAGGCTGCTCCAGTTGGTTCCGTCGAAATGGCCGATCGCCACCCGCGCCTTCAAGTTGGCCTTGTTGCAGACATTGAAACTGGCATGGGCGGGAGCGGCAAAACCCGCTACCCCCGCCAGAAGCGGCAGGGCGTAAATCGCAAGGGCCAGAGCGCGGCGCATCGGCTTTTTGTTTGGCGCGAAGCGGCCCCTCTGTCAATGTGGGCAGTCAACGTGCCGCCTTGTGGCCGGATTTTTGCCGCCCTATGACGGGGTCATGACCGGGCCGTCTTTTGAGCAAATAGCGGGGGAGCGCCCGCCCTTGTTCCTGTGCGATCACGCCGCCAGGGACCTGCCGTCCGGCTATGGGACACTGGGGCTTAAGCCCGACCTGTTCGAAACCCATATCGCCTATGACATCGGGGCGGCCGAGGTGACAAGGGCGCTGGCGGCGTCTTTCGGCGCGCCGGCGGTGCTGGGAGCCTGGTCGCGGCTTCTGATCGATCTCAATCGCGGGCCGGACGATCCCACCCTTATTATGCAATTGTCGGACGGCAGCATCATTCCCGGCAACCGCAATATCGATGATGCCGAGCGGACGCGGCGCATCGAGCGGTTCCATGCGCCCTATCACCAGGCCATTGCCGAAGAGATCGCGCGGCTGGGGCGCCCACCCCTGGTGTCATTGCACAGTTTCACGCCGGTCTGGAAAGGCGACAAACGGGCCTGGGAGGTGGGGGTGTTGTGGGACAAGGACGGGCGGCTGGCGCGCCCGCTGATGGCGCGGCTGGCTGAGGCGGGATTTACGGTCGGGGATAACGAGCCTTATTCCGGCGCGCTGGAAGGCGATACGTTGAACCGCCATGGCACGAAGAACGGCCTGCCGCATGTCTTGATCGAAATGCGCCAGGACCTGATCGGCGATGCGGCATCGGCGCTGGCATTCGCGGCGCGGCTGGGGCCGATCCTGACATCGGCGCTTGCCGATATGACCCCTTCAGATTAGGTTCCGCCCCTTCAAAAAACCGCCCCGAAAACATCAAGGCTCCGTCATGGCAAAATCCGGCTTCGCAAAAGAACATCTGCGCTCCTTTGTGGACCGCATCGAAAGGCTGGAGGAAGAGCGTTCGGCGCTGACCGCCGATATCCGCGAAGTCTATTCCGAGGCCAAGGGCACCGGCTTTGACACAAAGATCATGCGCCAGGTGCTCAGGATGCGGAAATTGGACAAGGCGGATTTCCAGGAACAGGAAGCTATGCTGGATCTTTACCTGAGTGCGTTGGGCATGCGTTAGGCGGTCTTGCGCAGCGCTTCTTCGATCGCGGATTCCGGGTCGCTGACGCCGTCTTCCAGGCCGAATTCCTTGAGCTTGCGATAGAGAGTCGAGCGGCCGATGCCCAGGCGCCGCGCCACTTCGGACATATGGCCCTCATAGCGCGAGATCGCCATGCGGATGATCTCCGCCTCCATGTCCTCGAATTTGCGGATATGGCCGGCGGCATCGGTGGTGGAGAGCGCATAAGGCGAACCCGCGGGCAGGGAAGGCGCGGCTTGGCCGCCGGAAGCCGGCGCCGGTGCCTGAACCGCGAAGGCATTGCGGTGGCTGGTTTCCACGCCCATGGCGGCGGCGATCTGGGGAAAATCGCAGACGTCCAGCAGCGAGCCGTCGCACAGCACGACGGCGCGGAAGATGGTGTTCTCAAGCTGGCGCACATTGCCCGGCCAGGAGAAACGCGCCAGGAGGCCGGCGGCGTCCTGGGTCAGGCCGGACACCAGCTTGTTCTCTTCGGCGGCGAAGCGGGCGATGAAATGCTGCGACAAGGGCGCGATGTCGGCGGCGCGGTCGCGTAGCGCCGGCACCAGGATGGGAAAAACATTGAGGCGGTAATAAAGGTCTTCGCGGAAGCTGCCTTCGCGCGCCATCTGGCCGAGATCCCGATTGGTGGCGGAAATGATTCGCACATCCACTTTCACCGGACGCTTGGAGCCCACCGGATCCACTTCGCCTTCCTGAAGCGCGCGCAGGAGTTTGACCTGCATGTCCAGACGCAGCTCGCCGATCTCGTCCAGGAACAGGGTGCCGCCATCGGCCTCCTGGAATTTTCCCAGATGCTTGTCGGAGGCACCGGTGAAGGAGCCTTTCTCATGGCCGAACAGGATGGACTCGATCAGGTTTTCGGGAATGGCGCCGCAATTGACGGTGACGAAAGGCTTGCCGCCGCGGGCCGAGGTGCCCTGGATGGCGCGGGCGATCAGCTCCTTGCCGGCGCCGGATTCGCCCTCGATCAGGATCGGAATGTCGGACTGCGCGGCGCGGGTGCCCAGGCGGAACACCTGTTTCATTTCCGGAGAAGTGGCGATCAGGTCGTCAAAGGAAAGCTTGTTGTCGCTTTTCTTTTTGAGCTGTTTCACTTCACCCGAAAGGGTGCCGATCTTGAGCTGGTTGCGGATCGAAACCGCGATGCGCTCCGGGCTGGCGGGCTTGACCAGGAAGTCATTGGCGCCGGCGCGCATGGCTTCCACGGCGGAATCGATGCCACCCTTGGCGGTGAGTACGATGATCGGCAGGTCGGGATTGGTGGGACGCAATTTTGCGAGGACCTCAAGGCCGCCCATGTCGGGCATCACCAGGTCGAGCAGCACCAGGGTGATCTGTTCGCCGCGCGGGCCGTTGATCAGGTCGAGCGCGGGCTGGCCGCCGGGGGCGGTAACGACAGTCATGCCGCTGCGGCTGATGGCCGCCTCAAGCAGGCGGCGTTGTACCGGATCGTCGTCCACGACAAGGATGGTCTGCGCCATGCGGAATTGTCCCAATTTGCTTCATCTTGTTCGCACAGCCAGACGCAAAAGCGCTTTGCGCGCCGGCTGTTGCTCCGAGGCGTGCATTCTGCGCATGGCGGGTAAAGGACCCGTTTAAACCTGTCTTCCGGCGGGACAAGCGCGGCTATGCTTAAGAAAAACTGAATCGCCGGGAACAGCCCGATGTATGCCGACGAAACGCGCTATTGGACGGATTTTGCCGAGGATGCCCGCCGCATGGGCTCGCCGCTTTATGCCGGGCTGGCAGAGGCTATCCATGGCGACGAGGTGCTCAAGGCTATCGCGGCGCGCCGCCGCAAGGGCCAGCCGCCCGCCAACCTGCTGCTGGCGGCGGTGCATTATCTGCTGCTCAGGGGCACCGAGCATCGCTTGCGCGAATATTATCGGAGTTTGGGCGGTACCGCTTATCGTCCCAACGATGGGGCGGGACCCGAACTGTTTTCCGTTTTTCGCGACTTCGTGATGCAGCACCAACAGGAGGTGCAGCGACTGGTCGAAACAAGAGTGACCAACACAAACGAAGTGGGGCGCTCGGCCATGCTGCGCGCCGGCTTTGGCGCGCTGGCCGGAATGGGGCCGCTGCATCTGATCGAGATCGGTCCCAGCGCCGGGCTCAACATGATCTGGGACCGTTATGGAATCCGCTATATGCGAGAGGGCGTGACGGCGGCGGAGGTGATGCCGGGCGCGCCGCTGGTTCTTTCCTGCGACCTCAGAAGCAACGCCGTGCCGCCGGTCGGATATTGCCCCCACATTGCCGGCCGCATCGGACTGGAGCTGAACCCGGTTGACCTTAAGAACAGCAATGACCGCGACTGGCTCCGCGCCCTGGTCTGGCCCGACCAGCCGCACCGGCTGGAACGGCTTGAGGCTGCCATTCAGATGTTTCTGGAAACCCCGGCGGAAATCCGCGCCGGGGATGCACTGGTTTTGCTGCCGGAGGCGCTGGCCGAAATCCCGCCGGATGAGGCGGTCTGCGTCTATCACACCATTACGACCTACCAGTTCAGCGCCGAGATGCGGACGGCGCTGGAGGCGCTGCTGGTGACGGTGGGCCTCAGCCGTCCGGTCTGGCACCTGTCTTTCGAGTTCGATGGCGGCAGCGACTATGCGGTCACCTTGACGCACCATAGAGCCGGGGTGGCCAATGCCCGCACCCTTGGCCTGGCCCAGCCCCATGGCGGCTGGATCGCATGGGCCGGTTGAACTGGCAAATCCCGGCGCCCCGCTTGCCCGTTGCGGGCGCTTTGCTATAGTCCGGCCGGTTCGTCGCTCAAGGGGCTTTTTTCAGCAATGGCACACGAAGATTCTCATTACACGCCTGGCTCGATGGACATTTCCCAACACAAACGCGGCTATGCGGGTTTTGTGACCGGTGTCAAATGGACGCTCACCCTTGTCCTCGGCATCATGGTCTTTCTCGCGATATTCCGGACCCACAACTGATAAAATATAAGGGGCGTGATTGAAACTCGCCGTCCCCAAGGAAACGTCTCCGGGTGAAACGCGCGTCGCCGCGACACCGGAATCGGTCAAAAAGTTCAAGGGCCTGGGCCTCGAAGTGGTGGTCCAGACAGGGGCCGGCGCGGCCGCGCGCATCGCCGATGCCGATTACGCCGGCGCCGGCGCCTGGATTGCCCCCGACGCCCGGACCACGCTGGACGGCGCCGATATCGTTCTCAAAGTGCGCGGCCCCAGGGGCGATGAAGTCGCGCTTCTGAAGAAGGGCGCCGTGGTGGCCGCGTTGCTGGCGCCCCACAGCGAAAAAGACGCGATTGCCGCTTTGGCGGGGCAGGGCGTTTCCGCCTTCGCCATGGAATTGCTGCCGCGCATTTCCCGCGCCCAGGCGATGGACGTGCTGTCGTCGCAAGCCAATTTGGCCGGCTACAAGGCGGTGATCGACGCCGCCGCCACTTTCGGCCGCGCCATGCCGATGATGATGACCGCGGCGGGCACCATCGCGCCGGCGCGGGTGCTGGTGATGGGCGTGGGCGTCGCGGGCCTCCAGGCCATCGCCACCGCGAAAAGGCTGGGCGCGATCGTCAGCGCCACCGATGTGCGGCCCGCCACCAAGGAACAGGTGGAGAGCTTGGGCGGCACTTTTGTGGCGGTGATGGATGAGGAATTCAAGAACGCCCAGACGGCCGGCGGCTATGCCAAGGAAATGTCCAAGGAATACCAGGCCAAGCAGGCGGCGCTGACCGCCGAAACCATCAAGAAGCAGGACATTGTCATCACCACCGCGCTGATCCCAGGCAGAAAAGCGCCGCTACTGGTGACGGAGGAGATGATCAAGACGATGAAACCGGGTTCGGTGATCGTGGACCTGGCGGCGGAAGCTGGCGGCAACACGCCGCTAACCAAGGCGAACGAGGTGATCGAGGTTCATGGCGTCACTATCATGGGCTACACCAACCTGCCCGGACGGCTGGCGGTGGATTCCTCGTCGCTCTATGCCCGCAACCTGTTCAACTTCATCTCGCTGATGGTGGACAAGAAATCGGGCCTGCTGGCGATCGACTGGAATGACGAGATCGTGAAAGGTGCGCTGGTGACCAAGGACGGTGAAGTCATTCACCCGGCGGCAAGAGGATAAATCATGGACATGGTCGATCCCGCCCTCGGTTATTTTGTCTTTCGGCTTTCGATTTTTGTGTTGGCGATTTTTGTCGGCTATTTCGTGGTCTGGGGCGTGACGCCGGCCCTGCACACCCCGCTGATGAGCGTGACCAACGCCATCTCCTCGGTGATCGTGGTCGGCGCGTTGATCGCGGTGGCGGTGTCCGCCGTGGATAGCGCCTCCTGGACGTCGAAACTGCTGGGCTTTTTCGCTCTGATTCTTGCTTCGGTGAATATCTTCGGCGGCTTTCTTGTCACGGCGCGCATGTTGGCGATGTACAAGAAGAAAGAGAAGAAATGACCGGGCAAGACGCGATAGCGGCGCTGCTTTATCTGGTCGCGGGTGTGTTGTTCATCCTGGCGTTGAAGGGCCTGTCCTCGCCCGTATCGTCGCGGGCCGGCAACCGCAACGGCATGCTGGGAATGGCCATCGCAGTGCTGACCACGCTGTGGGTGGCGGGGGTGACCGATCCCTTGACCTGGGGCCTGGTGATCGCGGGCTTCGCCATCGGCGGCGGCATCGGCGCGGTGATGGCGCGGCGCATCGCGATGACCAACATGCCGCAACTGGTGGCCGCCTTCCATTCGCTGGTCGGCCTGGCCGCGGTCTTGACCGCCGCCGCCGCGCTTTATTCGCCCCAGGCCTTCCACATCGGCGAGATTGACGCCATTCACACCCAGTCGCTGGTCGAGATGAGCCTGGGCGTCGCCATCGGCGCCATCACCTTTGCCGGCTCAATCATCGCCTTCGCCAAGCTCAACGGCAACATGTCGGGGGCGCCGATCATCCTGCCGGCGCGGCATGTCCTCAATCTCCTGATCTTCTTGGGCGTAGTTGGACTGATCGTCTATTTCACCATGGACCAGCCGCATTGGGCCTTCTGGGCGATTACGCTGCTGAGTTTTGTATTCGGCATCACGCTTATCATTCCCATCGGCGGCGCCGACATGCCGGTGGTGGTGTCGATGCTGAATTCCTATTCCGGCTGGGCGGCAGCGGGCATCGGCTTCACGCTGGAGAATACGGCGCTGATCATCACCGGCGCGCTGGTGGGTTCGTCCGGCGCGATCCTGTCCTACATCATGTGCAAGGGCATGAACCGCAGCTTTGTCTCGGTGATCGCGGGCGGCTTTGGCGGCGAGACGGCGGGACCGGCGGGCGCCAAGGAAACGCGCCCGGTCAAGCAGGGCTCGGCCGACGATGCCGCCTTCATCATGAAGAACGCGTCCAGCGTGATCATCGTGCCGGGTTACGGCATGGCGGTGGCCCAGGCCCAGCATGCGGTGCGCGAAATGGCCGACAAGCTGAAGCATGAAGGGGTGAAAGTGTCCTATGCCATTCACCCAGTGGCGGGCCGCATGCCCGGCCATATGAATGTGCTGCTGGCCGAAGCCAATGTGCCTTACGACGAAGTGTTCGAGCTGGAAGACATCAACTCGCAATTCGCCCAGGCGGACGTGGCCTATGTGATCGGCGCCAATGACGTGACCAATCCCTCGGCCAAGACCGATCCCAAATCGCCGATCTTCGGCATGCCGATCCTGGATGTGGAAAAGGCCAAGACCGTGCTCTTCATCAAGCGCGGCATGGGATCGGGCTATGCGGGGGTCGAGAACGAACTCTTCTTCCGCGACAACACCATGATGTTGTTCTCTGACGCCAAAAAAATGACCGAAGAGATCGTCAAGGCGCTGGGGTGAGCCGCGACCGCCCGAAGGGCGGGCGAAATGGTCCGGTGGACCATTTCGAGCGGCGAACGCCGCGAGCTTGGGCGAGCGGCCGGGTGAGCGGTGCGCGAAGCGCATGAGCAGGTGTGCGGCGCGTCTTGCGAAACCGTCCAGTGGACGGTTTAGAGCGCCGCACGGACCTGCGAAAGCGACAGACACAAGCGGCCGGTGGGAAACATCGCCCCGGGTGAACAACGGTCCGAGAATCCCCGCTAGGGCAAAGGTGTTTTACCCATCCTGAATGGCAATCCCGCTGCTTTTCTGACTATCGCATTTATGATTACTACCAAGACTAATAATCCTAAGAACATCTCGGTGATCGTGAATAGCAAGTTATAGGTCTGGGCTATCCATGGCTTGACGTATCCCGTGATGGTTCCATATTTGCCATACACATGCAAAAGAACTGTTCTATCAAGTTCGGGTTGGGGCTGGGGGGCCTGCCCCGCCCCACCCCCGGCGAACAGGCTGAAGAACACTACTGTTATAAACCACCAACAGAACGCCAACGCCGTCCATTTAGTCAGCGCTGCGAAAAATCGAACCATTAGCCTTTTTTACTTTGGCTTTTCCGGGAACGGATTTGAGGGCGTGAGAATGACATTGGAATAGCGATTCGACCCGAAACAATATCGTTCAGCCTTCGGCTCGTCTCGGCATTGCCAGCACAGCAAGCCCCATCTCCGCCAGAATCCGCACCACCAGCAGCGCGATGGCGCCGTGCAGCAATGCGCCGAAGATGATCCACAGTCCCGCCAGCACCGGATTGCGGCCGATGCCGAAGGGGCCGATGGGGCGGCCAAAGCGGCGATTCATCATCATGGGGCCGCGGCGATCCATCATCGCCATCATGCGGCGCTGGCCCGGTCCCATCATGCCGGGGCCGGGCGGTTGTGGCGTTGTGGCGCCCGGCGCCGGGAGGGTGTTGCCGGCTATCGCGGGGGGCTGAACCGGCGAGCGGCTCATCACCTGCACGCCGCGCACCAGGCCCAATATCACCATCACGGTGATCAGGATCAGGGCGATGATATAGAGACAGCGGATAAGGCGCGGCGCCATGGAATTGTCGAGATTCAGAATATCGCGAGCGGCCATGAATTCCTCCTGGTCGCGCCTCTATTGAGCGCGTACCGGAAGCATACGCCTGCGCGACCCTTCCTGCTACAGCCCGGCCATCTTGCAAACCAGCTTCCATTCCTGGGGCGTAACCGGCTGGACGGAGAGGCGAAAGCTTTTCACCAGGCTCATCTGGGCGAGGGCGGGCGTCGCCTTGACTTCCGCCAATGTCACCGGGCGCGGCATGTCCTCTACCGCCTTGACCACCACGAGGCCGAACTTGCCGGCCTCATCGCTGGGGTCGGGGCGGTATTCGCCGATCACCTCGACAATGCCCACGATCTGTTTCTCGTCTCCGGTATGATAGAAAAAGCCGAGATCGCCTTTGGTCATCGCTTTCATGTTGCCGGCGGCGGTCCAGTTGCGCACCCCGCTCCAGGGTTCGCCCTTGGCGCCTTTTTTCTTCTGCATGGCCCAGGAGAATGTTTCGGGCTCGGTCTTGAACAGCCAGTATTTCATTCCGCCTTCAATCTGCGGCTCATCAGCCGCGTCACCGCTTCACCCAGCGGCAGGTTGCCCGAGATCAGGTCGGCCATCGCTTCGGCGATGGGCAGCTCCACGCCGGCCTGCCGCGCGCGCCGCACCAGCGCGGGGGCGGTGTCCACGCCCTCGGCCAGCGGACTGCCCGGCGCATTGAGATCACCGACGGATTTTCCCTCGCCCAGCGCCACGCCGAAAGAAAAATTGCGCGAGCTTTTGCTGGTCGCGGTCAGGACCAGATCGCCCAGCCCCGAAAGTCCCATCAGGGTTTCGCGCCGCGCCCCCAACGCCTCGCCCAGCCGGGCGAGTTCGGCGAAGCTGCGCGCCAAAAGCGCGGCGCGCGCGTTTTCGCCAAGTCCCAATCCTTCGACCACGCCGCAGGCGATGGCATAGACATTCTTGGCCGCGCCGCCCAAGGCCACGCCCGTCACGTCATCGCTGGCATAGGGGCGGAAGACCGGCGTGCTGAGAGCGGCCTGAATGCGCGGCGCCAGATCGCCATAGGCGGCGATGGTGACGGCGGTGGGAAGGCCCTTCGCCACATCGCGCGCAAAGGATGGACCGGAGAGGATCGCCACATGGGCGGACGGCGCGGCGGCGGCCACCGTTTCATGCACCAGCCGGCCGCTGTTCTTCTCGATGCCCTTGGCGCAGATCACCAGCACCGCGCCGGATTTCAGATGCGGCGCCAGGGTGCTGACAAAAGCGTGCAGCAACTGGGCGGGAATCGCCAGCAGCAGGGCTTGCGCCTTTGCCGCCTCCGCCAGATCGCCGGTGACTTTGAGATTTTCCGGCAGCGCAATGCCGGGCAAGAAACGGTTCTGCCGCGCGTTCCTGATGCTGGCCAGCACATCGTCTTCCCGCACCCAGAGCGTCACGTCGCGGTCCGCCGCCAGCGCCGTCAGCGCCAGCGCGGTGCCCCAGGCGCCGGCGCCCAGGACAGCAATGCGGGAATAGGGCTCAGGCGCGTCCATGGAAACGGTTTCACGGGTTGATTATTCGCGAGGGGCTTCTATCCTGACCGGAACAGGAAAAAGGAGCAATCCGCTTCTTTTCAAAGTGGCGTCCCCCTTGGCCATGCATCGCCTCCGCCGTCCCACAGCGCTTTGCGCCATCCTGGTTTGTGCCGCACTGTTTTCGGGCGCCGGCCAGCCGGCGCCGCCGCGCAGAATAACCTTCACCGCCGAACAGCAGGCCGCGCTGGACCGCGTCAGCGCCTATCTCAACAGCATTCACAGCATCAAAAGCGGCTTTGTCCAGCTGGGGCCGGAGGGACAGTTGGACCAGGGCGAATTCCTGCTGGAAAAACCCGGCAACCTGCGTTTCGCGTTCAATCCGCCCAATCCCACCCTGATCGTGGCGACCGGCGGCAAGATCTATGTCAAGAACAGCAAGCTCAACACGGTGGAGTCCTATGACGTGTCCGACGTGCCGCTGGACCTGCTGCTGGACGACAAGGTGAACCTCAAGGCGAACAGCGCCATCACCGGCATCGATATCCATGACGACTCGCTGGTGGTGCATGCTCGCACCTCCACCAACCGCCAGCAGGGCAACATCACTTTTGTGTTTTCCAACCCGCAGATCGAGCTGCGGCAATGGACCGTGAAGGACAATCAGGGCGGCACCACCATGGTGGCGCTGCAGAACCCGGAAGTGGGTGTGCCGATCGACGAGACCCTGTTCGCGGTGCCCACCAAGGCGCCCAGGAAAACCGACTGATGCCCGCCCTGGTGGGTATTGTCTGCGATTTCGAAACAAGAGACGGCATGCATTCGCATCGCGCCAGCGATGAATATGTCGCCGCCATCCAGGGCAGCGTTGGCGCGTTGCCGCTGTTGATTCCGGTGACGCGGCCAAAGCTGGATGTAGATACCCTTTTGGAACGGCTGGACGGGCTGCTGTTCACCGGGGCGCCCTCCAATGTCGCGCCCCGCCATTATGGCGCAGGCGAGCCGCGAGCCAGCACGATGCTGGACGAGGCGCGCGACGCCACCAGCCTTGCGCTGCTCAAGGCCGCCATAGAAAAAGGCGTTCCCACACTCTGCATCTGCCGCGGCTTCCAGGAACTGAATGTGGCGCTGGGCGGCACGCTGGACAGCCATGTGCATGAAAGGCCCGGCGCGCTGGACCACCGCGAGGATGCAAATGCTCCGCCGGAAGCGCAATATGCGCCTCGGCATGCCGTCACCATCATGCCGGGCGGGATTCTCGCGGCGCTGTTGGGCACCCCGCTGCCGGATGGCGGCCAATCCTTCGATGTGATGGTCAACTCGCTGCACAGCCAGGGCATCGCCAGGCTGGCGCCAGGCCTGATGGTGGAAGCGTGCGCGCCAGACGGATTGATCGAGGCGGTGTCGTTGCCCGGCGCGAAGGGTTTTGTGCTGGGGGTGCAATGGCACCCCGAATGGGCGCCGGCGCAGGACAAGGTGAGCGCCGCGATTTTCCAGGCTTTCCGCCGGGCGTTGGCTGCCTGATTCGAGAAAAACAGCTATGGCAAAAATGTATCTTACAAGAAGAAAATGTTATAAATTCCTTTTTAGAAGAAAATAGTTGAATCGTGTGACTTTTATGCCTAACTTAGGTGTCGAAGATCCTTGGGTTCGTATGCACTGCCCCCCCGCTCGCAAGCGGACCAAGGTTTTCGCTGGACGGCCGGTATCCCCTCCCGGCCTCCGACGCGCGTAACGGCGCATTTGGCGCCCGGCTGGAAACGGCCGGGCGTCTTTTTTCTTTTCTAATGGTCGCGCAGCCTGACGGCTCGCTGCGCTCGCCTGGCTGGCGCTCCGTGTCGCACGGCCACGAAAAACCGCCGCGTTATTGGCTGACCCGGCGCAGCGTCAGGTTCAGACGTCCGCCGCCCGGGATCAGGGTCGAGGTGCCGGGCAGGATGCGGTCGATGCCGTGAAAAGCCAGCCGCGCCGGCCCGCCGAACAGTACCACATCGCCGGATTGCAGCTTGAGGCTTTTGGTGGGGCCGCGCCTTTGCGGGCCGCCGATGCGGAACAGGGCGTCATCGCCCAGCGATACGGACACCACCGGCGCCGACAGGGCGGTCTCGTCCTTGTCCTGATGCAGGCCCATGCGCGCCTTGCCACGATAAAGATTGACCAGGCAGCATTGCGGCTCGTCCGGTCCTGCGATCTCGGCCCATAGCGCCAGAAGCGCTGGCGGAATGGCGGGCCAGGGTTTGCCGGTCAAAGGATGGATTTGCTGATAGCGGTAGCCGGTCTTATCCGACATCCAGCCCAGGGGACCGAAATTACTTTCTTCCACCGAGAAAGGCTTTCCCGAACCGGGCATCGCCGGACGATAGAAAGGCGCGTCTTTGAGGCGCCCCTGAATGTCGTGCAACAGATTTTCCTGGGCGGTGCGGGAGAATTTTTCGCGCCAGAGAATGATCCCCGGCGCGACGTCCAACTTCACCATTGATTGGGGCTGCGCGTGGGCGTGGTGAAGATACCCGCATGGCTGTCCGCAAGCCCATGCGCCGCGAGCCAGGATTGGAGATTCTCCGGGTCATAGCGTTCGGCAATCCATGCCGAAAGCGCGGCGCCTTTTGAATCCTCGCGCGCGAAATCCAGAAACGGCCTCAGCCAGCGCTGCTGGCGCTTGGGAAAATGCAGATAGGGAAAGCGGGCATATTGCGCCGTCGCCGTTTCGAAGGCGTTCCAGCCGCCGCGATGGATCAGATACAGCGCCGCCGCGAAGCTGGTGCGGTCCTGGCCGCCGGAGCATTTGAGCATGAAAGGGCGCGGCGCCTCATCGAAGGCCGCGATCAGCCGCTCAAGCAGGGCGCGGGTGGGGAGCTTGCGGGAATCCAGCATGGCGTCGAGATGGGCGATGCCGCGCGCCCCCGCCGCCGCGGTCTCGTTGATCCACCAGGACAGATCGTCATTGCGACCGCGCAGATTGATCACGGCCGCGATGCCGCGCTTCTGCAAAAAAGGCCCCAGCCCGCCGGCCCAGGCCTGGGCGGAGCGCGCGCTATCCCCAGGCACCACCCAATGGAAATTATAAAGAATATCGCCCAAGGAACGCTTAGACTTCGACCGCATGGATTGGCTTATAACCCGGCTTTAGGCGTTCGGGGCAAGGGAGAGGGAGATGCGTATCGCCAAAGCCACGCTTTGGAGCCGCTGGGCCTGGTCCAGCGGGCTGGCGGCCGGGGTTTTTGCCATCCTGGCCTTGCTGGATTACCGGTTGAAAGCGCTGACGGGTGTGGGGACGGCGGACCTGGCGTTTTTTTCCAGCGCGATCCAGTTCCAGGCCGCCTTCCATGCCTGGGGGCCGGAGCGTTATGCGGTGCGGGCCGGGTTCGATCTGGGTTTCGATTATCTGCTGATGCCGCTTTATGCGACCGCCTTCTTCTATTCGGGCGTGCTGACGGCGGAAGGTTTTGCGCCCCGGCCCGGCAGCCTCAGGCGGATGCTGATGGCGCTGGTGTGGGTGCCGGTGATCGGCGCTTTGGCCGACGCGGCGGAAAACGCGCTGCAACTGACCATGCTCTTGACCGGGGCCACGGATGCGCTGGCCCAGCTAGCGGCCAGCGCCAGCCGGATCAAGAATGTGGCGCTGCTGGTCGGGCTGGCGCTTTTCCTGGGGGCGGTGATGGCCCGGTTTAACGAGCGGCGAGCGGCCAAACAATCCGGTATCTCCGCTCTCTAGCGCGGAGCAAATGGTCGTTGGCGTCACGGATCGAGTTTGGGATATGAATGACGTTGCGGCGCTTATCGCGGCTCAGGAAGCGCCCGTAGCGAAGCGTGGGCCCTACAAGAAGAAAGCGGCGTGATAAGAAATCTGCTCCGCACCGCTGCCGCCGCCGCTTGGTGTGTGCTGGCGGTTTCCTTGATCGAACTCATGATTATTAACACAAGAATCTTTTCGCAGCCCGCCATCCCCGTAGGGGATTTTAACCATGCAATGAAGCTCTCGGGCGCTCTGCGCTATGTGACCTTAGAGCAGGAACGATTACATAACCTGGCCCAAATCGCGTCGTTCGGCAGCGCGGTGGTCTTTGTGTTGGCTGTTTTCATCCTACGAAAAGGCCAGTTCAACAAAAATTCAAAATGAGCCACTACCAGAAAAGGCCAGTCCTTGACCCCAAGGGCTTTTTCCGTATATTCCCCGGCTCTCCGGCAAAGGCGTTTTCCGGAAAATCGTTTATTTCCAAGGAATTAGACTATGTACGCGGTCATCCGCACCGGCGGAAAACAATATAAAGTCGCCAAGGATTCCATCTTGACGGTGGAAAGCCTGGCCGGCGAGGTGGGCTCCAAGCTCACTTTGTCGGATGTGCTGATGGTCGGCGGCGATGCCCTCAAGCTGGGTGCGCCGCTGGTCAAGGGCGCCTCGGTCGCCTGTGAGATCGTCGAACATGGCCAGGGCGAGAAGGTCATCGCCTTCAAGAAAAAGCGCCGCAAGAACACCCACCGCAAACGCGGTCATCGCCAGCACTTCACCAAGTTGAAGGTGCTGGGCATTACTGCCGGTTAAAGGACTAGTCGTATGGCACACAAAAAAGCAGGCGGTTCTTCGCGCAACGGGCGCGACAGCAATCCCAAAATGCTGGGCGTGAAACTGTTCGGCGGTGAAGCGGTGGCCGGCGGCAATGTGATTGTGCGCCAGCGCGGCACCAAGTTCCATCCCGGCGAAGGCGTCGGCATGGGCAAGGACCATACGCTTTTCGCGCTTCGCGACGGCAATGTCGCGTTCAAGACCGGTTTCAAGCGTCGCACCTACGTATCCGTGCTGACTCAATCTCCGGCGATGAAGAGCGCAGCGGAATAAGGCGGCTGAAGACATAGGCCGCCAAGAAATTGGCGGCCCATAATGCGAGGGAGATGGTCCGCCATCTCCCTTTTTTGTTTCCCTCGTCAGAAAGGACTGCGAGGGATGTCATGTGTACCCTGGAGAGCGAAAGATTGATCCTGAGGCCGCCAAGGCCCGCGGATATTCAAGCAATGGCGGTGTGGCTGGGTGATTACGATGTCTCGAAGATGACATCGCGCGTGCCACATCCCTATGGCGAAGCGGATGCCGAGGCTTTCGTGGCGGCCGGCCAAAAACATCGCTTTGTCATTCAGCGCAAGAAGGACAATTTGTTCCTGGGCATGATCGGGATCCACTCGGACGACGATTACGAGTTCGGCTATTGGCTAGGCAAGCCTTTCTGGGGTTTCGGCTATGCCACAGAAGCGGCTGGACGGGTGATCCAGTTCGCCTTCGAGGAGCTGGGCCAGGATAGTGTCCATGCCGGATGGTTTCACGACAATCCGGCGTCGGGGCATGTGCTGGCCAAGCTGGGGGCGCGCCACAATGGCAGCCGGATGCGGGATTGCCGCGCCCGGGGCCGCAAGGTTCTGTGCCATGAGATGCTGTTGACGCGGGCCGATTTCCTGCGAAAACAGGCCGCTTAGGGAGCCTTCCGATGCGTTTTCTCGATGTCGCAAAAGTCTATGCCGCCAGCGGCGCTGGCGGCAAAGGCTGTATCGCGTTCCGGCGGGAGAAGTTCATCGAGTATGGCGGTCCCTATGGCGGCGATGGCGGCAAGGGCGGCGATGTCTGGGCGGAAGCGGTGGACAATCTCAACACCCTGATCGATTACCGCTTCCAGCAGCATGTGAAGGCCAAGAATGGCGAAGGCGGCAAGGGCAAGGTGATGACCGGCGCCAATGGCGCCGACGCGGTGATGAAGGTGCCGGCCGGCACGCAGATCTACGAGGAAGATGGCGAAACGCTGATCGCCGATCTGGCCCAGACCGGCCAACGGGTGAAGCTGCTCCGCGGCGGCAATGGTGGCTTCGGCAACGCGCATTTCAAGAGCGCCACCAACCAGGCGCCGGATTACGCCAATCCCGGCCAGCCGCATGAAGAAAAAATCCTGATCCTGAAGCTGAAGCTGATCGCCGATGCGGGCCTGATCGGCATGCCCAATGCGGGCAAATCCACTTTCCTGGCGCGCGTTTCGGCGGCGCGGCCGAAAATCGCCGACTATCCTTTCACCACCCTGGAGCCGCAATTGGGCGTGGTGAAAATCGATTCCAGCGATTTCGTGCTGGCCGACCTGCCCGGCCTGATCGAGGGTGCGCATGAAGGGGTGGGGTTGGGCGACAAATTCCTCGGCCATGCCGAACGCTGCGGCGCCATCCTGCATCTGGTGGACGGCACCGATGAGGCCATCGCCAATCATTACCGGACCATTCGCGGCGAGCTGGAGGCCTATGGCCAGGGCCTCGACAACAAGCCGCAGATCGTCGCCCTCAACAAGATCGATTCCATTCCCAAAGCCGCGCTGGCCAGAAAACATGCCGCCCTGGAAAAAGCCTGCGGGCAGAAAGTGCACCTGATTTCCGGCGTCAGCGGCGCGGGCGTCAAGGAGGTGTTGCGGGTGCTGGCCGAGGAGATCAACAAGCGCCGCGCCCGGCGGGCCGAGGACATGGAGCTTCGCCGTCCCCGCGCTGCTGTTGTCCCTTCCACCCGCGCCGGCCGGCAGGCGGTGAATTTCAAGGCGCCGGTGGTGCCGCCCCAGTCCTTGAAGACCCTCATGGCGATTGAAAAATCCGAGTCGGCGAGCCAGCGCAAAGTGGTGGCCAAGCCTGTGGCCAAAGCCACAGCCGAACCGGTAGCCAAACCAGCGGCCAAGCCTGCGTTCAAGCGCGCCAGGTCCCTGGTGAAATCCCCACCCAGATCCCCGGCCAAACCCGCGGGCAAGAAGGCGGGCGGCAAGGCGAGGGCCAAGGTCAAGGCCGTCAGCAGGACCAAAAGCAGGCTTGTGACTTCAAAAAAGAAACAGCGGCGATGACCTTTTCCAAAGCCAGGTTGATTGTGGTCAAGGTAGGCTCGGCCTTGCTGGTGGATGGGGCGTCGGGCGAGCTGCGGCGCGACTGGCTCGCTTCGCTGTGTGCCGATGTCGTGGACCTCAAGCGTCAAGGCAAGCGGGTGATCCTGGTGTCGTCCGGCGCCATTGCGCTGGGACGCCGCGCCCTGAAGCTCAAGCCGGGCGCGCTCAGGCTGGAGGAAAGCCAGGCGGCGGCGGCGGCGGGGCAGGTGCGCCTGGCCGAAGCCTATGCCGATATATTCGCCGGCCAGAATATCGTGGCGGCGCAGATCCTGCTCACCCTGGGAGATACCGAGGAGCGGCGGCGTTATCTCAATGCCCGCGCCACGCTCAATACCCTTCTGGAACTGAACGCGGTGCCGGTGATCAACGAGAATGACACGGTGGCGACGGCGGAAATCAAATTCGGCGACAATGACCGTCTGGGCGCCCGTGTCGCCTCCATGATGGGCGCGGACCTGCTGGTGCTTTTGTCGGATGTGGACGGGCTTTATACCGCCGATCCCAACCGCGCCGCCGCCGCCCACATCGCCGAAGTGGCGGCGATTACGCCTGAGATCGAGGCGATGGCCGGTGGCTCGGCGTCGGGCATGGGGCGGGGCGGCATGACCTCCAAGCTGATCGCGGCGCGCATTGCCACGGCGGCGGGCGCGGACGTCATCATCGCCAAGGGTGAAAGCCTCCATCCGCTGGCGGAAATCCAGAAGGGCGCGCGTCATACGATATTCCGCGCCAGCGAGACGCCCGCCGCTTCGCGCAAACGCTGGATCGCCGGGGTCCTGAAGCCGCAAGGCGTGCTGGTGATTGACGAAGGCGCGGTCAAGGCCTTGTCCGACGGCAAAAGCCTGTTGCCCGCCGGCATCCGCCAGGTGGACGGCCGCTTCGAACGCGGCGACGCCGTGCTGGTAAAGGACCGGGAAGGGCGCGAGATCGCACGCGGCCTTGCCGCCTATAATGCGTCGGATGCAGAGCGGATCGCGGGCAAACGCACGGTCGAAATCGAGGCCATTCTGGGCTATCGTGGCCGGGACGAGATGATCCATCGGGACGATCTGGCGCTGGTGAATAGATGACGGTGCATTCGGCAGAGGCAGCCCAAAATTCCAGCGGCCTGCGCGCGGAAATGCTGGCAATCGGCGAACGCGCGCGTGAGGCCGCCCGCGCCATGCGCGAAGCCGGTGACGTGGCCAAGACCAAGGCGCTGCGCGAAGCCGCCAAGGCGATCCGCGCGCGGAGTGGCGAAATATTGGCTGCCAACGCAAAAGATATCGCAGCGGCGAAAGCCGGCGGCATGGCGGCGGGAATGCTGGACCGGCTGGCGCTGAACGAGACGCGGATCGAGGCCATGGCCAAGGCCGTGGAGGATGTGGGCGCCCAGGCCGATCCCAATGGCCGCGAGCTGGCGCGCTGGACCCGGCCCAATGGCCTGGATATCGCCCGTGTTTCGACGCCGATCGGCGTGATCGGCATTATCTATGAATCCCGTCCCAATGTGACGGCGGATGCGGGCGCCATCGCGCTCAAGGGGGGCAATGTCGCCATCCTGCGCGGCGGCTCGGATTCGGTGCATTCGGCTGGCGCCATTCACGCCGCCATGACCGATGGATTGAAAGCGGCGGGATTGCCGGAGGCTGCCATTCAATATGTGCGGAACACCGACCGCGCCGCGGTGGGACTGATGCTGGAAGGCTTGAACGGCACGATTGACCTGATCATCCCGCGCGGCGGCAAGGGATTGACGGGACGGGTGATGCGCGAGGCACGGGTCCCGGTGCTGGCCCATCTGGAAGGCATCTGCCATGTCTATGTCCATGACAAGGCGGATCTCGCCATGGCGCGCAAGGTGGTGCTCAACGCCAAGATGCGGCGCACTTCGATCTGCGGCGCGGCGGAAACGCTGCTGCTGGATGCGAAGATCCTGAAATCCTACGGACCGCCGATCCTGGAAGACCTGGCAAAAGCGGGATGCGAAATTCGCGGCGATGACGCGGTGCGCGCCATCTTCCCTGCCGCCAAAGCCGCCAGCGAAGAGGACTGGCGGACCGAGTATCTCGATGCCATCATCGCGGTGAAGACGGTGGGCGGCGTCGAAGACGCCATCGCCCATATCGAGAATTATGGTTCGCATCATACCGATTCCATCATCACCGAAGACACCAGGACGGCGGAAAAATTCCTTTCCGCGCTCGACAGCGCCATTGTGCTGTGGAACGCCTCGACCCAGTTCGCCGATGGCGGCGAATTCGGCATGGGGGCGGAGATCGGCATCGGCACCGGCAAGCTGCATGCCCGGGGGCCGGTCGGCGTGGAACAGCTCACCACCTTTAAATATGTGGTGCGCGGCAATGGCCAGACGCGTCCGTAATGCGTTGTCGGGCCGCCATTGAGACGGGAGCATCCCATGACAAAACATAAGGGCGGTTGCCATTGCGGCAGGATCGCCTTCGAAATTGAGGGCGACATCACCGAGGCCGTGGAGTGCAATTGTTCGCTCTGCGCCAAGCGCGGCGGATTGCTGCATTTTGTGCTGGCGTCCGCCTTCGCCCTGACCAGCCCGCGCAGAAATCTCAGCACCTACAAATTCAACCAGCATGCGATTGACCATCATTTCTGCGCCCGTTGCGGCATTTCGCCCTTTTCGGAAGGCATCCATCCCCAGAACGGCAAGATGGCGGCGATCAATCTGCGCTGCGTCGATGGCATTGATCCCAAATCCCTCACTATCAAATTTCATGACGGACTGAGCGATTGAACCATTGGGTAAGACCGCCCGGGCCGGTGTCGGACGGCCTGGTCATTGGCCTGCTGGGCGGCTCGTTCAATCCGGCGCATGGCGGCCATCTTTATGTCAGCCTCACAGCGCTGCGGCGGTTGAAGCTGGACTATGTCTGGTGGCTGGTCAGTCCGGGCAATCCCCTGAAGGATGGGCGCGAGATGGCGCCGTTCGAGAAGCGCCTGGCCGGCGCCAAGAAGATGGCGCGGCATCCGCGCCTGATTGTGAGCGATATCGAACGGCAATTGGGAACGCGCTACACCATTGATACGGTGGCGGCGCTCAAGCGCCGGTTTCCCGGTATCCATTTTGTCTGGCTGATGGGCAGCGACAATCTGGAGAATTTTCATCTGTGGCGGAACTGGAAGGATATCGCGGTGCGCCTGCCCCTGGTGGTGGTGCAGCGGCCGGGCAGCATCCTGGCCGCGACGCATGCGGCGCCCATACGCCGCTATGGAAAAACGCGCGCGCTCAAAGCGCCTCCGGCAATCCTGGTGCTGGACGGCGCGCGCAACCCCGAAAGCGCGACCCGGCTCAGGAGCATTTTCAGGAAAAGTGTGGGTTCGTAGCGACAGCGTGCGAACGTTTTCCGCAGAAAATGCGACCAAGAATGAATCCCCGGCATGAGTGCCGGGGAGGCCCTTGGAGCGGGCACCGCGCCCATGCTAAATTCGCCGCCATAACCGGAGGAAAACACCCTGAGTCCTGCCAAGAAAGCCAAACCCAAGGCCAAAAAGCCCGCCGCCAAAAAAGCCGCCAGAAAAGCCGCCAAAAAAAGCGCCAGAAAGCCCGCAAAAAAATCCCCCCGCAAAGCTCCCGCGAAAAAACCCGCCAAGGCCCCGTCCAAAGCGAGAAAAATCGCCACGCCGGATACGGACCTTTTGCGGCGCATCAAGGCATCGCTGGAAGACGACAAGGCCGAGGAAATCGTCACCATCGGCATGGATGGGCGCTCATCGCTTTGCGACGCGGTGGTGATCGCGTCGGGCCGTTCCAGCCGCCATGTCCAGTCCATCGCCGACCATCTGGCGCGCCGTCTCAAGGAAGAAGGCTATGGCACGCGGCCCGTCACCGGCGCGTCCCAGGGTGACTGGGTGCTGGTGGATGCCGGCGATGTGATCGTGCATGTCTTCCGCCCCGAGGTGCGCGACTATTACGACCTTGAAGGCATGTGGTCGGTACATTGAGCACCGGCCAGGAATAAGTAATGCGGCTTTGGATCTTCGCAATTGGCTCCGCCCGCGGCACCGCGGAAGGGACGCTATGCGACGATTACCGTGACCGCGCCGTCAAGATGGGGCGCAATATCGGTTTTTCCGCTGTTCATATCGAGGAATTGGCGACGTCACGCGCGCGGGACGCCAAAAGCCGCATGACAGACGAGGCCGAGCGGCTGGCGGCGCGGTTGCCGGACGGGAGCCATATCGTGCTGCTCGATGCCAAGGGCAAGGGCATGACCAGCGAGGATTTCGCGGAAATGCTGGGTGCCCTGCGTGACGCCGGTACCAAAGACCTGGTGTTTGTGATTGGCGGGCCGGATGGCCTCTGCCCCTTGCCGGGCAAAAAGTCGGGCCGCAGCCTGGCCTTCGGTCCCCAGACATGGCCGCATCTGCTGGCCCGGGCGCTGCTCAACGAGCAGCTCTATCGCGCCATCACGATCCTGGCGGGACATCCCTATCATCGCTCATAGGGAGACGTGCACCGGAGGGTTTTTACTTAAGGCCCAGTCCCGCAGATATTCACTTTCACCGCACAATCGGAAGCACCTTGCGCCTCGCATTGCGCCAGCGCGAGGGCGGCGGCGCTGTTCCTGTCACTATCGGCGATCACAAAAGACTGATTGCGCTCGGCGCTCATCACCAGCGTGCCGCAGGTGCCGGCCAGGTTTGTGCGAACGGCGCAGTCGGTTCGGCCGCATTCCTTTAGCGCGCGCTGATCGGCGGAAGGCACATCGGGATAGCCCCAGGACGCGCCATAGGCGAGCGAGGCCTGGGAGAGGGCAATCGCTCCATAGCGTCCCGATGCAGGGGCAGAGGGTTTGCTCAGCATCAGCCAGCCGGCCGGCAGAGCCACCGCCAGCAGGACCAGCAATAGCCAGCCGAGCAGGAATTTTCCGGCGCCGTCAGCCATGGACGCAATTCTCCCGTATGCCGGGAAGAGGACTTTCAAGCGCCATGCCATGGGCGGGGCCGGGTTTCGCACCGTTTCGACGCGAGCTAACGCTTCCTTAACCATGATGCGCAATGCTGCTGTGTCGCTTTAGGACAGGTCGCATTATATGCGGAAGCTGGTAGCGTCAGCGCAGCAGCGCTGCATTATTTTCCGCAAAAATGTTTGGTGGAACGCCTAGCCGATGGAAATCAAAGCCACAGGCCGGATCGAAACCGGCGCCATCAGGCGCAAGATCCCCGCTGCGACCGGCGGCGGCTTTACCGTCTCGGAAGCCCCGGAAACCCACGCTCATATCGTCGCCGGGCCCGGGCCAATCGCGGCTTTGGATTCCATCCTGGCGCTGCAGGACATGGGTGATCCCGCCGACGGCCGTTCCAAGGGCATGACGCATGGCGAGCAGCTTCTGGAGATTCTGGATTCGGTGCGGGACGGCCTTCTGGCGGGGGGCATTCCCCGCGCCACCTTGAACCGGCTGGCCGTGGCGGTGACCCGCCGCCATGACGTGTTCGCCGATCCCAAGCTGCAGGATGTGCTGGACCAGATCGAGCTTCGGGCCCATGTCGAATTGGCCAAGCTGGAGCAGATGGACAAGCGCGTCGCCTGACGCCTTTTTATTTCAGACCTCTAGGAGCATGCGCTCCGGATCTTCGAGATTTTCCTTCACTCGCACCAGAAAGGTGACAGCTTCGCGGCCGTCCACGATGCGGTGATCGTAGGACAGCGCCAGATACATCATGGGGCGGATTTCGATCTTGTCGCCCCCCTTTTCATCTTTCATCGCCATGGGCCGGGGCTGGATCTTGTGCATGCCCAGGATGCCCGACTGGGGCGTGTTGAGAATGGGCGTGGACATCAGGGAGCCGAACACGCCGCCATTGGTGATGGAGAAGGTGCCGCCCTGCAGTTCCTCGATCTTGAGCTTGTTGTCGCGGGCGCGGGTGCCGAAATCCACGATCGCCTTTTCGACGCCGGCTAGGGACAGCTGATCGACATCGCGCACCACCGGCACCACGAGGCCGCGCTCGGTCGAGACCGCGACGCCGATATCGTAGTAATTCTTGTAGACGATGTTGTCGCCCTCGATCTCGGCATTGACGTTGGGCAATTCCTTCAGCGCCGCGACCACTGCCTTGGCGAAAAATCCCATGAAGCCCAGCTTGACGCCGTGCTTTTTCTCAAACGCGTCCTTGTAGGTGGCGCGCATTTTCATCACCGCCGTCATGTCCACCTCGTTGAAGGTGGTGAGCTGGGCGGCGGTGTTCTGGGATTCCTTGAGGCGCAGGGCCACCGTCTTGCGCAGCCGCGTCATCGGCACGATTTCCTCGCGCGCCGCGTTGTGGCGCGGGCCCGATGACAGAGCGGGCGCGGGCGATGGCCTGATTGGCGATGAAGCGGTCGCCCTGGCCTCCAGCGCGCCCAGCATGTCGCCCTTGGTGACGCGGCCATCCTTGCCGGTGCCGGGAACGGAGGCGGTGGAGATGCCGGTTTCGGCGGCGATGCGCTGGGCCGACGGCATGGCCGGGACATCGGCCCCCTTCGATTGTGAAGCCGGGGCCGCGGGTTTGGCGGGCTGAGGCGCAGGCTTGGGCGCTTCCACCCTGGCGGCGGGTGCTTCGGTTTTCGCCGGCGCGGCGGGTTTTGCCGTGGCGGCGCCCGAGATCGTTGTGGCTGCGCCTGCCTGGCCTTCGGCGATGGAGCCCAGCAGCGCGCCCACCTGCACGGTGTCGCCGGCCTTGACCGAGATGGACTCGATGGCGCCGTCGGCGGGGGCGGGAACTTCCACCGTCACCTTGTCGGTTTCCAGTTCCAGCAGGGGCTCGTCGCGCTTGACCGCGTCGCCTTCTTTCTTGAACCAGCGCGCCACCGTGGCTTCGGTGACGGATTCGCCCATCGCGGGCACCTTGATTTCAATGGTCATGACGGCCTTCTCGAACGCTGTCTGCGCCCGCCCTGTTACAGAGTCAAAGCTTCATTGAGGAATGCGGCCAGTTCGGCGAGGTGCTGCTTCATCAAGCCCGCCGCCGTGGAGGCATATTCGGGCCGTCCCACATAGCGGGGACCGCGCGTGCCGCCCAGCTTGACGATGATTTCCTCGATGCGCAGCTTGACGAAATTCCAGGCGCCCTGGTTCTTCGGCTCTTCCTGGCACCAGACAAATTCGGCCTTGGGAAAGCGGTTGAGTTCCTGGGCCAGCACATTTTCCGGGAAAGGATAAAGCTGTTCCAGGCGCAGGATCTGGATACGGCTCTCGCCGCGTTTTTCACGCTCTTCCATCAGGTCGAAATAGACCTTGCCGGAGCACAGCACCACGCGCTGGATCTTGTCGTCCGGCACCAGGGCGACGGTGGTGGCGCCGGGCACGACTTCGGCCTGATCGCGCAGCACGCGGTGGAAACTGTTGCTGGGGCCCATGTCGCTGAGGAAGGAGATGCATTTCTTGTGGCGCAGCAGCGATTTGGGCGTCATCACGATCAGGGGTTTGCGGAACGGGCGATGCATCTGCCGGCGCAGCATGTGGAAATAATTGGCCGGCGTGGTCGGCACGCAGACCTGCATATTGTCCTGGGCGCACATCTGCAAATAACGCTCCAGCCGGGCCGAGCTGTGCTCCGGCCCCTGGCCCTCATAGCCATGCGGCAGGAGCATCACCAGGCCCGACATCCGCAGCCATTTCATCTCGCCCGAGGAGATGAACTGGTCTACCACCACCTGGGCGCCGTTGGCGAAATCGCCGAACTGGGCTTCCCACAAGACCAGCGATTTGGGATCGGCGGTGGTGTAGCCATACTCAAAGCCCAGCACCGCTTCCTCGGACAGAAGCGTGTCGATCACCTCGAAATCGCCCTGGCCCTCGTGGATATGATTGAGCGGCAGATAGCGCTCCTCGCTTTCCTGATCCACCAGTGCGGCATGACGCTGGCTGAAAGTGCCGCGCGCGGAATCCTGGCCCGACAGGCGCACGTCCATGCCCTCATCCAGGAGGGTGCCGAAGGCCAGCGCCTCGGCGGTAGACCAGTCGAAGCCTTCGCCGGTCTCGAACATCTTGGCCTTGGCTTCGAGCAGGCGCGTGATGGTCTTGTGGGGATGAAAGCCCGCAGGCGTGGTGACCAGCGCCTTGCCGACTTTTTTCAGCATCTCGAAGGGCACGCCGGTTTCGCCGCGCCGGTCGCTGTTCTTGGGGGCTGCGGCCATGCCCGCCCAGCGCCCGTCCAGCCAGTCGGCGCGGTTGGGCAAATGCGACTTGGAGGCGTTGAATTCCTCGTCCAGCCTCTGGTTGAAGCCGGACTGCATCGCCGCAATGTCGGCCTCGCTGAGCGTGCCTTCGCTGACCAGCTTCTTGGAATAGAGCGTTAGTGTGGAGAGATGATCCTTGATCACCCGGTACATCAGGGGCTGGGTAAAGGCCGGTTCGTCGCTTTCGTTATGGCCGAAGCGGCGATAGCAGATCATGTCTATCACCACATCCTTGTGGAACAGCTGGCGGAATTCGGTGGCGATGCGCGCGGCATGCACCACGGCCTCGGGATCGTCGCCATTCACATGGAAGATCGGCGCCTGCACCATCAGCGCCACATCGGTGCAATAGGGCGAGGAGCGCGAATAGACCGGCGCGGTGGTGAAGCCGATCTGGTTGTTGATCACAAAATGGATGGTGCCGCCGGTGCGGAAGCCCTTGGTGCCGGAGGCGGCGAAACATTCCGCCACCACGCCCTGGCCGGAGAAGGCCGCATCGCCATGGATCAGGAGCGGCAGCACGCTGGCCCTGGACTGGATGTCGCCCAAGAGATGCTGCTTGGCGCGGGCCTTGCCCAAGACTACCGGATTGACGATTTCCAGATGCGAGGGATTGGGGGTCAGCGACAGATGCACCTGGTGGCCGTCAAACTCGCGGTCCGAGGAGGCGCCCAGATGGTATTTGACGTCGCCTGAACCTTCGACATCGGATGGATTGGCGCCGCCGCCCTGGAATTCATGGAAAAGCTGGCGATAGGGTTTGCTCATCACATTGACCAGGACATTGAGGCGGCCGCGATGGGCCATGCCCAGCACAATCTCCTTCACGCCCAGCTGGCCGCCGCGCTTGATGATCTGTTCCAGCGCCGGGATGGTGGCTTCGCCGCCATCCAGGCCGAAGCGTTTGGTGCCGACAAAACGGTTGGCGGCGAATTTCTCGAAGCCTTCCGCCTCGACCAGCTTGTAGAGGATCGCCTTCTTGCCTTCGGGGGTGAATTTGATGTCCTTATCCGGCCCCTCGATGCGGCGCTGTAGCCAGTCCTTCTGCTCGGCATCGTTGATGTGCATGAATTCATAGCCGATGCGGCCGCAATAGGTGCGCTGGAGGATATCCAGCATCTGGCGCGGGGTGGCGGTCTCCATCCCCATCACGCCGGCGATATAGATGGGCTTGTCCATCTCCGCGTCATGGAAGCCATAGAAGGCGGGATCGAGCTGGGGATGCGGCTGGCGTGGCGTGATCTTGAGCGGATCGAGATCGGCTTCCAGATGGCCGATCACCCGATAGGCGCGCACCAACTGAATGGCGCGGATGGAATCCAGCGCCGTGGCGCGGACGCTTTCACCCGCATCTTGAGACGAGGCAGCGGCGGGCGCGGAGGGTTTTTTCGGCGAAGCTTTAACGGCAGATTGTTCGCCCGACAGAGCCTGAGTGATTTCATCCTGCGGCAGGCGGGTCTTGCCGTCGCGCTGCCAGGCGGGGCCGCGTCCCAGCTGGGTGGGAGAGAGGCCGGCCTCGCCCATTTCCGCGAAATAACCGCGCCAGCTCGCATCCACCGATTCGGGATTGGCGAGGTACTGGGCATAGAGGCCCTCGAGAAAGGCGGCGTTGGTGCCTGAGAGGAAGCTGGTCGCGTCGAGAATGTCGTTGGAGGCGCGGTTAATTCGATCTGAAGGCGATTGCTCTGTCATATCAAATACTTATAGGGAAGCTTGTTGGGCTGACCCTGTTCCTGGGACCCGCTGGCAAGGCGTTTTCAACGGCGGGCCGTGGTTAGCGGTTTTGCCGGGCCAATTCAACGACATTGCGGTTAATATGGGTTCAATAAGACCCAATTACGATGGGCGACGAGCGGTGCCGAAGGCACAAAACAGCCCAGTGGGCTGTTTTGAGCGAGGAGCGCCGCGAGCTTGGGCGAGCGGCGGGGGGTATTTCGCAACTGCACAAATATTTGACAGCGGCCGGATTGAGTTGCCGGCGCAAGATTGGCGGTTGTTGGGCGAGCGTCGGGGGTGGTGGGCGCCGTAAAGATTTGCCGCTCCCCCAAGGGGAGGGGAGACGGGACACAAACGCGGCGTGTGTTTCTGATAGGCTGTGGACGCTGGAAGAATTGGTCGAGCAAACTTCCCGCTAGTACGGCATAGAGCTTGATAGGATGGCTATTTGGCGGAAGCGTCGGGCAATTGCCACTTAACAAACAAGGTGAAGCCACCTAGGGCAACGTTGGGACCTATCCGCGTTGCCTTTCCATAGCGCTCTTGGACCATGGCCTGCGCCTTTGCGTCCAGCGTTGGAGAACCACTGCTAATAAGCACACTGGTTTGCGCCTCGGAATTTGCAAACACGAGGAGAATGGCGGTTACGCCGTGTTCTCCCCGGCTGAGTGAATCGGGCGGGTAATCTCTTATATTCGGGTTGATCACAAGCGTCCCCGGTGGATAGTTGAAATTAGCCGGCAATGACCAAGCTATACGGAGATGGACCACCGCAGCTTGCGGCAGACAATCCTTGATAGCCGGGAGCCATTTGTAATTAGCGGTCACATACTGGATCGTCGCATCGTCCAACCTTTTTGAGCCGCTGGAATTTATCAATGCGATAGCCGTCGGTGCGCCGCCGGTGCCGACCGTCACATTCACGTCAGTCGTACCTTGTTCTCCCGCGACGACGGAATAGGTCGGGTAGGGAGGAATGGAGTGAGTTGCCATAACGGGGCTTGGTATGGGTTGGTTTGGCATAGTGCAGGCCACATCCGCACCAAGGGCGGCGGCGGGCACTAGCCCCATACAGGCGGCGATAGCTAAGATTGCGAGCTTTTTCATTCTAAAGCTCTCCCCAGAGATACTGCAGGCTATCCGCTTTTCAACTCTTTCGCACTCGCAGCAAAATCAAATTAGGACACTACCCGGATGCGGGGCTTCGCCTATACACAAAAAAACAAGCGGTTTTACTTGCCGCTCAGCAGTTCCACCAAAGTGGTGCCCAGCGCCGCCGGATTGGGCGAGACGCGGATGCCCGCCGCCTTCATCGCCTCGATCTTGGACTCCGCGCCGCCCTTGCCGCCCGAAATGATGGCGCCGGCATGGCCCATGCGGCGGCCCGGCGGGGCGGTGACGCCGGCGATGAAGCCGACCATCGGCTTTTTGACTTTCGAATGGCGGATAAAATCGGCGGCGTCTTCCTCGGCGCTGCCTCCGATCTCGCCGATCATGATGATGGCTTTCGTTTCGGGATCCGCCAGCAGCATTTCCAGCACGTCGAGATGCTCGGTGCCCTTGACCGGATCGCCGCCAATGCCGACGCAGGTTGTCTGGCCCAATCCCACCGCCGTGGTCTGCCACACCGCTTCATAGGTGAGGGTGCCGGAACGCGAGACGATACCAACCGTGCCGCGGCGATGGATATGGCCGGGCATGATGCCGATCTTGCATTCGCCGGGCGTGATCACGCCGGGGCAGTTGGGACCGATCAGCCGGGACTTGGAGCCGGACAAGGCGCGCTTGACCTTGACCATGTCCAGCACCGGAATGCCTTCGGTGATGCAGACGATGAGCGGGATTTCCGCATCAATCGCTTCCAGGATCGCGTCGGCGGCGAAAGGCGGCGGCACATAGATCGCGCTGGCGTCGGC
The DNA here is from genome assembly GCA_035568995.1 of Rhizomicrobium sp. Lineage (GTDB taxonomy): Bacteria > Pseudomonadota > Alphaproteobacteria > Micropepsales > Micropepsaceae > Rhizomicrobium. The sequence continues at coordinate 139,757 of DATMNL010000040.1, read as the reverse complement.
GCCGACTTTTTCCTTGGCTTGGCGCACCGTGTCGAACACCGGCAGGCCCAGATGCGTCGTGCCGCCCTTGCCGGGCGTGGTGCCGCCCAGCATCTTGGTGCCGTAAGCGATGGCCTGTTCCGAATGAAAGGTGCCCTGCTTGCCGGTGAAGCCCTGGCAGATCACCCTGGTATTCTTGTCGACGAGAATGGACATTATTTCGAACCCTTGACGGCCTTGACGACTTTTTCCGCCGCGTCGGCAAGATCATTGGCGGAGGTGATGGCAAGGCCCGATCGGGCCAGAATCTGCTTGCCCAGTTCGACATTGGTGCCTTCCAGCCGCACCACCAGCGGCACCTTGAGGGAGACTTCTTTCGCCGCGGCGATGATGCCTTCGGCGATAATGTCGCACTTCATGATGCCGCCGAAAATATTGACCAGGATTCCCTTCACATGGGGATCGCTGACGATGATCTTGAAGGCGGCGGTGACTTTTTCCTTGCTGGCGCCGCCGCCGACATCCAGGAAGTTGGCGGGCTCGGAGCCGTACAGCTTGATGATGTCCATGGTCGCCATGGCCAGGCCCGCGCCATTGACCATGCAGCCGATTTCACCGTCGAGCTTGATATAGGAGAGGTCGTATTTGCCGGCTTCGACTTCGGCGGGATCTTCCTCGTCCAGATCGCGCAGGGCCTGGATATCCTTGTGGCGGTAGAGCGAATTATCGTCGAAATTGATCTTGGCGTCGAGGCAGACAATCTTGCCGTCCTTGGTGACAACCAGCGGATTGATTTCGAGCAGGCTCATATCCTTGGCGACAAAAGCATCATAAAGGCTCTTGACTACGGCGCCGATCTGTTTGGCCTCGTCGTCTTTCAGACCCAGGGCGGCGGCGATCTCATTGCCGATATAGGGCGAGTAGCCCGCCACCGGTTCGACCTGGAAGGTCTTGATTTTTTCCGGCGTCTGGTGCGCGACTTCCTCGATGTCCATGCCGCCTTCGGTGGAGACGATGAAGGCGATGCGGCTGGTGGCGCGGTCCACCAGCGCCGACAGATAAAGTTCGCGCGCGATGGCCGAACCGTCTTCGATGTAAAGGCGCTTGACCAGGCGGCCATGCGGCCCGGTCTGGTGCGTCACCAGCATCATGCCCAGCATGCGCTTTGCTTCCTTCTCCACATCCTCGATGGATTTGACCACCTTGACGCCGCCGCCCTTGCCCCGTCCGCCGGCATGGATCTGCGCCTTGACCACCCAGACCGGGCCGGGCAGCGATCGGGCCGCCGCCACCGCTTCCTCCACCGTAAAGGCGGGCTTGCCCAGAGGGACCGGCGTGCCGAAGCCGCGCAGGACCTCTTTGGCCTGATATTCATGGATATTCATGGAGTTACCCCGGAGACAGCCCTTAGAAGCGGGCTTTTAACGCGGCGCACCATAGCAGTCCAAAATCCGGGTGCAAGGCGGCGAATTGGCCGCAAAAAAGAGCGCCCCGCGAAGGTTTTCACCCAAGCGAGGCGCCCCGATCTCCCGCCGTAAATGGTCATTCACGGGGCGGGAGATCCACTCAGTAGAAGCCGAGGCCGCCGACCCCGCCACCCAGTGTCATGCCAGATACGTGTAGTTCGCGGGCCTGGGCCTGCGATCGGGCATAACTCTGGGCGCGGGATGCAGCTTCCTCGGCACTCTCCCGGGTCTGACCGCCAATCAGATCGTGATGCTGCTCCAGACAGACTTTGGTGACATAGGTGAAGAACATGTCGCCGGTGCCGAATTTGCGAAGATTGGTGCGCTCGGTGCAGTCCACGACTTTTTCGGCGGGGGCGCATTTGAGCATGCCGTCCTTGTAGTGGCGCACGGCTTCGCCGGCACCGCAGACTAGGCCTTCGGCATCCTTGTAGGCCGTCGCCATGCCCTGGTCTGATTGCATCACCGAGCCGATCAGCACGCGCAGGGTCGAACCGGGCAGGCAGCGCGCCACTTCGCCTTCATAGCCGGAGTTGATCCAGGTCTCGGGCGTCATGTGCGAGGCGGGGAATTGATGACCATCGGCGCTGACGCAGATCGCATGGATGGATTTGATCACGGTGGCGTCGACAAAATGGCATTGGCTGCCGTTTTCGACATTGGCGCTGTAGCCGCCCGGCGCGCCCTGGTAGCCATAGCCGTAACCATGGCCGTAATTGCCTGCTTCGTCGGTGGCAACCACGCCGCCGGCATGGCCCACGAAATAGCCGCCCGCGCCAGTGGCGCCGAGGATGCTGCCTTCGGGTACCGCGGCAAAGCCGTAATTGGAATTGTTGTTGACGTAGCCGTTGTTGTTGAAGCTGCCGTTCGCATTGTTGTTGGACGCGTTGTTGTTGCCGTTGTTGTTGAAGCTGCCGTTCGCATTGTTGTTGGACGCGTTGTTGTTGCTGTTGGCGGTGCTGCTGTTGAAGCCGCCGCCGCTGGAAGACGTGGAATTGCCGCCGCCGGTTCCTGCGGCATTCGCGGTGGCATTGCCGCCAGAGCTGGCGCCTGTGGTGGTGGAACTATTATTGTTGGTCGCGTTGCCGCCATTGGTGGTGGCGGCTGCGGTGTTGGTGGCATTGCCGCCCAAGCCGACGACATAGGCCGTGCCACCCGCTCCGCCCTGCGAATTATTGTTGTTGGTGTTGGCCGTCGCGAAGCTCTGGTCGCCATTGGTAGCGGTCCCGCCGCTGGCGCTCTGGCGTTGGTCGTTGGTTTGAGCCTGGTTACCATTGCTGCCGCCGGTGCCTGTCGCCAACGAGGAATTGTCGATGGTGATGGAGGGCGCGGAGCTGCCGCCTGGGACCGGGACGGTGAAGTTCGGCGATATCGAGATAGTAGGCGAGGCCGAGGCCGTGCTGGTGCCGCCAAAGCCATTGCCGCCGGTGCCGCCCGCGCCGCCGGTGGCGTTGCCGCCGGTTGCGGTGTTGGTGTTGTTATTCGTACCCGTGACGTTGCCATTGGTGGCGTTGGCTGTGGTGTCGCCCACCGAAGCGCCGCTGGCGTCGGACGAATTGTCGATGGTGATGGAAGGCGTGGAGCCCGAGCCGCCGCCGCCCAGGCCAACCACATAAAGCGTGCTGGCGCCGCCCTGGCCGCCAGCACCGCCAAAGCCGCCGGCGCCGCCGGTGGCGGAGAGCGTGGGGCTGGCGGTGAAGCTGGGGTTCGACGTCAGGCTGGCCGTTTGGGTCGGATTGGCCGTCTGGGTCTGGTTGTTGGTATTGCTGCCGCCGTTGCCACTGGCATTGCCGCCGGTCGCCGAATTGTTGCCGGAATTGTCGACCGTGATAGCGATCGGCGCCGAGCCGCTGCCCGCGCCTGAACCAGCGAAATTATTCTGGGTCTGGTCTTCGGTCTGGGTCTGGGTCGGGGTGAAGCTGTTGTTCGGCGTATAGGTGTTGCTGGGCGAGTAGGTCGGCGTGAAGCTGTCGGTCGGCGTGTTGGTCGCCGTGTTGGTGGGCGTGAAGGTGTCGGTAACTATGGGTGTGAAGCTGTTGCTGCCGCCTGTGGTGTTGGCGGTGCCGCCAATGACCGTGCTCGTGTTGTTGGACGTGCTGTTGCCGCCATAGCCGTTGCCGCCAAAGCCCTGGCCGCCCGCACCGCCGATGGCCGTGACGGTGGGATTGGCCGTGGCGGAGCCACCATAGCCGCCCGCGCCGCCGGCGGCGGTGCTGGTGGAATTGCCGCCGGTGACGCTGATGTCGCCGACATCGCCGCCCGCGCCGCCATAGCCGACCCCGCCCTGCGCGGTGCTGGAGCCGCCGGTAGCGGTCGCGCCGATCACCGTGATGTTGGTGGTGTTGCCCGTGGCGGAGCCGGTGCCTGTACCGGTGCCGGTGCCTGTGCCGGTGGCGCTGGAATTGTTCGAAATCGTGTTCGACAGTGCCGCGATCGCGGCCGCAAGCGCCAGCGCCGCGGAATCCGACATGGAATTGTTGTTGTTGGTCGTGGTGTTGGTGTTGTTGTTCGAGTTGTTATTCGAGTTGTTGTTGGAGTTGTTGTTGTTATTGCTGTTGCTGTTGTTGCTGTTGGAGTTGTTGTTATTGCTGTTGTTGTTGCTGCCGCCACCGCCACTGCCGCCGCCATGGCCATTGCCGCCGCCCTGACCGCCCTTGCCGCCGAAATTGAAGATATTGGTCTTCTCGATATCGATCGATTTGTTGATCTCGATATTCTTGGACGCGTCTATATATTTCGAATTATCGATGTTCTTGGTGATGTTGATGGTCTTTGAGGCATCGATCGTGTTGGTGATGGTCACCGGCTTGTTGATGGTGATCGGCTTGCTGATGTTGACAGTCCGGGACGCGTCGATCGTGTTGGCGACGGTTACGGGTTTGTAGACATTGATGTTCCTGGAATTGTCGATGCTGATAGTGTTGCTGACCGGCTTGTTGATTTCGATATGGGTGTTGTTCGTCACCGGCCGGTTGATGGTGATGGCCTTGAAATTCTCGATGCTGTTGTTCACCGGGGCGGGCTTGCTGATATCGAAAGTGTTGCCCGCCTGGCGGCTGCCGTCATTGCCCGGGACATTGAGCGGACGATCCACATGCATAGAGTTCTGCTGGACGTTGACCGGGGCGCCGACCCTGCCCTGCACAGTCAGGGGACGGTTGCCGCCGAAATAGGAGGCGCGGGGCGTATCGCTGTTGTTCTGGACATTGACCGGGGCTTGCTCATGGCCCGGAAACCCGAATGTGTTGGGCCGCGCGCCGGCATTCATGCCTTGGGGATGTTTCACGGGGATTGGCAAGTCGCAGATCAAGCCGTTGATTGCGGCGCTGGCGCCAGCCGATCCGCCCCATGTCCCGACATGGGTCATGCCGCCCGCCTGAGCCGCCATCGGACTGGCGAGCAGACCCGCGCCGGCCAGGGCGGAAGTCAGAAACATGACGGGTTTGAGCGACATTTACATGCTCCTTGCCCCGAAGGGCGGGTGAATGACCGCTCCTTTCGCTTCATGAAATATGCCATTGGGGCCGGCCGGGAGGCAGATCGTGCTGTGCCGGAATGGGACACTATCCGCCGCATGCCCGGTCCGGCCGGAAGGCGCGCACTGCCGATTTTGGGGGAAGCTGCGCCCGGCCCGGATGGCTGATTCAGCCGGTCGCACATGACCGATAAAGCTGCCGGCGCAAGGCTCTGCCTTCCGGCCGCCCCCTATGGTTACAGACCCGTCCGGCGGCCTTGGCACGGCTTCTGCTCTGCTCACTGGCATACGGCGGTCCAGCGTTTCGTAGTGAAGCACACTGGCCTCTGCCAAGGGAATAACGCGGCCATGAAACACAAGAATTCGCATCTGCTGGTGGGATATTGGAGCCGCTTGCGGGATGGGCGCGATGTCCCGGACCAGACTGATATCGATCCGCGCCAGATCAAGCGGCTGCTATCCTATACCTTCATTCTGGACTGCGAGAACCCTTCACGCCCGGTTTACCGTCTGGCCGGCACAGCGCTGTGCGAGCGGTTTGGCTTTGAACTGAAGGGCACGGGCTTCCTGGCCCATTGGGAATCCCAATCGGGACTGTCACTGGCATCGCTGCTGCGCCAGGCGCTGCAAGCGCGCCAGCCCGTCTGTCTTACGTCCATCGCGGCAACCGCCGATAACGGCATGGTCGAGCTGGAGACGATTTTAACCCCAGTCAGCTTCAATGGCGGCGTGCCCAAGCGTTTCTTCGGCTTGGTACAGGTGCTTTCCGATCCCACACCCTTGCTCGGCCGCGCCATCGCCTATCAAAGGCTGATTGCCTCGCAGCTGATAAGGGAGGACGAACCACTTCCCAATTACGACCGGAATTTGCCACCGCCGCCGCCGCCATCCTCCATGATCCTCAGAACCCACCCCAAGGCGCCGTATCTGCGCCTGGTGGTCAGCCAGGATCATCCCAGCCTTTCAGCGTTCGGCTCGGGCGACCTGCTCCAGAAAATGTTCGATGCCTTTGCGCGCCTTCGGGGCGCGGCTAACACGGACGAAATCAGCAGATTTTCCTGACGCGGGTCTTTCGCCCACCGGCGTTTGCCCGCTCTCGCGCCCTTCGCTAACGCTTCGGGCGTTCGTCGCTCGAAATGGTCCACTGGACCATTTCGCCTTGCGGACGCTCCTCACCCACCGGACCTGCTCGTAAATCGCGGGCTCACGGATGCGGTGTGCGCGGATCGATGCTCTGCGAACGCTGCGCCGGCGTGGTCTGGATATCCTGGGTGATGGGATTGTCCACCGGGTCCTTATTCAGGATGTTGCGGTCCAGCGCGATCGCATTCTGTTTTTCCTGCAGATAGGGAATCTCGTAGCGCTCGATGGCGGAGCGGAAGGTTTCGAAATCCTTTTCGTCGCCGGGCAGGCGCTTGTCGCAGCGGTCGGGATCCAGATGCTGCTGTTCCTGGCACCACAAATCGAAATTCATGGTCTTGACGTCGTAATTGGGGCCTTGCGCCAGGGCCGCCATTGGGGCCAGTAAAAGGACCGCCGCAATTCCACTGGCCCGGAAATGTTCCATCCCTGTCATAACGCGGAGCTTAGAAGCTTCGTTGCCGGGGCGAAAGGCCGGAGTGTGCTTGCCCGTTGTTTCACCATGAAACGGCTGGTCCCGCCTGTTGAGGCGGGACCATGGCCGAATTGTCACGGCAGCAGGCTGACCACGCTGCGGCGATTCCTGGCTTCCTTGGTGTTGTCCGGCGTCTGGACGGCCAGATCGTTTTTGCCAACCCCAGACGCCTGGATCGCCGCACGGCGCGCGCCCATGTCCACCAGGGCCTCCACCACCACATTGGCTCTCCTCACCGAGAGCCGCTGGTTGTAGTCGGCGGGACCCGATGTGTCGGTGTGACCCACCACGGTAATGTGCGACTGGCCGCCGGCACGCGCGGTATTGATCACAGTGGTGATCACCGTCAGGTCTTCGGCGGTCAGGGTCCAGGAATCGAAATTGAAATAGACCGTAAAGTTGCTTGTCGGTGCCGGCGGGGGGGGCGGCGGCGCAGCGGTGGGTGCGACCGGCGGAGCGATCTGCGCCACCGGCGGCGGTGGCGGCGGGGCCGGACGCGCGGCATTCTCAAGCGCCAAAAGCGAGCCATCGAGTGCGGTGCGGCATGCCTGGGAAGCGGAAGCCAGGGCCGCAACATTGCTGTCCAGAATCCAGCAATCGTAATCGGCCTGGGCCCGGGCAGCCTGATCGGGGACGCTTGTCTTGCCCGCCGCTATGGCGCGGATCAGCCTGCCGCGCATGGTCTGGGCCGTGGGGTCGCTGGAGGCGGCCTCGGGCGCGGGCTCCTGGCCCTGCTCAGCCAGATTGGCCTTGTCGGTGAAGGCGGTGACCAGAAGGTCTTTGGGATCGCTGGAGCCGGAGAACATGGAGACCAGCCCGAAAGGATCGGAGAAAAAGCTTCCCTCGCTTTCCGCGGAGGGGGCCGCGGCGGCCTGGGCGGAAAGGTCGGTATAGTCTTTGTAAAGGGCCTGGGAAAAGGGCGAGCCGGTCGCCGGCGCTTCGTCGCCGGCGCAGGAAGCCAGGGCAAGGGCCAGGATTCCCGCCGCGGCAAAGCCAAGCGCACGGGTAGCACGGGAATTTGAAATCATGGCCAAATCACTCCAGGAGGGCGGTTCTCACTGGGCCCCAGCCCATCACCACCTTGCTTTGGGTTTCCATATAGCGCGCCGTCGCCCGCCCGTTAAGCCCGGAAAGGCGGAAAAGAAGGCCAGCGGGCCGCGGCGGTAACCTTGTGTTGACCCTCACCCGGCTAAAAAGGCTCGAGAATCCAGAATGAAAGCCGATCCGATGACGCTGTCCATCGAGGACGCCGAGCCGATCGTAGCCAAGGCGAAATCCGAGCGCAGGCGTTTTCGGCGCGTGCAACTGAGCCTGCCTGGACGGCTGTTCACACCCGGTGACGGCACCGAAGGCCGCTGCACCGTGCTGAACCTCTCGCCCGGCGGTGCCGCCATCGCGTGCGAGATCAATCCGCCCTATGGCACCCCGGTGGTGCTGTATGTCGATGGCTTCGGCCGTTTTGAAGGCACCGTGGCGCGGCGCGACGGCGAGGGCTTCGGCATCGCCTTTGTCTGCACCCCCTCAAAGCGCGAACGCACCGCCGAACAATTGACCTTGTTCCTCAACAAGGCGATGGGCGATGAGACCCTGATGCGCCGCCATGAACGCACCCATCAGAAGGGCTTTGCAAAATTCACCCGCGCCGACGGCCAGATCGTCAATTGCGAAGTGATGGATATTTCCGTGGGCGGTGTCTCGCTCAAGAGCGAGCTGCGCCCGCCCCTGGGCGAATTCGTCCTGATTGCCGGATTGGCCGGGCGCGTCGCGCGCCATCACGAACACGGCATCGGCATCGAGTTTGTCGGTCAGGACAAAAGTGCGCCGCCCAGCGCCGAGCCCGTGCACCGGCTGAATCTGGTTCGCTGAATCTTGAAGCGTACACAGGTCCTCCGCTCCCGCGCGTGCGTAGCACACTGGCGGGGGAGGTGGTCGGTCCATAGGTTCTGAGCGGCAGCGAAGAACGGGTATGGACGGCCCTCGGGTCAGCGAAGACCGGAGGGGGCCGATCTAAACTTCCGCCAGTTTGTGAACCTGGCTGTTCGCCAGCGTCAGCTTGGCTATGGAAAGCTCGCCCGAACTTTCCAGCGCGGCCAGGAAATTTCGGGTCCGCTCCAGCGCATCGGCATTTTTTTCGGCCCAATCATCGAGCGCTCCGGCGGCATCGGCGGCGCCCGCCGTCTTTGGCATATTCGCGAGCAGGTTCTGCGCCAGCGCCCGCTGGGCGGCGAAGAGATCGTCCACCAGCCGCCTAATCGCCAGGCGGTCCCAATGCTCGGCGGGTGTGATACGCGCCGCCAGCAGCCTGAGGCGATCCAGTCCGATCAGGCCGCCGACGCCGAAATAGAGTTTGGCGACACAAAGTATGTCATGGCCGCCAGTCTGCGCCAGCAGCGCGATCTCGGGCGCCACGCCCAGAATCGGCAAGAGGCCGATATCGCGCGCCAGTTCCGGCGGCGCTTTCTTGAAACGGCCAATCCGCGCGGCCACCTCCTCGGCCTGTTCCGTCGAGATAAAGTCTTTATATTGTCCCCGCAGGGCTTCGACCCCGGCGCGATAAAGCGCGATGGAGGCGGCCAGGTCGTCCTTGGCGTTCACATGGGCGACAAACCAAAGGCCCAGCCGGCGCAGAATTTCCGCGATCTCGACATAAAGTGCGGTTTGCTCCGGCGCGGGCAGCTTGCCATCCAGTCCGTCAATGCGCTTCTTCAGCGCCTCCAGGCCGAAAGCGCCTTCGGCCACCACAAAGGCGCGCGCCACCTCCGCGCCGCTGGAGCCGGACATTTCCTTCATCCGCGCCACGAGCACCGGCCCCGCCAGATTGACGATGCGGTTGGCAAGGCCGGTCGAGATGATCTCGCGCTTGAGGCGGTGCTGCGGCAGTTCGGCGGCGAAACCGGCCACGGCTGCGGGCGGGAAATAGGCGGCCAGGCTTGGCATCAGCGCCGGATCATCGGGCAGGGGACTGGCGAGAATTTCGGCGTCGAGATCGAGCTTGGCATAGGCGATCAGAACCGCCAGCTCCGGCCTTGTCAGACCCTTGCCGTCATGGGCCAGGGTGGCGATTTCGGAATCGCCGGGCAGGAATTCCACCGCCCGGTCCAGTTTGCTCCTGCTTTCCAGCTCGCGGATGAAGCGGGCGTCGGCATCAATATCGCGCGGTCCCGAAGCTTCGGCCACCGACAACGCCAGGGTCTGGTCGTAATTGTCGGCCAGGACCAGCGCCGCGACGTCATCGGTCATCGCCGCCAGCAAGGCATCGCGCTTCCTGGCGTCGATCTCGCCCCGGCGATTGGGGCCGGAAAGAAGGATTTTCAGATTCACTTCGTGATCGGAGGTGTCCACGCCGGCCGAATTGTCCACCGCGTCGGTATCAATCCTGCCGCCTGCCCTGGCGTATTCGATGCGGCCCAGCTGGGTGACGCCCAGATTGGCGCCTTCGCCGACCACCAGCGCGCGCACATCCCTGCCATTGACGCGCAGCGCGTCATTGGCGCGGTCGCCGACATCCAGATTGTTCTGGCTCGATGCCTTGATGTAGGTGCCGATGCCGCCGAACCAGAGAAGATCGGTTTTGGCTTTCAAAAGCGCATTGATCAGGGCCGGCGGCGACAGGCTTTTGGCGTCGCTGCCGATCAGCGCCTGGACCTCCGGCGTCAGGAGAATTTCCTTCAGCGATCGCGCGAAGACCCCGCCGCCCTTGCCGATCAACGACTTGTCGTAATCGTCCCAGCTGGAGCGGGGCAGGGCGAAGAGCCGCTGGCGTTCCTTGAACGGCGCCCCATCGTCCGCGCCTGTCGGCGCGGACGGGTCAAGGAATATATGGCGGTGATCGAAGCCCGCCAGCAGCCGGATATGTTCGGAAAGCAGCATGCCGTTGCCGAACACGTCGCCCGACATGTCGCCCACGCCGATGACGGTGAAATCCTCTTTCTGGATGTCACGGGAGAGTTCGCGGAAATGGCGCTTGACCGCTTCCCAGGCGCCGCGCGCGGTGATGCCCATTTTCTTGTGGTCATAGCCATGGCTGCCGCCGCTGGCGAAGGCGTCGCCCAGCCAGAAGCCGCGGCTTTCCGCGATGCCATTGGCGATGTCGGAAAACGTCGCGGTGCCCTTGTCGGCCGCCACCACCAGATAGGGATCGTCGCCGTCATGACGCTTGACGTCCGCCGGCGGCACGATACCGCCATCAGGTTTCAGATTGTCGGTGACATCGAGCAGGGCGTTGATGAGCATCTTATAGGCGGCGACGCCCATCGCCATGATCTCTTCGCGGGTGCCGCCCACCGGCATGATCTTGGGGAAAAAACCGCCCTTGGCGCCCACCGGCACGATCACCGCATTCTTGACCTGCTGCGCCTTTACCAGGCCGAGAATTTCGGTGCGGAAATCCTCACGCCGGTCGGACCAGCGAATGCCGCCGCGCGCCACCTTGCCGAAGCGCAGATGCACCCCTTCCATCACCGGGGAATAAACGAAGATTTCGCGCCATGGCCGGGGCGCGGGCAACTCATCGAGCTTCTGGGAATCCAGCTTGAACGCCAGGGCGGGACGCGCGCCGCCTTCCTGCCAGAAATTGGTGCGCAGGATATTCTCGATCACATTGCGGAAACGGCGCAGGATGCGGTCATCATCCAGGCTTGGCACGTCGCGCAATGCCGCCTCGATGCGCTCCGCCGCTTTGCCCGCCGCCGCGTCACTGGCGTCGATGGGATGATTGCGGGCGGCAAAAAGTTCGACCAGCAACGCGGCGATGTCCGGATTGCGGTTCAGCGCCTGTTCCATATAGTCCTGGCTGAAAGGAATGGCGGCCTGGCGCAGGAATTTCGCCACCGCGCGCAGGATGGTGATGTCGCGCCAGTCCAGCCCGGCGCCCATCACCAGCCGGTTCAGATTGTCGCTTTCCACCTGTCCGCGGATCACGGCGCGGAATGCGACTTCCAGGGGCTCGCGGATATCGTCCAGCCGGGCCGGCTGGCCGTCGGCGCGCTCCATCAGGAAATCCAGGATCACCGCTTCGGCGGTCCAGCCATCATCGCGCTTGAAGGTCAGCGGAAAATTGTCTTCCGCCACTGCATTCAGGCCGAGATTCTCGAACACCGGCAAGGTGGCGCTGAGCGGCAAGATTTCGCCCACCACATGCAGTTTCAGGCGGATCACCGGCGCGGCATCGCCCTCGCGGCGCCAGACGCTGGCGGAAACCTTGACCGGATCGTTGCTTATGGAAAGTTTTTCCAGAACTTCCAGGTCGCGCACCGCGTCATGCGCCGGAAATTGGCTTTGATAGCCGGGTGAGAATTTGGCGTCCCGCGCCGCCGCCAGCCGGGCGCCCTCGCTGCGGCCGTGGCGGGCGCTCATCGCCTCGACAAAGGCATCGTCCCAGGTCTTCAGCGTCTCGGTGATGTCATGTTCCAGCGCCCCGATGTCCGCTTTCGGGCGCGGCCCGGGATTGCGCCCCATGATGTAATGGACGCGGACCAGCCCGCTCTCATCAATCGCCATGTCGGAGGCCGAGGTGCGGCCGTTCAAGGCCTTGGCGAGGAGGGCGTGAATGCGCGTCCGCGCCGCGCCATCGATATGGTCACGCGGCGCAAAGAGCAGCGCCGTGACGAAGCGGTCGAAGCGGTCGAAGCGCAGGAACAGCCGCACCTTGGGCCGCCCTCCCAGGCGCAGTATGCCCATCGCGGTGGCATAGAGTTCGTCCTCGGAAATTTGGAACAGTTCGTCGCGCGGATAGGTATCCAGAATATGGGCCAGCGCCTTGCCGTCATGGCTGGTGGGACTGAGGCTTGCTCGCTTGGCCACCGCCGCGATCTTCCGGCGCAGGAGCGGAATCTGGCCCGGGCTGAGGCTGTAGGCGCCCGACGTGAAGAGGCCAACAAAGCGATGTTCGCCGCTGAAGGCGCCCTTGGCGTCGAAGGTTTTGACGCCGACATAATCCATATGCACCCGGCGATGCACCAGGCTCATGGTGCTGGATTTGGTGACGATCAGGACTTGGGGTTCATTAAGAAAGTCCAGCACTTCGCGGGGCAGGATGCGCGACTGGCGTGTGCGAGGGTCGGATGGGCGGCGCAGCACCCGCTCACCCGCGTCCGCCAGCGCGCCAAGCCCGGTGATGTCGAGCGGCTCGAGGCGATATTCGCCGCCTTCCGCTTCCAACCGGTAATCGCGGGCGCCCAAAAAGGTGAAATGGTTGTCGGCCAGCCAGTCGAGAAAGGCGAGATCCTCACTCACATCGCCGCCCTTGGGCGGATGGGCGGCGAGTTCCTCGCGCGTCTCCTTGAGCCGGGCCAGCATGTCTTTCCAGTCGCGCACCGCCAGAATGCCCTGGCCGAAGGCCCTGAGCATGAAGGTGACCAGGCCGTCGCGATTGCCCACCACATCCAGCATCAGAACTATGACGCTGGTGGCGGTGCCTTCATAGGTGACGATAGGATGGAAGGCGGCGCGGATGCGCGCCCCCGCCGCGCCGGCGGCGCGCAGCGCGGAATCGAACAGGAAAGGCCGGTCGTCATTGATCGCGACCAGCATGTCCTCCGGCTCTGCAGGCGAGGGGCCGGGCAGCAGCTTGACGTCGATCTGGCCGAAATCATGCAGATCCAGAACGCCCTTGGCGCCGGCCGCGATTTTTGCCAGCGCCGCGGCGTCCCACATCAGGATATCGTCGGCATCCACGCCGCCGAACAGCGCATCGAAGAAGGCCGCCAGCGCCGCGTCATTCTGTTTGGCGGCGATCGCACGCGCCTCCTCAAGGCGTTGTCGCGCGAGTTCGCTGTTGTCGGGTTTCGCCATGGTGTTGAACCTGCAAGGTTGGCGGCCGCGAAGCCGGCGGCCTGTTATTATCATTCACAGACGGAGCGTGTCAGCGTAATGCCGGTATCAGCGTAACGAGAGGCCACCGGGCATAGTGGCGCGCGGCCGCCCCGACAAAGCAAGCCCCATCGCAATGCTGCCCTGCACAACCAGCAGCATGACAAGTGCAACACCGGCGTCGCCCCAGGGTTCAAGCAGGATCGAAGCGGCACTGAGGACCGTCACCGGCGCCAGAAAGCTCAAACCGGCGATCCAGTCCCTGAGCAGGGGCAGCAGCAGGACAGAAGGCAGCACCGCGAAGCACAGCCCAACAATCGGAACCGGATCATTGCCCAGAAGCAGGAAGGCGCCCGATCCCCAGGCAAAGCCGGCATAGAACAGCACGGCGCGCAAATCCTTGGCGGCTTCGCGCATGGGCGCGCGGTCAAAAGCCTGAGCGGTGGATTTGATATAGGAGCGTACCATCGCGCCGATCCCGGCCAGCACAAGCAGCGACCAGGCAAATTCCTGCGGCAAGCCGCCGCCGCCAGCGAAAATCAAAGCCAGGCCCGCGAGCAGGGTCAACAATGCGCCGGCGCTGACCGCCGAACGCAGAAACCGGGCGAGGCAAGCGGTTTCGGAGGCCTCGGCGTGGATTTCCGGCAGACGCCCAAGCGCCTTGCCGGAAAGAGACAGGGCCGCGGGAATTGCCAGAGGCAGGGACTGATTGCTGTCTGTCAGCGCCATGAAGAAGCCCCGAAATTCGGCGTCAAACTCGGCAAAACGGCATTAACAATGGCTTAATGCCGCATCCATAAAGTGATTCGCGCGACCATGACAGTAATGCGCCCCATATCCCTGTCGAAGAATTGGCCCCTGCCGAAAAATTGGCCGGTTCCCGCACTCACGATATTCGATCTCGAATTCACCGCCTGGGAATGCTCGATGCCGAGTCACTGGCTGCGCCCCGGCGAGTTCAAGGAGGTGGTGCAGATCGGCGCGGTCAGGCTGGACGGCGCAAATTTCCGGATCCTGGATGAATTCGAAGTCCTGGTGCGCCCCCGCATCAATGGGAATCTTTCACTCTATTTTGAAAAACTCACCGGCATCTCGGATGCCATGCTGGCGCAAAGGGGCGTGGATTTCGCCGACGCCTATGACCGCTTTGCGGATTTCGCGGGGGAGGGACCCGTCTGCGCCTTCGGCCATGACGACTGGGTGCTGGAGGAAAATATCCGCCTCTATGGGATCAAGGACGTCAAGCCGCTCGGCGTTTTCCATGACCTGCGCACCTGGTTCGCCGAGCAGGGCATTGATCCGCGCGGCCTGCACAGTTGCGACATCGGCCCCAAGCTGGGCGCGCCCTTTGTCGGCCGCAGTCACAACGCCCTGGACGATGCGCGCTCGGTGGCAAGCGCCATGGCGATCATGGTGGGGCACCTGGCCCCCGCCGCGTAAGCGTAACATGACTACGGAAGCGGACGATCTTATCGCACGCCTTGGGCTCCAGCCTCATCCCGAAGGCGGGCATTTTCGTGAGACGTTTCGTGATTGCGCGCTCGGACGCGCTTTCTCGACAGCGATCTATTTTTTGCTCAAGGCAGGCGAAGCGTCGCGCTGGCACCGGGTGGACGCCGCCGAAGTCTGGCATTTCTACCGCGGCGCACCGTTGGAGCTGAAGATCGGAAAGACCGTGCATATTCTGGGTCCGGATGTGGCCAATGGCGAAGCACCGCAGTTGGTGGTGCCGGCGGGAGAATGGCAGGCGGCCAAAAGCCTTGGCGCTTATACCCTGGTGGGATGCACCGTGGCGCCTGGATTTGAATTCTCCGGATTTGAAATGGCGCCGGAGGGGTTTGCTCCCGGCGCCTGAAGGGCGTGAGCGTGTCCAGTGGACACGCGAAAGGGGGCAAACGCCGCGAGCTTAGGCGAACGGCCGGACCAGCCGAGCAACAGACTCTAACCCGCTTCTGACCCAAAGCGGACATTCCCTTTTAGGGACCGACGGGCTGGCGGTGAAATCGTGTTATTGTGGCTTCAGTCGAAGAGGCGCTGCCAATGCTGGGCAACCTGAATCAACCACCGATTATAGTGCGAAGCTCGCGAACGAAAGTTGTCTGGGCATTTCTCGCAAGTGTCTGCATTGCAGCGATTGGCATCTTGGATTTCCTGTCAGCGCAAACGCCGCCGCCCACATCCGTTTTGTTCGTAACAACCTTATGTGTCTTTGGCTCAGCGTATTATGCATGGAAACTTGCCAGACCAGACACTCTGGAGCTTTCTCCTCACGGCTTGATTTGCAAAACGAGGCTGTCCAATCGCAAATTTGGCTGGAGCGAAATAAATCTTTTCCAAGTTATAACACATCGCGCGAAAGGCCTACCCTGGTACACGGTCGCGTTTTATTGCAATCCCGACGACCCGGATAAAATTTATCGGGTTGACCTTGGCAACCAGTGGGAGATTGCCAATGCGGATTTATGCAATCTTCTCGATCAGGCACGGGCCAAGTGGAATGGCGCCGGATAAATTCGAGCCGTGAGGGCCAGCAAAGCTCGCGGGAATCCTCAGTAAGTATTCGGTCGGAGCATTCGCCCGGCGCCTCGCCTAAGCTCGGCGCGTTCGTCGCTTTCGCAGGTCCACTGGACCTGCTCACGCGCTTCGCGCGCCGCTCCTCACCCAGCTTCCGCCACTTGCAGCATCTTGCCAAGCTGCTGCGCCACCTGGCGCGAGGAAGCCCGTCCCGCCGCGCCCGCACTGGGCACGAAGCTCACCGTCAGCGTCTTGCCCGATACGGTGACGCCCGGCTTGTCGCTTTTCACAATCCTGATCATGTCGAATTTTTTGGCCAGCGCCTGGCGGCCGCCCGGCGTGGCGACGAGGCGCTCAATGCCCGATTCCGCGCTCACCAGGGCATCAAAGGCCAGGCCCCTGTTTTCTTCACCGGCCGCAAGCACGGCCGGCTCCGCGCTGAAGCGAATATGCAGCCCCAGCGTATAGGCCAGGTGGCTTTCCTCGTCCGCCAGGGCCGCGACGAGATCGTCATGGCTGACAGGGTCGCGGGGAACCGCATCGTCGTCGCCGATCCTTGTGGCGGGAAGGCCGTCCGGCGCGCTGGCCGTATAGAGCGTCATGCCGCCCCATACCGATACGCGCAGTGCCGTCGCGCCGGTGTCATAATGCAGGATGCGCCCGCCCAGGAATATGCGCTCCACGGTCAGGACATAGCGCTCCGGCGAATCGGCCAGGCGCAGTAGATATTTGTCGCCATAGGGATCGAGGGTGAAATTGAGATTATCGCCCGCGCTGAAAGCGCCGGTCTCGACATCGCCGACCTTCTCGGCCGAGAGCCGGGCGCTCATCGGGTCACGGGGCGCGGCAACATTCTGCGCCAGCGCCGGACAAGAGGCGGCGGCAAGCAGCAGAATGGCGAACATGGCGCGCACGATGATCAAACTTCTTACCGCCCCGCTATGCCGCGCCCCGGTTTCGGGTGTCGCCGCATCCGTCCCTTCACCTGTCAGCATGCCCCGGGAATTGGGCGATATTGTGCCGGTTTCGCGGCCGCCCAGGGCCGCGAACCGGGGTCTTCGGGCGCACCGGACGACAAAACTCGCATTTGACAGGCGGTTGGGGCGTTGGCCAGCCGAGCGCTTCTGTCATCCCGCAGGCGGCGCACCGGACAGGCATTAACGAAGAAGTGTCATAGTATCCGCTATCTTTTGGCGTGGTTTTTGACTACATCGCCACCATCGCAGCCCCCTCCAAAAAGGCGCTCCCGTGACCCCAAGCCTCGACAGTTTCAAGTGCCGCCGCACCCTCAAAGTGGGGAGCAAGAATTATGTCTATTACAGCCTGACGGCGGCGGAAAAAAACGGCCTCAAAGGGGCGTCCAAGCTGCCCTATTCGATGAAGGTGCTGCTGGAAAATCTGCTCAGGCACGAAGACGGAAATTCGGTGACCAAGGGCGACATCGAGGCGGTGGTGGGCTGGCTGAAATACAAGACCTCGGACCGCGAAATCGCCTTCCGTCCCGCGCGCGTGTTGATGCAGGACCTGACCGGCGTGCCGGCGGTGGTGGATCTGGCGGCGATGCGCGACGCGATGAAAAATCTCGGCGGCAATCCCGAGAAGATCAATCCCTTGGCGGAAGTGGACCTGGTCATCGACCATAGCGTGATGGTCGATAATTTCGGCGGCCGCGATTCCTTCAAGAAGAATGTCACCGTCGAATATGAGCGCAATGCCGAGCGCTATCAGTTCCTGCGCTGGGGCCAGCAGGCCTTCGCCAATTTCCGGGTCGTGCCGCCCGGCACCGGCATCTGCCACCAGGTCAATCTGGAATATCTGGCCGAGACGGTGTGGGTGCGAAAGCAGAAGGATGGCAAGAAAAATATCGAAGTGGCTTTCCCCGACACGGTGGTGGGCACCGACAGCCATACCACCATGATCAATGGCCTGGCGGTGCTGGGCTGGGGCGTGGGCGGGATAGAGGCGGAAGCGGCGATGCTGGGCCAGCCTATCTCGATGCTGATCCCGGAAATCATCGGCTTCAAACTCAGCGGCAAATTGCGCCCGGGCGTCACCGCCACCGATCTGGTGCTGACCGTCACCCAAATGCTGCGCAAGAAAGGCGTGGTGGGAAAGTTCGTGGAATATTACGGACCGGGCCTGGATGAATTGTCGCTGGAGGACCGCGCCACCATCGCCAATATGGCGCCGGAATACGGCGCCACCTGCGGCTTCTTTCCGGTGGACGGGGAAACCGTGCGCTTTTTGAAAAATACCGCGCGCAAACCGGCCCGGGTCGCGCTGGTGGAAAAATACGCCAAGGCGCAGGGGCTGTACCGGACCGCCAAAAGCGCCGATCCGGTCTTCACCGATACGCTGACGCTGGACATGGACACGGTCGAACCATGCATGGCCGGCCCGATGCGGCCGCAGGATCGCGTGTCGCTGTCCGGCATCGCCGCCAATTTCGCCCAGGCCCTGATGACCACCTTCAAGAAGGAAGACAGCGCCAACAAGCGCGCGCCTCTGGAAGGTTCGCAACATTCCATCGGCCATGGCGATGTGGTGATCGCGGCGATCACCTCCTGCACCAACACGTCCAATCCCTCGGTGATGATGGGCGCGGGGCTTCTGGCCGCCAAGGCGGTCAAGCGCGGCCTCAAGGTCCGGCCTTGGGTGAAGACCTCGCTGGCCCCCGGATCGCAGGTGGTCACCGACTATCTGAAGAAAGCGGGCGTGGACAAGGCGCTGGACAAGCTCGGCTTTACCCTGGCCGGTTATGGCTGCACGACGTGCATCGGCAATTCCGGCCCCTTGCCCGATCCGGTGTCCAAGGCCATCAACGAGGCCGATCTGGTGGCCGCCGCGGTTATTTCCGGCAATCGCAATTTCGAAGGACGGGTGCATCCCCAGGTGCGGGCCAATTACCTCGCCTCGCCGCTCTTGGTGGTGGCCTATGCCCTGGCCGGCTCGGTCAATATGGACCTCACCAAGGAACCGGTCGGCTATGACCGGAAGAATGAGCCGGTCTATCTGAAGGAAATCTGGCCCAGCCCCAAGGAAATCAGCGCCGCCATCGCCAAGGCGGTGAAAGCCTCCAGCTTCAAGACCCGCTATGGCAATGTGTTTGATGGCGACAGCAACTGGAAGAAGGTCAAGCTGGTCAAGGGCCAGACTTATCAATGGGACAAGGCCTCGACCTATGTGAAGAACCCGCCCTATTTCGACGGCATGCAGCTGAGGCCTGCGCCAGTGAAAGAAATCAAGGGCGCGCGGGTGCTGGCGGTGTTCGGCGATTCCATCACCACCGACCACATCTCACCCGCTGGCAATATCAAGCCGACCGCGCCCGCAGGTGTGTATCTGTCAGGGCATCAGGTGGCGCAAAAGGATTTCAATTCCTATGGTTCGCGCCGCGGCAATGACGAAGTGATGGAGCGCGGCACCTTCGCCAATATCCGCATCCGCAATGAGATGATGGGCGGCAAGGAAGGCGGCAACACCGTTTATTACGCCGATATTGCGGGCGAGGGCGAGATCCTGTCCATCTTCGACGCGGCCCAGCGCTACAAGGCGGCGGGACTGGACACCGTGGTGATAGGCGGCAAGGAATATGGCACCGGCTCTTCCCGCGACTGGGCAGCCAAGGGCCCCAAGCTTCTGGGCGTGCGGGCGGTGATCACCGAAAGCTTCGAGCGCATCCACCGCTCCAACCTGATTGGCATGGGGGTGGCGCCTTTCTGTTTCGAGGCGGGCAAAAGCCGCAAGGACTACAATCTGACCGGCCGTGAGATCATCGATATTCCCGGCCTGTCGGGCGATCTGAAGCCCCGCATGCGGGTCAATGCCACCATCCATTATTCCGGCGGCAAGACCGTGAATTTGCCGCTGGTGCTGATGATCATGACCGCGGACGAAGTGTCGTATTACAAGAATGGCGGCATCCTGCCGTATGTCCTACGCAATCTGCTGGCGGCCTGAAAACCTCCGCAGACGGATGGAATAAAAGCCATGCCGATTCTATGATTCGGCATGGCTTTTGTTTTTGATTCGCTGACCCCGCTGCTGCTCTTCGCCGCCTGTGTAAGCGCCTGGGTGCTGCCAGCTCGGGCCTGGGCCCCGTCCAGGGTCAATATTCGCTTCGCCGCCATGCTGTTCGCGGCCTTGGCGGCGGCCCGGATGCTGGGACTGTTGCTGCCGCAATATTCCTCCATCGCGCCGGCCGTGGCGCTGATCGCCGCCAGCCTGGGCGCCACCGCCCTGGGGCTGGGGCTGCTCGCCTTTCTGGCGCGGCCGGTTCCGGCGGGCGCGGCCACGCTGGCGCTCGGGCTTTCGCTGGGCGCAGGCCTTGCCGCCGTTTTGTCCGGCGCCGCTGTCTATGCGCTTGGCTGCCAGCTGCTCGGTGTTTCACTGACCTTGGCGGCGGGGATCAGCGCGTTCGCGGCAAAGCGGCCCCACGCCCTGCTGTCACTGATGGCGGCGCTGTCGCTTCTGTGCGGCGGCATGGCGCTGATGGCGGGAACGCTCTTTCTGGCGGACATGTTTTTCGCCGCCGCCCTGATCGGCGCGGCCCGCGCCTCACAGCCGCTGGTCGAAACCGAGGCGAAGCCCGGCCGTCTCGCGCTCATAGGCCTGCGCGGCTGAGGCGCGGCGTTCGGGATCGGGCATGATCTGTCCGAGAAGCTGGGCGGTGAAGGGTGCCGTCAGGCGGGTTGCGTACCGGAATGGTACAGGGTCTTCCGTCCCGCTCTGGCGCAGACAATACGATGCAGGGCCATCCGGCTGCTGTTGCCGGTCATCGGGATTCGGCTGCGATTCACCATGCAAGGCGCTGGCGTTGCAAGGCTTTTGCAACGCGCGGGCGCGCCAGGCGGCGTTGGCAACGCGTCCCTGCCAGTTCGGATTTGCCTCGGTAATCGGCCTCATAAGAGGCGGACAACGCAAACCCCGCGCCGTCCGTTCCGCGCCACGGGTTACCGGTTCTTAAAGCGTAACAGGGCACTATCGCCGCAAGGGGTCGGGAAAACTGGCCGGGGATGGTGATGTGCTGAAGCAAAAGCTTCAAAAGGAACGCCGCACGGAAACGGGTGTCGAACTCGGCGCCGTGCACGAAAACATGCGCTTGCGGCTGGCCGCGCAAGCGGCGGGCGCTGCGGTGTTCGATTGGAACGTGTCGGATGGCACCATCATTTGGGACGGCGCGCTCCAGGTGTTGCCGCTGCATCTCGACAACAACCGCGCCCAGATCCTGATCGACAGCATCCCGCAGGAAAAGCGCGGGTCTTTGCAGAATATTCTCGACACCCGTTCGCATTATGCCACCGCCTTCCAGATCGAAATCGAGATCGCCTCGGCGATGGGACCGCTGAACTTCACTATGTCCGGTTCGCGCATCCCCGGCGGGGACGGCCGCGCCGAGCGGCTGATCGGCCTCTTGCGCGAAACCACCGAACGGGCGCGCGAGCATCAGCGCCTGACTTATCTGGCCACCCGTGACGAACTCACCGGCCATCTCAACCGCAACGCGCTGCGCGCCGAACTGGCCCTGGCGATCGACAAGGCCAAGGAGGAAAACCGTCATTGCGCCTTCATTGTCGCCTCGGTGGACCGGCTTGCCATGATCAATGACGGTTTCGGCTTCGATGTCGGTGAGGAAGTGATCGTCGGCGTCGGCGAACGCCTGGCCCGCTCCCTGCGCGGCAGCGACGTTATCGGCCGCACCGCCGGCAACAAATTCGGCGTCATCCTGAAAAATTGCAGCGATCGCGAGATCGAAATCGTCTCGGCGCGCCTGCGCTCAGCGGTGCGGGATAATGTGATCGATACGCGCGGCGGCCAGGTTGCCGCCACCTGCTCGGTCGGCGCGGTGTGGCTGCCGGGGGCTGCGAACAACAGCCAGGAAGCCATGCTGCGCGCCGAAGAGGCGCTGGACAAGGCGCGCGAGCGCGGCCGCGACGGCTATGCCGTCTATGAACATTCTCCCCAGCGCGAAACCGGCCGTTTGCGCCAGATGAACATCGCCGATGAGATTGTGGCGGCGCTCAAGGAAAACAGGCTGAAGCTGGCCTACCAGCCCATCATCGGCGCCAAGTCGCGCCGCATCAGCCATTACGAAAGTCTGCTGCGCATGGTGCGTCCCGACGGCCAGGTGATGACCGCGGGCTATTTCGTGCCCGCTGCCGAGCAGATGGGTATTGTGCATCTGGTGGACCGTTTTGCCCTGGAAACCGTCACCGCCCGGCTGAAGGCGCACAAGAGCCTGACGCTGGCGGTCAATGTTTCGGGCACCGCGGCGGATGATCCGGCCTGGCTGCAGAGTTTCGTGGATTACATCGGCGGGAATGGCGAGGTGGCGAGCCGGCTGATTGTCGAACTGACGGAAACGGCGGCCCTGCACCATTTCGAGGAGAATGCCCGCTTCATCACCCAGCTCAAGGAATTGGGCGTGCGGGTGGCGATTGACGATTTCGGCGCCGGCTATACCTCATTCCGCAACCTGCAGATGCTGCATGTCGATACGGTGAAGATCGACGGCTCCTATGTGGAGAATCTCGCCGAGAGCCCGGAGAACCAGGTCTTTGTGCGCACCCTGGTGGGCCTGGCCAAGAATCTGGGTCTCAAGACCGTGGCGGAATGGGTGGGATCGGATGCCGATGCCGGCCTCTTGCAAAGCTTCGGGGTGGATTATTTCCAGGGCTTCCATTTCGGCGAGCCGCTTTTGGACCCCGTATGGTCCAAAAGCTGATTTATTCTGGTCGCGGGCTCAGGATTTCTTGGCGGTCCGTAGCGGCGCGAGGCCTTCAGGGCGAGGCGCGGCCGACGGAAACCGTTGCACGCTTGATCAGCCGCGGCCCCTGAAATCAATCGTCGTGATGCAGGGGGCCGACGGATCATCCGGCTTGGCGCTCCAGGTCGCGGACATGTCCACGTAATTCCCGCCAGCGGTTTTGCGCGCCTTCCAGACAAAGGCATAATCGTCGGCAAAGGAAACGGCGGCAAACTCATAATGCGATGCGCCCTGGGCCCGCCATTCCAGTGAGGTGGGCGGGGTGTCGCTATCATTGCGTTTGCGCTGCGGGTTGACCGCCGAAAAGCCGCCATAGGGTTTTTCCAACTGCGCCAAGAGGGTGAGAAAGGTTTTTTCGCAGCCGGATTGCGAGGATTTGATTTCGTTTTCCAGGGTGATTTCGTTGAGCTTTTCATTGGAATCGAAGAAAAGATTGAAGGCATAGGGCTCCCCGTAAAGCAGGGGTTCCTTTTTTGCCCCCATGGCGCCCTTGTTCTCATTCCACAGATTCTTGGCCGCGTAGGGACCGAATGTCATGCCCGGAACCGCGCGCGCCGCGTCGGGCGACAGGCCGAATTTGTAGGCGCCCCAGCCGTCCAGCGCCTGTGCCCCGAGAACAGGCGTGACCAGGAGCGCCGTGAAAATCGCGCAAGCAAGGACAAGACGCGGCATGAAAACCTCCGGAACGGACGCGTCAATCCTAGAGCATAATCGCGATTAGTTGAATCGCGATTATGCTCTAGGTTATTGAATGTCGCGCGATCTACGGAAAACCGGTACCCACTTTTCCGGATCGCGCTCTGGCAGAGAGGTGAGAAAAATAACGACCGTCAGCGGGCCGGATTCTTGTCCCAGACGCTGACGTCAGTGTCGCCGCTCCGGTTCACCGCCACGGTGTAAAGTCCGCCCGGCGTCTCGAAATCCACCAGCCAGCGATCCTTGATTTTCTGGGCCTTGAGCAGGCGCGGGGTGCCGCAGGGGGTTTGCTGGCAAAAACTTTTCAGGCTGCGGCCGGCGCGAAGTTCCGCCTCACGCTGGCCCATCGGCCCAGCGCAGCCCAAAAGCGCAAGACTCGAAAATAAAAGCGCGGCCCCCCGAAAGGCTCGGTTCACTTCCTCTGGCTCAGCTCGGCAAGCTGGCGCCGCATGGCGTCCATTTCTTTTTTGAGAGCGTCCACTTCATTGTTTTGCGCCTTTTCTTCGGGTGTTCCCTCTCCCTTGGGACGCGCCATGCCGCTGAAAGGGGTGAACATCTGCATGGCGCGCTCGAAGATCGCCAGATTCTGCCGGGTGAGATTTTC
Organism: Rhizomicrobium sp.; assembly: GCA_035568995.1. Taxonomy (GTDB): domain Bacteria; phylum Pseudomonadota; class Alphaproteobacteria; order Micropepsales; family Micropepsaceae; genus Rhizomicrobium. Next base: position 115,832 of record DATMNL010000040.1, on the reverse strand, counting down.
CACCATATTGTTGCCGCCGCCCAGCGCCTCGGCGATGCGGTCGCGCATCGCGCCCTGGTTCTTGGTGAAGCTATCCATGCTCATGTCCAGATAGCCGGGCACGAAAGCCTGCAGGCTGTCGCCGTAAAAACGGATCAGCTGGCGCAGAAATTTTATGGGAAGAAGATTGGTTCCCTTGGCCTCTTCCTCGAAGATGATCTGGGTCAGGACCGAGCGGGTGATGTCTTCGCCGCTGCGCGCGTCCTGCACCTCGAATTCGGTGCCTTCCTTGACCATCAGAGCCAAATGATCGAGCGTCACATAGCTGGAAGTCTGGGTGTTGTAGAGACGCCGATTGGCGTATTTCTTGATGATGACCGGCCCCTCGGCCCTGGCTTTTTCTTCCGACACAATTCCCACCTGTTTTTACCGCCCCTCGGCGGCTTTGCAGGCGCAACACAACATCACTCTTTCTCCGCCGTCCAGCGCCTTTTTAGCAACCGCAGCAAAAAAATGCTGCGCAGCATAAATTTAAGTCGTTGTTTTCAGTGGCATAATCCTGCGGTAACCATGGGCCTCGCAATCGCGGCAATTTGCGCTACATACGGGGCGTTGTCCCTGTCAGGAGGCTTTGGTGGAAGAAGTCGTGATCGTTTCGGCCGCGCGCACGCCGGTGGGTTCCTTCAATGGCGCTTTCGCGGCTTTGCCAGCGCATAAGCTGGGTGAGGTTGCCGTCCGCGCCGCATTGGCACGGGCCAAGGTGGATGGCGGTGAGGTGAGCGAAGTGATCCTGGGCCAGGTTTTGACCGCAGCCCAGGGACAGAATCCCGCCCGCCAGGCCTCGATCGCCGCCGGACTTCCCATCGCCACCCCGGCCTGGGGCATCAATATGGTGTGCGGCTCGGGACTGCGCGCCGTGGCCCTGGGCGCCCAGGCGATAAGAAACGGCGATAGCCGCATCGTGGTTGCCGGCGGCCAGGAATCCATGAGCATGTCGACCCACGCGGCCTATCTGCGGGCCGGGCAGAAGATGGGCGATCTCAGCATGATCGACACCATGATCCGGGACGGGTTGTGGGACGCCTTCAACGGCTATCACATGGGCACCACGGCCGAGAATGTGGCCAGGGAATTTCAGATCACCCGCGAGGACCAGGACCGTTTCGCGGTTGCCTCCCAGAACAAGGCCGAGGCGGCCCGCAAGGCCGGACGCTTCAAGGATGAGATCGCCGCCGTGACGGTCAAGACCCGCAAGGGCGATGTGGTGACCGACACCGACGAATATATCCGCGATGGCGCCACCTATGAGGCAATGACCGGTCTCAAGCCCGCCTTCGCCAAGGATGGCACCGTGACCGCCGGCAACGCGTCGGGCCTCAATGACGGGGCCGCGGCGCTAGTGCTGATGAGCGCCAAGGATGCCGCCGCCCGGGGACTGACGCCGCTCGCCCGCATCGCCAGTTGGGCGCAGGCCGGCGTCGACCCCAGCGTGATGGGCACCGGACCGATCCCGGCCTCCCGGGCAGCTTTGCAGAAGGCGGGCTGGAAGGCCGCCGACCTGGATCTGATCGAGGCCAATGAGGCCTTCGCCGCCCAGGCCTGCGCCGTCAACAAGGAGCTGGGTTGGGACACCGCCAAAGTGAACGTCAATGGCGGCGCCATCGCCATCGGCCATCCCATTGGCGCCTCGGGGGCGCGGGTGCTGACCACCCTGCTGTACGAAATGGGCCGGCGCGGCGCCAAGAAGGGCCTCGCCACATTGTGCATCGGCGGCGGCATGGGCATCGCGCTCACAGTTGAGCGTTGATTAAGAAATAAGCTGACGAATTGGCGCAATGCAGCATCGCGTTTCGTTTGAAACGCATGGCGATTGCTGCCCTAATCCAAATCCAAGCAGAGCGGGGAAAAATTCATGGCACGGGTAGCGGTGGTCACGGGCGGCACGCGCGGTATCGGCGAAGCAATTTCGGTGGCGCTGAAAAATGCCGGCTACAGTGTGGCGGCGAATTACGCCGGCAATGACGCGCGCGCCAAGGCCTTTGAAGCGCGCACCGGCATCGCGGCTTACAAATGGGACGTCTCGTCTTTCGACGACTGCGTGGCGGGGATGAAAAAAGTCGAAGCCGAACTCGGCCCGGTCGAAGTGATCGTCAACAATGCCGGCATCACCCGCGACGCCACCATGAAGAAAATGAATCGCCAGGGCTGGGACGAGGTGCTCGACACCAATCTCGGCGGCTGTTTCAACATGTGCAAGGCAGGTTGGGACGGCATGCTGGCGCGCAGCTTCGGGCGCATCGTCAATATCGGCTCGATCAACGGTCAAGCCGGCCAGTATGGCCAGGTCAATTACGCCGCCGCCAAATCGGGCATTCACGGCTTCACCAAGGCGCTGGCCCAGGAAGGCGCCGCCAAGGGCATCACTGTCAACGCCATCGCGCCGGGTTATATCGACACCGACATGGTGGCCGCGGTGCCGCCGGAAGTGCTGGCCAAGATCGTGGCAAGAATCCCGGTGGGCCGTCTGGGCCATGCTGAGGAAATTGCCCGCGGCGTGCTGTTCCTGGTGGCGGACGAGGGTGGGTTTATCACCGGTTCGACTATGTCGATCAATGGCGGACAGCATATGTACTAGCGCGGTTCTTTTGCGTCGTGAGTTCGTCGCGTCCGCACGCTGTCGCTACGGACCGCTCATGCACGTTTCAGTGCACATCGCTAGGCGCTCCTGCTCACGCCGCAAAATTCCTCGCGCCAGCGTTCGCGTGCTGGTGTCAAAGGCGGTGAGGATGTAATGAAATCCGCATGATTTTGTCCCTCACCGCCGAGAACCTCGCCTGCGCGCGGGGGGATCGCACCCTGTTTGAGGGCCTGTCGTTCCAGCTTGCCGCGGGCCAGGGGCTGGCTGTGGAAGGCGCCAATGGCGCGGGGAAAACGTCGCTGCTGCGCCTAATCGCGGGTTTTCTTGCTCCGCGCTCCGGGCGCCTGGTACTCAAGACCACCAGCGGCGAAAGCGACGACGCCGAGGAACGTGGGCGCGTTGTCGGCTGGCTGGGGCATCAGGATGGCCTCAAGCCGCAATTGACCGTGATCGAGCAACTGATTTTTTTTGCCCATCTCTATCGCGGCAAGACCGACGCGGACGCCGCGCTGGATGAAGTGGGGCTAGCGCGGCAAAAGGATTTTCCTTGCCGCTTTCTCTCCGCTGGGCAGAAGCGAAGGCTGGCGCTGGCGCGGCTGGTGTTGGCCAAGCGGACGCTCTGGCTGCTGGATGAGCCTTTCGCGGCGCTGGATAGCGACGGCCAGGCGCTGATGGCGCGCCTGATGGCCCGGCACTGCGCGCAGGGCGGTATTCTGATCGCCGCCACTCATGATCCCCTGAGCCTTGGCAATGCGGCTATCAGGCTATGAAGAGGGGCCGGTTATGAGTGCTTTCAACGCCCTTCTGATGCGCGACCTGCGCCTGGCGGCGCGCAGTGGCGGCGGCGCGGCCCTGGCGCTGGGCTTTTTCGCCCTGGTGGCGACGCTGGTGCCGCTGGGGATCGGCGCGGACCTGAAGCTGCTGGCGCGGGTGGCGGGCGGCGTCTTGTGGGTGGGAGCGGTGCTGGCGGCGCTGTTGTCGCTGGACCGGCTGTTCCAGGGCGATTTCGAGGATGGCAGCCTGGATGTGATTGCGCTGTCGCCCTTGTCGCTGGAAAGCGTCTCGCTGGCCAAGATTCTGGCGCACTGGCTTTCCACCGGCCTGCCTCTTACCCTGATCTCGCCGCTTCTGGCGCTGTTGTTCAACCTGCCCGCCGCCGCGACCCTGGTGCTGTTTGTTTCCCTGTTGATCGGCACCCCAGCGGTCAGCGCGGTGGGCGCCATCGGCGCCAGCCTGACCCTTTCGCTCAAGCGCGGCGGGCTGATCTTGCCGCTGATCATCCTGCCGCTGCTGACGCCCGCCGTGGTTTTCGGCGCCGGCGCGGTGGCCGCGATGCTGGATGGCAGGCCGCCTTCCGAAGGGCTTACGCTCCTGGCGGCTTTTGCCATCGCCGCCTGCCTGCTAAGTCCCTTTGCCGCCGCCGCCAGCGTGCGGCTGAATTTGTCGAGCTGAGCCCGATGCCGAACATATTCCGCTACGCCAATCCTCGCGAATTCATGCGTCTCTCCGCGGCGCTGCTGCCCTACACCGCTGCCGCCAGCGTTGTTGCCATCGCGGTGGGCCTGTTCATGAGCCTCACGGCGCCGCCCGATTACCAGCAGGGCATGACGGTCACCATTATGTTCATCCATGTCCCCGCCGCCATCATGGCGGAAAGCGTCTATGGCCTGATCGCGGTCACCTCGCTGTTCTCGTTGGTCTGGCGCCATCCCTTGTCCGATGTCGCGGCCAGGGCTGCCGCCCCGTTCGGCGCGCTGTTCACCGCGCTGGGCCTGATCACCGGCTCGCTATGGGGCCGGCCGATGTGGGGCGCCTATTGGGTGTGGGACGCGCGGCTGACGTCCTTCCTGATCCTGCTGTTCCTCTATCTGGGTTACATGGCGTTGTGGAACGCGATCGAGGACGAGATCCGCGCCGCCCGCGCCGCCGCCATCCTGGCGCTGATCGGCGCGGTCAATCTGCCGATCATCGTCTATTCGGTGGAATGGTGGAACACGCTGCACCAGGGCGAGAGCATCATCAGCGGCAAGCTGGCGCCGGTGTTTCTCTGGCCGCTGCTGGTGATGTGGGCGGGTTATGGATTTCTGTTCCTGACCCTCTGGATGCTGCGCATCCGCACTGAGATCTTGAACCGGCGGGCGCGCACCCTGATGCAGGAGGGTGCATGAGTTTCTGGGCCATGGGTGGGTATGCCGCTTTTGTCTGGCCGGCCTATGCCGTGTCGGCGCTGGGATTGATCGGGGCTGTGGCCTGGACCATGAAAGATTATGCTGGGGCGAAAGCGCGGCTGAAGGCGCTGGAAGAGAAAAAAGAATGAAGCGCCTTGTTTATGCTGTGCCCGTGCTGGGCTTTTTGATGCTGGCCTTTTTCCTGTTCAAAAGCCTCATCATGCCGGCGCCCGATGTGTTGCCCTCGGCCCTGATCGACAAACCCGCGCCCGCCCTTGCCCTGGCCGCCATGGATGACGCGACGCCAGGCTTTTCCAGCGCCGACCTCGAAAGCGGCCATGTCACCGTGGTCAATTTTTTCGCCTCCTGGTGCGTGCCCTGCCGCATGGAACATGCACAATTGATGGGTTTGTCGAACATGCCCGGTGTCGCGCTTTACGGCGTGGATTATGAAGAACGTCAGCCCGGCGCGGGCCGCGCCTTCCTCAAGGAGCTGGGCAATCCCTTCAGCCGTATCGTTGATGACGGCAATGGCGCCGAGGGCATCCAGTGGGGTGTTTATGGCGTGCCGGAAACCTATGTGGTGGATGGCAAGGGGATCGTGCGTTTCAAGCTGGTGGGTCCTCTGACCCCCGAAGCATTGAGCGGCCAGCTTCTGCCCGCGATGCAAAAGGCCAAACTGGCGTCCTAGCTGGCGTCTTAATCCATTGCTAACCCTGTTTTGCGAGGCTGCGGCCATGCAGATCAGCGCCACCGTTATTGCCGCCCAACAGGCCGCCCGCGAGGCGCAGACCAAATTTCAGACCGTCCATTTCACGCCGGCCGCGGCCTTCGCCGCTGCCATGGAAAAAGAAGGCTTTGCGCCTCTCACATTGCCAAAACCCGCCGCGCCCGCGGCCGGGCCCGCACCGGAGGCATCCCCGGCGGCGCGCCCAGGCAGTCTGCTGGACATTAAAATTTAATTCAGGCGCTGTTGGCCTCAGGCAGCAAAGCGCCAGGCCCTTTAAAAAAAGGGCAGGCCAAATCCTTCATTTCGCAATTACACGCGTTTGCTGCGCCGGGCCGAGCGTTGCGGCTTTGCGCCGCCATTGGCGGCGAAGCTATCGCCCGCTTCCGCGATCTGGGCCAGAGAACGGACAAATTTCTGCCGGTCAGGAATGGGAAGGGCTTCGAGCAGTGCTTTTTCCGCCCGGTCGGAGGCATTGCGCGCCGAGCGTAGCGCCTTGCGGCCAGCCGGGCTGATCGCCACGGCATTGGCGCGCTGGTCTTCCTCGGTCCGCTCCCGCGACAACAGGCCTTTTTCCAGCATCCGCCGCACCATTTCGGCCAGGGTGGAACGGTCGATGCCGGTGATCTCCACCAGCACGGTCTGGCTGGCGCCGTCATTATTTTCCAGCGCACACAGCAATGTGTATTGCTGCTTGGTCAATTCCCGCGTGCCGGATTCGCGGGCATAGAGGTCGCCGTAAAATTGCTGGCAGCGGCGAATGAGGTGCGACGGCGCTTCAGAGAGTTCGAACCCCCCGTTGCCCTTGCGCGCCCCCTTGATCATTCACCACTCCTGAAATTCCGAACACAGCGTCCAGCGGGAAAAATTACAAAGGGGAAATTCATTCGCGAAAAGAGCCGACACTAAACATCATGCCGCGCGATTGCGCCAGCCTTAAACGCGCTTTTGGACAAGGGAAGTTCCTGTCGCCGCGATATGCGAATTGTCCGGCTCCGATCAGGGAAGGGGCGGAAATTTTTTGCGTCTGCGTTTGTGTCTTGAAAAGACACAAAGCATTGTATGCGCGGCGCGGGCACGCATATCTGTTGCGTTGGGCGGATATTCCGTGGACAGAGGGTACCGCCTGCCGGGCAGGAAATGATGCCGGAAAAATTGTCAGTCCGGGTTTTTGCCGGGTTCGATGTGATGTTTCATCACAAAAGGCGTCTGCGCCAAAGCAAACAGGAATATCAACGGGATGATGCCCCACACCTTGAATGTGACCCACGCCGCGGTTGAGGCATTGCGCCACACCAACTCGTTGAGCAATGCCAATGCGAGAAAGAACAGACCCCAGCGCCAAGTCAGTTGCCGCCAGCCGGGTTCGTCCAGTTCGAAGGCCTGGGCGAAAACATATTTGATGAACAAGCGCTTGAAGGCCATGCCGCCCAGCAGGATCGCGCCGAAAAAACAGTAGAGAATTGTCACCTTTATCTTGATGAACATCTCGTTCTTCAGATAAAGCGTCAGCCCGCCGAAAATCAGCACCAGCAACGCTGTGAAAAGCGGCATCGGCAACAGCCGCCTCTCCATCGCAAAGCCGATGCCGAGCGCCACCAAGGCGGCAATCATGACGGCGCCGGTGGCGACAAAAATGCCCCGATACTCGAAAGCCGCAAAAAACACGATTGCGGGGCCCAAGTCCAGCAGCTGACGGCGGGTTTGCGGACTCATGCGGCTCCGGTCAGCGCCTTGGCGAAATTGGTGGCATCAAATGACATAAGATCGTCCTCGCCTTCGCCTACCCCGATGAAATGGACGGGCAGCGCGAATTTCGCCGCCAGCGCCACCAATATGCCGCCTTTGGCGGTCCCGTCGAGCTTGGTCATGATCAGGCCGGTGAGGGGGACGCTGCTGCCGAATGCGCCCACTTGCGATATTGCGTTCTGGCCGGTGGTGGCGTCCAGCACCAGAAGCATGGCGTGGGGCGCGGAAGGATCGAGCTTCTTGATCACCCGGGCGATTTTTTCCAACTCTGCCATCAGGTCCGCCTTGTTCTGGAGCCTTCCTGCCGTGTCGATGATCAGGACATCCATTTTTTGCGCCCGGGCTTTTTCCAACGCCTCGAACGCAAGGCCCGCCGCATCGCCGCCCGGCCGGGTAGACACAAAAGCCGCCCCGGCGCGCGCCGCCCAGACGCCCAGTTGCTCGATGGCCGCCGCGCGGAACGTGTCGCCTGCCGCCAGCATCACCTTATGGCCCTCTTTGCCGAAACGGCGCGCCAGCTTGCCGATGGTCGTGGTCTTGCCGGTGCCATTAACGCCGGCAACCAGGATCACAAAGGGTTTCTTGCCGGGGTCGAGGATCAGCGGTTTTTCGATCCCGCCGAGCGCGCCGGCGATCTCGCGGGCCAGAAGGGCGCGCAGCGCGGCAGGCTCGATCTCGGCGTCGTAACGGTCCCGGGCGACCGCCTGCGCCAGGCTGTGCGCCTGGGCCGATCCCATGTCGGAGCGGATCAGCATGTCCTCGAGTTCGGCAATGGTGGCGGCGTCTAGTTTCTTCCTGGTGAAAAAGCCGGTCAGGCCTGCAGCGGATTTGCCCAGACCCTGTTTCAGCCGCGCGAGCAGGCCGGCTTCCTCCGCGGGCTGGGTCCCAAACTCCTTCATTCTGCCAGCCGCCCGGTCAGCTTTCCCGCTTTCGTTCCGGTGAGGGCGAGATTGACCAGGGCGCCCTGCGGCGCCTGGCCTTCAAATCTGACCGGTGCGAAGCAGCTTGTGTGGCCGATATTACCTTTCTCGACCAGGATTTCTCTTGTGCTGCCGATCATGGCCTGAAAGCGCGCCGTCAGCGCCGCTTCGCCCTCATGGCGCAGGCGCGCGGCCCGCTCCCTGACGATCTGCCGGTCCAGTTGCGGCATCCGCGCCGCGGGCGTTCCCGCGCGTGGCGAAAAGGGAAAAACGTGCAGGATGGACAGGCCGGCATCCGCCACAAGGTCCAGGCTGTTCTGGAACATCGCTTCACTTTCGGTGGGAAAGCCGGCGATCAGGTCGGCGCCGAATGCGGTCTCGGGCCTCAAGGCCCGCACCCTCCGGCAAAAAGCGATGGTGTCGGCGCGGCTGTGGCGGCGCTTCATGCGCTTCAGGATCAGATCATCGCCGGATTGGGCGGACAGATGAAAATGCGGCATCAGCCTTTCTTCTTCCGCGATGGCGGCGAACAATAGGGGATCGGCCTCGATGGAATCGAGGGAGGAAAGCCTGAGGCGCTTTATGTCCGGCACCAGTTTGAGCAGCCTGCGCACCAGCATGCCCAGCGACGGGCTGCCCGGCAGATCATGGCCGTACGAAGTGAGATTCACCCCCGTCAGGACGATTTCAGCAAAGCCCTTTTGCGTCAGCCTCAGAGCCTCGTCCACCACTTCGCCCATGCCCACGCTGCGGGAGTTTCCCCTGCCATAGGGAATGATGCAGAAGGTGCAGCGGTGATCGCAGCCATTCTGCACCTGCAAAAAGGCGCGGGTCTGGCACTCGAATCCATCCACCATCTGGGCGGCGGTTTCGCGCACGCTCATGATGTCGTTGACCCTGACGCGCTCCATTTGCAGGCCGGCATAGCTTTCGGCTTTCAGCTTTTCCGTATTGCCCAGCACCAGGTCCACTTCCGGCATGGCGGCATAGATTTGCGGCTCGGTTTGGGCGGCGCAGCCGGTGACGATGATGCGTGCGCCTGGCCGCGCCCGCCGCAGCCGGCGGATCGTCTGGCGCGACTGGCGCACCGCCTCCGCCGTCACCGCGCAGGTATTAACCACCACGGCGTTTTGCAATTGCGCCTCGGCGGCCCGGCGCTTGATCGCCTCGCTTTCATAGGCGTTGAGGCGGCAGCCAAAGGTAATCACCTCCACGCTCATAGTGTGTCGAGATCCACGTCGCCGGTGAAGCTGGTGACGCCCGGTCCTGTCATCAGCACATGGCCATCCTCTTCGCGCCATTCCAGCATGAGGGGCCCCCCATCCAGGATGAGTTCCACCTTGCGGCCCACAAGACCCTTGCGGATCGCGGCCACCGCTGTGGCAGCGGCGCCGGTGCCGCAGGCCAGCGTGATGCCGACACCGCGTTCCCACACCCGCATGCGGATGCGTTCCTTGTCCAGCACCTGGGCGAATTCGACATTGACGCGCTCGGGGAACAAGGCATGGTTTTCGATCAGCGGGCCGATATGCGCCACCGGCGCCCGGCCGGCATCGCCGACAAACAGAATGCAGTGGGGATTGCCCATCGAGACGGCGCTGGCGGTTACGGTGCGGTCTTCCACGGGAAACTGGAACTGGGTGGTGTCGCGCGGCTCCGCCAGCGGAATATCCCGCCAGTCCAGCCCCGGCTCGCCCATATCCACCATCACCAGGCCCTTGCCGGCGTCGCTGCAGACCTGCAGGCCGCCCTTGCTCTCAAGCCGCACCCGGGCCAGGGCGCGCTCGTCCATCAAAAGGCGCGCCACGCAGCGTGTGGCGTTGCCGCAGGCTTCGATTTCGCCGCCATCGGCGTTGAAGAAGCGCAGATTGGCATCGGCCTTGGCAGTGCCGGGCAGCAGCAGAACCACCGTGTCGCAGCCGATGCCGAAATGCCGGTCGGCGATGCGCCGCGCCCGGTCGGAGCTCATGGGAATGGCTCCATTTCGCGCGTCAAAGACGGCGAAATCATTGCCCAGACCCTGCATTTTGCGAAAGGAAACCATGATCGGCCTTATATGGGGTTGCGCGGGGATTTGCCATTGCTACGCTGGACCAAATCTTTCGGGAACCCCGTTATGCGTGCAAGGCTGCTTTTCCCGCTTGTTATGCTCGCCTTGTCAGGAGCCGCCGTGACCGCCCAGCAAAACGATCCCTATGCCTGGCTGGAAGAGGTGCATGGCGCAAAGCCGCTGGCCTGGGTGGCGGAGCAGAACAAGATTTCGCTGGGGCATTTGAAGGCCGATCCCCGCTACCAGAAAAATTATGACAGCATCCTGTCGGTGCTGGATGCCAGCGACCGCATTCCTTACGGCAGCCTGGATCACGGCTTTGTCTATAATTTCTGGCAGGACGCGAAAAATCCCAAAGGCGTTTGGCGGCGTACCAGCATCGCGGACTATCAGAACGCCGCGCCGCATTGGCAGTTGCTGCTGGATGTCGACGCGCTGGCCAAGACGGAAAAAGAGAATTGGGTGTTCGCGGGTGCGGAATGCAGCCCCGGCCAGCTGCGCTGCCTGATCCGGCTGTCGCGCGGCGGCGGCGATGCGGTGGTGATCCGCGAATATCATTTGAAAGCCATGAAGCTGGCCAGTGACGGCTTTTCCCTGCCCGAAGCCAAATCCGATGCGACCTACCTGAATGACGACACGGTGCTCTATTCCACCGCCAAGGACGGCGCCACCAGTTCCGGCTATGCCCGCATCGTCAAGCGATGGATGCGCGGGGCACCCATCGCCAACGCGCCAGTGATTTACCAGGGCGAGACTTCGGATGTCGGCTCGTCCGCCACGGTTTTTCACACCAAGGAAGGCGATTTCGGCATCGTTGTCCGCAATGTGACGTTTTTCGAGACGGATTATTTTGCGATTGAAAAAGGCACGGCGAAGAAGCTGACAATACCGCGTTCTGCCGACCTCAAGGGCATGCTGGACGGGGCGCAGATCGCCACCCTGCGCCAGGACTATGCCGCGGGCGGTGTGAGCCTCAAGAAAGGCGCGCTGGTGGCCTTTCGTGAAGGCGCTCCGCCGCAACTGATCACTCAGCCCGGACCGCGCGCCAGTGTGGAAAGCGTCGCTGTGGGCCGCGACAGGCTTTATGCCGCGATCACCGAGAATGTGGTGGGCGCGGTGCATGTCTTTACGACGGACGGAAAAAACTGGTCCGGCAAGGTGCTGGCGCTGCCGGGCAAGGGGTCGACCGACATTGGCTCGGCCAATGATTTCGGGACCGAGGCGATGTTCCGCTTTGAGAATTACCTCACTCCCACCACGCTCTACTTCGATGGCGGCGAGAGCGTGCCCAAAGCGATCAAATCCCTACCGGCGCGGTTTGACGCCAGCGGCTTGGTCACGGAACAATTCGAAGCCGCCAGCAAGGATGGCACCAAAATTCCCTATTTCGTGACCCGGCCCAGGAATATTTCCGGCCCGGCGCCCACGGTGCTCTACGGCTATGGCGGCTTCGAGATTTCCATGACGCCGTCCTATTCGGCCAATTTCGGGCGGCTGTGGCTCACCCATGGCGGCATCTATGTGGTGGCCAATATCCGGGGCGGCGGCGAGTTCGGTCCCGCCTGGCATGAGGCGGCGCTGAAAATGAACCGCCAACGGGCCTATGACGATTTTGCCGCGGTGGCGAAAGACATTGAAAAGCGCGGCCTGACCACGCCCAGGCAGCTCGGCATCATGGGCGGCAGCAATGGCGGGCTTTTGGTTTCCACCGTGATGACGCAGATTCCCGATAAGCTGGGCGCGGTGGTGTGCCAGGTGCCGCTGATCGACATGATCGCCTATACCCATATCGGCGCAGGGGCGAGCTGGGAGGGGGAATATGGCGATCCCGCCGATCCCAAGATGCGCGATTATATCCTGACCTACTCGCCGTATCAGAACGTCAAGCCGGGCGTGAAATATCCGCCGGTGTTTTTCGTCACCGCCACCAGCGACGACCGGGTCACGCCGGTCCATGCCCGCAAGATGGCGGCCAAGATGGAAGAACAGGGCCATGAAGTGCTCTTTTACGAAAACACCGATGGCGGCCATGCCGCCGCCGCCGACCACAAGCAGGCGGCCGAGATGTGGGCGCTGAGCTTTGTCTATCTGGCGGAGAAGCTGGGGTTGGCCCGATAAGCAAAAGCTCCGGTGGAGCTTTTGCCGGGCCAACGCCCGCGAAGCGGGCCGGGAGAGAAATTGGTGATATTATGAAAGTGGTCGAGGAAGGGGAGGCGGCGCAGTGAGCGCAAATTTTTATTGCTGGGAACCATCATTAGGCTTGGAGCCCGGTTCAAAAGATTTCCAGCAAAAAATCACAGAGATTCATGAATACAGCCAAAAGCCGCTGCCTTCCGAAGGCATGATAAAACTGGTGGATGCGCTCCTCGCAAGGTACCCCGATCTAACAGAAACAGAAGAAACCGTCTGGGCAGACGGCCCAATGAAGAACAACATTCTCGGACAATTCATCAATATGAGCATCATGTGGGTCAATTATGTGGAGGCGGCCGAGTTTGTAATAGAAACCGCCCATAACCTGGGGCTACATGCTTATGACCCGCAGGACGGCTCGTTTTATCCGGCCCCAGGTTCGAACTGAACCTACCATCCGTAGGGTCTTAATTTGACTTTTCCAGCCCTTCGCTCCGCTCGGGCGCGTGCTTCGCTTGCAACGGTCCACCGGACCGTTGCATTTGCCCTTGGCAAACCGCTCCGCACGCCCTAAAACCCGCCCGATTTCCGGAAAGACCCTAGGCCTTTCCGGTCCCTCGCCTGGCGCGGGGGATCGCCCCCAGGCAGCGCGTTGCGCCCCCTGGGGCACTTATGCTTTGCCTGACGCCCTCCGGGCGTGGGTGTTTGGAGTTTTGGATTGTTTGAATCGCTTCAATCCCGCCTCGGCGGCGTGTTCGACAAGCTTCGCGGGCGCGGCGCGCTCAGCGAGGCCGATGTCGATGCCGCCCTGGCCGAGGTGCGCACCGCCCTGATCGACGCCGATGTGTCGCTGCCGGTGGTGAAGGAGTTCATCGACAAGGTCCGTCCCCGCGCCATCGGCGAGAATGTGATCCGCTCGGTCACCCCCGGCCAGCAGGTGATCAAGATCGTCCATGACGTGCTGGTGGAGACGCTGGGCAGCGACAATGCCGCCCTGTCGCTGGGTTCGCCGCCCGCGCCGATCCTGATGGTCGGCCTGCAGGGCTCGGGCAAGACCACCACCTCCGCCAAGCTGGGCCTGTTGCTGACGGCTAAGGAAAAGAAAAAAGTGCTGATGGCCTCGCTGGATGTCAGCCGTCCCGCCGCCATGGAGCAGCTCAGGGTGCTGGGCGAACAGGCCGGTGTCGCCACCTTGCCGGTGGTGGCGGGCCAGGACCCGCTCACCATCGCGCGGCGCGCCATGGCTTCCGCAAAAGTGGGCGGCTATGACGTTCTGATCCTGGACACCGCAGGCCGCCAGTCGATCGACGAACAGTTGATGGCCGAGATCGCCGCCATCAAATCCGCCACCCATCCGCATGAGACGCTGCTGGTGGCCGACAGCCTCACCGGCCAGGACGCGGTGACCATCGCCAGGAACTTCCACGACCGCGTCACGCTCACCGGCATCATCCTGACAAGGGTGGACGGCGATGCGCGCGGCGGCGCGGCGCTGTCGATGCGCAGCGTCACCGGCGCGCCGATCAAATTCTTAGGAAGCGGCGAAAAGCTCGACGCGCTGGAAGCCTTCCATCCTGCCCGTGTCGCCGCCCGCATCCTGGACATGGGCGATGTGGTCTCGCTGGTGGAAAAGGCCGCCGAGAGCCTCGACAAGGCCGAAGCCGAAAAAATCGCCGCCAAGATGAAGAAGGGATCGTTCGACATGGACGATCTCAAATCCCAGCTGGGCCAGATGAAGAAACTGGGCGGCATGAAAGGCGTGCTCGGCATGCTGCCGGGGGTGGGCAAGATCAAGGGCCAGCTGGAAGCGGCGGGCCTGGACGACCGCATTTTGACCCGCCAGGAAGCCATCATCTGTTCCATGACCAGGCAGGAACGGGTCGATCCCGATGTGATCAATGGCTCGCGCAGGAAGCGCATAGCGGCGGGCGCGGGCGTGGATGTCAGCGACGTCAACAAGCTTCTGAAAATGCACCGCCAGATGGCGGACATGATGAAGAAAATGGGCAAGGGCGGGCGCATGCCGCAAATGCCCGGCGGCATGCCTGGTGGTTTTCCGCCCGGAATTTTTCCGGGACGGCGTTAAATTTAAAAGAGAAGGAAAAGACAATGGCTCTTCGTATTCGTCTGGCGCGCGGCGGCACCAAGAAACGCCCGCATTACAGCATCGTGATTTCGGATTCGCGGTCCCCACGCGATGGCCGCTTCATCCAGAAGATCGGCTTCTACAATCCGCTGCTGCCCTCCGATCATGCCGATCGCCTCAAGCTCGATCTCGACGCCGCCAAGGCCTGGATCGCCAAGGGCGCGGTGGCGTCCGACCGGGTGCACAAATTCCTGGCCAAGTCCGGCCTGGTGAAGGCACGCGTCCACGCCAATCCGCAAAAGGCCCAGCCCAAGAAGAAGGCACAGGAGCGTGCTGCTGCCGCCACCAAGGCGGACCAAGCGCCGGCTAGTTGACCCGGGACGTTCTTCTGGCCGCCCTGATCGGGGCACAGGGCCTCAAGGGTGCGGTGAAGGCAAAAATCTTTACCACGACGCCCGAGGCGCTGATGCGTTATGGCGCGCTGCATGATGCGAGCGGCAGAAGGTTCGAGATCACCGCCATTCGTCCGGGAAAAACCGGCGAGGCGGTGATGTCGTTTCAGGGCATCGATAGCCGCGAAGCGGCCGAGGCGCTGAAGGGCGCCAGCCTCTATATCGCCCGCGCGGCGCTGCCCGCCGCCGCCGAGGAAGAATTCTATCATGCCGACCTGATCGGGCTGGAGGCGCAGGACGGCGAGGGCCGGGTGCTGGGCAAAGTGGCGGCGATCCACAATTTCGGCGCAGGCGATGTGATCGAGATCGTCCGCCCGGACGGTGATAACGTGCTCCTGGCTTTCACACGCGAAACCGTGCCGCTGATTGATATCGGGGGCGGACGCATCGTGGTGGCGGTGCCTGAAAGTGACGAGGCCAGCAATGTCGAGTAGTGAGGCGCGGTTCGCCGAAGGCGAACGAAATGGTCCGGCGGACCATTTCGAGCAACGAACGCCGCGAGCTTGGGCGAGCGGCATGAACGCGAAGGCGTATCTGGAGCGTTGATGTCAAACACAACCTGGCAAGCCACCGTCCTCACCCTGTTCCCCGAAATGTTTCCCGGCCCCTTGGGTGTTTCGCTGCTGGGCAAGGCGCTGGCGAATGATCTGTGGCGGCTTCAGGTGCGCGATGTCCGCGAGCATGGCCTGGGCAAGCACCGCCAAGTGGACGATACGCCGGCCGGCGGCGGCCCCGGCATGGTGATGCGGGCCGATGTGGCGGCGGCGGCGATTGATGCGGTGGCGCGCGACGACCGCGCCCTGATCTATCCCAGCCCGCGAGGCCCCCGCCTGACACAGGCCAAGGTGCGCGCCCTGGCTGAGGGTTCGGGGGTGATCATCCTGTGCGGACGGTTCGAGGGCATCGACAACCGGGTGCTGGCGGCCCGGGATGTCGTGGAAGTCAGCCTGGGCGATTTCGTCCTGGCTGGGGGCGAAATCGCCGCCATGGCCCTGATCGAGGCGTGCGTGCGGCTCCTTCCCGGCGTGCTGGGAGACGCGGCTTCACCTGAGGAGGAAAGCTTCGCGCATGGCCTTCTGGAATATCCGCATTTCACCCGCCCCCAACAGTTCGAAGGCGTGCCGATCCCGGACGTTCTAACATCTGGAAATCATTTGGAAATTTCCAAATGGCGACAGGTGCAGGCAGAGGCCCTGACCAGGGCCGTCAGGCCCGATCTCTGGTCCCTCTATGAAAAAAGAAAAGGCTAGGCTATAGCCCCGCCTCTTTTCCCGCACGGAGACTGACAATGAACCTGTTACAGACGCTCGAAGCCGAGCAGATGAAGGCCGTGCGGGCCAAGGCGCATCCCGAGTTTCGTCCCGGCGACACCCTCAAGGTCAACGTCAAGGTGGTGGACGTCACCTATGACGAGAAGGCCAAGCAGAACAAGACCCGTGAGCGCCTGCAGGCCTTTGAGGGCGTCTGCATCGCCCGCCAGGGCCAGGGCCTGAACGAGAGTTTCACGGTGCGCAAGGTTTCCTATGGCGAAGGCGTGGAGCGCGTCTTCCCGGTCTATTCGCCGCTGGTGGATTCCGTCGTCGTGATCCGCAAGGGCAAGGTCCGCCGCGCCAAGCTTTATTACTTGCGCGGCCGCACCGGCAAATCGGCGCGCATCTCCGAGCGCACGGATACCGCCGCTGCCGAGGAGACTGCCTCGTAAAAGGCCCGAAAAACGGGCCTTTTCGGTTCTTTCCCCAGCAAACTGCTCAAAAGCTCCGATTTTTCGGGGCTTTTTTGCTATTGAAGTGCTTGCACTTGCGGAAAATGCCGTAAAATCGGGCCTCATTGTTGATTCGAGAAGAGGGACCACCCATGGCCACAGTCGCCGCAAAAGTAGAAACCGTTTCCACCCGCCAGCTCGCCAGCCAGCTCGCCGAGAAAAATGAAATCTCGCAGAAGAGCGCCAATGCGTATCTGGAAGACACGATCAGCCTGATCACCAAGCATCTGAAGAAAGGCGCCCGCATCCGTCTCAATGGATTGGGTATCCTTGTCGTGCGCAAGCGTGGCCCGCGCATGGGCCGCAATCCGGCGACCGGCGAAGCGATCAAGATCAAGGCCTCCAAGAAAGTCGCCTTCCGCGCCTCCAAGGAGCTGAAGGAAGCGATCTAAGGATCGTTCCCTTTCATTAGGAAAAGATCAGGCTGGACTCCATGGTGGGTCCGGCCTTTTCTTTTTTTTGCCCACTGGTCTGACCCATGAAGAATATCGTCCTGACTTTTCTGTTGCTGCTGCCTGGCGGCGCATTTGCGCAGGACATGGGCGCTACGGACAAGGGCAGCGATGACACGCAAGGCATGAGCATGACCGGGGCGCTCGGCTCTTATGGCATGTCGCGCGAAGCCTCCGGCACCAGCTGGCAACCCGATGCCGCGCCGATCGCCGGCATCATGCAGATGTGGGGCAGCTGGATGATGATGCTTCAGGGCCGCGTCACCGGCCTGCTGGATAGCCAGTCGGGACCGCGCGGCGCCTCCATGGGTTACGAAAGCGGCATGGGCATGGCGATGGCGACACGTTCGCTCACCAGCAATGACATGCTGGGCCTGCGCCTGATGCTGAGCCTGGATCCCTTCATCGGGCGGCGCGGCTATCCCTTGCTGCTGGCCTCGGGCGAAACCGCGGACGGCGTCATGCCGCTGGTCGACCGCCAGCATCCTCACGATTTCCTGATGGAACTGGCCGCCACCTACAGCCACAACTTTTCCGAAAGCGACAGTCTGTTCTTTTATGTGGGCGATCCTGGCGAGCCGGCGCTGGGTCCCACCGCCTTCATGCATCGCCTTTCGTCCGAGGACGATCCCATCGCCCCGATCAGCCATCACTGGCTGGATTCCACCCACGTCACGTTCGGCGTCGCCACCATCGGCGCGGTACATGATGGCTGGAAACTGGAAGCCTCGCGCTTCACCGGCCGCGAGCCGGACCAGCACCGGTTCGATTTCGATGCCATGAAATTCGACTCCACCAGCCTGCGCTTGTCTTTCAATCCCGATGACAATTGGTCGCTTCAGCTGTCGCAGGGTTTTCTCAAGAGCCCGGAGCAGTTGACCCCGGCGATCAATGAGAATCGCGTCACCGCCTCGGCCACTTACTATAACGAATTCACCTTCGGCTCGCTGGCGGCGACCATCGCCTGGGGCAACAAGCGCCTGTCGGACGGCGTCAATGAAAACGGCGGCCTGGTCGAGGCGGAATTCAAGCCCGACGATGCCTGGACCCTCTTGGCGCGCGGCGAAAACATCGGCAGCGATGAGCTGGTTCCGGGGCCGAGGGTTCGGGGGGCGGGCGAATTCACCCTGGGGGCGATTCATGACTGGTCCGTCGCCGATCATTTCAGGCTGGGGCTGGGCGGGATCTATAGCTTCGATTTCGCGCCGTCCTCGCCAGCCACGCCTTACGGCGGCGGTCCCCATGGCGCCATGGCGTTTGTCCGCCTAGTGGCGGACTGATTTTCCCCCTCCGGCCTTCGCATCGCAAGCGCTGCTACGGCGCTCGGCGGACTTGGTCGCCCGCCTCGCCCCACCGCCAGCGCGAGGGGGTGAGCATGGCGCCCAAGCCATGCGAACGGCCTGTGTGCGTGCGCAAAAGCCGCCTTGCCCTCCTGGGCTGTCCCGGCTAGGTAGCGCGCGGCTTTCCCAATTTTTTTTTGCATAAAGGATTTCCCATGGCGCGCAAGAAAATTGCCCTCATCGGCGGCGGACAGATCGGCGGCACGCTGGCTCATCTGATCAGCCTGAAGGAACTTGGCGATGTGGTCATTTTCGACATCGCCGATGGCCTGCCCCAAGGCAAGGCGCTGGATTTGAGCCAATCGGGACCGGTGGATGGCTTCAACGCCAGGCTCAAGGGCACCAACGACTATGCCGATATCAAGGGCGCCGATGTGGTGATCGTCACCGCTGGCGTGCCGCGCAAGCCGGGCATGAGCCGCGACGATCTGGTCGCCATCAATCTCAAGGTGATGGCGGCGGTGGGCGAGGGCATCAAGGCCCATGCTCCCAATGCCTTTGTGATCTGCATCACCAATCCGCTCGACGCCATGGTCTGGGCGCTGCAGAAATTTTCCGGCGTGCCGCACAAGAAGATCGTCGGCATGGCGGGAGTGCTGGACAGCGCCCGGTTCCGCCATTTCCTGGGCGAAGAACTGGGCGTGTCGGTGGAGGATGTCTCGGCCTTTGTGCTGGGCGGCCATGGCGACACCATGGTGCCGATGCCGCGCTTTTCCACCGTGGCCGGCATTTCCCTGCCGGAACTGGTCAAGATGGGCTGGATCAAGCAGGAGCGGCTGGACCAGATCATTCAGCGCACCCGTGATGGCGGCGCCGAGATTGTCGCTTTGCTCAAGACTGGCTCGGCCTATTACGCGCCCGCCACCAGCGCCATCGCCATGGCGGAAAGCTACCTGAAGGACCAGAAGCGGGTGTTGCCCTGCGCCGTCTATGTCGATGGCGCCTACGGCATCAAGGACCTTTATGTCGGCCTGCCGGTGGTGATCGGCGAGGGTGGCATCGAACGCATCGTGGAGCTGGAGCTCACGGGCGCGGAAAAAGAGGCCCTGGCCAAATCGGCCGACGCGGTGCGAGGCCTGATCGAGGCCTGCCGCAAATTGGAACCCAGACTGGCTTAGCTTTTCTTGGCGGTCCGTAGCGTCAGCGTACGGACGCGAGCCTAGAAAAGCTTGCCCTACTTCGAGCCCGCAAAGCGGGCGAGGGTGGGCCTGAAAAGGCGCTCCGGGCTTCCTATTTAACCATAACGCGAATGGCGGCTGGGATATTCCGGCCGCTGTTGCTATTTTGCCATATTGTCATGGTTATGGAGTTCTGAGACAAAATGATACAAACAATAAAAGGCAGGTTCGGGGGGCCCAAAACGTGGACAGAATGGAGAGATTGAGCCTTTTGCTGCTCGCGTCCTTCTGGCTGTTCATGGCCTCGATGGCGGTGGCGGCGATCTGGCTCGTGGAGCCCGCGCGAGCGGAGAGCTTCGCCGCCGCCGCCAGGGGGACCGCAGCCCTCACCATCCATATCGAACGGCTTTCACCCCTCGGTGGGATATTGCGTCTGGGTGTCTATGACGCTGCCCATTACCCCGACGACAAGTCCCAGCCTGTGGCTGCGGCCGATGTCCCCGCCACTGCGGGCATGATCACGATCACGCTGAAGGATTTGCCGCCCGGCCGCTATGCCATCGAGAGCTTCCAGGACCTCAATGGCAATGGCCGGATGGATACCAGCTGGCTCGGGCTGCCGCTGGAGCCCTACGGTTTTTCACGCGACGCAAGACCGTTTCTGTCCAAACCGGGTTTTGGCGCCGTCGCATTCACCCTGGCGCCGGGCGAGAACAGCCAGACGCTGCACCTGCAGAATTCGAATTCGCAGCGCGTCACCGACGCGGGTTTCTAAGAGCTGAATTGCCCGCCGATTTTGCCCCGCGGGCGTAGCCCGCCGATTTTGCCCCGCCTCGCGATTTTGTAAGCGCGGCGCCGCGTGGTACCAGCTTGCGTCACAATTTCCCCGGTCATGAGCGAAATCCCGCCCGCCCTTTATCGCGCCCGCGATCTTTATCTCTTTGTCTGTTCGCGGTTCATTTCCACGATAGCGATGCAGGTTCAGTCTGTTGCGCTGGGCTGGCAAATTTATGAGATGGAGCGCACCCCCCTGGCGCTGGGGTTGGTGGGGCTGTGCCAGTTCCTGCCGATGTTTCTCCTCACCTTACCGGCTGGCGACATCACCGATCGCTTCAATCAGCGCCGGGTCTATGGCCTGGCGGCGGCGCTGCAGACCGTGTGCAGCGCGCTGTTCCTGGGACTGAGCATCTTCAGGCCGCACAGCGTGGCGCTGTTTTATGCCGTTCTTGTGCTGTTCGGCGCGGCGCGCGGTTTCGCCGGCCCGTCGGGCCAATCGCTGCTGCCTTTCCTGGTGCCGCAGGAAAAACTTCCCCGTTCTATCTCGCTTAATTCCTCGGCTTTTACCAGTGCGATCATCGCCGGTCCCGCCCTGGGCGGCTTTCTCTACGCGCTGGGGCCGATCTATGTGTATTGCCTCTGCATTCTGGGCTTTGCGCTCGCGGCGCTGATTGTTTCCCATCTGGGCGGCCGCCGCTTCACGCCGGAAAAAACTTTCGCCACCCGTTTGGAGCGCGTCGCCGAGGGTGTGCGCTTTGTCCGCTCGCGCCCGGTGGTGCTGGGAGCGATCTCGCTGGATCTGTTTGCCGTCTTGTTGGGCGGGGCGACGGCGCTGTTGCCGGTCTATGCCCGCGACATCTTGCATGTCGGCCCGACCGGGCTTGGCCTTCTGCGCAGCGCCCCTGCGGCGGGCGCGTTCACCATTGCCGCCGCTCTCACGCGCTGGCCAATCCGAAATCGCGTCGGTCCGAAAATGTTCGCCTCGGTGGCGCTGTTCGGCGCCGCTACTATCCTGTTCGGCCTTTCCACCTCTTTCGGACTGTCGTTGGCGGCGCTGTTCGTGCTGGGCGCGGCCGACATGGTGAGCGTCAATGTGCGCTCGGCCCTGATCCAGCTTTCCACCCCGGACACGATGCGCGGCCGGGTATCCGCGGTCTCCATGCTGTTCATCGGCGCCTCCAATGAGCTGGGAGAATTTGAATCCGGCACCACCGCCGCCCTGATGGGTACGGTGCCCGCCGTGGTGGCGGGCGGAATCGGCACGCTTCTGGTGGTGGCGGGCTGGATGAAACTGTTTCCGTCCTTGCGCCGGGTCAACAATTTCAACGATGTCGCGGCCTAGAAATTATACGACAGGTGGATATAGGCGCTGTCCGGCGTGACCGAAAAGTTGGAGGAAAATTTCCGGGGCTCGCGATAACGTGTGTCGAAAACATAGGCATAACCGAAGGCGATGCCGGAACTGGCCAGGGTGTCGTACCAGTGATGCTTCTTGGCTTCGACACGGCTATAGGCGACAAATTCCGTGGCGACCAGGGCCGGCAGGCCATAGCGCCAGCCATAGCGTGCCCATAGAAAGCTGGAGCCGGACGCTGACAGCGCGACCGTATCCGAAGGAAAGGATTGAAAGTCGCTGTGATCCGGCCGCTCCTCCCGCACGAAATGCTTGAGAAGTTCGGCAGTGCCGACCGTGGCCACCGTATCAACCCCCAGTTGGCCGATGCCGCTCCAGTCGCCTTTATAGACCGCGATGCTGCCCGCGATCATGGGCATGGCGACTGCCAGATCCGTTCCCGCGTTTTCTATAGTGTCGGCAACAGCCGCGCCGCTCCCCGCGGTCAGGCATAGGACGAGAGCGGTCGCGCGGGCGAGAATGGAATGCATCGCTTTCTTTTAAAGGTACGGGCACCTATCGCAAGCGTTCAAATTGCGATTGGGATTAAATAAACTTCGTCCCGGCACACCCTGCGTCAAAATAATAACAGGGCGCATCCGCGCCCTAATGTGCTTTGCGCGCCTGAACGCGCGGGCGGGCAATTTCAGATCTTGACAAAAACATCCACCCGGTCGGCCGGGCCGCCATCATCGGCGCCGCCCATCGCGCGCACGTCAATGCGCTCGGACGGCACACCATCGTCGATCAGCACCTGGCGAATGGCCAAGGCGCGTTTGAGCGAAAGCCGTCTTGCGTCGGAACCTTTGTCGCCCTTGTCGCCACCATAGGCCAGAAGCTGAATACGACTGCCCGAACCCGTCATCGAGGCATTGAGATCGCCGGCGAGGAATTTGATCGAGCCGAGCGCCGACTTGGCGGGATCCGAAGCGCCGGACGCGAACAGGATGACGCTGCGCTTGGTGAGGCCGGGCGTGGGCGGTTCTTCCGTCAGGAGCGGACGGGCGGCGGGGGCAGGCTCCGCCTTGGCCACTTGCTTGGGCGGCGGTTCGGGAAGCGTGAGGCCGACCGCAGAGCCTGGCGGCGCGCCGAAGGCGCCAAAGCCGGGATTGTAACCGCCGGCGGAATTGGCAGGCGCTGCGGCCTCACGCTTCGGTGGTGCAGCCTCGCGTTTCGGTTGCGGCGCCGCAGCCACGCGTCTGGGCGGTGCGGGTTTTGGCGCAACAACGGCCGTGCGGGGCGCGGCGCCTTTGACCGGCATATGCAACTGAAGCGTGCCGCCATCCCTGGTGGTTTCGCCCGGCTGCCGCAGGGGCCGGACCACCCGCATATATTGCCCGCCCGGATAAAGCAGGGTGTTGCCTTGGGAGGGATCCGCGGCCATCGGGTTGACGGTCACTTCGTCGCCGGTCTGGACTTCACCCCAGGCCATGCCTGCGGGAAGAACGAACAAGCTTGCCAGAAATACGGCATTAGAAAAACGCATCAGCTTCGCCCGCCTGCAACTGGAAAAAGATTAGCCAATCCGGAGCCTAGCCTCAATCTGATGTTTTGTCAGGCCAAGTGGCCTTAAGGAGTTTCAAAAGCTGGGGCTGCAGATATTCATTGGCGCAGAGAATGGTTCCCCCGGCCAGCATGTCCGTGCCCCCATTCAGATCGCTGACCATGCCGCCGGCTTCGCGCACCAGCACAATGCCCGCCGCCACATCCCAGGGTTTCAGTCCGCGCTCCCAGAAACCATCGAAGCGACCGCCCGCGACATAGGCCATGTCCAGCGAGGCGGCGCCGATGCGGCGGATGCCGGAAGAGATTTTCATCACAGCCGCCGCCTCGGCCAGGGCGCGCTCATGGCCCTGGCGGGCCAGGAAGGGCAGGCCAACGGCGAACAAGGACGGCGCCAGCTCCTTCCTGCCGGCGACGCGCAGCCGCTTGTTGTTGAGATAGGCGCCATGGCCTTTCTCGGCATAGTAAAGATCGTCGGTGATGGGATTGTAGATCACACCGGCCACCATCTGGCCTTCGCGCTCCAGCCCGATGGAGATGGCGAAATGTGGCACGCCATGCATGAAGTTGGTGGTGCCGTCTATCGGGTCGATGATAAAGCGGTGGCTTTTGTCCTTGCCTTCCGCCGTGCCGCCTTCTTCGGCTAGGAAACCATAACCGGGCCGGACCTTGGACAATTCCTCGATCAGGATCCGCTCGGTGCGCTTGTCGGCGCTGGTGACGAAATCGCCGGGACCTTTCATGGAAATCTGCAAATTCTCCAGTTCGCCGAAATCGCGCACCAGGGGCCGGGCGGCCTTGCGGGCCGCCGCGATGATCACGTTTAACGTGGGTGACGTGTATGCCATGACTATTCCGCTCTGCGCACGTAAGACCCATCTTCGGTAGCGACCACGATCCTCTCGCCCGCCCCGACGAAAGGCGGCACCTGAATCCTGAGGCCATTTTCCAGCACGGCGCTTTTGTAGGAGGGCGCCGCCGTGCCGCCCTTCATCACCGGATCGGCTTCGGTGACGGTGAGGGTCACCTGCACCGGCAATTTGATGCCGATGGGCCTGCCCTCATAAAGCTGCACCATGGTCTTCATCCCGTCCTGCAGGAACTGCGCCTGCTCGCCCACGAAATCGCTGGCCAGTTCGATCTGGTCGTAGCTTTCCATGTCCATGAAGGTGAGCATGTCGCCGCTGGCGAAGAGGAACTGGAAGTCCTTCTTCTCCAGATGGATTTCGTCCACCGCTTCGTCGGAGCGGAAGCGCTGGTTGAGCTTGGTGCCGTTGATGACGTTTTTCAGTTCGACCTGGTTGTAGGCGCCGCCCTTGCCGGGCTTGACCTTCTGGGTCTTCACCGCGATCCACAATCCGCCGTCATGCTCGATCAGGGTGCCGGGGCTGATTTCGTTGCCGGTGATCTTGGCCATGGAAAACGCCTCCCGGCGTTGGGTTGTGCGGTCAACAGGTTCAAAGAGCGCGGGGTCTTTAGCAGGCGGCCACGCAAATGGCTAGAAGCAGCCCAACCCGCAGGAATAGGAGGCTGGGATGGTGAGGAAAACCAGCGCGGCCAGGATGACGGTGACGATCGCATCGGCGCCGCGGCGTCCGCCGGGGCGGTAAAAGCCCAAGCCCCAGGCCAGCGCTCCCAACAGCAGGGCGGGAGCCGCGACAAACGGAATATACCAATAGGCCTCAAACAGGCGGGCGGTGGTGAAGAAACGCTGATAGATCAGATCGATCCCGAAATGATATGCAAGCGCCAGAAGAATGCCCAGGAACAGGAAGCTGAGCAGTCTTTCTGTCATGGACGTTGGGCCGTCACGCGGAAAAAAGCGTGTTGAAGGCGCGCACCGCGGATTCCGGCCCGTCGGCATATTCCCAGACACCCGACGCCACGGCCAGAAAATCGGCGCCCGCTTCCACCAGCGGCGGCGCGTTCGCCACCGTGATGCCGCCGATCGCCACCACCGGCACCACCATGTCCTCGGCCCAGGCGCGCAACAGCGCGATGTCAGCCTGGGTCTTGGCCTCCTTGGTCGCGGTGGGAAAGAAGGCGCCGAAGGCAACGTAATCGGCGCCCGCTTCGCCGGCTTCCATGGCGAGATGGCGGCTGTTGTGACAGGTGACGCCGACAATGCCGGTCGGCAGCGCGGCCCGCGCTTCGGTAAAGGTCGCGTCTTCCTGTCCGATATGCACGCCGTCGCAGCCCAGTTCGGCGGCAAGGTCGGGCCGGTCGTTCAGGATGAAGGCCGTGCCATACGCCTGCACGATCGGCCTGATAAAATCGCAGGCCCGCCGGATCTCATCATCGCTGACATGCTTGAGACGCAGCTGGAAGGACGCGACATCGCCCCCATCCAGCGCCTCGCGCAACGGAATGACGAAGTTCGCCGGTGAAAGCTTCGGCGGCGAGATCAGGTAGAGGCGGCAATCGCTCAAATGGTGCCCGTGTTTCGACAGGCTCAGCATGAGGATTTCTCCTCACCCTGAGCTTGTCGAAGGGTGAGGAGAAATTGATCAGGCCGCCTTTTCGTCCGCCTTGGTCCATTTGCCGTGCGCGGCCAGCCAGTTCATCTTGGCGCGGTGGGCGAATGCGGCCTGCGCCTTGGCGATATTCTCCGCCTTGCCTCTCCAGGCGGCCTGCGGGGCCGCCTGCAGGGCGCGGCCATAGCTGAAGGTCACCGGCCAGGGCATGCCGCCGATGGCATTGATGGCGGAAAGATGGGCGGTGGCGTCCTCGTCCGACTGGCCGCCGGACAGGAAGGCGATACCCGGCACTGCCGACGGCACCTGCCGCTTGAGTACCCGCACCGTCGCCTCGGCCACTTCCTGCACGCTGGCCTGCCTGGCGGATTTCTTGCCCGGCACGATCATGTTGGGTTTGAGGATGATGCCTTCCAGCTTGACGCCGGCATAGAAGAGCTGGCTGAAAAATTCCTGTAAAACCCAGCTGGTGACGCGCTCGCAAGTGGCGATGTCATGATCGCCGTCCATCAGCACTTCCGGCTCCACGATCGGCACAATGCCATTTTCCTGCGCCAGCGCGGCATAGCGCGCCATGGCCTGGGCATTGGCGTTGATGCAATTATAGCTTGGCATGCCGGCGCCGATATCGATCACCGCCCGCCATTTGGAAAAGCGTGCCCCCAGCTTGTGATATTCGATGAAGCGTTCGCGCAGACCGTCCAGCCCTTCGGTGATGGTTTCGCCCGGCGCGCCGGCCAGCGGCTTGGCGCCGGCATCCACCTTGATGCCGGGCACCGCGCCGGCCGCCTCGATCAATTTGACCAACGGCGTGCCGTCCTTGGCTTTCTGGCGCAGGGTTTCGTCATAGAGAATGACACCGGAGATGTGCTCCTTCATCGCGGTCGTGCTGCGGAACAGGAACTCGCGATAGTCGCGGCGGTTTTCCTCGGTGTTCTCGGTTCCGTTGGCGTCGAAGCGCTTCTTGATGGTGGCGGTGGATTCATCGGCGGCCAAAAGGCCCCGGCCATTCTCCACCATCTTCCTGGCAATCTTGTTCAGTTCGTCGAGATTCATTTTATTCTCCCTTATTCTTGATAAGTGCAGTCACGCCCGGCAATTCCTTACCCTCAAGCCATTCCAGGAATGCCCCTCCGGCGGTCGAGACATAAGAAAAATCCTTTTCGACCCCGGCATGCACAAGGGCCGCAACCGTATCGCCCCCGCCCGCCACCGACAACAGGCGGCCGCTGGTGGTCTGATGCGCCACCAGCCGCGCCGCCGCCACGGTGCCGATATCGAAGGGCGGGGTTTCAAATGCGCCAAAAGGGCCGTTCCAGACAAGCGTTTTCGTGGTGCCCAGGCGATGGCGGAAGGCAACCAGGGTTTTGGGGCCCACATCCAGCGCCATTTCATCCGCCGCAATCTGGTCGGTGGTCACGATGCGATGCGGCGTATTGGCGCGGAGTTCCTTGGCCACTACCACATCGGTGGGCAGCAGCAGGGCGCAGCCGCTTTCGGTGGCCATGTGGATCACCCTGCGCGCCACGTCCAGACAGTTCAGCTCATGGAGCGAGCGGCCGACCGGAAATCCTTCCGCCGCCAGGAAGGTATTGGCCATGGCGCCGACGATCACCAGGGTCTCGACCTGGTCCACCATATTTTCAAGCAGCGCGATCTTGGAGGAGACTTTTGCTCCACCCACCACCGCCATCAGCGGCCGCAGGGGGTCGGCAAGGGTTTTTTCGAGATGCCGCAATTCTTCTTCCATGGCGCGGCCAGCATAAGAAGGCAACAGGTGCGTGATGCCGGCGGTCGAGGCATGGGCGCGATGGGCAGCGGAAAAAGCGTCGCTGACGAAAATGTCGCCCAGTGACGCCAGTTGACGAACAAATTCCGGCGCGTTCTGTTCCTCGCCGGGCTGAAAGCGGGTGTTTTCCAAAAGCAGCACCTCGCCGTCCTTCAGCGCCTTGACCGCCGCTTCCGCCTTCGGCCCCACGCAATCCTCGGCGAAAGCGACAGGCCGGCCGATGGCCTCGGAAAGGGGCTCCGCCACCGGCGCCAGCGACATCGAAGGCTCGGCCTTGCCCTTGGGCCGGCCGAAATGACTGAGCACAATCACCCGCGCGCCTTTTTCCGCCAGTTCCCGGATGGTAGGCGCCTGGCGCGAGATGCGCATCGCGTCCGTCACCTTGCCGTCTTTCATCGGCACATTCAGGTCGGCGCGCAGCAACACGCGCTTGCCTTTCACATCCAGCCCATCGAGCGTGCGGAACTTCATCAGAGAAGTTTTCCCATCGCCACGGCGACATCCGCCATGCGGTTGGAAAAGCCCCATTCATTGTCATACCAGGCCATGACGGAGACAAAGCTGTCCTCGATCACCCTGGTCTGGTCCAGCGCGAAGGACGACGAAGCCGGATTGTGGTTGAAATCCACCGACACCAGCTTGTCATGCACCACTTCCAGAATGCCTTTCAGCGGGCCCAGCGCGGCGCCCTTGATGGCATTGTTGATTTCTTCCACCGAGGTTTGCCGTTTGGCGACGAATTTCAGATCCACCAGCGAGACATTGGGCGTCGGCACCCTGACCGATATGCCGTCCAGCTTGCCTTTCAGCTCCGGCAGCACCAGGCCTACGGCTTTTGCCGCGCCGGTCGAGGTGGGGATCATGGAGAGCGAAGCGGCGCGGGCGCGATAGAGATCCTTGTGCATCTGGTCCAGCACCGGCTGGTCGTTGGTGTAGGAATGGATGGTGGTCATCATGCCATGCGCGATGCCCACCGCGTCATGCAGCACCTTGGCCACCGGTACCAGGCAATTGGTGGTGCAGGAGGCGTTGGAGACAATGCGGTGATCCCTGGTCAGCTTGTCGTGATTGACGCCATAAACCACGGTGATGTCCGCGCCTTCGGCGGGGGCGGAGACCAGCACCCGCTTGGCGCCGGCCGCCAGATGGGCGGCGGCCTTGTCGCGCGCCGTGAAGAGGCCGGTACATTCCATGGCGATGTCCACATCCAGCGCGGCGTGTGGCAGCTCGGCGGGATTCTTGATCGCCGTCACCTTGATGCGATGGCCTGCGGCGATCATCACATCGCCGTCCACACTCACATGGGCGGGGAAGCGGCCATGCACGCTGTCATAGCGCAGCAGGTGCGCGTTGGTCTCAACCGGACCCAGATCGTTGACCGCCACGACCTCGATGTCGCGCCGGCCCGATTCCACAATCGCCCGCAGCACCAGCCGGCCGATGCGGCCAAAACCGTTTATGGCAACACGCAAAGCCATTCATAATCTCCTGTCATGGCCGGGCAGCGAGCAAAGCGAAGCGCGACCCGGCCATCCAACTTACTTCCCCAATACTTCTTTCGCCGCTTCAACCGCCGCTTCCGGGGTGATGTTGAAATGCCTGTAAACGTCCCTGGCGGGACCGCTGGCGCCGAAGCTGTGCATGCCGATGAATTTTCCGCGCGCGCCAATGTAACGGTCCCAGCCAAAGTGCGCGCCGGCCTCGATGGCGATGCGGGGCAGGCCGCCCAGCAATTTTTCGCGCCAGGCTTCATCCTGTTCCTCGAACAGGTCCCAGCAGGGCATGGAGACGATGCGGCATGCGATGCCGTCCTTGGCCAGCAGTTCCCGCGCCGCCAGCGCGATGGAAATTTCCGAGCCGGTGGACAGAAACGTCACTTTGGCATTGACGTCGCCGACCAACTCATAGGCGCCGCGGGCGGAAAGATTGTCCGCCACATGGCTGACCCGCGCCGTCGGCACATCCTGGCGCGAGAAAGCGATCAGGCTGGGGCGGCGGGCGTTTTCAAGCGCGATCTGCCAGCATTCGGCGGTTTCCACCCCGTCGCAGGGCCGCATCACCAGCAGCCCCGGCATGGCGCGCAGGGCGGCCAACTGCTCGATGGGCTGATGGGTGGGGCCGTCCTCGCCCACGCCAATCGAATCATGGGTCATGACAAACACCACCCGAACGCCCATCAGGGCGGCAAGGCGGATGGATGGGCGGCAATAATCGGAGAAAACGAAGAAGGTGCCGCCATAGGGAATAACGCCGCCATGCAGCGCCATGCCGTTCATCGCGGCGCACATGCCATGCTCGCGGATGCCGTAATGGATGTAGCGGCCGGAGAAATCCTCCGTCGTGATGGCGGCGATATTCTTGGTCTTGGTGTTGTTGGAAGGCGTCAGGTCCGCCGAGCCGCCGATGGTGACGGAAAGTTCGGCATTGATCACGTCCAGCGCTTTTTCGGAAAATTTGCGCGTGCCGGCGGAGGGTTTCTCGGCACTGAATTTTTCCTTGAGCGCGACCAGCGCGGGCGCCAGCGAAGCGGGCAGTACATCGCCGATGACAGTTTCAAACTCGGCGCGCCTGGCGTGCGCGGATTTGCGCGCATTCCAGGCCTCGCGCTCCACCCGGCCGCGTGCGCCAATGGCGCGCCATTGATTCAGAAGATCATCCGGGATCACGAAAGGCTCGCTGGTCCAGCTGAGGGTCTTGCGGGCGCTGGCGATTGCCTCTGCGCCGGGCGCGTCGCTGTGAGCTTTCTGGGTGCCGGCGGTGGGAAGGCCGAAGCCGATCTCAGTGCGGCAGGCGATCATCACCGGCCCGGCGGCATCCTGCGCCTTGAGCAGGGCGCGATAGACATCGGCGGCATCCTGGCCGTCACAGGAATCGGTGATCCAGCCCGCCGCCGCAAAGCGGGCCAGCTCGTCGGTGGAGGTGGAAAGCGCGGTTGAGCCGTCAATGGTGATGTTGTTGTGGTCCCACAGAACGATCAGGCCTTTGGGCTTCAGGTGGCCTGCCAGGGAAATCGCTTCATGCGAAATGCCTTCTTCCAGGTCGCCATCCGAGGCGATCACATAAGTTTTGTGGTTCACCAGGTCATCGCCGAATCGCGCATTGAGGTGGCGCTCGGCGATCGCCATGCCCACGGCATTGGCCAGGCCCTGGCCCAGCGGCCCCGTGGTGGTTTCGATACCGGGCAGATGTCCATATTCGGGATGGCCGGCGCAGGGACTGCCGACTTTGCGGAAGTTTTTAATGTTATCCAGGGTAATTCCGGGATACCCGGTCAGCCATAACAACGAATAAAGCAGCATCGAGCCGTGGCCCGCCGACAGCACAAAACGGTCGCGGTCCGGCCAGGCGGGATCGCCGGCATCGAATTTGAGAAATTGGCTGAACAGCGCTGTCGCTGCATCGGCCATGCCCAGCGGCAGACCCGGATGGCCGGATTTTGCCGATTCTACCGCGTCCATCGAGAGGGCGCGGATGGCATTGGCCATCAGGCGAATTCTGGCTTGCTCCGGCGGCTCTGTGGGGCGTGGCATGTCTGGTTCCCGGTTGGGGAGTGGGGGAGGCCATAAGAGCGGGGTTAGCCGCCGTCAAGACCTGCCTTGAGACCTTAACGCAATAGCGTTGACCCTCTTTCCCATCGGGGCCTAAGGTCTTTGACAGAATCGCAACAAGGGATGCCGATGAGCCGGCTGGAACTGGCGGCGGAACGTCTCGCCGCAGCCTTGAAAAAGCTCGAAAAAGCAGCGGATTCGGCGGATAAGACCCGCTCCGACGCAAAGGGAACCGCGACCCGGCTGGCGGCGCTGGAAAGCGAGCGCCAGACGCTTGTGGCGCGCATCGCTGCGCTGGAGGAAGAGCTGACCGCCCTTTCAGGCATAACAGAAGAAGTCGAAGGCCGGCTGGACGGCGCTATCGGCGAGATCCGCGCCGCCTTGGCAAGGTCGTAGGAGAGACACGCGATGCCCCTGGTGAACGTGATGGTAAATGGCAGGGCCTACACCATCGCCTGCGATGACGGCGAGGAAGATCATTTGCGCCAGCTGGCCGCGACGGTGGACGCCAAGGCGCGCGAAGTTCTGAGTTCCGTAGGACAGGTGGGCGATACACGGCTGCTATTGATGGCGGCGCTTTTGATGGCCGACGAACACCACGCGGCCGTGGGCGCCCCGGCGCCAGGCGACCAGGAAGGCGCTCGCGTTAAGCTTGAAAGTCAGGTTTCCGAGGCGCAGAGCGCCGCCGCCGATGCCATGGAACGTGCGGCCAAGCAGGTCGAGGACATTGCCGCGCGCCTCTCGGCGGCTTAGGGTAGATGCGGACGGATACTGCCTCGCGTCGTCAGGTTGCGATGCCCAGGGGCCTTAATTGTACTCATCGGGAGTTGTCCCTGACCGGGATCGTGGTCCTGGTCACACGACGCCCACCTGCACTTGCAGGCCCATGAGATCCAATACCAACGCCGAATGCGGTTCCGTCCACCTTTCCTTAGAACCCGTCATTCCCGGCTGGCGGTTCGTAGCGCCGGCGTGTGAACGAAGGGCGAAGCGTGTGCCGGCAACCCAGCTGCCGATCCCGGCCAGGCCGTTCGGACGCCATGATCGCTAAAATCGAATTGAGAAAATTGGCCCGCCAGAAGCGCAAGACTCTGGCGCATCCGGATATTGCAGCCGTGCTGGCCAATCACGCCCCGGCGCTGGGGCTTCAGCCCGGCGCCATTGTCGGCGGCTATCATGCCCTGGCCGAGGAGGCGGACCCGTCGCTGCTGCTCGATGCGCTGGCGGCCGCTGGTTGCCGCATCGCCTTCCCGCGCATGGTGGCGAAAGACAAGCCGCTGGAATTTCACCTGGTACCGGATGGCGAAAGCCTGAAGCCGGGCGCCTTCGGCATTCACGAACCCTCAGGCGATTGGCCCCTGGTGATGCCGCATCTTCTCCTGGTGCCGCTTCTGGCCTTCGACGCCGAGGGCCATCGCCTCGGCTTCGGCGGCGGCTTTTATGATCGCACCCTGAATGCTTTTCATATTCGCGCCATTGGCATCGCTTTTTCCGGGCAGCAAGTCGAATCCCTGCCTCATGAGGCGCATGACGTGGCGTTGGACGGCGTCCTCACCGAGCGCGGTCTCACCACACATAGGGAATGAGGCGGTAATGTACCCGTGCCATGTAATTGGCATAGCAGGGCAGATCGCGTTTCAGCACGCGTTCCTCCATCACTGCGCGCGGCGCCAGCCCCAGGATCATCAGGGGAACGGCCAGCAGCCCGTACCATGAGCCCAAGAGCAGCGGCATACCGAACAGGTAAAGCAATGCTCCCGCATACATGGGATGACGCACGATGGCATAAGGTCCGGTGTCGATCACCCGCTGCGCCCGCTCATTTTGAACGCGCACCACGGGCGCGGCGAAGCTGTTCTCGCGAAACACGCGCAGCACCGCCAGAAAACCCCCAATCACCAGAGCCAAGCCCAGTCCATTGAGCCAGGCCGGCATGTGCGAGGTTTGCCAGCGTCGCGCATCCAACCCCATCAGCGCCAGCCAGCCCAGCCAGATCAGGATGAACACGATCAGGAAGACCTTGTCCCACAATGGCTGGCCCTGCTGGACCGGCGGCGCCAGCCGCGCGGCGAGCAGGCCGGGATCGCGCCACCCCAGCCAGGCGCCGAAGCCGGCGCTGCTGATCGCGAAAAGCGCGACAAACACCCAGGCCTGCGGCCAGCGCGCATTGCCTGCCGCGGCAAACAGGATCGCGGCCATGATCGCAAGCCAGACGACGGTCTGCAGGAAAAGGCGCAGATACAAATTCCGGGGCTGCATCGCGCGCCCTTTGTGTTAAGAGGTGCCGATGCATATTCTCTTCCTGGGCGACATTATCGGCAAGCCGGGCCGCGACGCGGCGGCGGCCGAACTGCCAGGCCTGAAAGCGGCCCTCAAGCCCGATCTCATTATCGCCAATGGCGAGAATGCGGCGGGCGGCTTCGGCATCACCCGCGCCGTGGCCGAGGAATATTTCGCCATGGGCATCGATGTGATCTCGACCGGCAACCATTGGGCCGACCAGAAGGAAATCCTCACCTATATCGACAATGAGGACCGCATCCTCAGGCCCGCCAATTGCCCCAAAGGCACGCCGGGGCGCGGCGCCAATCTCTACAAGACGCCCAGTGGCCGAAACGTGCTGGTGATCAATGTGATGGGCCGGGTTTTCATGGACGCGATGGATGATCCTTTCGCGGCGGTGGAGCGCGAACTTTCTGCCTGCCCCTTAAGCGAAGGCGCCGACGCCATCGTGGTGGATTTCCACGCCGAGGCAACATCGGAGAAAATGGCGATGGGCCATTTCTGCGACGGCCGCGCCAGCCTGGTGGTCGGCACCCACCAACATGTCCCCACCGCCGACGCGCAGATACTGCCCGGCGGCACCGCCTACCAGACCGACGCGGGGGCATGCGCCGATTATGATTCCGTGATCGGCATGGACAAGACCGAGCCGTTGCAGCGGTTCCTGAGAAAGATATCAAGCCAGCGTTTCACCCCCGCCACCGGACCCGCCACGGTCTGCGGCGTCTTTGTCCAGACCGGCCCCAGGGGCCTGGCCCAGCGCATCGAAGCGGTGCGGACTGGCGGGCGCTTGGTCCAGGCGGTGCCCCGGTTGTGAGCGGGGCCGGTGTCAAAGGCGGTGCCTACGCTCTGACCGGGCTTCTGGGCCTGGTGGTTCTGGCTTGTCTGGGCGCCGAGCTATTCACCATCACCGCGCCCATCCTCAAAAACTACAATGAAGGCTGGAACGCCTATCGCATTGCCGCCGCGATGCACGATCCCACAACGCTCTATCCGCCGCGCGCTTCGCTGATGACCAACAATTATCCGCCCCTGTCCTTTTACATGGTCGGCGCGGTGGCAAGATGGACCGGCGACGCCATCATTGCCGGCCGCATGGTTTCCTTCGTCTCCACCCTGGGCATCGGACTTTGCCTTTTCCTGGCGGCGGTGGCGATGGGTTGCCGCCGGGGCATAGCCGCGATGGCCGCGTTGTTGTTCCTGGCCGCGCCCTGGGTGATCGTGCGCTTTTCCGCCACGAACGATCCGCAACTGCTGGGCAATTTCCTGGACGCGGTGGGCCTGGTAGTGATCCTGGCCGCGCCGCGCGATGCCTGGCACATCGTCATGTCGGCGCTGTTTCTCACCCTGGCGGAATTCGTCAA
This sequence comes from Rhizomicrobium sp., assembly GCA_035568995.1. GTDB lineage: Bacteria > Pseudomonadota > Alphaproteobacteria > Micropepsales > Micropepsaceae > Rhizomicrobium. The sequence continues at coordinate 81,127 of DATMNL010000040.1, read as the reverse complement.
GCCGCTTTTTATCACCCTGCCGCTGGCGCTATTGGCCTGGCTGTTTGTCTATGAGCGGCGCAGCGCGATCCTGCTGGCCGGCTTCGGTTTGCTGTTCGCCGCACTCGGTTACGTTCTCACCGCCCTCTTTTTCCATGTCGAACTGTTTGGCTATCTCTTCTCGCCGCGGCTTTTTCTCTGGTCCAGGCTGACCGGCCAGCCCGGGCAATGGCTGCTGGTCGAGGCGCTGCCTTTCCTTGCCTCGCTGGCGTTGTTCCGCCAGCGTGACGGCTTTGCCTTTTTCACCGCCTTTTATGCCGCCCTGGCTTTTGCGCTGGCGGTGATTTTCTCCGGCGGCGATGGGGTCAGCGCCAGCCAGATGATGGAACCAGCGATGGCGGTGGCGCTGGGCGCGGCGCTCTATCTGCAGCGTGCGGGTGAGGCGCCCTGGCGTTTTGCGGGCCTGGGTCTTATCGCGGCGTTTCAGGCGGTAATGTTGGGCTTAAGTTTTCTGGGCCTCTGGGCATCGCGGCCTTCGCTGCCGGAGTTGATGGGAAGCCGTTACGCCACGCGTTTCGATATTGCGGCGCTTGCCCGCCAACGGGATCCGGTGATGTGCGAGACCCTGGCGCTTTGCTACTGGGCGGGGCGGACGCCCCAGGTGGATGCCTTCGGCTTCAACCAGGCTATCCGGCGCGGCATTCGCCCCACACGTGATCTCACCCGGCTTCTGGATGTCCAGGCCTTCAGCATGATCCAGCTTCAGCCCGTCTCGATCTTCAATTCGCCATCGCCACTATGGCCGGCGATCGTGCGCAACTACTATCTGGAGCATCAGGACAGGAACGGGCTGTTCCTGATCCCGCGCGACGAACCGCTGTCCCAGGGGATGGACATTTATCGGCACTGAATGGGAATTTCGCATGCTTCCGTCTCTGTTCGTTTCGCATGGCGCGCCGACATTGCCGTTCGATGACGTTCCGGCCCGCGATTTCCTGCGCGGGCTGGGACGGCGGATCGCAAAGCCGCGCGCCATCCTTGTCGCCTCGGCCCATTGGGATACCGACGCGCCGCGCGTGAACAGCGTTGCGGTCAATGAAACAATCCACGATTTTCGCGGATTCCCGCAACCGCTGTACGACTTGCGCTATGCCGCGCCGGGCGATGCGGCGCTGGCGGCAAAAGTCTCCGGCCTTGTGGGCGCCGAGATCGACCCGTCACGCGGGCTGGATCACGGCGCCTGGGTGCCGCTCAGCCTGATATATCCCGATGCCGATATCCCGGTGGTGCAGCTTTCGGTGCAGGGCGGCCGTGGTGCCGCCCATCACATCGCGCTCGGCCGCGCCCTGGCCGGTTTGCGTGAAGACGATGTGCTGGTGATGGGCTCGGGCGGCTTTGTTCACAATCTCAGCCGCATCGCCCCACCCGGTTCGCCCGAGCCGGACTGGTCGCGGGAATTTTCCGGCTGGATGCATGAGCGGTTGCTGGCGCGGGATGAAACGGCCTTGGTGGATTATCGCCGCCAGGCGCCGCACGCTGTCATGGCTCAGCCCAGCGAAGATCATTTCATGCCGCTATTTGTCGCCTATGGCGCCGGCGGCGGGCATGTGGAGCGCCTCCATACCGGCAACACTTTCGGCTCGCTCCGCATGGACGCCTATGGTTTTGACGATTAGCGGTGTCACCGCTGCGCGGCTTTTACGGGATGCTCTTTGTTCCAAGCGTCGTAAGCCTGTTCAATCTTGTAGAAATCACCGGGCGCAAGCTGCTTGGTTTCATAGATCGGCCATGTCCGCGGATCGGCAAGCGAACCGTTAGCAATCTTCTGCGCCAGACATATGAAATCTATAAACCCGCCTGTGCATGGCAGCCAGATCGGTGATTTCTCGCGCGCCCATTCCGCCTGCCAATAGGCTTCATCTTTCACATGGCTGGGCGCCCCCATCAGGTTGGGTTCTTCCTGGATGGCGACTCCTTCTCCCGGACGCGGGCAGCGAGCGCGCCGGTCGGGCGTCAGGCTGTTGTATCTCTCGAGCGCGCAGCCATTCAGCGCCTGGCCGAAATTCTGGATGTCAGGGATCGCTGCTGGAGGTGCGGTGCGAGCGGCGGGCGCCACCAACTGGGGAATGCTCTGAATGAGGGGTGTCGCGGACTTGAGACCCGCGCGCGTCGGCGCGGCGGACGGGGGGACAGGTTTGGGCATGGGCCGCAGGATCACGGTCAGTTCGCGCCCCAGATCGCGCGGCGGCCTGACGTTCGGCATGGAGGAGAGGAAAAGCAAGACAAAGCCGCCCTGCAGCAGCAGCGCGCCGGCAGCGCCGGCCAGCCGGCTGGAGCGCCGGGTGCGCGGGAATTCCGTCGAGAGCAAAAAAGCTCCGCTGGTCAGACCATATTCCCCGCGTACGGCAAACCTATCGAGGTTCCTTCGGGGAGGCAAACAGACGGCGCCCGTTCATGCGCTGCGCAGCCGCCGCTTTCGCAGCAGCCAAAAGGCCGGGGCCAATGTCAGCACGAACTGCGCCAGCAAAATCGATGCTTCCGGCGCGGGATGCGGGGCGAGATACCAAGCCTCCCCAATCAGGGCGATGCCGATCTCGCCGCCGCGCTGCCCCGGCGGAGGAAAATGCGCCGTCATATGCATTCCGATCAGCGCGAGGATGGCGATGGCCAGTACGGGCCATTTCCAGTCAAGGCGCTGGTGCCAAGCCGCCGCCGCCAGCAAAGCCGCAAGCCCCGGCCCCAGCGCCAGATTGGCGAAGAGCGCTGTGATATAAGCGAGGGACTGGAACCAACCGGGCGCTGCCATGTGGTCATGTCCCATCCAGCCATGCACACGCGCGATCAGAACAAGGGGCAGGCCGGCGATAAAAAAACCAGCAAAAATCGCCAGAACGGGAAGCGGACCGAAAAACAGCCAGGGCGCGCGCGCCGGCAACGATTTGAGTCCAGGTTGGGCCAGCATGGCCGCCGCCAGCTCCGTATCGCCGCCCAAAAGGGCGCGAGCCCGCAGGGCGGCCTCTTCTTCATCATGGCCTGCCGCGCGCTGGGCCTCGGTGAGATCAGCAAGATGGTCATCCAATTCCCGCAGGTAGCGGCGCACATGCCGTGGAGCGATGCCCGCAATCAACAGGGTCTCGCGCAGGCCCTCAAACAGCATGGGACGGCCCTCGCAGCACCACCCCAACTGCACGGGTCAGCCGGTGCCACTCGTCGGTCCGCTCGAACAGCCGGCGCACCCCTTTTGACGTCAGGGTGTAATAGATACGGGTGCGCCCGTCCGCCGGCTGGGACCGCGACCGCAGGGCGCCGTCCTTCTCCAGGGTGTGGAGCAAGGGATAGATCACCCCCTCGCCGGGGCTGACCGCCTCGCCGGTCTGGCGGGCGATCGCCTGGACGATTTCATAGCCATACATCTCCCGGTCCTGCAGCAGCCGCAGAATCAACAGCTCGGGGATTCCGGAAATAAAACCAGGATTTCCGCGGTTTTCCATATATACCTCGTTTATAAAGGTATTATACCTTTAATTCAGATGCATTCAAGTGGTTGGTACATCCGACGGCAGCTGCCAGCTTCCGGTGAGGGGGCGGCTTGAATGCTGGCCCGCCCCCCGGCTATCTCAGCGCCCGCGAATTTCAGGAGGAGCATCGGCCAGGGGAGTGTTGGGATGGGACAGCGTGGCGGCGCGTAGCGTTGCCTACGCTGTCGCTGGGCAATTCCGTCGGCCGTGCGACCATAAAAAATGGCCGGTCACAGTCAGTTCAAGAACATCATGTTCCGCAAGGGCAAGCAGGACAAAGAGCGCTCCAAGCTCTTCTCCAAGCTTGGCCGCGAAATCACCGTGGCGTCCAAGTCCGGCTTGCCCGACCCCAAACTCAACGCCCGGCTGCGCGGCGCCATCGTCGAAGCCCGCGCCCAGAACATGACCAAGGATGCCATCGAGCGGGCCATCAAGAAGGGCCAGGGCGGCGACGCCGAGAATTATGACGAGATCCGCTATGAGGGCCGCGGCCCCGGCGGGGTGGCCCTGATCGTCGAAACCATGACCGACAACCGCAACCGCACCAGCGCCGATGTCCGCGCCGCTTTCTCCAAGCATGGCGGGGCGATGGGCGAAACCGGCTCGGTCAGCTTTCTGTTCGATCATGTCGGCGTGATCGCCTATCCCTTAAGCAGGGGCAGCGAGGACACCATGCTGGAAGCGGCGCTGGAGGCAGGGGCGGACGAATGCGTCTTGACCCCGGAAGGCCATGAATTCCTCACCGGGCTCGACAGTTTCCTCGCCGTCCGCGAGGCGCTGGAAGCCAGGTTGGGTCCGCCTGGGTCCGCCGCCATCATCTGGCGGCCCCAGACCACCGTATCGGTGAGCGATGAGGCAGGTGAAAGTTTGGTGAAGCTGATCGAAGTTCTCGACGATCATGATGATGTTCAAAACGTCTATGGCAACTACGAACTATCAGACGCGCTGATGGCGAAGCTGGCGAGCTGATATCGGAATATGGACGTATTCTCAAATACATTGAGATGTGTCAGGGAGAGAATTTAAGCCTTCAAAAAGGCATGAACTACTCCTCGCGTAGCGACCAGTCCGTTCTACTGATGTCGTTGCGAAAAGGCGCTCCCTATCAAGATCACGTTGAAGATAACGGGCTTACGCTCATTTATGAAGGCCACGATGCCTCGCGTGGCGGCGTTGTTCGGGACCCAAAAACTATTGACCAACCGCAATATCTTCCCTCTGGCAAATTAACAGAAAACGGAAAATTCCTTGAAGCCGCACGCCGTTACAAAAATGACGGCGAAGCACGCCTCGTGCGGGTCTATGAAAAATTGCGTGATGGAATTTGGGCCGACAACGGGGATTTCCACCTCGTGGATGCGTGGCAAGAGAAAGTTGGCCGGCGGCACGTATTTAAGTTCAAACTAGTCGTTGCCGAAGCCGGGATTTCCACCGCCCGCAGCGTACGTGCGGAGAAAGAGGATCGGACACGGATTATTCCTTCGGCCGTAAAACAGGAGGTTTGGCTACGGGACGAAGGCAAATGCACTCTTTGCAATTCACCAGATGAACTTCACTTCGACCACATTATTCCCTACGCCAAAGGTGGTTCCTCGCTGGTGGCAAGCAATATTCAATTGCTATGCGCCAGGCACAATTTGGGAAAACGAGACAAAATCGAGTAGAGCCGCTCTGGAAAAGACCTGAACATAACGGGTACAAAGTGGAGGATGCCCAACGCGATTCGCATTCTCGGCCTCGATCCCGGTCTTGCCCGTATGGGCTGGGGCGTGGTGGCGCTTGAGGACACTCGTCTATCCCATATCGCCCATGGCGTGATCGCCACCCGCACCGCCACCGGGTTGGGGGCACGGCTGATGGCGCTGCACGCCGAACTCACCCAAGTGATCGCGGCCCATGCCCCCCAGGCCATCGCCGTGGAACAGGCCTTTGTTGCTCGCGATCCTTCCGCCGCTCTCAAGCTTGGCCATGCCCGCGCCGTTGCGCTCCTGGCCGCCGCGCAAGCGGGGCTCGAGATCGCCGAATATACCCCCAATCACATCAAGAAGTCGGTAGTGGGGGCGGGCCATGCCGGCAAGGACCAGGTGATGTTCATGGTCAAGCGGCTGCTTCCCGCCTGCGGCGTTACCCAGGCCGATGCCGCCGACGCACTCGCCGCCGCCATCGCCCATGCCCATCTCTCGGGCACCCGCGCCAAAATTGCCTTGTCTAATGAGGCGCGCGTCCGCGCGCGGGCGGCGCTATGATTGGAAAACTTTCCGGCACGGTGGATTCGATCGCCGACGACATAGTGATCCTGGATGTGGGCGGCGTCGGTTATCTGGTGCAATGCCCCACTTCCACCCTGTCACGCCTGGCGGTGGGCCAGCATGCCGCGCTGATGATCGAAATGAAGGTCAGCGACGACGCGATCAAGCTTTATGGCTTTGCCTCCACCGAGGAACGCGAATGGTTTCGCCTGTTGCAGACCGTGCAGAATGTCGGCGGCAAGGTGGCGCTGTCGGTGCTCTCCACGCTGTCGCCGCGCGAGCTGGAGCGGGCGCTGGCCTTGTCCGACAAGGCCATGATCGGGCGTGCGCCCGGCGTCGGCCCTAAGCTGGCGCTGCGCATTGCCACGGAATTGAAAGACAAGGTTCCGGCTCTCATGCAGCGGGGCGAAGGCGGATTGCATATCGCGGCCAGCCCGCGCGGTCCCGCGGCCGAAGCGGTGACGGCGCTGGTCAAGCTGGGCTATTCCGAGGGCCAGGCCGCCGAGGCGGTGGCGCGGGCCGCTAACGATCTGGGCGAGGCCGCGGAAACCAGCGTGCTGCTGAAAGAAGCGCTCAGGGGCATGGCGCGATGAGCAAGGCTGAACGATTGGTGACGCCGGAACGCCAGGAAGACGACACGCTGGAATCCTCGCTGCGTCCCAAGACGCTGGCGGATTTTGTCGGCCAGCAGCAGGCGCGGGAAAACCTAAAGGTCTTCATTGACGCCGCCAAAGCGCGCGGCGAGGCGCTGGATCATGTGCTGTTCTCGGGGCCGCCGGGTCTGGGCAAGACCACGCTGGCGCAGATCGTGGCGCGGGAGCTGGGAGTGAATTTCCGCTCCACCTCCGGCCCGGTGCTGGCCCGGGCAGGCGATCTCGCCGCCATTCTCACCAATCTGGAGCCGCGCGATGTGTTGTTCATTGACGAGATTCACCGGCTCAATCCCGCGGTGGAGGAGATTCTCTATCCGGCGATGGAGGATTTCGAACTGGATCTGGTGATCGGCGAAGGCCCCAGCGCCCGCTCGGTGAAGATCGGTCTCTCGCCCTTTACTTTGGTGGGAGCGACCACCCGTTCCGGTCTGATCACCACGCCGTTGCGCGATCGTTTCGGCATTCCGCTGCGGCTCAATTTTTACACCGCGGCGGAGCTTTGCAAGATCGTCGAGCGCGGCGCGCGGGTGCTGGGCTTTGCCTTGACCAAGGAGGGCGCCGCCGAGATCGCCGGCCGGGCGCGCGGCACGCCGCGCATCGCCGGCCGTCTGCTCAAGCGGGTGCGCGATTTCGCCAGCATCGGACAGAGTGTCGGCGGCCACAAGACCGTGGACGCCAACATCGCCGATGCCGCGCTCAACCGCCTGGAAGTGGACGCCAAAGGCCTCGACGCTTTCGACCGCCGCTATCTCTCCCTGATCGCCGAGAATTTTTCCGGCGGGCCGGTGGGCATCGAGACCATCGCCGCTGCCCTGGGCGAGGCGCGCGATGCCATTGAAGAGATTGTCGAACCGTATCTGATGCAGCAGGGCTTTGTGCAGCGGACGCCGCGCGGCCGTATTTTGGCGTCCGCCGCCTATGGCCATCTCGGCCTGAAGGCGCCGCCGGCAGGTCCCTTGCAGGCGGGCCTGTTCGCGGAAGACGGCGAATGACCGGTGCAGAAAAGAAAGCCGCGGGCCTGGGTCATTTCGAGGGCAAGGTGCATGTCCTGCCATTGCGGGTCTATTACGAAGACACTGATCTCTCGGGCGTGGTCTATCACGCCAATTACCTTCGCTATATGGAACGGGGCCGCACCGAATTCTTCCGCCTGGCGGGCGTCACCGCAATGGCCGATCTGGAGAGTGCCGAACCCACCGCCTGGGCGATCCGCAATGTCGAAGTCACCTTCCACCGTCCCGGCCGGGTGGATGACACGCTTCATGTCCGCACCACCCTGACCGAAATCAGCGGCGCGCGCCTCCAGGCCAGCCAGCGCGTCTATGCCAATGAGGCCTTGCTCAGCGACGGCCGGATCGAAGCCTGCATCATCACGTTAACGGGTAAGCCCCGGCGCATTCCCCAGAAGATTCGCGATTTGTTGACGCCTTTCCTTTATGCAACAGAGACTTGAAGAAGAACGCCCTAGTTCGGCCAAGATTGAATGCATTTCATGCAATCCCGGCGATGGGCGCCCAACAAGGTTGCTTTCATGAAGAAAAGTTTGGCTGCCCTTCTGTTCTTTTTGTTCGCGGTGTCGCCGGCCTTTGCCCAGTTGCAGCAGGCCCCTCCGACTGGCCCGCAATCTGCGCCAGTCGCGGCCCCGAGTGGAGCGGGCACCACCACCACCCAGGACCTGGCGGCGCCCAGCGCCGTCCCAGCGGGGGATGTCTCGTCAAACACCCTGGCGGCGCTCGGCGGCGGCGATACCGGCGGCTTCAATCTGGTGGCGATGTTTCTCACGTCCGGCCCGGTGGTGAAGGGGGTGATGATCCTGCTCCTGCTCGGCTCGCTGTTCAGCTGGGCGATCATCTTCAACAAATGGCTGGCGCTCGGCACCCTGAAACGCAAGGCGGCGAAATTCGAGAAACTGTTCTGGTCGGGGCAGTCGCTGGACGACCTTTACCAGCAGATCGCGCCCAAGACCGACCATCCCCTGGCGGCGACCTTCATCGCAGCCTTGCGCGAATGGCGGCGTGCTTTCGAGAATGGCAGTCCGCGCGAAAACCAGGTGGCTGGCATCAAGGAGCGCATCGACAAGGCGATGAATGTCACCATCCTGCGCGAGACCGACGGCATCGAGCGCCAGCTGGGATTTCTGGCCACTGTGGGATCGGTGTCGCCCTTTATCGGCCTGTTCGGCACGGTGTGGGGCATCATGAACGCGTTCAGCGCCATCGCCGCGCGGCACGACACTACCCTTGCCGTGGTGGCGCCGGGCATTGCCGAGGCGCTGTTCACCACCGCCATGGGCCTGGCGGCGGCGGTTCCGGCGGTGATTTTCTACAACCGCTTCGTCAATGAAATCGGCCGCTATGTGAACCGGCTTGATGCCTTCGCGGATGAATTCTCCTCCATCCTCTCCCGCCAGCTGGAAGAAAAGGTCAAGTAGATATGGCCGCCTCCATGCAATCGGGCACGGCGGCGCGGCGGGGACGCAGGCGCGGCCGCGTGATGTCCGAGATCAATGTCACGCCCTTCGTGGACGTGATGCTGGTGCTGCTGATCGTGTTCATGGTCACGGCGCCGCTGCTGACCGTGGGCGTGCCGGTGGATCTGCCCAAGACCCGTGCCCCGGCCCTCGGCCAGGACCGCGAGCCGCTTTCGGTCACCATTGCCAAGGACGGAAAAATCTATCTGCAGAAACAGCTTGTGTCGCAGGACGAGCTGGTTCCCAAGCTCACCGCCATTTCCAACAATGGCTATGACCAGCGCATCTTTGTGCGCGGCGACACCACGGTGAATTATGGCCGGGTCATGATCGTGATGGGAATGCTTTCGGCGGCGGGTTTCACCCATATCGGGCTTGTGACGGATGTCGAACGGCCAAAGCCAGACGCGCGATAGGCGCCCCATCAGCGGAAGGCCTCCGCGCCCCACCACCGCGAAGCAAAGTCCCGCGGGGCTGGCGATATCGGCTGCGCTGCATGCGGGATTGCTGGCGGCCACCATACTGACCTGGAGCCGCATGGTGGAGATGTCGCAGGAAAGCCATGTCGTGCCCGTTGAACTGGTCGTGGAGCAGCAGACCAATGTCCGGGCCGAAGCGCCGCCGCCCGAGCCGGACAAGCCGGTGGATAAACCCGAGCCGATGGCGGAGCCGCAGCTGCCGCAATTCGTCAATCTCGAGCCAGCGCCCCTTCCGCCTGTTCCGCAGATCAAGATCCTCAAACCCAAACCGGTTGTGGACCGGCCCGACCAGCCCAAAAGCAAGAAACAGATCATCCAGGACGCGGATGCGGTGCTGAACAAGATCCTGGCCCAGGCCAAGACGCCGAAAAACGCGAAGGTCAGCACGCGCATCATCCAGGGCGCGGGCAACCAGTCGCTGGCCACCACCGATCTTGCCGACGCCCTTAAGAGCCAGATTTACAAATGCTGGAGTCCCCCGATCGGGGCCCCCAACGCCAACGATCTGGTGGTGGATTTCGATCTTCAGCTCAATGCCGATGGAACCGTCATGGGGCGGCCACAATTATCTGGAAACTCGGCCTCGGCGATGGGCAATCCTTATACCCGCGCCGCGGCTGAGGCGGCGAGCCGGGCAATCTATCAATGCGCGCCCTATAAACTGCCCGCCCCGCGTTATAGTGATTGGAAGGAGATCAACCCCTTGCGGTTCGATCCCAGAGAGATGATGGGTCAGTAGCATGACGAGAAGAATTCTGTTCCCGCTGATTGTGCTGGGGGCGCTGTTCGCTTCGCCCGCGTTTGCGGCGCTGCAGGTGGACGTGACCCAGGCCAATGCCCAGCCCCTGCCGATCGCCATTCCCGATTTCATCGCGGGCGATCCCAACGGCGCCAATATCGCCGGGGTGGTGCGCGCCGATCTGGAGCGCTCCGGCCTGTTCAAGCCCATCGACCCCAAGGCCTTTGTCGATCACGTCACCAACATCAATGTGGTGCCCAATTTCGCCAATTGGCGGGTGATCAACGCGCAGGCCCTGGTCACCGGCGATGTGGTGGCCGAGCCGGACGGGCGTCTTCGGGTGGATTTCCGCCTGTGGGATATTTACGGAGAGAGCCAGATGATCGGCACCTCCTCGACCGCCCAACCGGCCAGTTGGCGGCGCGTCGCCCATATCATCTCCGATGCCATCTATGAGCGCATCACCGGCGAAAAAGGCTATTTCGACACCCGCATCGTGTTCATTTCGGAAACCGGTCCGGCCCTGCAGCGCGTCAAACGCCTGGCGATCATGGACGAGGACGGCGCCAATCCGACTTTTCTAAGCAACGGTTACATGGTGCTGACGCCCCGTTTCAATCCCACCGCGCAGGTGATCGCTTTCATGTCCTATATCGGCACCAAGCCGCGTGTTTATATGTTCGATCTGGAAACCGGCAAGTCGGAGGTGCTGGGCGATTTCCCCAACATGACCTTCAGCCCACGCTTCTCGCCCGACGGCAACAAGGTGGCGCTCAGTCTGGAGAATAACGGCAATTCCGATATCTATGTCATGGACCTGCGCAGCCGGCAGGTGTCGCGCCTGACCACCGACCCCGCGATCGATACGGCGCCATCCTTTTCGCCTGATGGACGGCAGATTACGTTTGAGTCCGATCGCGGCGGCAGCCAGCAGATTTACATCATGAATGTGGACGGCTCGAACCAGCATCGCATCAGTTTCGGCGCCGGCCGCAGTGGCACGCCGGTCTGGAGCCCGCGCGGCGATCTCATCGCTTTCACCAAGCAGGATGGCAACAAATTTGGCATCGGTGTGATGCGCGCCGACGGCTCGGGCGAGCGGCTGATCTCTTCCGGCTGGGAAGATGAGGGACCGACCTGGGCCCCCAATGGCCGTGTCCTGATGTTCACCCGCGAACTGGAAGGCGGGCGCGGCGCGCAGATCTGGTCGGTCGATGTCACCGGGCGCAACGAAAGGCGGGTGCTGACGCCCGGGGATGCCTCCGATCCAGCATGGTCTCCCCTCATTCAATAGTTTGCGCCCAGGCCGGACAACCGATTATGACGGTTGCCCAAGCAGCCAAGGCGGGACTAAGCTCGCCATGTTTTCTGAATAAACATTGGCTCAGATAGTGCTTGCCCCGGGCTGGTTCGCGGGTGGTAATAGAATCAGCGGAACATCGGGTTGCCGGGAGGGTCTTCCACCCGCGCTCAAAATTTTGGAACCGTCATTTTTTTGGCTCTTTTTGCCAGTTAATACGTTTGGACTATTGGGTGCATTTCTAATTTGCGAACGCCTGGCACCGGCATTCGTCCTCGGGAGATAATAGAGATGAAGATTTCCACTTTCTTGAAATTTGCCGCCTTGTCGGCCAGCCTTGTGGTGGGCGCCTGCACAACCAAGCAGCAGGTCGCCGAAACGCCTCCGCCTCCGCCTCCGCCGCAAGCAGCTGCTACGCCTGCGCCCCGGCCGCCGGGCATCATGCCGGGCAGCTTGCAGGACTTCAAGGTCAATGTCGGCGACACGGTTCATTTCGCCTATAACGAGTACAATATCCAGGACAATGACAAAGCCACGCTGCAGAAACAGGCGACCTGGCTGAAGCAATATCCCGCGGTCCAGATCACCGTTGAAGGCCATGCCGACGAGCGCGGCACGCGCGAATACAATCTGGCGCTGGGCGCGCGCCGCGCCAATTCGGTGAAGGAGTTTCTGGCCAGCCTTGGGGTTGCGGCCGGCCGGCTCCAGACCGTGTCTTACGGCAAGGAACGCCCGATCTGCACCGCCTCCAACGAGGATTGCTGGGCGCAGAACCGGCGCGGTGTTTCGACCATCACTGGCGGCGCCACCTCGTGAAATGTGACTGAGAATAAAAAGGGGCGCGGATTTTCCGCGCTCCTTTTTCATTTTGGATGCGCAGATGAATCAACGCGCCGTCATTTTTTCCTTGAGCCTGCTTCTATCTGCCGCGCTCATTCCGCAGGCGCAGGCCCAGCTGTTCGGGCCCAGCGACGAAGAAAAAGCGCATGAAGCGGACCAGGACGGTCACCTTACCAATCTCGACAGCCAGAACCAGCAGCTTCAGGCCCGCATCCAGGCGCTGGAAGATCAGGCCCGAAGCCTGGTCCAGACTCTTTCCCAGGCGACCGGAAACAATGAAGAACTGCGCCACCAGATCGATCTTCTGAATCAGAAAGTCGATCAGCAGCAGAAGGATTTTGCCTACCGGCTTTGCATGATCTCGGCGCAACAATTGGGTGCGGGCGCCGATGATCAGGGCTTGAACTGCGCCGCCACGGGCATGGGCCAGGCCGCGGTCTCTTCCCAGGGCCAAGGTCAGGGCGGCTTGCAGGCCGGCGCGCCTCTGCCGCCATTGGCAGCCAATCCTCCCCCGGCTGGCGCCGCGCCCATTCGCCTGACGCCCCCGCCGGGAACGCTGGGCAGCCTGTCTCCGTCCGATGCCGGGGTCGTGGCGATGCGGCCGCCGGGCGGAAACCAGTTCGACACCGCGATGAATTTGCTCGCCAAGGCGCAGTATGACGAAGCCAAGGCCTCGTTCCGCGCCTATGCCGATGCCAATCCGGACGACACCGAGCTATCGCCCCAGTCGATCTATTGGGTCGGCAATATCAATTTCATCCAGCATGATTATCAGGGCGCGATGACGGCCTTTGCCGAACAGATCAAGAAATACCCCAAATCGGTGCGCGGCCCGGACTCTATGCTGAAGCTGGGCCAGTCGCTGCTGGCGATGGGCCGTACCCAGGAAGGCTGCACCACCCTTGGCGCAATCAAGAGCAAGTTCCCCCAGGCGCCCGCCGCGACCCTCACGCTCGCGGCCGGCACGCGCAAAGCCTCCTGCAGCAAATAAGCTGAGGGAGACATTTGAAGCGGCGATGGCCATCATGCCGTGGCCTGGCGCTGTCGCGGTTTCCGGCGGTGGCGATTCCATCGCCCTGATGCATCTCTTGGCGGACTGGGCGCGTGCTGCCAAGGCCGCTCCGCCGCTGGTGCTTTGCGTGGATCATGGCCTCAGGCCTGAGAGCGCCCGTGAGGCGAAGACCGTGGCGCGCTGGGCGAAGCAAGCGGGTCTCAAATCCGAAATTCTCACCGTTACGGGCAAGAAGCCCAAATCCGATATTGAAGCCTGGGCGCGGCAGGCGCGCTACCGCCTGATGGCGGATGCGCTCATCCGGCATCGCCTCGCATCGCTCTATCTGGCGCATCATCAGGACGATCAGGCGGAAACCTTTTTGCTGCGCCTGGCGCGCGGCAGCGGGCTGGACGGTTTGAGTGCGATGCGAAATTTGTCGCCCTTTCCGCTCCCCGATCATGAAAGCCTCATTCTGGCGCGGCCGCTGTTGGATGTGCCCAGAGAGGCGCTGCGGAGTGAACTCAAGATTCGGGGCCGGGATTGGCTCGAAGATCCGATGAATGCCGAGGCGCGCTTCGCCCGCAGCCGCATGCGCGCGCTGCTCCCCGTCCTGGCCGAAGCCGGCCTCTCGACGGTTCGTATTTCCCAGGCCGCGGCTCACCTGGCCCGGGCCCGCGAAGCCCTCGAGCTAGCCACTGCCGCGGTGCTGGCGAGGGCCTGCCGCCTGGTGGATGGCGTCCTGCTGCTCGATCCGGAGGCGCTTGCCGCGGCCCCCCGCGAAATTGGTCTCAGGGCCCTGGCGGCGCTGCTCAAGTCGGTCTCCGGGGAGAGCTACCGGCCCAGATTCGAATCCCTGGAACGGCTGTTCGACAGAATTAAGGTTGGGGGCGGCGCCACCCTGCATGGCTGCCATGTCGCTCCGGCCCCCCGCGCCCGCCAGGTTTTCGGCCCCAAGACGCTTGTAATCATGAAAGAAAGTTCCCGAAAAACAGCCAAAAGCGCCGTCCTTGCGAAGGCTGGTCAAATTTCTTAACGTTTTGATGGCTGGCAATAGGCTACAAACGTCCTATCTATTAACAAGGCGGGAGTAGCCGCTCGGCCCGTGGCCCGCTTTATGGTGAGAGAAAAGGACGGCCCTTGAACAATCTGCGAAATCTCGCGCTTTGGATCGTCATTGCGCTGCTTCTGGTGTTCCTGTTCAACCTGTTCCAGGGAACCGGCCCCCACCCCACGGCTGCGGCGATCAGCTACACCAAATTCAATGAAGACGTGGTGGCGGGCCAGGTCCGCAAAGTCACGTTCCAGGGTGACAAGGTCACCGGCGAGCTGACCAGCGGTCAGGCTTTCGCCACCACCGTGCCCAACAACGACACCACGCTTTGGCCGACGCTGAAGGAGCACAATGTCGACACCTCGGTGATGCCGGCGAATGAGGATGTGCCCTGGTTCCTCAATCTCCTGATCAACTGGTTCCCGATGCTGCTGATCTTCGGGGTGTGGATTTTCTTCCTGCGCCAGATGCAGTCGGGCGGCGGCAAGGCGATGGGCTTCGGCAAGTCGCGCGCCAAGCTGCTCACCGAGCGCTCCGGCCGCGTCACCTTTGAAGACGTGGCTGGCGTGGACGAAGCCAAGGACGATCTGAAAGAGATCGTGGACTTCCTGCGCGACCCGCAGAAATTCCAGCGCCTGGGCGGCCGCATTCCCAAGGGCGTGCTGCTGGTCGGTCCGCCGGGCACCGGCAAGACGCTGCTGGCGCGCGCCATCGCCGGCGAAGCCAATGTGCCCTTCTTCACCATCTCGGGCTCGGACTTTGTCGAAATGTTCGTCGGCGTCGGCGCTTCGCGCGTGCGCGACATGTTCGAGCAGGCCAAGAAGAATTCGCCCTGCATCGTTTTCATTGACGAAATCGACGCGGTCGGCCGCCATCGCGGCGCCGGCCTGGGCGGCGGCAATGACGAACGCGAACAGACCCTCAACCAGTTGCTGGTCGAGATGGACGGGTTCGAAGCCAATGAAAGCGTGATCCTGATCGCGGCCACCAACCGGCCCGACGTGCTGGATCCCGCCCTGCTGCGCCCCGGCCGCTTCGATCGTCATGTTGTGGTGCCGAATCCTGACCTGGCCGGCCGCGAAAAGATTCTGCGCGTGCACTTACGGAAAGTTCCGCTGGCCCCCGATGTCGACCCGCGCGTCATCGCGCGCGGCACGCCGGGCTTTTCGGGCGCCGACCTCGCCAACCTCGTCAATGAAGGCGCGCTGCTCGCCGCCCGCCGCGGCAAGCGCGTGGTGATGATGAGCGAGCTGGAAGACGCCAAGGACAAGGTGATGATGGGCGCCGAGCGCCGCTCCATGGCGATGAGCGACGAGGAAAAGAAACTCACCGCTTTCCATGAAGCCGGTCACGCCGTCATCGCCATCACCGTCGAAGGTTCGGACCCGATCCACAAGGCCACCATTATTCCGCGCGGCCGGGCTCTCGGCATGGTGATGCGCCTGCCGGAACGCGATCAACTGTCGCTGACCCGCCAGAAGATGCTGGCCGATCTGTGCGTCGCCTTTGGCGGCCGCATCGCCGAGGAACTGGTGTTCGGACATGAAAAAGTGACCACTGGGGCGCAGAGTGACATCGAGCAGGCCACCCGCATGGCGCGTGCCATGGTGACCCGCTTCGGCATGTCGGATTCGCTGGGACCGATCGCCTATGCGGAAAACCAGGAAGAGGTGTTCCTGGGCCATTCCGTGTCGCGCACCCAGAATATCTCGGAAGCCACGGCGCAGAAGATCGATTCGGAAATCCACCGCATCATTGAGGAATCCTATGAGCGGGCGCGCAAGATCCTGACCGAAAGGCTGGCCGATCTGAATGTGCTGGCGCGGGGTCTTTTGGAATATGAAACCCTGACCGGCGACGAGATCACCGCGCTGCTCAAGGGTATTCCGCCGGTGCGCACGCCGTATGAAGAGCCGGTGCTGCCGGCCCGCGGCGAGGGGCCGTCTGTTCCCGCCGCCGGCAAGCCGCGCACGTCCGGTCCGGGTCCCATGATCAATCCGGAACCCCAGCCGCGATAAACGGTTCAAAATTTGATATGGATAGGGCGGTCGCAAGGCCGCCCTTTTCTTTGGTGACGCGCTCATTGCCTTATTAGGTAATTCAGCTGGACACAGATGGATTCTGAGGCCGCACAAAACCTGCCTGACTGCGTGACCTGGGTATTGTCGGTCATTGCGAGGGCTCTCAACGGAAAGCGCGTAAGTCCAGAGAATCTAACAGCGATAACGGAACAAATTCGGAATTGCCTCAAAGGCCACAAAATTTGGACAGAGCATCAGCCGCGCGCCCCTAAGGGATCGAGACCGCGTTTAAAAGCCGTTTATACTGTTGCCATAACGGGCCCCGTAATTGATGGACGCTGGCATTTTACTCCGGGCCAGTTCGATGAGTTGTTGCGAAACGTCGATCAATCTCAAGGGCCACCAACAGTTCCGGTTATTGCCCGTTCCTCGCCCGGCGCAAGTGGTTTGCTCAGAGCAATCAGATGTTTTATCGCTTCACTGCGAATCAACCGATAGCGGGTAGTTTGTCAGATATGAGATCGCCTTTCTTTTGGTCTTATTTAATGGCCTATCGCTTCGCTACTTGAGGCCGTATGAAAATTCTCGGCATCCTCAACATCACCAGCGACAGTTTTTCCGATGGGGGGGAATTTCTCGATCCCACCTCGGCGTTGGCCCATGCCGACCGTCTGCTGGCGGAAGGCGCCGACATCCTGGATATCGGCGCGGCCTCGTCCCATCCCGACGCCAGCCCCGTGCCGCCCGAGATCGAAATCGCGCGGCTGGCGTCGGTGGTGCCGGCGCTGCATGATCTGGGTGCCTCGCTTTCGATAGATAGTTTTTCGTTACCCGTGCAGCGCTGGGCGTTGGAACAGGGCGTGGATTATCTCAACGACATTCATGGCTTTGCCGATCCCGCGCTTTACCCCGATCTGGCGGCCTCCCGCGCCAAGCTGATCGTGATGCACATGGTGCAGAAGGACGGCATCGCCACCCGCACCGATGTGCCGCCGGAGGAGATTTTTGGTCGCATCCTTTCCTTTTTTGAGCAGCGGCTGGCGGCGCTCGCTGAGGCCGGTATCGCGCCCGAAAGGCTGATCCTGGACCCCGGCATGGGTTTCTTCCTTAGCACCAATCCGCAAACCTCCCTGACCGTGCTGGGTCGGCTGCCGGAGCTGGCGGACGCGTTCGGCCTGCCCCTGCTGGTCTCGGTCTCGCGCAAATCCTTCCTCAAGGCCCTGGCTCGTCCGGGCGGGTCCGAGGATGCCAAGTCCCAGAATACAAGCGTGGCCGCCGAGATGTTCGCGGTCCGCCAGGGCGCCGATTATATCCGCACCCACGCCCCCGCCCCTCTGAGGGAGGGGTTAAGCGTGTTGGAGGCCATGGAGGAGGGCCGGGACCGGCCTTAAGCCTTGGGCGAAGGCGGAAGTTTTTGTAAGCAAATCATGGTAAAACGACCCCACGCTCCAGGACCCGATTTCATGACCCGCAAATATTTCGGCACCGACGGCATCCGCGGCCGCACCAATGCTTCGGTTCTCACGCCTGAGATCGCCATGAGGGCGGGCATGGCGGCAGGGCGCATCTTTACCCGGGGCGCCCATCGCCACCGGGTGGTGATCGGCAAGGATACCCGCCTATCCGGTTATATGATCGAAAGCGCCCTGGTGTCGGGCTTCACCGCCGTGGGCATGGACGTGTTCCAGTTCGGCCCGCTGCCGACCCCCGCCGTCGCCATGCTGACCCGCAGCCTGCGGGCGGATATCGGGGTGATGATCACCGCCTCGCACAATCCCTTCGACGACAATGGCATAAAATTTTTCGGCCCCGACGGACAGAAGCTTTCCGATGCGGTGGAGCTTCAGATCGAAAAGCTGATGGATGGCGGACTGGAAGCGGGCCTCGCCACCGGGGGCGCCATCGGCCGCGCCAAGCGCGTTGACGACAGCCAGGCGCGCTACATCGAATTCGCCAAGCGCACTTTTCCGCGCAATCTGCGCCTGGAAAAGCTTCGCATCGTGATCGACTGCGCCCACGGCGCCGCCTACAAGGTCGCGCCGGCCGTGTTGTGGGAGCTGGGCGCCGACATCGTGCCCATCGGGGTTTCACCCGACGGCACCAATATCAATCTGGATTGCGGTTCCACCGCGCCCGAGGCGATGTGCGCCAAGGTGCGTGAAATGCGCGCCGATTTCGGCATCGCCCTGGACGGCGACGCCGACCGGGTGGTGATGGCAGACGAACATGGCCGCATCATCGACGGTGACCAGATTCTCGCCCTGGTCGCCAAAAGCTGGTCGAAAAACGGCACGCTCAAGGGCGGCGGGGTGGTCGGCACCGTGATGTCCAACCAGGGTCTCGACCGGTATCTCAAGACCCTCAATCTGGGCCTGGCGCGGGCCCAGGTGGGCGACCGCTATGTGCTGGAAGAGATGAAAAAAGGCGGCTTCAACGTCGGCGGCGAACAGTCCGGCCATATCATTCTTTCGGATTTCTCCACCACCGGCGACGGGCTGATCGCTGCCCTGCAGGTGCTGGCAGTGCTGGCCGAGGACGGCAAGACCGCCTCCCAGGCGGCGCATCTTTACGAACCCTTGCCCCAGGTGCTGGAGAATGTGCGCTTCCGCAAGGGATCGCCGCTGGAGGATGCAAGGGTGAAATCCAGCATCGATGCCGGCAGCGCCAAGCTGGGCGCTTCGGGCCGGGTGCTGGTGCGCAAATCGGGCACCGAGCCCCTGATCCGCGTGATGGCGGAAGGCGATGACGAAAAACTGGTGCGCGCCGTGGTGCGCCAGATCGCGGCAGTCATTGAAGAAGTGGCGGCATGACCAAATGTCGCCATAGCGGCCAGTGACGGCGCGCCTGCTCGTCATTGCCGGCTCGGATTCCTCCGCCGGCGCGGGGATTCAGGCCGATCTTAAAACCGCGCAACATTTCGGCGTCTATGCCCAGACCGCGGTCACCGCCGTCACGGTGCAGGACACCGAAGGCGTGCATGCCGTACATCCCGTACCGCCCGAGATTGTGCGTGGCCAGATCGAGGCGGCCCTCCACGATATCGGCGCCGACGCCATCAAGATCGGCATGCTGGGAAATGGCCGCATCGTCCTCGCCGTGGCGGAAGCATTGGCAAACCTGTCCCTGCCGATCGTGCTGGACCCGGTGCTGGTCTCCAGCAGCGGCATGAAATTGCTGGATGAGCAGGGCCTGGCGATCCTGAAAACCCAACTTCTCCCGCGCGCCGCGCTGGTGACGCCCAACCTGCCCGAATCCGAAGCCTTGACCGGCATCCTGCCCAGGAGCCCGCATACCATGCGCAACGCCGCCCAGGCCTTTGTCATGCTGGGCGCGCGGAATATTCTATTCAAGGGCGGGCATGGCGCCGGCGATATCGTGCGCGACGTGCTGGTCAGCGCCGGAACGGAAATTGCGTTTGAATCGCCTCGCCAAATCACGGCCCACACCCATGGCACCGGCTGCACGCTGTCCACGGCGATTGCCTGCGGGCTGGCGCTTGGCCTGCCGCTGGCCGAAGCGGTGGCACGGGCGCATGCCTATGTTCTGGAGGCCATCCGCACCGCGCCTGGTTTGGGCGCGGGCCACGGACCGCTCAATCACAAACAGACTTGAATTATGTCGCCGAAAGCCACCAACGCGGCTTCGCTGCGGGCGCGTAAGCCCTTATCTTCGCCGGTATAGAGGTAGGCGCAACTTCGATAGTCCATGCCGAAATATGCGGCGGTGCGGCGAAACGGGACTTCAAATCCCTCCGGCAGCCCATCTTCCGTGCCACTGGCGATCACCCAGACTTTCTTTCCCTTAAGTGTCCGGCCGCTCTGCTTGGCGGTTTCCAGAAGATCGGTAAGGCGGTCAAAGAATATCTTGAGCGGCGCGCTCATCGCATACCAATAAACCGGCGTGGCAAATACGATGTGTTCACGTGCCAGCATCGCGTCCACAACCGTGAGAAAGTCATCGCCCTCGTTGGCATGAGCATAGTCATAGCCGCCCATATGATGCTGTGCGAGCACGATCAAATCGGCGTTCTGGGGAAGAGCGATCTCAACCGCCCGCCTTGTCTCGCCATCGGGCCGCGCGCTGCCCAGAATGACCAGCGGCTTCACTCTATCGCCCTATGAAAGGATCGCGCACCATGATGGTATCGTCGCGGTCGGGGCTGGTGGACAATAGCGCCACCTGCGCCCCGATCAATTCTTCCACCCGCCGGACATATTTGATCGCATTGGCGGGAAGCTGGGCCCAGCTGCGCGCGCCCTGGGTGGACTCGGTCCAGCCCTCAAGACTTTCATAAATCGGCTTCAGCCGCGCCTGCTGGTTGGCGTCGGCAGGCAGGTAATCCAGCTTCCGGCCGTCCAGCTCATAGTGGGTAGCAACCTTGATGGTCTGAAACCCGTCCAGCACGTCGAGCTTGGTCAGCGCGATGCCGTCCACCCCGCCAGTGATCACGGTCTGGCGCACCAGCACGGCATCGAACCAGCCGCAGCGGCGCTTTCGTCCCGTCACCGTGCCGAATTCATGGCCACGCGCCCCCAGCTTTTCGCCGGTTTCGTCTTTCAGCTCGGTGGGGAAGGGGCCTTCGCCCACGCGGGTGGTATAGCTTTTGACGATGCCCAGCACCGTGCCGATATCGCGCGGACTGACTCCCGAACCCGCCGCCGCCTGGCCCGCCACCGTGTTGGACGAAGTGACGAAGGGATAGGTGCCGTGGTCGATGTCCAGCAGCACCGCCTGGGCGCCCTCGAACAACACGCGCTTGCCCGCGAGCTTGGCGGCATTGAGCTCGCGCCAGGACGAGCCCAGGAAGGGCGTAATGTTGGGCGCGACATCGCGCAGCGCCTGCAGCAGGGCGCCGGCATCGGCCTCGGGATGGCCGAAGCCCCGGCGCAGCACATTGTGATGGGCCAGCAGCCGCTCGATCTTGCCGGGCAGGGAGGCGGGGTCTTTCAGGTCAATGGCGCGCAACGCCCGGCGGCCCACCTTGTCTTCGTAGGCGGGACCGATGCCGCGCTTGGTGGTGCCGATTTTCTGGCTGGCCGCGTCTTCGCGCATCGCGTCCAGCTCGCGATGCAGCGGCAGCACCAGCACGGCATTTTCCGCCAGCACCAGAATTTCCGGCGTGACCGTCAGGCCCGCCGCGCCCACCCGCGCGATCTCGTCCAGCAGCGACCAGGGATCCACCACCACGCCATTGCCGATGATCGAGCGCTTGCCCTGCACCACGCCGGACGGCAGCAGGGAGAGTTTATAGGTCTTGTCGCCCACCACGATGGTATGGCCGGCATTGTTGCCGCCCTGGAAGCGCACCACCATCTCGGCCCGGTTGGCGAGCCAATCGATGATCTTGCCTTTGCCTTCGTCACCCCATTGGGCGCCGATCACAGTGACGTTGGTCATGGCACATTGGTCATGTATTATTCCGTACCCGGATTATCTTGGGAGGCCGTTAAGGGACTCAACGGACACGGTGACGATTTATAGCACGGATAGGGCCGCAGGTAGCGCCAAGGTGCCGCATCAAATGAGGCTTGCACTGGCTTTCTTTTCCGTGAGGCCGGGTGGCGAAAGCTCCAGGGGAGCTTTCGCCGGCCGAACGCCCGCGTGGCGGGCGGATGGGGCAGAATGAAGTCAATAAAAAACGCTGTACTCGACCTGGATGATCTCCCCTGAAAAGCGGTCGATCAGGAGGGCATCGTCGCCGTCGCGCACCCAGACCGTGCCGGGCGGCGGCGGCGCCAGGCCGTAATCGAAATAATCGTCCAGCCAGAAATCGGGGGCCCAGAACAGCGAAGGCAGGAATTCGCCATAGGTCCAGCGGTGCGCATACCAGCCGCGGGGACGTTCATAAACCTGCGCGCGAAAACGGCGCGGGGCGTTGAAGTTGCGCTGAAAGGCGCTGAAGTCGCTGCGCTGGCCCGGCCCACGACGGTCGTTGCTGAAGGCGCGCCGGTCATTGTTGTCGGGACCGCGCTGGTCATTGCTGAAGGCCCGCCGGTCATTGTTGTTGGGACCGCGCATGGTGTTGCCCGGATTCGGACCGCGCTGGTCGTTGCCGAAAGCTCGTCTGTCATTATTGTCGGGGCCGCGCATGGTGTTGCCCGGATTCGGGCCGCGCCTGTCATTGTTGTCCGGACCGGCATTGCGGGTTGGGGGCGGCGCCGGCCGGGCCGCGGGAGCATTCTGTGGGGCGGCGCCCGGATTGTAACCGCGGCCATTTTGAACGCCAGTCCGCGGCGCGGGTTGGGCCGCCGGGGGCGCGGATTGCTGGCTGCGGCCACGGTCCGGATGGTCGTCGCGATCCTGTGCGCAGACGGCACCGCCAAGGGCCAAAAGTCCGGCAAAGGCGGCCGAAATCAGCAATCTTGTCATGGCAATCTCCACACCATCGCTCTTAGCATAATCCATATCGTCAAGGCGCGGTTCCCTTTCAAGGTAGCCTTGCCTATGGTCCTGCCCGCATTCTGTTTTTCGGAATTTTGATGTCCGCCCTCGCGATTCGTCCAGCCCGGCCCGAAGATGCCGGCCTGATCTTGTCCCTGCTGACCGAGCTCGCGTCTTTTGAGAAATTGCCCATTGCGATTACCGAAGCCGATATCGCCTTCGATTTTTTCGGGCTGCGCCCCCTGATTGAGTGCGAGCTGGCGTTTGAGGGACAAACGCCGGTGGGACTGGTCACCTATTACTGGACCTATGCCACCTTCCGCGCGGCGCGGCGGCTCTATCTCGAGGATCTGTTCGTGCGGCCGCCCTTCCGGGGACGCGGCCATGGCAAGGCACTGCTCCAGTATCTGGCCAGGAAGGGCCTGGCGTCGGGCGCAGCGCGGCTGGAATGGCAGGTGCTGGACTGGAACGCGCCCGCTATCGCCTTCTACCAGGGTATCGGCGCCCATCCCCATGAAGGCTGGTACACCTATTGGCTGGAAGGCGAGGCGCTGAAGGCGCTGGGGGAAAGTTGAGCGTCACCCTGATCCTGGCGGCGGCGGACAATGGCGTCATCGGCAAGGACGGCGCCCTCCCCTGGCATATCAGCGATGACCTCAGGCGTTTCAAGGCGCTGACGCTGGGCAAGACAGTGGTGATGGGGCGCAAAACCTGGGATTCGCTGCCCAGGAAGCCGCTTCCGGGACGCCGCAATATCGTGGTGACGCGTCAGCTTGGTTGGAGGGCGGACGGCGCCGAGGTGATGACCCTGGAGCAAGCGATCGCTGCCGGAAATGTTTTTGTAATTGGCGGCGCGGAAATTTATCGCGCCCTGCTTCTACGCGCGGACCGCATCGAACTGACCGAGGTGCACCGGGCATTCGATGGCGATGCGAAGTTCGCCTTCGACCGCAGTGGCTGGAAAGAAGTTGCGCGCGAGGATCACGTCATGCCGGATGGCCTGGCCTATAGCTTTGTGACACTGGAGCGCAATGCGCCATAGGCGCAAAATTGCGCGACCATCGGACACTATTCGATAACGATTTTTGGCGCTGCCCTGTCTGCTATTTTAAGCGCGGCGGCGACTTTTTCCGCGATCCTCAGAAAGGCCATTGCTTCCGGTCCATCGGGCATCTCAACCATCACGGGCGTTCCGGCGTCCGAGGTTTCACGGATGCGCGGTAAGAGCGGAATCTCGCCCAGGAAAGGCGCGCCCAGTGTTTCGGCGACCTGGCGCGCCCCGCCGGAGCCGAAAATATGATGGGCATGGCCGCATTCGGGGCAGATGAAGACACTCATATTCTCGACAATCCCCAGGATCGGCACTTGGGTCTTGCGGAACATGGCGATGCCTTTTTTGGCGTCGATCAGGGCGATGTCCTGCGGGGTGGAGACGATCACCGCGCCTTTCAGCGGCACGCGCTGGGCGATGGTGAGCTGGGCGTCGCCCGTGCCAGGCGGCATGTCCAGTACCAGCACGTCCAGCGGCGCCCACAACACGTCAGCCATCATCTGGGTCAGCGCCGACTGCACCATCGG
This sequence comes from Rhizomicrobium sp., assembly GCA_035568995.1. GTDB lineage: Bacteria > Pseudomonadota > Alphaproteobacteria > Micropepsales > Micropepsaceae > Rhizomicrobium. The sequence goes on along the minus strand of DATMNL010000040.1, from coordinate 56,875 downwards.
CCCGCGCCAGATCATGGCCTCGTCTTCCTTGACCAGGAAACCGATGGACATGGTCTTGATGCCGAATTTCTCGATCGGCCTCAGCTTGCGCCCCTCGCTCTCGGGCTTATGCGTAATGCCCAGCAGGCGCGGCACGCTGGGTCCATAAATATCGGCGTCCAAAAGGCCCACCTTCAGGCCCAGCCGCGCCAGTCCCAGCGCCAGGTTGACCGCGACGGTGGATTTTCCCACCCCGCCCTTGCCGCTGGCCACCGCGATGATGTGGCCGACGCCGGGGATGCCCTGTGGACCAGGAGGAGGCTGGCGCGCAGCGGGCGCCGGCCCGGCGGCACGACCATGATCGCAGTTTTCATCATGCACATGCCCCTCGGGCATGGCGTCCTGATGGGCGGTCAAAACCGCGGTCACCGACAGGACCCCCGGCAACTTCCTGGCAGCGGCTTCGCATTCGGCGCGCAGCGGTTCGGCGGAAGGCCCCCGTTTGGCCGGCACCTCCAGCGCGAAGCCGACATGGCCGCCCTTCATCACCAGGCCCGCGATCATGTTCTGCTGCACGACGCTGCGGCCGCTGACCGGATCGATCACCTGGTCCAGGGCCTTCACTATGTCTTCGCGGCTGAGGTTCATCAGGGGCTTATAATAGCCGGCACGGGGCAATGGAACCGCCCGCTTTTTGCCTCCTATGCTGAATTCGCCCTGTTTGCGCGGGATGCGGAAGGCTATTGTATCGGCCGAATCCAGTTTGAGCCTTCACCGATGCGCCGTTTTGCCATTCCGCTGCTTGTTCTCTTGGCATCGCCTCTTCTTCTGGGGCCGCCCGCTTTCGCCCGGGGGGCGCCGGATTCCTTTGCCGATCTTTCGGCCAGGCTGTTGCCGACCGTGGTCAATATCGCCACCAGTCAGACCCTGAAGGCGCCGCGGCAACAGGATATGCCCAGCCTACCACCCGGCTCGCCGCTGGAAGACCTCTTCAAGAATTTCCTGGGCCCCAAGGCCAACTCGCCCCAGCATGTCACCTCGCTGGGATCGGGCTTCATCATCGATCCTTCCGGCTACATCGTCACCAACAATCATGTGATTGAGAATTCCGAACAGATCACCGTCGCCCTGGACGATGGTTCGATGCTGCCCGCCAAAGTGATCGGCCGCGACGTCAAGACCGATCTGGCCCTGCTTAAAGTCAATCCGAAGAAGCCGCTGCCCGCCACCCATTTTGGCGACAGCGACAAGGCGCGGATCGGCGACTGGGTGATCGCCATCGGCGATCCGCTGGGCGTGGGCAAGACGGTGACGGCGGGCATCGTCTCGGCGCGCAACCGTGACATCAACGCCGGGCTTTACGACGATTTCATCCAGACCGACGCGCCGATCAATCGCGGCAATTCCGGCGGCCCGCTGTTCGACATGGACGGCAATGTGGTGGGAATCAATTCGGCGATTTTCTCGCCCTCGGGCGGCAGCGTCGGCATCGGCTTTTCCATTCCCTCCAACCTGGCGCGCGATGTGGTGCAGCAATTGCGCCAGTCCGGCGTGGTGCGGCGCGGCTGGATCGGGGTGCGCATCCAGGGCGTGAGCGAAGAGGTGGCCGAAGCCATGCATCTGCCGGGGACCGCGGGGGCCCTGGTGGCCGACGTCACCCCGAACGGGCCCGCCGCCAAGGCCGGTCTGGTCAAGGGCGACCTGGTGACCGGCTTCGACAGCAAGGCGATCCCGGATTCGCGCAGCCTGCCGCGCATCGTCGCCGCCACGCCCATCGGCAAGACCGTCGCTGTCGACGTGCTGCGGGGCGGCCGCAGAGTGAGTTTCCGCGTCTATGTCGCCAAGCTGGATGACGGACCCGCCGACAAGCCGGGCAAACCGCTGCCCGCGCCGGTGCCGCCCAAACAATCAAACAACGCGCCGCCCCAGTCGAAACTGTCGCAGCTGGGCCTGTCGCTTGGTATTCTGGACGGTCCGGCGCGCGCCAAGTTCAAACTGGCGGCCGGCATTCAGGGCGTGCTGGTGAGCGACGTCAGTCCCGACAGCCCCGCTGCCGACAAGAATTTCCGTCCCGGCGATGTGATCGTGGAAGTGCAGAGCCGGCAGGTGAAAAGCCCGGATGATGTGGAAAGCCGCATCGCCGCCGACATCAAGGCGGGCCGCAAGGTCGAGCTGATGCTGGTGAACAGGGGCGGCGATTCCACCTATGTGGGACTGAGGCTGGACTGAGCCAGCCGGAAGAGGGGCATGGCATGGGGATTCTGGTCATCTGCTCCTACCGGCCCAAAGCGGGCCGTGAGATCGAAGCGCGCCGCCTGATGGCCGGCCATGTGCCCCTCCTGCACAAGCACGGGCTGGTCACCGATCGCGCCATCGTGCAGGGCGCCGGGAAGAACGGCGAACTGGTGGAAATCTTCGAATGAGTGTCCGAGAATAAATCCCGCGCCGCACCGGCGATTGCTGAAGTGGGGGCGCAGTGGAAAGCCATGGCCGAATCGATGGATTTCGTGCCGCTGGCATCGCTGCCGGAAGCGCAAAGCCCCTTCGCCCATTTCACGCCGGTTGGGTGAATTCGCTTTCGCGATAGCCCTGCAGGTAAAGCAGCGCCGTAAGGTCGTTATGGGCGATGGCGGCGCCTGCCGCTTCCGCCACCACCGGTTTGGCATGATAGGCCACTCCCAAGCCCGCCCGCTTGATCATTGCAAGATCATTGGCGCCGTCGCCCACCGCCAAACTGTCCACCAGGCCGATGTCCAGATGCGTTACCGCCTCTTCCAGCGCTTTGAGCTTTCCTTCGCGGCCCAGTATAGGCGCAGCGATTTTTCCCGTCAGGCGCACGCCGTCATCCAGCAAGGTGTTGCCGCGCTCGGCATGAAAGCCCGCTGCTTCGGCCACCCGCCTGGTGAAATAGCCGAAGCCGCCAGAAACCAGCAGCGTGTGCGCGCCGTACGCCCGCATGGTGGCGACCAGGCTTTTCGCGCCGGGATTGAGGCGCACCCTTTGTGCGTAGGTTTCTTCCAGTGCCGAAAGCGGCAGGCCTTTGAGCATGCCGACGCGTTCGCGCAAGGCCGCCTCGAACTCGATCTCGCCCTTCATCGCCCGTTCGGTGATGGCCGCGATCTGCGGCCCCAGGCCCGCCATGTCGGCCAGTTCGTCCAGGCATTCGACAGCGATGATGGTGGAATCCATGTCGGCGACCAGCAGTTTCTTGCGGCGATTTGCCGTGGCGACGATATTGATATCGAATGGCAGGCCTTCGGCCAGCGCCCGAGCCTCGACCAGCGCCAGCGGCGCGTCCGCTGCCGGCACGCTGAGGTCGAAGGCGCGGTCTTGTGACAGAATCGAGGCGGGCCCAAGCGCAAGCTTCTTGAACAACGCCGGCACCGCACCCTTGCCGATGACATTCAGAACAAACATGCTCGCCTTATGAAATATGATGCCGTGCTTATTGCAGGCCCCACCGCGAGCGGCAAGTCGGCCGCGGCGCTGGCATTGGCGGAAGCGTTGGGCGGCGTGATCATCAACGCGGATTCCATGCAAGTGTATAAAGAGGCGCCGATCCTGACGGCGCAGCCGGGGGACGCTGAGAAATCGCGGGCGCCTCATCTGCTCTATGGTCATGTCGGCGCGCGGCAGACCTATTCGGTTGGGCGCTATGCCACGGATGCCGCCGCGGCGCTGGCGGCGGCGCGTGCGTCAGGAAAACTTCCGATTTTTGTCGGCGGCACGGGCCTTTATTTCATGGCGCTGACGAAAGGTCTGGCGCACATCCCGCCCATACCGCCGGAAATTCGTGATGGCGCGCGCGCCTTGCTGGAAGAGATCGGTGTCGCGGCGCTGCATGCGCGCCTGGCGGCGAAGGATCCCGCAACCGCGGCGTTGCTGCGTCCCACCGATCCGCAGCGCGTCTTGCGCGCCTATGAGGTGTGGGAAGCAACCGGGCGTCCGCTGGCGCAGTGGCAGCAATCGCCGTCTAAAAATGGAGTGGGAGAACCGGTGCTGAAAAATCTCAAACTGGCGAAATTTGTTCTCGATCCGCCGCGCCCCGAATTGCATGCCCGCATCGCCGCGCGTTTTGAGGCGATGGTGGAACGGGGCGGCCTCGACGAGGCGCTGGCCCTGAAAGACCTGGATGCTTCATTGCCCGCCGCCCGGCTGCTGGGTCTTCGGCCGCTGATCGCTCTGGCGGATGGCCGGCTCGAAAAATCCGATGCTTTGAGCGAAGCCATCGCCGCAACGCGGCAATTTGGCAAGCGACAGATGACCTGGTTTCGCAACAGAATGAGTGATTATGTCCGTATTAAGCCAAATGAAAGCAATATAGTTTCATTATTGACCGATAATTTCGCCTGAAATTGCTTGACGGGGCAAAAGCCCGCTTTTATGGTGCGCCGCGATGAAAACAATGCTTGTACTTGTAGGAAGGCCATCGCCCGGGCGGGATTAGTCCCTTACTGGCCGGTGGTTTGTATTTCCTAGGGGCGGCAACGCCCCTTTTTCTTGCTTGGATTTGAAACAATGGACAAAGACAACAGCCTCGCCGCCGCGCCAGCCGCCGAAGATGCCGAGATAACCCTTACGGGTGCCGAGATGGTGATCCGTGCCCTGAGAGATCAGGGTGTCACGCACATCTTCGGCTATCCCGGCGGCGCCGTGCTGCCGATTTATGACGCGCTGTTCAAGGTGGAAGGCATCACCCATGTCCTGGTGCGCCACGAACAGGGCGCCGTGCATGCCGCCGAAGGCTATGCCCGCTCCACGGGTAAGCCCGGCGTTGTGCTGGTGACCTCCGGTCCCGGCGCCACCAATGCGGTCACCGGCCTCACCGATGCCCTGATGGATTCCATTCCCATTGTCGCCATCACCGGCCAGGTGCCCACCCACCTGATCGGCACTGACGCCTTCCAGGAATGCGACACGGTCGGCATCACCCGGCCTTGCACCAAGGACAATTGGCTGGTGCGGGATGTCAACAAGCTGGCGCGCACCATCCACGAAGCCTTCCAGATCGCCACCACCGGCCGGCCCGGCCCGGTTGTGGTGGATATTCCCAAGGATGTGCAGTTCCAGAAGGGCGTCTATCTGCCGCCCGGCAATGTCCAGCACCGCAGCTATCGCCCCAGGACCGAGCCCGATCCCGGTGCCATCGCCCGCGCGGTCGATATGATGGCCGCGGCGAAACGCCCGATCTTTTACACCGGCGGCGGCCTCATCAATTCCGGGCCGGCGGCTTCCCAGGCGCTGCGCGAACTGGTGGACCTGACCGGCTTTCCCATTACCTCGACCCTGATGGGGCTGGGCGCTTTTCCCGCCTCGCGTCCGGAATGGCTGGGACTTTTGGGCATGCACGGCACCTGGGAAGCCAACCACGCCATGCATGATTGCGACCTGATGATCTGCCTGGGCGCGCGTTTTGACGACCGCGTCACCGGCCGCATCAACGCCTTCTCACCCGGGTCGAAGAAAATCCATCTCGACATCGACGCCTCGCAGATCAACAAGGTGGTGCATGCCGATCTCGCCATCGTCGCTGACGCGGCCAAGGCGCTGAAGGAAATGGTCGCGGTGTGGAAGACGAAAAAGAAACAGGCCGACAAACCCGCGCTGAAGGACTGGTGGGCGCAGATCGACAAATGGCGGGCGCGCAAGTCGCTGGCCTTCAAATCTTCGGACACGCTGATCAAGCCGCAATATGCGGTCGACCGTCTCTATGAACTGACCAGGGGGCACGATGTCTACATCACCACCGAAGTCGGCCAGCACCAGATGTGGGCGGCGCAGCGCTTCAAGTTCGAGGAGCCCAATCGCTGGATGACTTCGGGCGGGCTGGGCACCATGGGGTATGGCCTGCCGGCGGCGGTGGGGGTGCAGCTGGCGCACCCGGATTCGCTGGTGATCGACATTGCCGGCGAGGCATCGGTGCAGATGACCATGCAGGAAATGTCGACCGCGATCCAATATGACCTGCCGATCAAGATTTTCATTCTCAACAATGAATATATGGGCATGGTGCGCCAGTGGCAGGAATTGCTGCATGGCGGGCGCTATTCGCATTCCTATTCCGAGGCGTTGCCTGATTTCGTCAAGCTGGCGGATGCTTTCGGTTGTGTCGGGCTGCGCGCCACCACCCCGGCCGAACTTGACGGCAAGATCCAGGAGATGATCTCGGTCAAAAGGCCGGTGCTGTTCGATTGCCGGGTGGACCCGATGGAGAATTGCTATCCCATGATCCCCTCGGGCGCGGCCCACAACGAGATGATCTTGACCCCCGATGACGGCGGCGAAGTCAGTGAAGCCGGAAAGATGCTCGTCTGAATAACTTGTCATGGCCCGCCAGCGAGCGTAGCGAAGCGCGTGCGGGCCAACCAACTTGGAAACACACGATATGCAAGCCGGGACAAATCCATCCGAACGCCACACCTTGACGGTGCTGGTGGACAATGAGGCCGGTGTGCTGGCGCGGGTGATCGGCCTGTTCTCGGGCCGCGGTTACAACATCGAAAGCCTGACCGTGGCCGAGGTCGACTCCGCCACCCGCACCTCGCGCATCACTGTCGTCACCTCCGGCACGCCGCATGTGATCGAGCAGATCGAGGCCCAACTGGGCCGCCTGGTGCCGGTGCGCAGCGTCACCAACTGGACCAGCGCAAAGGCTGGCATCGAGCGGGAAATGGCGCTGATCAAGGTGGCGGGCACTGGCGAGAAACGCGTCGAGGCGCTGCGCATGGCCGATGCCTTTCGCGCCCGCCCGGTGGACACCACCCATACCAGCTTTGTTTTCGAGATCACCGGCGCGCCCGCCAAGATTGACAGTTTCATCGACCTGATGCGGCCGCTCGGCCTGGTGGATGTTTCGCGCACAGGTGTCGCGGCGATTTCACGCGGCCCCGAGGCGATGTGAGATGCGGTCGGTTTGGGCCATCGGGACCCTGATGGCCCTGTGCGTCTGTGCCGGCGCGCAGACCCTGCCCGGCAAGGCAATCCCGCCTTCCGGGACGGACAGCAAAGGCTGCAATGCCGTTGACACGGTGGCCGTCGCGGACTGCCTGGTTTCGAAGCCAGGCACCAAAATCGCCTTTCGGCTGGTCTGGGGCCGGGGAGAATTTGCCGCCCGGTCTCAGTCCATTGTGCTCCGGTTTGAGATCCAGGATGGGAGCAATGGGCTGCTGAAGGCCTACGAATTTCATGGACGCACCCCCTCGTTTGCCGGCGGCGTCAGGTTGACGCCGGACGACATTGCGGGACTGCTTCGTGCCGAAGCGGCCTCGGATTTCTGGGACCAATCGGAAGCCAGGAATTCCTCTTCCGAGGAGCATAATGGAATTGTATCGGTACCTATCTGCGTGGGGGACGGATTGACTCTCGCCGGTGTCGAGGCTGACAGGCGGCTGACCCTTGTTCGGGATTGTCCCAGCGATAAAACCGATCCGAAGGTCATCGCTTTTTCGCGGGCGCTGGTCCAAATCGCCCGCAAGCATTTTGCAAGCCTGGCCGCCGATGCGGAATTCTGGAGCGGACTCTGAGGTGGCGCTGTCTCAATCCAGCAATGTGCGATGAACGACGCAACCTTCCTTCCGCCGGCGATGATCGCCGCGCTGTTCTCCTTCGCGCTGATAAGCTCCATCACGCCGGGGCCCAACAACATCATGCTGGCCACTTCGGGTGTGAATTTCGGCATCCGCCGCACCATCCCGCACATGGCGGGCATCAGCGCGGGCCTGCTTTTGATCATGATAGCGTGCGGGCTAGGCCTGGGGACCATCGTCTCCGCTTATCCACCCGTGCGCCGGGCGCTGATGATCCTGGGCATCGTCTACACGCTCTGGCTGTCCTGGAAGATCGCCTCGGCGGGCAGCCTGGGCGGCGGCGACCTGCCCCATCCCTTGCGCTTTCCGGGGGCCTTCGCCTTCCAATGGATCAATGTGAAGCTCTGGCTGATGACCATCACCCTGGCGGCCCTGTATGTCCGCCCCGGCCACACCCTGGCCGACACGGCGCTGGTGACCGTCATTCTGGCGATGATCAATGTGCCGGCGATGTTGCTCTGGGCCGGGTTCGGCGCGGGGCTCAGGAACCTGCTCCAGGATCCGCGCCGTATCCGGGTCTTTAACCTGGTTATGGGGCTTTTGCTGGCAGCCACGGCGATCGCGCTTTTGCGCATGTGAGATGGGGCTTTTGGGGCGATTGCCCTTGTGGCCCGCAGCGGATAGAAACCGGGCCGGATTTCAGGCCTTTAGGCGTTGGACGGGAAGGGACAGATCATGCGGGTTTATTACGATCGGGATGCCGATCTCAATCTGATCAAAAACAAGAAAGTCGCCATTATCGGCTTCGGCAGCCAGGGCCATGCCCATGCCCAGAATATGCGCGACAGCGGCGTGAAGGATGTTGTCGTCGCGGCCCGGCCCGGCGCCAGCGCCAAAAAGGCGGAAGCCGCGGGCTTCAAGGTGATGAACGTCCCCGACGCCGCCAAATGGGCCGATGTGATGATGATGGTGACGCCCGACGAGCTGCAGGCCGAGATATGGAACAACGAACTCAAAGCCAACATGAAGCAGAGCGCGGCGCTGATGTTCGCGCATGGCTTCAATGTCCATTTCAAGCTGATCGAGCCCCGCCCCGACCTGGATGTGCTGATGGTGGCGCCCAAGGGTCCCGGCCATACCGTGCGCGGCGAATATCTCAAGGGTGGTGGCGTGCCCTGCCTGATCGCGGTGCATCAGGATGCCAGCGGCAACGCCCATGATCTGGGCCTGGCCTATGCCTCATCCATCGGCGGCGGCCGCGCCGGCATCATCGAGACCAATTTCCGCGAGGAATGCGAGACCGACCTGTTCGGCGAGCAGGTGGTGTTGTGCGGCGGGCTGGTCGAGCTGATCCGCAACGGCTTTGAAACCCTGGTGGAAGCCGGCTACGCGCCCGAGATGGCCTATTTCGAATGCCTGCACGAAGTGAAGCTGATCGTGGATCTGATTTATGAAGGCGGCATCGCCAACATGAATTATTCCATCTCCAACACCGCCGAATATGGCGAATATGTCTCCGGCCCGCGCATCATCACGGCGGAAACCAAGGCCGAGATGAAGCGGGTGCTGGACGATATCCAGAAAGGCAAGTTCGCCCGCGATTGGGTGCTGGAGAACAAGGCCGGCCAGGCCAGCTTCAAGGCCACCCGCGCCAAGGGCGATGCGCATCCGATCGAAGAGGTCGGCAAGAAGCTGCGCGCCATGATGCCCTGGATCGCCAAGAATAAGTTGGTCGACGTCGCAAAGAACTGATGGCTGAGCGCCCCCCATCCCAAAGCCGCCCTATCAAGGCGGCCGTCTGTGCGGCGGGGTGCGCTACCGGCTGGAGACGCCGGTTTTAGCGATCAATGCCTGTCATTGCGCCGATTGCCGCAAGCTGACCGGCGTCGCCAGTCTTCTGATGATCCTCGCCCATCGTGAGGGTTTCCATCAGGAGAATGGTCAGGTGGAGTCCTGGCGCAAGACCGCCGATTTCGGCCGCCAGATCGATATCGTCCGTTGCAAGACCTGCGGCACGCGTCTCTGGCATGAACCTTTGTCCAACCCCGCCCTGATCTTCATCGCAGCGGGCACGCTCGATCAATCCAACTGGGCGGTGCCGACCTCGCATATCTGGATAGAAAGGGCGCGGCCCGGCACGCATTTCCACCCCGATGCGCTCAAGATCGAGGGCCAGCCCAGCAGCCGCGAGATCCTGATGGATGCGTTCCACAAAGTTTATGGGTGAGCCACCGGCGCGCCGGGCGCGCGAGCATGCCCAGGGGGTGAGGAGCGGTTCGCTTTTGCGAACGAAATGGTCCGCCGGACCATTTCGAGCGACGAACGCCCGGAGCATCAGCGACGGGCCGTGCGGCGCATCCTCGCTTTGCTTGTGTCGCTACGCTGCCGCTAGGCACGGGCAAGCTTTTCTGGGATCGCGTCCGTACGCTGCCGCTACGGACTGCCAAGAAAAGCTAAGCCAACGTCGCGAGCTTGGGCGAGCGGCGGGGAACTGACACAATAACTTCACAATTCTTGCCCGTTTTCCGGACAACGGTTAACTGCCCCAAAACCTTCAACTGCTTAGCTTTCCGCCAAGAAATGGCGGGATTTGGTGTCCGTGAAACATTCAACAATAATGGCCGGGCCAGCTCAGACGGCAGGACACCTCGCATTCCCCTGGCCCTCGCTTCATGCCGGCCAGACCTGCGGTGAGGTGTTCAATTGGCTGCAGGCCAATCCGGATGTCTCCGCCGCCACGATCCTGGACGATGAGGGCGGCATCGCCGGGCTGGCGAACCGGCATATCTACCTGGCGCGCTATGCGCGCCAATATGCTCCGGAGCTTTACAGCAAGAAGCCGGTGATGCGGATGGCAACTCAGAATCCGCTGATCGTGGATGAAAATGTGCCTGTCGGCGACCTGGGCGCCACCTTGCTGATGGAAAACCCCAATGCGCTGATCGAGTGTTTTATCGTCACGCGCCGGGGCCGGTATTTCGGCATCGGCACCGGCGAAGGCCTGCTGCGCAGCAAGGTCGACATGGCCCAAAACCGGGAAAGTGAACTTCGCGACGCCTTGAAGGCTGCCACCGCCTCCGCCAAGGCCAAAGGGGATTTCCTTGCCCTGATGAGCCACGAATTACGCACGCCGCTCAACGCGATTATCGGTTTTTCCGAAGTGCTGGGATCGGAGATGTTCGGACCTCTCGGCAATGCCCGTTACCGCGACTATGCCCATGACATCCATGGCGCGGGCAGGCATTTGCTGGCGTTGATCAACGATATTCTCGACCTCTCCAAGGCGGAGGCCGGCCGCTTTGAACTGGCCCCGGAAGAAGTGGTGCCCGCCGATCTTGTGGGCGAATGCCTGAAATTGGTGCGCGGCCGCGCCCAGGAAGCAGGCCTGACGCTCACGGGAAAATTGCCGCCCGGTCTGCCCAACCTGATGGTGGATCGTTTGCGGATGAAGCAGGTGCTGCTCAATCTGCTCTCCAATGCCATCAAATTCACGCCCACCGGCGGCAAGGTGGAGCTTTGCGCCGACAATGACGGGGTGGGGCGGTTTATCCTGACAGTGCGCGACAGCGGCATCGGCATGGCGCCGGAATCCATTCCGCTGGCGATGGAACCGTTCCGCCAGATCGCCTCGCTCTTTGCCCGCAAGGTTGAGGGCACGGGGCTGGGTCTGGCGCTGGTCAAATCGCTGATCGAATGTCATGGCGGCAAACTTGAAATCGAAAGCATGCTCGATCACGGAACGCTGGCGCGGCTGGTGCTGCCTGTGGAATGTACGGTGCGCAAGCGCAACGCCCTCTCAGCCTAAAGGCTAAGTCGGATTCTCCAGGCTGAACATCGCTCCGTCGTCGTCGTAGGAGAATAATTCTCCAAATCGCGCCCGTGAGGGCGGTGAGCGAAAGGTCCAGTGGACCTTTCGCCGCCCGAACACCCGCGTAGCGGGCCGCGAACGGGCGCTCAGGTAGGATTTTCGAGGCTGAACATCGCCCCATCGTCATCATAAGAGAATAACTCACCAAATCGCGCCCAACTCACAATCGTCTTCAGCGATTCTTCCGCCGCGTCTTCGGCCATGTGATCCTCAAGCTCGTCCAGGAAGCGGGTCTTGGGCGCCGAATGGCTGGCGCGCTCGTCCAGCACCCGGCGGATATGGGCGGCCAGCGGCACCTGGCCCATCAGGGCGCGGGAGAAAATCTCCTTGCGTTCGTTGAGTTCGCTATCGGCAAAACGCCGTCCCATATGGGTGAGCTTGATATCGCCGCCCTCGACATCCGCCAGGCGCAGCAGCTGCATCGCCTCGGCCACGGGGAAAAGCTCGTCCACCTCCAGCTCCTGCTCATAGGCGATGTCCGGAAGGTCGGCCTTGCCGTCATAGGGCGGCGCCGCCAGGGCCTCGATCAGGCCGGAAATCTGGTTGGGCGAAACATGGGTGAGGGGCATGGCAATGCCGCTGGTGCCCGTCGCCAACGCCTGGCGCATCCGCTCCACCCGCCGCGCCGTCATCTCGACATAGATCTGGTCCACGTAGTTCTCGAATTGCAGCGAGGTGCGGTCGCGCGGCTGGGGCAGGTCGATGTGGATTTCCGAACTGACGCGGCCCGGATTGGAGGAAAAAAGCAGCACCCGGTCGCACATCAGCACGGCCTCCTCAATGTTATGGGTGACCAGGATAATGCCCTTGATCGGCAGCTTGCGGTTGCCCCACAATTCCACCAGGTCGGTGCGCAAATTTTCCGCGGTCAGCACATCCAGGGCGCTGAAGGGTTCATCCATCAGAAGAATATTGGGATGCACCACCACGGCGCGGGCGAAGCCGACACGCTGGCGCATGCCGCCGGACAGTTCGCGCGGATAGGCGCTTTCGTATCCGTCCAGGCCGATCAGGTCGATCGCGGCCAGGGCGCGGGTGCGGATTTCGGCCGGCGGAAGGCCCAGGGCTTCGAGGCCAAGCTGGACATTCTCCAGCACCGTCAGCCAGGGAAACAGCGCGAAGCTCTGGAACACCATGGCGACGCCCTGGGCCGGGCCTTCGATGGGCGCGCCCATATAGCTGAGACTGCCGCCCTGGGGCCGCGCCAGTCCCGCGATCAGGCGCAGCAAGGTCGATTTGCCCGAGCCGGAGCGGCCCAGCAGGCCCACAATCTCACCCTCCCTGAGAGTGAGATTAACGTCGTCCAGCACCAGCAATTCCTCGCCGCCGCTCCGCGGAAAGGTGCGGCGGACATGATTGACTTCCAAAAGATTCGCGTTTGTCATCAGGGCCTCCAGATCATCGGCCAGAAAAAAAGCGGTGGCTAGCGCCAGCGTAGTGCCACGTTTTTGCGTAGGCCGTGCGACATTGAATCAAGTCAGTTTGAATTTGCGTTCGGCGTACCAATAAAGCGGCCGCCATAAGATACGATTCACCACCACCACAAAAAAGCTCATCACCGCGATACCCAGCACGACGCGGTGGAAATCACCTTTCAGGGTGGCGTCGGCAATATAGGCGCCCAGGCCGTGGGCGTGCAGGGTATTGCTTCCCCAGCTTGCCACTTCCGCCAGCACGCTGGCATTCCAGGCGCCGCCCGAAGCGGTGATCGCGCCGGTGACATAGAAGGGAAACACGGCCGGCAGCGCTACCTTGCGCCACCACAGCCAGCCGGTAAGTCCGAAATTGTCCGCCGCGTCGCGCAGCTCCTTGGGCATGGCCGCGGCGCCAGCGATGACATTGAACAGGATGTACCATTGCGTGCCCAGGATCATCAGCGGTGACAGCCAGATGTCGGGATTAAGGCTGTAGGCCACGATCACCGATACTACCAACGGAAACAGCAGATTGTTGGGAAAGGCCGCCAGGAACTGCGCCACCGGCTGCACGATGCGCGCCAGGGATGGACGCATGCCGACATAGACGCCTATCGGGGTCCAGATCACACTGGCGATGGCGATCAGCACCATCACACGCAGCATGGTGAGGACGCCCAGCCCCAATGCGACGGCCAGATCGTGCCATGTCAGGTTGGCATGTACGAAGGCCCAGACGCGGAACGCGCCAAAAAGTCCCAATAAGCCCAGGATCACGTACCAGAGGATATCAGCGAGACGGTTGTCGTACTCGCGGGTGGCGGCGCGCAGGCCGAAATGCGGCGGATGCCAGTGATAGCTCCAGCGCATCATCTGCTCGAAGGGCGCGGTCATCAGGTCCAGGAGCCGCGAGCGACGATAGACGGTCAGCGCCCAGGACTCGGGCTGGTCCTCCGACTGCTCACTGTCTACCCGGAAGCGATCGGCCCAGGCCACCAGGGGCCGGAACATCAGCTGGTCATAGATCAGGATCACCACCAGCATGGCGAAGATGGCGTAAAAGATGGCGGGCAAGTTCTTCTGCGCGATGGCGACCGCGATCCAGGAGCCGATGCCGGGCAGTGCGATGTTGGTGTTGCCGACGCTGATTGCCTCGGCAACGGTAACGAAGAACCAGCCGCCCGACATGGACATCATCATGTTCCAGATCAGGGAAGGCATGGCGAAAGGCGCCTCGATGCGCCAGAAACGCGCCCAGGCGTTAAGGCCGAACACGCGGCCCGCCTCGGTCAGTTCCTCGGGCACGGTGCGCAGCGATTGGTAGAAGCTGAAGGCCATGTTCCAGGCCTGGCCGGTAAAGATGGCGAAGACACAAGCCAGTTCCGCGCCGAAAATGCGCCCCGGCGACAGGGACAGGAACCACACCACGGTCACCGACAGGAATCCTAGGATCGGCACTGATTGCAGGATATCGAGCAGGGGCACCAGCAGGTTGCCGGCGCGGGGGCTTTTGGCCGCCCATGTGGCATAGGTGAAAGTGAATACCAGCGACACCGCCAAGGCGATCAGCATGCGAAGCCCTGTGCGCAGGGCATAGCCTGGCAGGTCGGCGGGATTGAGCTTGAGGCTGTGGCCAGTGATGGAGCTGATCGGCAGCATCAAAAAGCGGCTGGCGTCGGCAAAGGCGATAATGAACCCAAGCACCAGCACCGCCGCCAGCAAGTCCCAGCGGCTGGGCAGCAGGCGGCGCGCTTCGATCGAGACGGGCGGCAGGATCTTCATATCCGGCGGGCCTCGAAGGGGGTGAACACGAATGCGATTATTCGTCCGCCCCGATAGGCGGGTTCGCGGCTTGAGGCAACCGTTTTGAAAAGCGGACCATCACGTTTCATTTTTTTCCGGAGGAATATCGGACGGGGTTTGTCTGACGCGTCTTTGTGACGGGAGCCTGATCCAATTCCCCCAAATATATACACAGAAAAATATGTGATTAGGCTGTGGAAGCCGCGAAGTCCCTGTCCCTGTTAAGAGTTTCACTATTGCGCGGTCCCGCAAATTCAGCGTAAAACCGACCCTACGAAGGGAAAAAACGGTGATTTTACCGCCGCTTAGGCCTTTCGTGTTATTTGCAATGGGCAAACCGAAAATCTCGGCGGGCGGAACGGCGACAAGGTTTTATGACAAACGGCGCGCACATCACGATTGCGAAAAGCGGCATTGCCGCTTGCGATCGCACGCGCACCGGCATGCAGCCCCGTCCTTCCCTCGGTTCTTCGCACGCGCTTCTTCTTCTTAGCGGCCCCTAGCCTTTTTCCCGGCGGGATGGTCTCGCGCGGGTTTCGGTTAGGGGATGACGCGAAAGGAGAAACGAAGTCGCTTATGCAGCGACGAACAGAAGGACTTTTGTCATGACGTCGACAGACAATACCCAGCCCGGCTCTATCAAGACCGGCGCATTGCAGCCCATCCAGATTTTCGACACCACTTTGCGTGATGGCGAACAATCGCCCGGCGCGGCGATGACGCATGAGGAAAAACTCCAGATTGCCGAACTGCTCGACGAAATGGGCGTCGACATCATCGAAGCGGGTTTTCCAGTTTCCTCACCCGGCGATTTTAAGGCGGTGAGCGAGATCGCCAGGATCGTCAAGCGCGCTTCCGTCTGCGGGCTGGCGCGGGCCGGTTTCAAGGATATCGATCGGGCCGGAGAGGCGCTCAAGGGCGCGCGCCGGCCGCGCATCCATACCTTCATTTCCACCAGCCCTGTCCATATGAAACACAAGCTGAATATGGGCGAAAACGCTGTGCTGGAAGCGGTGGGCGCCTCGGTGACAAGGGCGCGCAACTTCACCAGCGAAGTGGAATGGAGCGCCGAAGACGCCACCCGCACCGTGCCGGATTTTCTCTGCCGCTGCGTCGAAGTCGCCATCCATTCCGGCGCCACGGTGATCAATGTGCCCGACACGGTGGGTTATTCCACGCCCCAAGAATATTTCAACATCATCACCATGCTGCGGGAGCGCGTGCCCAATGCCGACAAGGTGATCTTCTCCACCCATGTTCATAATGACCTGGGATTGGCGGTGGCCAATTCGCTGGCCGGCGTGCTGGCGGGCGCGCGCCAGGTGGAATGCACCATCAACGGCATCGGCGAGCGCGCCGGCAATGCCGCACTGGAAGAGATTGTGATGGCGCTGAAGGTGCGGGGGGACATCATGCCCTTCACCACCGCTATCAACACCCGCATGCTGGCCAAGGCCTCCAAGCTGGTGTCCAACGTCACCGGCTTTCCGGTCCAGTACAACAAGGCGATCGTGGGCAAGAACGCCTTCAGCCATGAAAGCGGCATCCATCAGGACGGCATGCTCAAGCATGTCGAGACCTATGAAATCATGCGGCCGGAGGATGTGGGGGTGCATGCCACCAGCCTGATGCTGGGCAAGCTCTCCGGCCGCCACGCCTTCCGCGACAAACTGGCAGCCCTGGGCTACAGCCTGGCCGAGGCTGGCTTTGAGGACGCCTTCCGCCGCTTCAAGGACCTGGCCGACAAGAAAAAGCACGTCTTCGACGAGGATATCATGGCCCTGGTGGACGATGAGATCATGCGCGGCCAGGACGCCATCAGCGTCAAATCCATCCGGGTGGAGAGCGGCACGGGGATCAAGCCCAATGCCTCCCTCACCCTGGCCGTGGCAGGCGAAGACCGCAGCGTCCGGTGCGAGGGCGACGGCCCGGTGGACGCCATTTTCCGGGCGATTCGCGAGGTTTATCCCCATGCCGCGACCCTGCAGCTCTTCCAGATCAACGCCGTCACCGAGGGTACCGACGCCCAAGCCACGGTCAGTGTAAGGCTGGAGGAAAACGGCCGGACCGTCAGCGGCAAGGCCTCTGATACCGACACCATGGCGGCGGCGGCCTATGCCTATGTCAATGCGCTGAACAAGCTCCTGGTAAAGCGGCAAAAACAGGCCCCGGAGGCGCTGACTGTCGCAAGATGAGACAATCCGGCCCTGGCGGGGTTCCCGCCGGGGCCGGCGCTAAAAAATATAAGGTTTGCAGGGATTTGTTTGGTTTTTCAGGTTTAAGGTCTTTTGTGACATGAAATTGGGCGGTTAAAAAATGTTCGGCAGTCTTCTGGGCGCTTTATCAAGCGACATGGCCATTGATCTCGGCACGGCAAACACGCTGGTCTACGTCAAAGGCCGAGGCATCGTCCTGAATGAACCGTCGGTGGTCGCCACCATCACCACCCGCGGCGGCAAGAAATCCGTCCGCGCGGTTGGCAACGACGCCAAGATGATGCTGGGGCGAACGCCCGGCAACATCGAGGCGATCCGCCCGATGCGCGACGGCGTCATCGCCGATTTCGAAGTCGCCGAAGAGATGATCAAGCATTTCATCCGCAAGGTGCATAATCGCCGCTCTTTCGCCAATCCCATGATCATTGTCTGCGTGCCCTCCGGTTCGACCGCGGTGGAACGCCGCGCGATTCAGGAATCCGCTTTGTCGGCTGGCGCGCGCCGCGTCTTCCTGATCGAGGAACCCATGGCGGCGGCGATCGGCGCCGGCCTTCCGGTCTCCGAACCCACGGGATCGATGGTGGTCGACATCGGCGGGGGCACCACCGAAGTGGCGGTGCTGTCGCTTGGCGGCATCGTCTATTCGCGCAGCGTGCGCGTCGGCGGCGACAAAATGGATGAGGCGATTATCGCCTATATCCGCCGCCACCAGAATCTTCTGATCGGCGAAGCCTCCTCCGAGCGCATCAAGAAGGAAATCGGCTCGGCCTGCGCTCCCGCTGACGGCAACGGCATCACCATGGAAATCAAGGGCCGCGACCTGCTCAATGGCGTGCCGAAGGAAATCACCATAACCCAGCGCCACATCGCCGAGGCTTTGGCCGAACCGGTGGGCGCGATTGTCGAAGCGGTGAAAGTGGCGCTGGAAGCCACGCCGCCGGAACTGGCGGCCGACATTGTGGACAAGGGCATTGTGCTGACCGGCGGCGGCTCGCTGCTCGCCAATCTGGATCAGGTGCTGCGCGAGGAAACGGGCCTGCCGGTTTCCATCGCCGACGATCCTCTTTCCTGCGTCGCGCTCGGCACCGGCCGGGTTCTGGAGAACACCAAGGGCATGCGTCATGTTCTTTCCACGGCATTTTAGCGGGCGAGGCCGCCATTTCTAATGTCCAGCAACAGTTGGAAAATCGCGCGCCGCAGCAACACCCAGCTTCCGCTGGTCATTGTGCTGGCGCTCGCGGTGGTTCTGGTGCTGCTCGGCCGGGCGCAAGCGAGCTTGTTCGACCGCGCCCGCATGCGGATGACCGACTTGATGGCGCCGGTCCTGGAAACGGTTCACAAGCCCGTTCAGGGCTTCAACCGCTGGATCGGCTCGATTGAAGAGCTGTTCTCGGTTTACCAGGAAAATCTGGCGCTCAAGGACGAGAATGCCCGCCTGAAGCAATGGCGCAATGTCGCCGTGGTGATGCAGGGGCGGGTGCAGCATTACCAGGAGTTGCTGCATGCCGTGCCCGATCCCGCCGTCGATTCCGTTCTGGCGCGCGTCATCGGCCGCGCCAGCCGGCCTTTCCTTGAGACCATGATCCTGGACGCCGGCGAAGGCAGCAACGTCAAGCCCGGTGAAGCGGTGGTGGACGCGCGCGGCATGATCGGACGCATTTACCTGGCGGGCGACCACACCAGCTGGGTGATCCTGCTCACCGACCTCAATAGCCGCATTCCTGTCACCATCGCCAGCGCCGACGGCAAGCCGACGGCCTTGCAGGCGATCATGACCGGCGACAACAGCGCCGCGCCCATGCTCGATACCCTGTCGCAATCGGTGACCTTACGTGCCGGCGACCAGGTGGTGTCCTCCGGCGATGGCGGTCTCCTGCCGCCGGGTCTGCCGATCGGCACGGTGATGGGAGGTCCGGGCGCCTATCGCGTCGCCCTCCTGGCCGACGCCTCGTCCAGCGAGGATGTCGAGGTCCTGGCGTTCCGTCATCCGGCCGAAACGCTGCCGCCCACGACCCCCAGCCAGCTCCCGGCCGTAGCCGCGGGCCTTCCGCCGGCTACAGCGACGCCGGCAACGGTGCCAGCGGCGGCGGGAACCGCCGCGCCGCACACGGCCTCCGCTGCGGCAGGGCCGGTCTCCCCGCCAAAGACGCCGCTGCCCCAGATGCCCCGTGCGGCGCCCAACATCTCGGCCGCCATCCAGCAAGAGCCTATTCAAACGCCAGCCGAAGCCCCCGACAATAGGGACGATTAGACCGTGGGCGCCCAGGACCGCGCAAGGCTGGTGATAGGGGCAAAGGTGCTGTCGGCGCTTTTGCCGGTGATTTGCGGGTTATTGGGTGTGTTCCTCTCCAACTTGCCGGTGACCCTGTTCGGGAGTTTCGTGCCGCCGCCGCTGTTGGGCTTCATCCCGGTCTATTTCTGGTGCCTGGTGCGACCCGATCTGATGACGCCGGCCGCGACTTTCGCCATCGGCCTGCTGCAAGATGTGATGTCGGGCGGCCCACCGGGTATCTGGTCCCTGAGCTTTGTCGTGGCCTATGCCGTGATCCAGCGCCAGCGTGACGCCTTTGCCGGTCTTGCGGGGGTGGCCGCCGTCCTGGGATTCGCCGCGGCCATGCTGATCGTTTGCGTGGTGGCCTATTTGACCACCGCCGCCCTTTATCATTTGACGCCGCTGGGACCGATCGTCGCCGAGCTTGCCATCACTGTGTTATTCTATGTTCCTGGCGCCATTGTGGTCGGGGCCCTGCACCGCCGTCTGGTCGGGCCGCTGAGAAGCGAATTCTAGGGACCCGCGATATCCGATGCCGCTGTTCGACAAAAAAGACAAAAGCCGATACGCCACCTTCACCCGGCGCAGCGTCGGCTTGGGCGGCGGCATGACGCTGGTCTTCGCGGTGCTGGCGGGCCGGCTCTACCAGCTTCAGATTCGCAACGGCGACGAATACAAGGCGGCGGCGGAAGACAATCGTATTTCGGCCCGCCTGCTGGCGCCGCCGCGCGGACGAATCCTGGACCGTTTCGGGGTTGAACTCGCCAACAACCGGCGCAACTACCGCGTCCTGCTTGTGTCTGAACAGGCCAGTGAGGGCGTAGCGGCGGCGCTCGACACGCTTTCCAAGGTCATCCAGATCGGCGACGCCCAGAAAAAACGCATCGCCCAGACCATCGCCGAAAACAAGAAATTCGTGCCGGTGCCGGTGGCGGAGAATCTTTCCTGGGAGGAATTCTCCCGCATCAACATGCACCTGCCTTACCTGCCGGGCGTGCAACCCGATGTCGGCGAAACCCGCGATTATCCCTTCAATGATGCGATGGTGCATATTCTGGGCTATGTCGCCTCCGTCGCGCCCGAAGACATCAAGGGCGATGACGACCCGCTGCTCTCGCAACCGGGGTTTAGGATCGGCAAGCGCGGCATCGAAAAGGCGTTCGACCGCGACGTGCGGGGTGAGGCGGGTGCCAGCCGCGTCGAGGTCAATGCCTATGGCCGGGTGATGAAACAGCTCGATCATGAGCCCGGCGTGGCGGGCAAGGATGTCTGGCTCACCATCGATGCCGAAGTGCAGAAATATGCTGCCCAGCGCCTGGACGGCGAAAGCGCCGCCTGCGTGGTGATGGATGTGGATAGCGGCGATGTGCTGGCGCTTGCCTCCACGCCCGGTTTCGACCCCAACTGGTTCAATAACGGCATCACCGACCCGCAATGGCGCGATCTCGCCACTTCCGACTACAAGCCGTTGCTGAACAAGGCCATCGGTGGCACCTATCCGCCCGGTTCCACCTTCAAGACCGCGATGGCGCTGGCGGCAGTGGACAACGGGATGGCCGATCTTGTCGTCCATTGCACCGGCTCGATTCGGCTTGGCGACCATGTTTTCTATTGTGATGCGTGGAAAATCGGCGGCCACGGCAATTGCAGCTTGCAGCGCGGCATCCAGGTCTCATGCGACGTCTACTTCTATGAAGTGGCCCGGCGGCTGGGCATCGACAAGATGGCCGAGGCGGCCCATCTTCTGGGACTTGGTTCGCCAACCGGCATCGAACTGCCCGGAGAGTCGGGGGGACTCATCCCAACCCGGGCCTGGAAGATGAAGCGGTTCGGCGTTGCCTGGCAACAGGGCGAGACCCTCGTCAACGGCATCGGCCAGGGCTATGTGCTCGCCACGCCGATCCAACTCTGCATGCTTGCCGCGCGGCTCGCATCCGGCAAGGCGGTCTCACCGCGACTGACCCATCAGGTCGGCGCCACGCTTCGACCGCACCAGCTGCCCGCGCCGCTGCCCTTCTCGGACACGGCATTCGCCATGGTGCGCGAGGGCATGGGCATGGCCGTCAACGCGCCGGGCGGCACGGCCTATGGCTCGCGGATTCTGCAAACCGGCTTCGAGATGGGCGGCAAGACCGGCACGGCCCAGGTGCGGCGCATCACCAACGAAGAACGTCACAGCGGCCTTACACCGCAGAGTCAGCTGCCCTGGGCCTATCGCGAGCATGCGCTGTTCATCGCTTTCGCTCCGGTCGACAAGCCGCGCTATGCCATTTCGGTTGTCCTTGAGCATGGCGGCAACGCACACACAGAGCCACAGGTGCAGTTCGCGCGCGATATCCTCACCTTCGCCCAGACGCGCGATACATTGGGCAAGCCCACCGCCTATCCGGTGAAGGACGCCGAGGCCGGCGTTCCAGCGAGGAGCGGCTGATGGCACTTCGCGCCTATGCGGCGGCCAAGCGCACCCTGTCCTTCGCCGACAAGCTGCTGGACGTGAATTGGGGGCTGGTGCTCCTGATCACGGTGATCGCGACGGCGGGTTTCGCCATGCTCTATTCGGTGGCGGGGGGGCGTTTCAATCCCTGGGCCTCGGCACAGATGATCCGTTTTGTGCTGGGTTTTCTCATCCTGGTGGCGGTGGCGGTGATTGATGTGCGGGTTTGGATGAGCCTGGCTTATCCCGCCTATGGGTTGGCGCTTCTCTTGCTGGTGGCGGTGGTGGTGGCGGGCCATGTCGGCCTTGGCGCCCAGCGCTGGATCACCTTGGGCCCGCTCGAACTTCAGCCTTCCGAGCTGATGAAGATCTCGCTGGTGCTGGCGCTCGCCCGTTTCCTGCATGGCAAGAGCATCGAGGAAGTCTCCAAGCCCCTGCCGTTGCTGATTGCGCTGGCCATGGTCGGCATCCCGGCGGTGCTGGTGGTGATGGAGCCCAATCTCGGCACCACGCTCATCATTGTCATGGACGGCTGCTCGCTTTTGTTCCTGGCCGGACTTTCCTGGTACTGGATCGCGCCCGCGCTGACGGCGGTGGCGGTGGCGGTGCCGATGGCTTGGCGCTTTGTGCTGCACGATTACCAGAAGGCGCGGGTGCTGACCTTCCTGAATCCGGAGTCCGACGCGCTGGGCGCGGGCTGGAACATCACCCAGGCCAAGATCGCCATCGGCTCTGGCGGCCTTTCCGGCAAGGGGTTTCTGCAGGGAACCCAGAGCCGGCTCAACTTCCTGCCAGAAAAGCAGACCGATTTCATCTGGACCAGCCTTTGCGAGGAGTTCGGCTTTGTCGGCGCCATCGCCGTTCTGGTGCTGTTCGCCACGGTAATTTTCTATGGGCTGCAGATCGCCACCGGGGCGCGCAGCCAGTTCGGCCGGCTCCTGGCGATGGGCATCACGCTCAATTTCTTCTTCTACATCATGGTCAATGGGCTGATGGTGATGGGCCTGATTCCGGTGGTCGGCATTCCCATGCCGCTGCTGTCTTATGGCGGAACCGCCATGCTGACCGTGATGTTCGGTTTCGGCCTCCTGATGAGCGTTCACGTCCATCGCCAGGTCGAAATCCCCCGTCACAGCGGCGGGATTATTTAGGTCACAATCTTGTTTGGCCTGACCGTGGACAGGCCCACATTCCTTGTCCTATAAGCCCCCTCCCAAAGCGCGGGTTGCACGCGGATGGGGTGGTGCGGGCGATTAGCTCAGTTGGTAGAGCAGCTGACTCTTAATCAGCGGGTCGCAGGTTCGAAACCTGCATCGCCCACCATTAAATCAATAATTTGGCGGGTGAGCGTGGCAGGGTGGCGACTTCGTGTCCGTCCCAGAAAAATATTTTTAGGCCACGGCATAGGATTCAAGGGTCAGGCCCCGGATGCGAAGGAACATCTTCCACGCTTGGGCCTGGTTAATGGCTATCGACACCGATCCCCGGCGCCCTTCCACAACATAAAGTATGGCTTCCCCTTCGGGCGCGCGCACCACCATGCAATCCTCAGCCGGGCCGTGGTCCCCATGGTCTTATCTATGTCCGCCTTGCGCCAGAAGCGGACATTCGATAATTCCCAGTTATCGCTAGGACCCGTGAGATTTTTCCAAACATGGATTGCCTATTTTGGAGCTGTCGAGCGGATACCGGAATGGTCCGTCGTCTTTCCGCTATCGTGCTGATGGGGGATGAGCTGGACGCTAATTACTCATCAGCGCGGGATGACGCATATTCATTCCAGTAACAGCGTGGGCAGAACTGAGTGTACTTTTGCACAATCACACTAAGTTTGCCTTTTTCGGCGCTTTTCGCGGCTCAATTTGTTGCCCGTTTTTCTAAGCGTCTTGGACCAATCGTGAAATTCGCCAGGACAAGTACTTCCTTAAAATTGTGGTACGCCTGCCCATAGATGCCCGAGAGAATTGAAAGCCCCAGCAGCGACATCTTCCGCTTCTGGACTCCGTAAAGCCGCCGATCAAGGGTGGGACGATCAAGGCACTCTGGAGCTCCAGAATGCCGGCAAGATTCCGGCGTCGGACCGACCGCGAGCGCGCTTCGGCTCCTGGCCCGCAACGTCTATCTTGAACGGATCGGCGCCTCGCCGATCCTGGCGCTTGCGGCGGTACTCGGGCATTTGTCGCCGTCGGGGTGAAGTGATGCGTCCGGAAGCCCCTTGATCGTATTTCGCGCCGGTCCAGCACTGATATTCTGCCGCGCCGGCAGTTATTGACGCTTCACGCAAAGGTTGTACATTATCGCTACCGTGAAAGGGTCTTCTGGGTTAATTTCAAGGAGAAAATGATGGATCCGAAACGAAGCACCCGCAGGGAGCTCCTGAAGGGTGGCGCGTTGGCAGTGGGAACGGTAGCCGCCGGCGCGTCAGTCGGTAAGATCGCGTTCGCCGAAACCCCAGCATCGGGTCCGGCACCTTCACTCCCTTCATACGCGGCGAACGAAGCGCCGATGGTCCCGGCCAGCGAAGATGTGATCGCCTACGGCGTGCGCTCTCATTACGTGACGTCGAAGCGCATACCGGCGAACGGCCGGGCGTCACCCGACGACTTCGGGTTGGAGTTCCACATCGCCACGCCGTTGCAGGATTCTGTTGGCACGATCCAGGCATCGTCGCTCCACTACGTGGCGACGACCAAGGGCTCCTTCATCCCGGACATCGATCCCGCGAAGCATACTCTGATGATTAACGGCCTGGTGGACCGGCCTCGGATTTTCACCATGGCGGACTTGAAGCGTTTCCCGTCTGTCTCCCGGTTTCATTTCATCGAGTGTTCGGGAAACAGCGCCAGTGATCGTAACAAGACCGTGCAGGAATCGCACGGGCTGACCAGCAACGCCGAATGGACCGGGGTGCTCCTTTCAACCCTGTTCAAGGAGTGTGGCCTGCAAAAAAATGCGAACTGGTTCGTTGCTGAAAGCGCCGAGGAAATTAAGGGCGCATCGACCATACCCATCAACAAAGGGATGACCGACGTCATCGTCGCCTACGGTATGAACGGCGAGCCCTTGCGGCCGCAGCAGGGGTTTCCGGTGCGCCTCATCGTTCCCGGCTTCGAGGGCATCTTCAACACCAAGTGGCTGCGCCACATCAAAGTCGTCGACCAGTATCAGCTCAATATGAACGACTTCGGGCATCTGCGGCGGGATCCGAAGGAAGCCGCGCTCGGCTACCAGATCGGACCCAAGTCGGTCATCACGTTCCCCTCCGGCGGACAGAAACTGCCCGAACGCGGATGGTACGAGATCACAGGGCTGGCCTGGTCCGGCGGGGGCGCCGTTCGCAAGGTGGAGATATCCACCGACGGCGGGAAGGCGTGGCACGCCGCCCAGCTCAAGGGGACTCCGAATCCTATGGCGCACACAAGGTTCGGCTTTATGTGGAACTGGGAAGGAGGCGAGCACGTGATTCTTTCGCGCGCCACCGACGAGATTGGGCAGGTCCAACCGACCGTCGAGGAAGTCGCCAAGGCTTTGGGCGTGGCTTATACGCCAAAGTTCAGAGTGCCTATGAACAACAACACCATCATGCCGTGGAAGGTCGCCCGCGACGGAAGCGTGACCAATGGTCTTCCGCCAGTTCCGACGGGAGCATGACCAATGGCCCCGCTTAGGATCGTCCCGGTTTTTCTGCTCCTGGCAAGCGCCGCGCTCGCGCAGACATATGGCGTTGGGCGCGCCCCGACCCCAGCAGAACTCGCCCAGGATATCACGATCAGTTCAACGGGAGTGGGACTTCCTCCGGGCCACGGCACCGCCGCGGAAGGCAAAGTGCTCTTTACCCAGAAGAACTGCGTGGTCTGTCACGGCCCCGATGCTGTGGGAGGGGTGACATCGGCGCCCAATTTGCAAGCGAAGCTAGGCCCAGAGGTTGACGCCTGGGATCGCAAAGGCGGGGGGGACGGCATACCCGTGAAGGCGCCGTACGCGACGGTCGTGTGGGACTTCATCCATCGCGGCATGCCGCTCGGGAATGAGGGGACTCTTACCCCCAATGAGGTATATGCGCTGACGGCCTACCTGTTCGCCATCAACAAGATAATCCCGGAGGACCAGGTCCTCGACCAGAATAATCTGGCGAAGGTCAAGATGCCGATCGGCGATGAGTGGGTCCGAGTGCCTGATTGGAGGCCCAAAACGCCAAGACTTGCGGGGTATCCCTACTAGCCCGGATTGTTCGGCAGGGTTCTGGTTTGAACGGACGAGTGTGTGGCGCAAGACGTCGCGTCACGCTCGGATGGGTGTCTGAGGTTCGGCGATCCGTTTTTTGTCAGGCCTCGCATGCCGCATCACGATGGACTCATAGCCTTCGGATCACGGAGCTCGACAGCCGATTACCGCGTAGATATTCGCATGTTCCGGAAGGGCGGCTAAATGAAACTGTTTGGAATTGCGCTTGCACTCATCTGTTGCGGCGCAAGCGCAGCGAAAGCGGACTGGGAGTACACCAAATGGGGCATGACCCCCAGGCAGGTGGCCGGCGCCGCGAAGAACCTGACGAAAAAAAGTTCCGACCTTCACCCGGATAGCGACGGCAATGTCACCAAATTGGTCGCGCCATACAAAAGCGGAAAGTTTTCCTTTGAGGCCCAGTTTGGCTTCGACGCGGCCGACAGGCTTTCATCCGTGACACTTGTCTTGAATGATAAATCCGCGGGTATGGATATGGATATGGGCGCGGATATGAATATGAATATGGATATGGATAAAGGGGGATGCCACGATCTTCAGCTGAGCGTAAAGACCACCTATGGCCCGCCACAAGGCGGCGGCTCGGCCCACATGCAATATAGCATTCAGACTTGGCAGGATCAGAAAAACAAAAATAATGTAACTTACACTGTGCTCGACGGGGTAGGTTGCTATCTTCAATATAGCGCCATCAAACCGGCTGGAGCACACTGAGCCTTGTAGCACGCGCAGGGCGAGATCCATCGAGGCTCATTTCGGCATGCCAATTGCAGTCCATGCGCTGAATGAGGAGGCCGTGCCGGCCCGGCCTTCACCGATGAGCGGCGCCGTCACCTTTGCCGTCCGGAAAATCGTGGCAGGGGCTGTTTTGCTCCTCTTCATGCTCCTTGGCGCTTCACAAGCAGACGCCGAAGCCGGGCATCTCTTGGACCGTCTGACGCCCCAGGTCATGGCCATCGTGTGGCCGGGTGCCGAAAAGCTCGGGCCGGAAGAGGGCAAGCCGCCGGCCATCGCCGTTTATCGCGATGGCAAGATCGCCGGCTATATATTCTCCACCCTGGATATCGTCCATGCGCCCGGCTTTTCCGGCGTTCCATTCGATGTGATCGCGGGCGTGGATCTCACCGGCCACATCAGCGGCGCCAAGGTGATTTTTCACCGCGAGCCGCATGTCTATCAGGACGAGATCCGGCAGCCTCAGCTTGACACCTTTCTCGCGCGAGCAGCCGGAATGGCGTCACAAGGCGGAAATTCCGGCGCCCTGCATCCCGACTATGTCGACGGAGCCACAGTGAGCGCGCGCGAGATGCGAGACGCGGTTTTCGATTCTGCCCAACGTGTCCTTATCGGTCGCGGCCTGATGAAGGCGAAGGTTTCGGGACCCGCTCTCGACGTCGACGGCTTCAAACAGATGTCTTGGGACGATCTGCTCGCCGATGGCTCCATCGTCCATAAAGCCATCACCGGCAACGACGTCGCCGCCGCGCTCAGCAAAGCCAATGTTGCGGGCGGGAAGCTTGATGTTCCGCTCTCCGGCCCGAATAACACGTATATCGATATTTATACGGGTCTCGCGACGCCGGCTTCCATTGGCAGGAATGTCCTCGGCGGCGACTATGCGAATTATTTCGGTCCGCGCGGCAGAAGCATGATCTTTGCCGCCTGGAAGATCTTTGTCGCCTCGAAAGGTCCTTATGATTTTGTTGATGATCTTGCGGGCACAAACCGGTTTGGTCGCCTTCGCGTAATTCAAGGTGGCCAGGCGTACCAATTCACCAGCAGCCAATATCAGGGGATAGCTACCTCCGGCCGTGACGGCATAAGGGCCCTCGACCATGCGGCGGTTTTCACGCTCCCGGCAAATGCCCGGTTCGATCCGCTGAAGCCATGGCGGCTCGAACTGCTGGTGAACGGCCAGACGGCATCCGGTGCGCCCATTTCGCTTGCCTTCCCCGTCAATTACCGACTTCCCGCCTCCCATATACTGACGCCGCCGGCGCCGCCGGCACCCGCCTGGATACAGGCCTGGAGCGACTCCCGAACAAATATCGTCATCGAGGCCGCGCTGCTGGCGCTTTTGACCTTGATCCTCGCCTTTCAAACGAAACTTGCGCAATCGCGGCGCGCCCATCGGATCATCCGCAATTCGTTCCTGCTTTTTGTGGTGGTCTGGGAAGGGTGGATCGCCAGCGGCCAGCTCTCCATCTTGAATGTCGTCAACTATATGGAGGCACCATTTCGTCATTTTGAGTTCGGCTTCTATCTCGCCGAGCCGATCATTGTAATGATAGTCATATACACGGCCATCTCGCTCGTGCTGCTGGGCCGCGGCGTTTTTTGCGGCTGGCTCTGCCCCTTCGGCGCCCTGCAGGAATTGCTTGCGCAGCTTGCGCGCTTCATCGGTCTGCCACAATGGAATCCGCCTGAATCGGTGCAAAAGTATTTGTGGCTTGGAAAGTATGCTTCGGCGGCGCTCATCCTCGGCCTCGCCGCGCTCTCGATCGATATGTGGTCGCGCGTCGCGGAGGTGGAACCTTTCGATACCGCCATCACGTCGCATTTCACCCGCGCCTGGCCTTACGTCTTTTACGCGTGCGCGCTGCTTATGATTGGCCTCTTCACCGAACGTGCCTATTGCCGCTTTCTGTGTCCGCTGGGCGGCGTCCTGGCGCTCGCCGGCCGATTGCATCTCGTCGATCTGCTGAAGCGGCGTCCCCAATGTGGCAGTCCGTGCCATCTCTGTGAGAATTCCTGTCCGGTAAAGGCGATTTCGGTTACCGGCAAAATCAACACGGCCGAATGTTTCCAGTGCCTCGATTGCCAGGTCGAATATTTTGACGATCAACGTTGTCCGCCGCTTGCCGCCATCCGTAAACGTGCGGCCGGAGGACTGGAATGCGCCTGAACACTTTGCCGGCGATAGGGATGCTCCGTGCGATCCGCGGCCAAAAACTGCGGTCGCGGCGTGGATTCCTTAGAATCGCCGCGGCTGCCGCTGTCGTGCCCGCGCTCGCCGGAAGTGTCCGCGCGATTGCGCCACGGGGCAAGCTTTATGATTGGCAGCTCGAAGTCATGGGTGCGTTGTCGGAACTGGCGCTCTGGCACGAGGATCCTGGTGTCGCCAGCCGCACTATCGATCAAGTCCGCTCCGAAGTCGCCCGCCTCGACGGCATCCTCAGCCTCTATCGCGACGATAGCGAGATTTCGCGGCTCAATCGCGACGGCTTTCTCGACAATCCGTCATGGGAATTGCGTGATCAGCTCAGCGCGGGCCGCCAGTTCAGCGAACTGAGCGGCGGCGCCTTCGACATCTCGGTGCAGCCGCTCTGGGAGCTTTATGCGGCCCATTTTTGGAGCGGCGCCGGCCCGGCCCAATCAGAGAAGTCAGCCGACATCGACGCTGCCGCGAGAGACGTGGCAGAACGGCTGGTCGATTATCGCCTCATCGACATTGGCCCGCGCCGAATAACCCTTGGGCGTCCGGGGATGGGCGTGACGCTGAATTCGATCGGCCAGGGTTTTATCGCCGACCGCATCGCCGACATGCTGGGCGAGCAGGGCTTCAGACATGTCTACGCCGATCTCGGTGAGACCAGACTGATCGGCGACCATCCTGAGGGCAGGCCGTGGCGAATCGGCCTGCGCGACCCGAAGGATCCGGCTCGTTTCGGACGGACGCTCGACCTTGAGGATATCGGCCTGGCCGTATCGGGCGGCTACGGTACGCCATTTGAGGAGACAGGGCGCTATCATCATATTTTCGATCCGCGCACCGGGCGGTCAGCCGGCAAGATGACCGCCATAGCCGTCACCGCTCCAAGCGCAATGATCGCCAACGGGCTGGCGACATCTATCTATGTCGCAGGACGCGAACATGCGGCAAAAATTCTCGCCGCGTATCCCGGCGCCAAGGCTGTCATCACGACAGAAGACGGTGAATGGCTGGGTTCTCAGGCGGATCGAAGCTTTGCGGCGATTTGAATCAGGCCTATAGAACGTCAGGACAGTCTGGCCGGGAAAAATTTTGGAAGACGTGCAATGAGAGCAAAAATATCGTTTCCCGCGGAGAGTGGATGGAAATGACGCCACCGGTCACAGAGCCGAGGCGCTGCGGTACTTGCACGCTCTGCTGCAAGCTGTTGACCATACCGGCATTCGGCAATCCGAGCGGCCAATGGTGTCCGCATTGCGTCCAGGGGCGCGGTTGCACGCTCTATCCCGACTGGCCGGATGAGTGTCGTGCGTTTCAGTGCGGATATCTGCTGTGGCCAGAGCTCGGCGAGCATTGGCGGCCGTCCCGCAGCAAACTGGTCGTCGCGTTCAAGCCGGATGGCATGGAAATAATTTTTCACGTCGATCCCGGTGTTCCCAATGCGTGGCGGGCCGAGCCCTACTACTCGGAAATCCGCGGCATGGCCGGTCACGCCGCGGAGACGGGCTACACAATATTTGTGCAGATCGGGCGGAGGATCATCGTGGTCTTCCCGGACCGGGAGGTGGATCTCGGCGTCGTGGCAGAGGACGAGAGAATTGCCATCCGCGAAGAGGCGGGTCCGGGACCCAAGCGGCTCGGCGCGGCGAAGGTGAAGGTGAACGATCCTCGGATCGTCTGACGTTCGATCCGGCCTTTCGGCATTTGCAGGGCTTGCCGGTTCAGCCTATAAAAGAGTTCTTTACTGCCTTGCCTTCTCGCCAGAGGAAAATCGCATGAGCTCCGTGGTCGATCCCGAGAGTGTCTCTCTTCCTGAAAGGGCCGCAGCGATCAAGTTCTGGACCCGTC
The DNA here is from genome assembly GCA_035568995.1 of Rhizomicrobium sp. GTDB lineage: Bacteria > Pseudomonadota > Alphaproteobacteria > Micropepsales > Micropepsaceae > Rhizomicrobium. The sequence continues at coordinate 26,337 of DATMNL010000040.1, read as the reverse complement.
AAGCCCTGGCGCTGACCGACGAAGAGATTGTGTCGGTCAGCGAATTTTCCTGCGGTAAGCCAACCTGTCCAAATCAACATACAGCGATTATGGTGATGTCCCAGGAGGGCCCCACGAGGAAAATCTCCATCCACAAGCCCATCGCGGATATCAGCGAATTCGATGTTCTCGATGGCTGTTTGGACCTGTTGCGTAACTCGCCAGCTTGATTTTGTTCGAACGGCCGATGTCGCTCCTGAGCGTCAAGGCCGCAGGTTATAAAAAACGAGGGGTACGATGCCGGACATTGTCGCATTCAAGAATATGATTTCGCGCCGCTCGCTCTTGAGGGGCGCTCCAGTGGTCGCCGCCACAGCCGTCTCACTCGGCTGCCTGACGCCAGGCGAAGCCACGGCCCAGCAGACAAAACTGTCGCAGGCACTGTCAAAATATCAGGACACGCCCAAGAACGGGCAGCAGTGCTCTACCTGCTCGCGTTTCGTTGCGCCGGCCTCATGCGCAATAGTCGTCGATCCCATCGCCCCGCAGGGCTGGTGCCAGTTCTACGTGAAGGCCTGATCGAAAGCCAAGGCGGACGCTGATGAAAGCGTCTATTACGAATATATCTGCAAGCGGGCCGCTTTTTTGGGGCGAGCGTGGCGCTCCAGATAGTCGTCGCACAGCTCGTTCATAGTGGCCGCTTTACGGGCTTCCTCGCGGACGTCCTTGGGGTCTTCGCCAGGCCGCGACCTTGCCCCTCAGGACCGTGGCATGGTCCCTGACGGCGCTCGGGGAGAAGTCTGGATGCTTGCCCAGGGTATAGCGCCGCTCGCGGGCCGGCCAGGACGTAGCGCAACACGAAGGAGACGGCGCCGGCCGCCGTGATCCGTACGCCAAAGCCCGTCAGGTCGCTATCCCACACAGCCAGATTGCCGTCGCGCGGCGGCTTGAGGGCGGTCACGACCTGGGCGGTGATCCTTCGGTCCGACTTGGGCTTCTTCTTTTTTCCGTCTGACGGGCTATCCGAAACAATGATCGTGTCCGTCCATGTCCGTTGTTCCCGAAGGTTCGCGAGTGATGATCGAAGAAGCACATGGGCATATAACGCTGAAAAATAAAGGCCCCCGTGATATTGCGGGGCCTTCAGTGATCTTCTGTTATAAGAAAATTGTGACTCTTAATCAGCGGGTCGCAGGTTCGAAACCTGCATCGCCCACCATTGGCAATGCCTTGAAAAGGCATTGTGAAATAAATCTGTATACAGATTAATCCGGTTGGCGCGGCAAAACGCGCGGATTCGTAGTTCGACAGCCGCGAGGCCAATAACAAACTGCCCCCGGAGGTGTCTCCGGAGGCAGAGAGCAGAAGCCCTTTTGACGCCGCCTAGTAGCTGAAGCGGATGCCCAGGCGCATGGTGCGGCCGAGCAGATCGTATGTCAGCGATTGCGCGGGAACGCCCGGGGGAACAGTGGCCGAGTTCTGCGGCAACAGCGGCGGCGGATTGTTCAGGGCATCGTCCATCGCGCCGTAGAAAGTAATATTGTCGTTATATTTGTACGACGCCCGAAGGTCGAGATAGGCCGTGAAGGGCACTTCGTTGATGGATTGCAGGTTGGCCGTCGCCGCCGTGGCCAGATTTCCCTGGTTGGCGCCGTTGTTCATAATGCCGGAGCCGAACCAGCGGCCCTGCACAGTGACGGAATAGGGCCCGGTCGTATAATCCGCCGACAGGATACCCTTCCACTTGGGCGAACCGGAGGTAATGCTTGGCTGGTTGGCGCCCATCACGCCGGCATAGTCGTTGGTGGCCGTGCCGGGCTGCGTCTGGGTGATCTCGTCCACCAGGTTGGCAACCGACTGCCAGGCGAGCGTCCCGTCCCAGAAATCCATCGTGTAGTTGACCTGCAAATCCAGGCCCGAGGTCCGCAAGGACGCCAAATTGACCGGCGCGTTGAGAACGCCCGTCAATGGGCCGGTGCCGCTGCCGTTGCCAAATATCAGATGGGTACAGAGCGGATCGTTGGGGTTGAGGGTGCAAGTGTTGAGGATCGTGGCAGTGGAAATGTTGATGATCTCGCCCGTCACATTGATGTTGTACCAGTCCATCGACATGCTGAAGCCGTCGATCCAATGCGGCGTCAGCACAATGCCGCCCGAAATGGTGCGGGCCACTTCCGGATTGAGGTTCGCGTTACCCAGAACATTGGTGACGGCCGGCCCGGTAATCCCGGTCTTGGGATCCTTGATGCTGCCGGTGTTGATCGAGGCCGGATTGAACAGCTCGGTCAGCGAGGGCGAACGAACGTCCACCGACCAGGTGGTGCGGACCTTGATGTCCTCATTGATCTGGCTGGTGGCACCCAATTTCCAGGTCTCGACCAGTCCGCTGGTCGAATAGCTGGTCATGCGGCCCGCCAAGCTGACATCGATCGAGTCGACGACGTTGTTCTTGAGGATCGGCGCATCCACTTCCACGAAGCCTTCCATCACATTGTAGCTGGACGATGGATAGTTGGTGAAATTGGCGACTGCATAACCGGCCTGCAGGCCCAACTGGGTGGCGTGATTGACACCCGCCTCCTTGCGGTAGCCGGTGCCAAACACGACTGCCACTTTGCCGGCCGGCAATTCCCAGGGCAGGGTACCCTGCATCGAGCCTTCGATCACGTCCTGGTTGGTCTGCATATGCTCGAAATCCCGGCCCTGGCCGCCGGTGATGTAGCGGATGGCGTTGGGACTGGCGACGCCGTCGCCGAACACGTCCAGCGGAACACAGCCCAAATCCGCGGTGACGCCGTTGAGTGTAAAGGCACCTCCCGTCAGGGTGGAGCGGCAGACGATGGAGCCAAGCGGCAGACCCGAGCTGCCGCGGTTGGCGGCGGTGACGGCGACCGAATCTTCCGCGTTGTTAAGGTTGGCGACGATGGCGTCGCCGAGAATATGCGACCAATAACGCACGGTGGAATGTTCGTAATAGGCATTCCACGACCAGTCCTCGCCCAGCGTGCCTTCCAGGGTGAAAACGGCGCGCATCATCTGGCGGTGGTTGATCTCGGTGGCCGGTGCGATGTCGCCCGCCGTCTCGCGGAAATAACCGTCGCCCTGCGCATCGGTGTAGTTGCTGAAATTGTTGCCGTTGTCGGTGCCCAGGGTGAAGGAGGTGATGCCCGACGTCTGCATGGTGGCGCGCACCGAGGCCGGGATGTAGGCGTTGTCGCTCTTGATGGTCAGGGCGGTCTGCAGGTTCGACTGGGCAAAATCCTTGCCCGTGAAGTAGCCGTAATTCAGCTGCAGCGAGGCCTGGATGGTGTCTGTGATCTTGTAGCGGCCATAGGCGAAGGCCGTGTACACATTATTGGGCGCGGAGATCAGTGCCCATGGCTTTTCGCCATCGGCGGCGGTCAGCGAGCCGCCATTGGAAATTGATCCCAGGGTGAGGTTGCCGAAATTCACCAGTTGCGGAATGCCGGCGCCGACGAACTCGATGCCGCGCAGGGCATTGGCGGCGGTCGCAATGCCGGTGGGACTGTTGGCGGCGGTGACCGCCGGGCTGGCGGTGATGATGCCGCCCGTGGTTGCCGATGCCAGGCCCACGTCATTGGCGATGATCAACTGCGGCAAGCTGCTGCCCGGCGTATAGGCCGGGTTGGAAACGAAGAAGGTGTTGCGGTTCCAATTCTCGTTGATCCCGAGTGTGGCGTCGGGACGCATGGTCATGTCGCCCGCCAGCACCAGGTGGCCGCGGCCGCCGAAAAAGTCGTCGCCCCAGGCGCCCTGAAACAGCAGGCCACGATTGGTGTTCTTGTAATCGTCACTGGCCTGGATGGTGGCCTTGAAGCCGGTGAAATTCTTGTTGAGGACGAAGTTGACCACGCCGGCCACCGCGTCCGAGCCCCAGGCGGCCGAGGCGCCGCCTGTCACCACATCCACGCGCGAAATCACCGCGGAGGGAATCACGCCCACATCCACGCCGCCGGTGATGTTGGCGGCCACCACGCGCTGGCTGTCGAACAGGATCAGGGTTCTGATGACGCCCAGATTGCGCAGATTGAGAATGTTTTCGCCTTCCGATCCCTGCGAGGCGCCGCCATTTTCGATACCGAACGAGGCCTGGGGCGCATTGACCTGGGGCAGGTTGCGCACGGCATCAGTGATGTTGGCATAGGCGTCTTTCTCAAGCTGGGCCGCGCCGACCACCGTCACCGGCGTCGGCTGCGAATAACCCGCGATCGTCACGCGCGAAGCGGAGACGACCACTTGCTCGATATCGCCGCCCTGTGCCTGCGCGCCACCGACCGACATGGCCGCCATCAGAGCGACCGTCGAGCCGCCCAGCATCAGTTTCTTCGCAAGATTTTCCATTATTTCCCCTGATGGAGCGCACGCTTTAGCGTGCTGCAATTTTGTGATGTTTAGCGTGGAACCGTTGGCAGAATGACTGAGTATGACAAGAAGTCAACGCAAGATAAAATGTGAATGGCCCTTACTATGTCAGGGTTTTTATCCACTGACTGGATCGGGATTTGAGAAGTTAAATTTTCTGTTATAATTCCGCCGCGATATCGAGCAGGGTCCCGATCGGTTGCGGCGGCGGCGGGCATTTGGTCCTTTGGAAATAATTTCTGTTCCCGAAAAATCGCGCGCTGCGGGTTCGTCAATAACGATTCTGGGCTGGATGGGTGTCGTCAAGTCCAGGCTGGCAACGCCGTCGGCTGCGAGCCGGGATTGCCGGCATGCAGCCTGTCCCGGCGCCGACGCTTATTGGAGTCCTGGGATCGCCACCGGAATGGTCCGAGGCGGAATTTCGCGGCGTTAAATCCGGACCTGTTTCATTGATCCTTCCATCATCCGCCTGGCACGGCGGCCGCGCCCTTCCGAACAGCGCTAAGCAAGGTTTAACCATGTCTTTCAAGGGTCGCACGCATCGGGCGTGCGCGCCAGAAGCGAACATTGCAAACGCCGCATTAAGGCATGCCCCATTATTATTAAGCCTTCCCGCCGACCCTTGGAGTCTGTGTTGCGGCGGGCCATGGAATGACCCTGGGGGTTCGCATGCAAGCAGTGCAATCGATCTGGACGTCCGCCGCGGGTTGGGACGAAAATTCCCGCAATGACCGCGCCAGCCTGGTACTCGCTTTTGGCGCCTCCGGCACGGTGGCGGGCCAGGGCTGGCAGCAACTGCGCCAGCGCCACCCCAACGCAATTCTTCTGGGTTGCACCACGGGCGGCGAAATTCACGGCTGCGATGTGCTGGATGAAAGTCTTTCCGCCACCGCCCTCAGGTTCGACAACACCATGATCGCCGCCGCGGAAGCCGATGTGGCCCAGGGATCGTTCGAGGCCGGCAACAAGATCGGCCGCGAACTGGCGCGCCCGGGGCTTCGGGCACTGTTTGTGTTGTCCGACGGCACCAGGACCAATGGCAGTGTTCTGGTCGCGGGTTTGCGCGAGGTCGTCGGACCCCAGGTGGTGCTGGCCGGAGGATTGGCGGGCGACGGACCAAATTTCGGCACCACCTATGTCGGGCTCAATGCGGTGCCGACGCCGGGCAAAGTGGCGGCCATCGGATTTTATGGCGACAAGCTGAATGTCGGTCATGGCAGTTCGGGCGGCTGGGACGTGTTCGGACCGGAACGGCGCATTACCCGGTCCGAGGCCAACGTGCTTTACGAACTCGACGGCAAGCCGGCGCTGGATCTCTACAAGCGTTATCTGGGCCCCGACGCGGCGGAGCTTCCCGGCAGCGCCCTGCTGTTCCCCTTGCGAATCTATCCCGCCGAAAAGCCCGAGCAGGCCATTGTGCGCACCGTCGTCGGGATCGATGAGAATGCCCGCACCATGATTTTCGCGGGCGACATGCCGCAAGGCCATTGCGCCCAGCTGATGCGCGGAAATTTCGACCGTCTGATTCAGGGTGCGGCAAATGCCGCCGAACAGGCGCAAACCAAGGCCGGCGGCGAACGGTTGGCTATCCTGGTGAGCTGCATCGGTCGCAAGCTGCTCCTGGGTCAGCGAATCCGGGAGGAAGTCGAGGCGGTGCAGAACGTCCTGGGCGGCTCCACGCATCTCGCCGGTTTTTATTCCTATGGCGAAGTGAGCCCGCATGAGGTGACCGGTTCGGCCGAGTTGCACAACCAGACCATGACTATCACCACCTTGAGCGAAGCGGCCTGACGCGCCGTGCACAAGCTCGTCGCCCATCAGCTGCGCAGCGCCACCAGGCCCGATGGCAGCATCGATGCCGAGGCGCTGACGGCTTTGATGAAACGGACCTACCAGGAATTCGACCGCGAACGCCGCCTTACCGACCGTGCCGCCATGTTGATGGAGGAGGAGCTGCAGGAGGCCAATGCGCAAGTGAAGCGCCTGGCCGAACAGCGGCTGGCCGACACGCTGGAAAGCATGCCCAGCCCCATCGCGATCCTCACCGCCTCGCACCGCATCCAGAGCGTCAATTCCGCGATGACCGCGCTGTGCGCCAGCATATTGCGGCCGCCGGCGCCGGGCGAGTATTTCACGGAATTTCTGGGCAGCCTGGTCCCCGATGCCGATGCCGTCAAATGCATGAGCGACATGCAAAGGGGCGCGCCGGCCGAACTGGCTATCGGCGGACGCTGGTATTTGGCCGCGCTGAACCGCTTCACCGATGGCGGCTTCGCCGTGACCTTTTCCGATGTCACGGTCCTGAAGGAACGCGAAACGGTCCTGGCGCTGGCGAAAGACGCGGCTGAATCCGCCAATCGCCTCAAGTCGCAATTTCTCGCCACCATGAGCCATGAATTGCGTACGCCTCTCAACGCCATTCTCGGCTTCTCCGAGATGATCTGGAGCCATGTGCTGGGCGATAACCAGGACGCCTGGGTGCGCTATGCCGACTATGCCAAGGCCATTCATTCGAGCGGCGATCATCTCAGACTCCTGATTTCGGAAGTACTCGACCTGTCCAAGATCGATTCCGGCGCATACCGCCTCACCATCGAGCCGTGCGACATGGCGGGGCTGGTCGCCGATTCCCTGATGCTGGTCCGTCCCCAGGCCGAACGCGGCCAGGTGAAACTGTTGCCGCTCCGCCTGGAAGGCGATCCGGTGATCGAGGGCGATTCCCGCGCCTTGAAGCAGGTGCTGATCAACCTTCTGTCCAACGCGGTCAAATTCACCCCCAGGGGCGGCGAAGTGGAAGTGCTTTGCCGCACCTCGCAAGACGAAATCGAAGTTTGCGTGCGCGATACCGGCATCGGCATCGCCGATGAGCACAAGAAGAATGTGTTCGAGCCGTTTCACCAGGGCGATGCCCGCATCGCGCGGCGCTTTGAAGGCACCGGACTCGGTCTTGCCATTGTGCGCGGCATCGTCCTGATGCACAGCGGCAAGGTATGGCTGGAAAGCGAGACCGATGCCGGTACCCAGGTATTCTTCCGCCTGCCGCGCGGCGCGCGGGCGCAGGCCAGAAGCGTCGCCTAGAGCTTGCTCCAAGACCTCCCATACGGCTTTCAGCAGGGCGGCACCAAGAAGCTTTCAGGCGGTAAATCCCGGCGCTCGAACATCGTGCGCCAGGCCGTCTCCACATCGCGGGTGGTGCGCCTTGTGTCGAATAACGGCATCCGCGTGCGATTTTTCGCCAGCTTTTTGCGGATACCGCAAAGCAAATCCGGTTCGTGCGCCAGCCTGACCGCCAGCGCCTCGAAATCGGCGGAATTTTCCGTCACCATCTCCTGCAATCCCACCGCTTCGAGCAGGCTGGCCGCCACCCGGCCGGCAAAGGTGGTTCCCCGGCAGGTCAGAAGCGGCAGCCCCGCCCAGAGCGCATCGCTGGCGGTGGTGTGCGCGCCATAGGGCAGGCCGTCCAGGAACAGGTCGGCAAGTTTCAGCCGGGCCAGGTGTTTTTCAAAGGGCAGCGTCTCGGCAAAGACAAGACGGCCGGGCGCCACACCGCGCTGCGCCGCTTCGCGTTTCAGGTTTTCCCGGGCGATGGCATCGGGCGCCAGCAACCACAACACGCTCTGCGGACTCTGTTCCAGAATCCGCATCCAGACCGTGAATGTCGGTGACGTGAATTTATTGGCATGATTGAAATTGCAGAACACAAAGCCTTCCGCCGGCAGCCCGGCCTCCGTCCGGCCGGGCGTTTGGGCGATAGCGCGCTTGTCGTCATTGATCTGATAGGAGTGCGGCAGCCATGCGATTTTTTCGGCGTAATATTTTTCCTCGTCTTCTGGAATCACGACCCGGTCGGCCAGGATGTAATCCATGTACGAGGTTCCGAGCGTGCCGGGATAGGCGAGGTAACTGACCTGCACCGCCGCCGGACGATAGGCGAAAATTCCAAGCCGTTGATCGCCCGAATAGCCGTTGAGGTCCACCAGGATGTCGATCTCTTCGCTGCGTATGCGCGCGGCGGCCTGGCGGTCGGACAGCGCGCGGATATCCAGGACTCTCTCCACCGCGGCTTCGAAACGCGCGCGCAAGGGGCTGCCATCGCCGCCGCCATTGTCGAAGGCGAAAATTTCGAACGCCCTGCGGTCATGGGCTTCGAACAGTCCGGCCATCAAATAAAGCGTCGCATGGGTGCGAAACTCGCCGCAGACATAGCCGACGCGAATCCGTCCCGGCCGGCGGGGGCCGCCCTTCCATAATGGCGTCTGGGTGGGAAATCGTGTGCGGGCATAAAGCCGGGCGCAGCGCAGTTGATCCTCGGGCCGCTCCGACAAAGCCAGGTAAATGAAGGGTTCGACCACCGGCCTTTGCGCCCGCACGCCTTCGTCCAGCAGGGCCTTCTGGTCCTGGTAGTCATGCCAGCGCGCCGCCGTCATGGTCAGGCGCATCAGGCTGCCGCGCGCGAAGAGATAATCCGGCGCGATTTCGATCAGCCGCTCCAGGTCGGCGATGGCGGGACCCAGCTGCGCCTTTTTCGACCAGCTGAGATTGCCGCGGGCATGCAGGGCGGCGGGAATATTGGGCTCAAGCGCCAGCGCCCTGGTGTAATCCTCCAGCGCCTCGTCAATCCGGCCCATGCGGTTGAGGGCGACGGCGCGGTTGTTGAGGGTCGCCCAATCATCCGGCCTGATCGCCAGCGCGGACTGGAAACTGGCCAGCGCGTCGTCGAAACGGCGAAGTTCGTGCAGCGTATCGCCGCGGTTATTGTGCGCCTCATGGCTGCGCGGCGCCAAGGCCAGGGCGCGGTCGAAGCTGATAAGCGCCTCGTCATGGCGCCCCAGCGCATTCAACGCCAAGCCGCGATTGTTCCAGGCTGCGACCAGGCCGGGATTGGCGGCCAGCGCGCGGTCGAAATCCTGCAGGGCTTCGTCCGCGCGGTCCATTTGCAACAAGACCTCGGCGCGATTGGCCAGCAACATGACCATGGCCTCCGGAGGCGCCGCCGCAATAGCGTGCGAGAAATACTGGTATGACGCGGCGAAATCCTGCTGGTGAAAACGCAGCAGTCCCATCAGGTGCAGGGCCGGGTGGAAGTCCGGCTCGGCCTTCAGCGCCGCCGCATAATGCGATTCGGCCTCGGCGAGCCGTCCGGCCTGGTGTGCCGCAAGCCCCTGCTGGGTTGCCTCATGGGGGGTCATGCGGCGGTCTGTCTTTCTGTCCGATCTGGGCGGGCTGCCAGATTAGCAGTATTTTTGGGAAAAACCGCCATCCCGCAGTGCACACCGAAGACCTTTTGGCGTTCCGAATTTGTGCGATAACCGCCGGGCGCGGCGTGCAGGCCGAAGCCCGGATATTGCGTACCATATCGGTGTTGCGCTTCGCCGCCGACATAGGCTATTCATCCGGACGATTGACCGACGATCTGGAACATGTCGGCTGGGAGGAATGAATGCGTAAATATGCAATTGCCGCCGCGGTTCTGGTTGTCGCGGGCACGTCGGTGAGTTTGGCGCAGCCCGCGCCGCCGCCCGGGCCTACCGTGGTGCGTACCACGCTGATGGCTGAAGATGCGCCCGGCGGCAACACCATGTCGATGGTGCAGGTGACCATCCCGCCGGGTGGCAGGGAAGGCCGTCACATCCATTCCGGTCCGCTAGTCGTCCATGTGATCTCCGGCGCCTTCACCCTCGATTATGAGGGCAAGCCCACCACCACCTACAAGGCCGGCGAAACGTTTTTCGTCGAGACCGGCAAGCAGCATGAGGGCCACAACATAGGCACGGTGCCGGCGGTCGGCATCGCGGAATTCGTGACCCCCAAGGGTGCGCCGCTCACCACGCAGGTGACCAGCAACGGCAAATAAGATGTGATGCCGCCGCCTTGGCGCCGGCATGACGGATAATCAGGCGGCGGGTCCATACGGGCCCGCCGCTTTTTTTTACAGATAGGGCATCATCAGCCGCGCCGCCGCATCGCGCAGGCGGATCCACACAGGACGCGCGATCAGCGCCCTGATCTCCAGCCGCGTGCCGCGCGCGATCTTGGCGTCGATGATGTCGTCCAGCACGTTCACCAATGCCGGATCGTAGCATTCCAGGTCGAATTCGAAATTGAGCCGGAAGCTGCGCGCGTCCCAGTTGGAGCTTCCGATCAGGCACCAGCCGTCATCCAGGGTGCAGAGCTTGGAATGATCGAAGGGCAGGGGTGTTGTATAGATATTGGCCGCAATATGTCTGAAGAAGCGCAGATGCGCCCGCATCGCCCAGTCCATCACCAGATAGTTGCACCGTTCGGGAATTACGATGTCCACCTCCACGCCGCGCAGGCAGGCCTGGGCGATGGCGAATTGCAGCCGCGCGTCGGGCAGGAAATAGGGCGTCAGGATGCGGATGCGTTTTTTTGCCAGGGTCAGGGCCGCGCCCAGGATGGTTTCCAGCTTATAGATGTCGGCATCGGGGCCTGAGCTGAGTCCCCGGGCGTAAACCGGCCCCGCCGGAGGCAATTCAGGCCACCAGAACTCCTCGTCCAGCGTCTCGTCGGTGGTAAAGCTCCAGTCGCGCGCAAACGCATCCATCACCAGGCGCACCACCGGCCCCTGAATGCGGAAATGAATATCGGTGATGTAATCCCTGGGATGAAGGGACATCGAGTTCTCCGCGCCGATATTCATCCCGCCCATGAAGGCGGTGGCGCCGTCCACCACCAGCAGCTTGCGGTGGTTGCGCATGTTAAGGAACGGCATGCGCCAGGGCAGCCAGGTGTGCAGGAAGCGGGCTACGCGGACTCCGCCCGCCCTGAGGCGGTGGAAGCTTCGGGGAAAAATATAGCCGCCACCGACACTGTCCAGCAGCACGCGAACCATAACGCCGCGCGTCTTCGCGGCGATCAGCGCCTCGGCGAAAACCCTGCCCGCCGCGTCGTCGCGAAAGATATAGGATGTCAGGGCGATGGATTTCCTGGCGCCCGCGATGGCGGCCAGCATTTGCGGATAGGCGATGTCACCCCCATCGAGCACGGAAATTTCGTTGTCCGCGGCCAGGGGACCTTTTGTGACGCGCCCCCCGATTTCCAGCAATTCGCAAATATGCGCCGGCGCTTGCGGCCTGGCGGCCGTCCCCAGACGACCGCTCTGGGCGTCGTCCAGCCGGCTCATCTTGAGGGCGCGACGTGTCACGCGGTTGATGCCCAGCAGGAAATAGAGCAGGCCGCCCAGGATCGGAGAGAACCAGGCGGCGCCGATCCAACCCAGCGCGCCCCGCACATCGCTTTTCTTGAGCAGAACGTCGACCGTCACCCAGGCGGCGACAAGGATATAAAGAATCCCAATCAGGACGCCCAGGGTGGAGGAAGGCAGGGAAAACATCTGGCGCGGCACCGTTTTTAAGTTTATCGCTGCGGAGCTGTGGCCCGAATTTGCTTGAAACTGGTTCCAAGGTCACCAAGTTTAGTAACAGTAGCACCGCTTCAGTCAGGGTTCAGCAATGGCATCGCGTCATTCCAGGGAAGTCCCCCGCAAGGCGGATTTGCGGGTAGTCAGCTGGAATTTGCTTCGCCGGGTAGGGGCCAACGTCGAGGACATCGCCCGGCTGGTCAGAAGCCATCATCCTGACCTTCTGTTCCTGCAGGAAGCGACCGAGGATGTGTCGGCATTGCCCACCCTGGTCGGCGGGCATTTCTTCCGCCATCCCATGGACCGGCGCATTTACGGGCTGGCAGCCTGGAGCCCCCATCCCTTTCCGCCTACCATCGCCCTGCGCCTGCCCGCTTCGGTATTGCCGGGCCGCGTGCCACCGCGCCATGCCCAACTGGTGCAGTTTAGCGGCATCAGTTTTGCCAATGTGCATCTGTCGCACGGTCAGTTCCTCAATCGCTGGCAGCTTTTGCATATCGCCAGCGCGCTGGAAGGCCCCGCCGCCATTATCGGCGATTTCAACGCCGTGGGTCCCACGGTGCTGGCCGGCTTCCGTGATATCGGTCCGCGCCGGCGCACGCACCGGGCCAGCAATATCGTCAATCTCCGGCTGGACCGCTGCCTGGCGCGTGACATTCGCCTTGCGGGCGCACAGGTTCTGGAACGGGGCGCTTCCGACCATCATCCCATCGTGCTGGACTTGGCAGTGTCCGCGGCGCTTTACCAGAGCGGCGCGCTGCTGGCATTCTGACGTCGTGCGGCCTGCCGGAGCCGCGCTTCCGGCGCGGCGTTCCCCGCAGGCGCCCGCCATGCCATATTCCGGCACATTCGACTGAGAAATATTGGCCTTAGGGAGATTTCATGCAGATCGGCATTGTCGGGCTGGGCCGGATGGGCGCCAATATCGGCCGCCGCCTGATGTCCAATGGACACAAGGTCGTGGGCTATGACCGCGACCCCAAAGCGGCGGCCGCCATGGCCGGCGCCGAAACCGCTTCCAGCCTGAAGGACATGGCCGCCAGACTCGCCGGCCCCCGCGCGGTCTGGGTGATGCTGCCGGCGGGAAGGATCACCGAGGACGCGATTGCCGAGCTGGGCGGATTGCTTTCCTCGGGCGATGTCGTGATCGACGGCGGCAATACGTTCTTCAAGGACGATATCCGCCGCGCCAAGGCGCTGGCTGGAAAAAACATCAGCTATATCGATGTCGGCACGTCCGGCGGGGTGTGGGGCTTGCAGCGCGGCTATTGCATGATGATCGGCGGCGACAAGGCCTCTGTCGACCGCCTGGATCCGATTTTCTCGGCTCTGGCGCCGGGCGCGGGCCTCATTGAAAAAACCCCCGGCCGCGAGCAACGCGATCCGCGTATCGCCAATGGCTATATGCATTGCGGCCCGGCGGGCTCCGGCCATTTCGTCAAGATGATCCATAACGGCATCGAATATGGCCTGATGCAGGCCTATGCCGAGGGCTTCGATATCATGAAGGGCCGCGCCCAAGATACCCTGCCGGAGGATGAGCGTTTTGACATTGACGTTGCCGACGTCGCCGAAGTCTGGCGGCGCGGCAGCGTGGTCTCGTCCTGGCTGCTCGACCTTACCGCCATCGCCCTGGCCAGGCAGCCCGCGCTTTCTGAATTCACCGGCCGGGTCGAGGATTCCGGCGAAGGCCGCTGGACCATCAATGCCGCGATAGACGAAGCGGTGGCGGCGCCGGTGATCACGGCGGCGCTTTACACCCGCTTCCGCTCCCGCATCGACAACAGTTTCGGCGAAAAGCTGCTCTCCGCCATGCGCAATGAATTCGGCGGCCATGTCGAAAGCCCGGTCCCGGCGCAAAGGGCGCCCCTTCCATCGAAAAGCGGCGAGAAATGAGTTCGTCCCACAAACCGCCGCCATCGCCCTCGGCGATCGTGATTTTCGGGGCCAATGGGGATCTGACCAAAAGGCTGATCGTGCCGGCGCTCTACAATCTTTCGCGCACCGGCATGTTGCCGCCGCGTTTCGCGCTGATCGGCATGGATCACAATGACAAAAGCACCGATGAGTGGCGCGACAGTCTCAAGCAGTTTCTCGCGGGCATTCTGGCCAGGAACAACGAAACGGTTGATGAAAAGCTTTGGCAGCCGATCGCCCAGGGCATGTGTTTTGTCACCGGGGATTTTCAGGATGACGGCGCCTATCAGAAGCTTGCCGGCATTTTGGCGGCGCTGGACAAAAAAGACGGCTTGGGCGGCAATGTGCTGTTCTATATGGCGGTGGCGGATCGTTTCTTCGCCACCATCGCGGGCAAGCTGGGCAAGGCAGGCCTGGCGGAACAGCAAGGGACCTCGTCGGAAAACAAGGGATTTCGCCGCCTGATTGTGGAAAAGCCTTTCGGTCACGACCTGGCCTCGGCGCGAGCGCTCAACAAATGCCTGCTGGAATATTTTACCGAGGAACAGATCTATCGCATCGATCATTTCCTGGGAAAGGAAACGGTGCAGAACATCATGGCGTTGCGCTTCGCCAACGGGCTGTTTGAGCCGATCTGGAACCGCGACCGCATCGACCATGTGCAGATCACCGTGGCGGAAAGCATCGGCATCGAGGGCCGCGGCAATTTCTATGAAAAAACCGGGGCCCTGCGCGACATGGTGCCCAATCATCTGTTCCAGCTTGTCGCCATGGTGGCGATGGAGCCGCCGGTCTCCTTCGATGCCGAAGATATAAGGGCGAAGAAAGCCGAAATGTTCAAGGCGGTGCATCCTTTGTCGCTGGGCGATGTGGTGCGCGGCCAATATGATTCCGGCGCGGCAGCCGGCCAGGCGGTACCCGCCTATCGCGCCGAGACCAACGTCGCGGCCGATTCCAACATCGAAACCTTCGTGGCGGTCCGGGTGCTGATCGACAATTGGCGCTGGGCCGGCGTGCCATTCTATCTGCGGACCGGCAAGCGGCTGTCCACCCGCTCCACGGAAATCGCCATTCGCTTCAAGCGCGCACCCTTTGCCCTGTTCCGTGAAACGCCGATGGAGGAGCTGGACGCCGACTGGCTGATCCTGCGCGTGCAGCCCGATGAAGGCATTCGCCTGCGCTTCAATGCCAAGCGGCCGGGACCAACCATGGCGCTGGAAAGCGTGGCGATGGAGTTTAAATACAAGGATTGGTTCAAACAGGCGCCCGCGGTTGGGTATGAAACCCTGATCTATGATTGCCTGATCGGCGACACCACTCTGTTCCAGCGCGCCGACCAGGTGGAAGAGGCCTGGGGCGTTGTCGAGCCGGTTCTGCGCGGCTGGGAAAGCGTCACGCCGCGCCATTTTCCCAATTATGCGGCGGGCAGTGAAGGCCCCATTGCCGCCAACGATCTTCTGGCCCGTGACGGCCGTTCCTGGCGCGCCATCAAATGAGCGCGAATCCCAGGATCGAGGGACGGGCCGAAATTCTCGATACGGGCGATGCCCTGGCGGCGCGGGCGGCGGATTTCATTGCCGATGCCATGAAGGGCTGCGCCGCGCCGTTCCGCCTTTGCCTGGCGGGCGGTTCGACGCCGCGCGCCACCTACAGGCTGCTGGGCAGGCGAAACGACATCGCCTGGGATTGCATCGAGATTTTCTTCGGCGATGAGCGCATGGTGCCGCCCGATCATCCCGACAGCAATTACCGCATGGCGCGCGAAACGCTGTTGGCGTCGGTCCAGCCTCGTGCCCTGCTGGCAATGCCGACGGATGGAACCCCGGAAGGCTGCGCCGATTCCTACGAAGAGATTCTGCGCCAGCAATATGGCGCCTCGGTTCTGGATCCCGCTGTGCCGCTGTTCGATCTGATGCTGTTGGGTCTTGGCGCCGATGGCCACATTGCCTCCCTGCTTCCGGGCCAGCCGGTGTTGAAGGAAAAAACCCGCTGGGTAGCGCCGGTACCGGAAGGGCGCGACGAGGTGCGCCTGACGCTGACCTATCCTGCCTTGGACTCCAGCCGCCTCACGCTCTTCCTGGTCGCTGGCGCCGACAAGGCGCAGGCGGTCGTCCGCGCCAGGTCGGGTGACGCCGCGATTCCGGCCGGGTCGCTGAGGCCGTTGGGAGACGTGGTCTGGCTGCTTGACCGGACTGCGGCAGGCGCCAGTGGCTAACCTCGCCATAGAAGACTATGCGGTGATCGGCGATTGCCGCAGCGCCGCCCTGGTCGGCCGCGACGGCTCGATCGACTGGCTGTGCATGCCGCGCTTCGATTCCGATGCCTGTTTCGCGTCTCTGTTGGGCGACACCAAGAACGGCCGCTGGTTGATCGCGCCGCGAAAACCGGCAGGCAAGACCACGCGCCGTTATCGCGGCGACAGTTTGATTCTGGAAACCGTCTTCGCCACCGCCACCGGCACCGCGCGCCTGCTGGATTTCATGCCCCGCAATGCGCAGAGCCCCACTATGGTGCGCCTGGTCGAAGGGCTTTCGGGCCATGTCGAGATGGCGACCGAACTGGTGATCCGCTTCGACTATGGCGTCACCATTCCCTGGATGCGCCGCATCGACAACAAGACCCATATCGCGGTGGCCGGGCCGCACATGCTTTGCCTGCGCACGCCGGCGGACCTGCGCGGCGAAAACATGCACTCCGTGGCTGATTTCCGCGTCCGCAAGGGCGAGCGCATGCCCTTTGTGATGAGCTACGGCCCCTCGCACCACCCCATCGCCGCGGTAATCGATGCCGATATCGCGCTGGAAGAGACCGAGAAATACTGGGCGGAATGGGCGGACAAATGCCGCGTCACCGGCAAATGGCGGCGTCAGATCATGCGTTCGCTCCTGACGCTTAAAAGCCTGTCTTATGCGCCAACCGGCGGCATCATCGCGGCGGTGACCACCTCCCTGCCGGAAAAGATCGGCGGCACCCGCAATTGGGACTATCGCTATTGCTGGCTGCGCGATGCCACCTTCACGCTTCTGGCGTTTCTCAATGCCGGCTATGTCGAGGAAGCCAAGGTCTGGCAGGACTGGCTGATGCGGGTGATCGCGGGCGCGCCGGATCAGCTCCAGACCATGTACAGCGTGATGGGCGACAAGCGGCTGGACGAGATCGAGCTTCCGCACCTGGCCGGCTACAGGAATTCGCGCCCGGTGCGCATCGGCAATGGCGCGGCGCAACAGCTCCAGCTCGATATTTTCGGCGAGTTGGCCGATGTCATGGCCCAGGCGCGCAAGGGGGGATTGAAGCCGCCGCCGCAGCGCGAAGGAATCCGCGCCGCCTTCCTTCAGCATCTGGAGAAAAGCTGGAACAAGCCGGATGAGGGCATCTGGGAAATTCGGGGCGCGCCGCAGCATTTCGTCCATTCCAAGGTGATGACCTG
The DNA here is from genome assembly GCA_035568995.1 of Rhizomicrobium sp. Lineage (GTDB taxonomy): Bacteria > Pseudomonadota > Alphaproteobacteria > Micropepsales > Micropepsaceae > Rhizomicrobium. The sequence goes on along the minus strand of DATMNL010000040.1, from coordinate 9,250 downwards.
GGTGGCGTTCGACCGCGCCGCGCAAAATGACGATGCCGGCAAGCGCGAAAAGGCGCATTACCGGCGGATCGCCGACCAGATTCACAGGGACATCTGCGCCAAGGGCATGGACAAAAAGCGCCGCTATTTCGTTCAGGCCTATGGCTCGGAGCGCATGGACGCCAGCCTGCTGCTGCTGCCGCTGGTCGGATTTCTGCCGCCCCAGGACAAGCGAATCAAAAAAACCGTGCGTGAGATCGAAAAAAGGCTGCTGTTTAAGGGTCTGGTGCAGCGTTATGAGACAGAAACGGGGGTGGACGGCTTGCCGCCGGGCGAGGGCGCCTTCCTGGCTTGCAGTTTCTGGCTGGCCGACAATTATCTGCTGCAGGGCCGGGTGGCCGAGGCCAGGCGCCTGTTCAACCGGCTGAAAAAACTTTCCAATGATGTCGGCCTGTTTGCGGAAGAATATGATCCGGTGAATAAATGCATGCTGGGAAATTTCCCCCAGGCCTTTTCCCATGTCGCGCTGATCAACACCGCGCTGGGTCTGATGACGCAGGAACAAAATCGTGGCAAGAAAATCCGCAAAGTCATCGTCCAGTACTAGATCCGCCATCCGGCGGATTCTGGCGATCGATATCGGGGGCACCGGCCTCAAGGCCGCGGTCATCGGGCCGACCGGAAAATTCCTCAGCGATCAGGTGCGGGAGACAACGCCGCATCACTGCACGCCCAGGAAAATGGTGACTACCCTGGCCGGCCTGGTCAAGCCGTTCCAGGCTTATGATCGTGTCGCCATCGGATTTCCCGGCTATGTGCGGGACGGCAAGGTTTTCACCGCGCCGCATCTGGGCACCGAGCTCTGGGCCGGCTTCAATCTTGCCGCTGCGATGGAAAAGAGGCTTGGACGAAAAACCCGCCTGGTCAACGATGCCGATGTGCAGGGTCTGGCTGTCATCAAGGGCAGGGGCCTGGAACTGGTCTGCACCCTGGGCACAGGTCTCGGCACAGCCTGGTTTCGCGACGGCGAATTGATGCCGCACATGGACCTCGCCCATATGGCGCCCCACGCAAAAGACGATTTTGACGCCTATCTCGGCGACCGCACGCTGAAGAAAATCGGCCACAAGGCGTGGCGCAAGCGGTTAAATAAAACCATCGTCATGCTGAACAAGGTGTTCTTTTACGACCATCTTTATCTCGGCGGCGGCAATTCCCGGCATGTGACATTCAAGCTGCCCGGCAATGTTTCCATTGTATCCAACGAGGCGGGCCTGGAAGGCGGCGCCTTCGTCTGGCTGCCCAGGAAGGCTTAGGCAACTCCACGGGCCAAGCGGCCATGGATCGAGGGAACTTTGCGGTTCCGCGCACGTTGCCGGATAACCGATGGGTTTGCCTTCGGATTTGGCGCTTTTTGAAACACATGATTTGGACCCTCTCCAATGACGCCGCCCGTAAACGGCAGTTCGGCCCTATTTCTGGACATAGACGGCACTCTGCTCGACCTGGCCCGCACGCCCGATGCGGTCGTGGTGCCGAACGAGTTGCACCGCACGCTCCAGCGGCTGCATGAGGATTTGCGCGGCGCCCTGGCCTTTGTCAGCGGCCGCTCGCTCAATTCCATAGATCGATTGTTCGCCCCCCTGCGCGGCGCCGCCATTGGCTGCCATGGCGCCGAGGTGCGGGGGGCGGACGGCAAGGTTCTGGCGCTGGCGCCGCCGATTTCGGATGCGGTGCGGGTGTTGTTCCGCGACCTGGCAGGGTCCCATCCCGGAGTCCTGCTGGAGGACAAGGTCTATACCGTGGCGCTGCATTACCGCCTCGCGCCTGAGGCAAAGCCAAGCCTGATGGTGGCGCTGGGAAAGCAGGCACAGCTGTTCGCGGCGGAAAATGTTGCCGTCATCGAAGGCAAGGCTGTGATCGAGGCGCGGCGCGCGGAAATTGACAAGGGCGTCGGTGTCATCGCCCTCACCGCACAGAAGCCCTTTCACGGCCGCCGCGCGCTGTTCGGTGGCGACGACACCACCGACCTGGATGTTTTCCGGATCCTGCCGGGCATCGGCGGCACGGGCTTTTCCGTGGGCCGGCACTACCCCGGGGTCGAGCATGTCTTCTCAAGTCCGCGCGCGGTCCGCCAATGGCTGTCGCGCCTGGCCCAGGAAGGCCTGGCGGCATGACAATGGATCGTCCTTCTCAGGCTCTCGACCTTGCCGTCATCGGCAACAATCGCATCGCCGCGCTGGTGGATACCAAGGCGCGGCTGGTGTGGTGGTGCTTTCCGCGCCTGGACAGCGATCCGGTGTTCTGCCGCCTGATCGCGGGCGACGAGGAAAAAGGCTTCAGCGATGTGGTCCTGACGGGCTTCATCAAAAGCGAATCCCGCTACATCGCCAACACCGCGATGGTGGTGACGCTGCTGACCGCCGCCGACGGCGCGCAGGTCCGCATCACCGATTTTGCGCCGCGTTTCCGCAATTTCGAACGGATGATGCGTCCGCCGCAGCTGATGCGCATCATCGAGCCGGTGGCCGGCCTGCCGCAGATCACCATCCGCCTTCGGCTCTGCCAGCATTATGGCAAGCCCATCAAGCGCCGCGTCTCGGGCAGCAACCATATCACCTATGGCGAGCCCGCCCTGGTACGGCTCACCACCGACGCCCCCCTGTCCTATATCGAGGAAGAGACGTCATTCGCCCTGACCCACCGGCTGCATCTGGTTTTGGGGGCCGACGAGCCTTTCGCGGGCGAGCCAGCCGCCACGGTGCTTGATTTCGAGCGGCGCACCCGCGCCTATTGGCAGGAATGGGTGCGGCGGCTTTCCATTCCCTTTGAATGGCAGGAAGCCACCATCCGTGCCGCCATCACTCTCAAGCTTTTGAATTTCGAGGAGACGGGCGGCATTGTCGCCGCCCTCACCACCTCATTGCCCGAAAGCCCCAATTCGGGGCGGACCTGGGACTACCGCTATTGCTGGCTGCGCGACGCCTATTTCGTGGTCAAGGCGCTCAACCGCATCGGCGCCACCCGCACCATGGAGGATTATATCACTTTCGTCCTCTCCATCGCGGGCGGGGATGAGACGCTGAAGCCCTGTTATGGCATCGTGCCCAATGCCGATCTGACGGAATGGATTTCGCCCGACCTCAAGGGTTTTCAGAATCACGGACCGGTGCGTTTCGGCAATGCGGCGGCGGGCCAGACCCAGCATGACGCCTATGGCAGCGTGATCCTGTCGGCGGTGCCGATGTTCTTTGACCGGCGGCTGCCCAGGCCCGGCGGCGAGCCGTTGTTCCGGCTGATCGAAAAAATGGCGCAGCAATGCGCCGAACTGGCGCTGCAGCCCGACGCCGGCATCTGGGAATATCGCGGCCGCGCCCGCATCCATACCCATAGCGCGGCGATGTGCTGGGCGGGCCTGTCGCGCGCCGGCGCCATCGCCAACCGCCTCGGCCTGGCGGCACGGGCCAGGCACTGGAATGGGCTTGCCGCCAAGGTGGGCCAGGCCATCCTGGAGCGCTGCTGGAACGAAAAGCGCCAGGCCTACTCTGCCGGTGCGGACACCGACGACATGGACGCCAGCGCATTGCTCTTGCCTGAGCTGGGACTGCTGGATGCCCATGATCCGCGCTTCGTCTCCACCATGGCGGCGGTCGAACAGGATCTGGTGCACGGCCGCCATGTGCTGCGCTACGCGGCGGCGGACGATTTCGGCATGCCCGAGGCGGAGTTTCTGGTCTGCCGCTTCTGGCTGATTGACGCGCTGTACCTGCTGGGCCGGCGGGACGAAGCGCGCGAGCGTTTTGCCGATGCCCTCAGCTTGCGCAACCAGTATGGACTTTTCGCCGAAGACATTCATCGCGACACCGGGCAGCTGTGGGGCAATTTCCCCCAGACCTATTCCATGGCCGGGCTGATCTTCAGCGCGATGCGGCTTTCCAAGAGTTGGGAGGAGCGCTATTGGCACGCATCTTCATAATTTCCAACCGCGTCTCGGTGCCCCATCACGGCCTGCAGCCCGGCGGGCTGGAGGTGGTGCTGAAGGCCACCTTGAAGAATCATCCCTGTGTCTGGATGGGATGGAGCGGCGAGGTCAAGCGCCATCCCAGGACCCGCACGGTCACAAGGCGCGGCAACTCCTATGTCGTTAGCGATCTGACGCCGGAGGATTTCGACGAATATTACAACGGCTTCGCCAACCGCGTGCTGTGGCCGATCCTGCACTACCGGCTCGATCTGGCGGAGTTCTCGCACCGCGATCTCAGCGGCTATTTGCGGGTCAACGAGCATTTCGCGGACGATCTGGCAAAAGTGCTCAAGTCCGACGATATCGTCTGGGTGCACGACTATCATCTGATCCCGCTGGCCAGGGCGCTCAGGGCGCGGGGTCTTAGCAACCGCATCGGTTTTTTCCTGCATATCCCGATGCCGCCGCCGGAAATCATCACCGCGATGCCCAATCATGAAAACCTGATCCCGGCGCTCTGCCATTACGACCTGGTGGGCTTCCAGACCGATGGCGATGCGGCCAATTTCGCGCGCTACCTGGCGGGGGAGCTGGGCACGCCCAGCCATATCTCGCGGCGGCTGGGTACCGGCGACCGCGTCATGCGCATCGGCACGTTTCCCGTCGGCATCGAGACGCGGCCATTCAATCGCTTGGCGCGGCGCGCGGTGCGCACCGAACTGGTGCGCGACGTCGCCAAAAGCATCCCCGGCGAGCTGATGATCGGGGTGGACCGGCTGGATTATTCCAAGGGCATCACCTTGCGCCTTGAGGCCTATGAGCGCTTTCTCGCCGCCAATCCGGAATGGCACGGCAAGATCACCTATCTGCAGATCACGCCCAAGAGTCGCAGCCAGATCAAGGAATATGCCGAGATGGCGCAGACCGTGAGCGGCATGGCCGGCCGCATCAATGGCGCCTTCGCCACGGCCGCCTGGGCCCCGGTGCGCTATGTCAACCGCGCCTACAGCCGCACCGCCCTGGCGGGCCTCTATCGCACCGCGCGGGCGGGTCTGGTGACGCCGCTGCGCGACGGCATGAATCTGGTGGCCAAGGAGTATGTCGCGGCCCAGGACGCCGCCGATCCGGGCGTGCTGATCCTGTCGCGCTTCACCGGCGCGGCGGTGGAATTCATGCAGGGCGCGCTGCTGGTCAATCCCTATGATCCGGATTCCGTCGCGGCGGCGATCGCGCGCGCCTTGGCGATGCCGCTGGCCGAGCGCAAATCGCGCCATGCCGCGCTTTTTGCCACCCTGCTGGCCAACGACATTTCCAAATGGGGCGACCGGTTCCTCTCCAATCTGATGGGGACAAAGAGTTTCGACATCACGGCCGCCGAAACCCGGCACTGGCACAAGCCCACCAGCCTTCCGCACTAGGGTGCGGTTATTTTACGCCTTGAGTTGTTCATACGCTGACGCTATTCACCTCGTCGCTCATGGCCGTCTTGGCCGTCCGATAGCGCCAGCGTATCGGACGCTCCGTTGCCTACACTGCCACTAGGCAACCCTGCTCAAGTCGCAAAATTCCTCGCGCCCGCCGAATCTTATAGTGTCGGCGGCAGCAGGCCCAGGAGAGCCGCCAGCCCCACTGCCACAAGTCCCAGCCCAAGCTCCCAGCGGATATGCCAGAAAAGCCTGTCCGCTGTTCCACGCTTGGCCAGCCGGGGCAGCAGGCGGAAATGATTGATCAGCGCCAGCGTGACCATCGCCAGAACCAGCGCCAGCTTTGCGCCCAGCACCGCCAGGTAAAGCCCCGTATCACGGCCTGCTCCACCCAGAAGGATGGTGGCGGCGTTCAGCATTCCGGTCAGGATCAGCACCATCACCGCGATCATGCCCCATTCGGCGAAGAGGTTGGTGGCGCCCGCCAGCAAAACCGGTTCGGTGCGGTGCGCGAACAGCATGGCCAGCAGGACAAGGCCGCCGATCCAGAAACCGCCGGTCAAAAGATGCAGCCCGTCGCTGGTGGCGCCGATGGCGGTGAAATGGGCGGGGCTGGCGGCGGCGGCATGGCTGGTGGCGGATATCAGCACCAGCGCCGCGCCGGACAGCAGCGCCAGACCGCTTTCCCGCCATTGGAAAACCACACCCGCGCAGAGAAGTACCAGCAGCGCCAGGCGGACAAGGAAAATCTGTCCAAACAGGCTTTGCCGGGCCGCAAGCCACAACAGCCCGGGATCGGTCATGGCCCTGGGATCGCCCGCCATCTGGGCGCTGACGAAAGAAAACCACAGCATCGCGGCTGCCAGCACCATGAGCGCGGCGATCAGCCGCCAGCCCCCGCGCGGCACATCCAGGCCGGGCATACGGGCGCGCAACAACATCCGCAATCCGGCATCGCCGAACAGCGCCATAAGTCCGGCTTCATAAAGCCAGCGGGCGGCCGCGAAAAGCGCGATCACGGTTTGACGGTAAAGGAAAAATCGCCGTCCAGCCGGTTTGTATCATGTCCCACGGAATGCCAGGACACATGATAGACGCCGGGGGGCAGAGGCCCGGGCGTCAAGGTGATCAGGGGTCCGTTGATCTTGACCGGCTCGCCGCTGACATTGCGCCCGTCCTCGTCCAGCAGCAGGGCGCCGCTGAAGGCAGGTTCCAAAGCTTCCGAGAAACGCAAGCTGATATGCAAGGGTGAAGTCACTTTCGCGCCGGCGGCCGGAACGGACTTCAGAAGCCTGGCATGGGCAAAGGCAGGCAGAGCCAGAACAGGCAGCAACGCAACAGCAAGCAGCATCCTGTTCATGAAAGTTAAATAGCCTTAATCTCGTGCGGGCGACAAAGCACCATCGCGTGCCAAACCATAGGTCAGTCCGCCCAAATGATCCATCGGCGCCCGCCCGCCGCCAAGATGCGCCAGCGCCGCATGGGAAAAATTCTCCTCCGCGCTCACGGTTGGCGCAGCGCCGCCAGGGCCAGACAGATCCAGCCCGCGATAAAGGCGAGGCCGCCAATGGGCGTGACCAGGCCCAGTCCGGCAATCCCGGTCAGGGCAAGAAGATAAAGCGAACCGGAAAAAAGCAGGATGCCTGCCAGGAACAGCATCGCCGCCAGCCGGGCGCGGCCGGTTGCGTCCCCGCGCATCGCCAAAGCCGCCAACCCCATCGCCAGGGCGTGATACATCTGATAGCGCGCCCCGGTTTCGAAGATCGCGCGCGCCCGCGCGTCCAGCTGCGCCTCAAGCCCATGGGCGGCAAAAGCGCCGCAGACAACCGCCAGCGCGCCCATCATGGCGGCGATGAAGAGCCAGGGTCTCATTGTGGTCTAAATTCCTTTGCTGAGCCCCGACGTTATATTAGAGCGGAATTATTTCAGATAGAATCACACTGCCCAAATTGTCATTCCCGCGTAAGCGGGAATCCAGAAGCAACAGATGGCAAAAAATCAGATCATGTTTTACGCCACAGCAGCCGACCTTAGCGCGGTGCTGTCGCCAATTGAAACAGAGAGGCCGCTGCAATACACGCTGATGGGACTATTTGAAACTACAAGGTCCCAGACACATCTGTCCTATGCCGGTATCCCAGACTTTGGACGGGCATCTAACCCTACTGCAGCAGCCAATCCATCTTACCTATTGTCGCTCCAAGGAGCACAATTGCGCAGTCGAAAAGTTTTACAGAAGGCCGGAGGAATCTTGTTTGGTGTTGATCAAAGTTGTAACGCAGATACGATTGTTCTTCGCCCTGCTGGTAAATATGGAAATACTGTTATCCTCTGTGGGATGATGGGAACAGCTTCCCAGGCGGTCACGTCAAAAATATTATACGATTTTGTTGGAAAGCAAATTCGTAAACACTTCAAGAAAAGCCAGGAATTTTTTGTCGGGCGAGAAGCTTTCGACGCCTGGAACGCCGGCGCACGTCTGACAATAGGGGCCCCTTCTCCTCCGGAGTTTGATCTCAAACCCTCCAATTGAGGAATTTTGGAATTCCGAGACATAAAAATATGCTGACCGAAGTAATGCTTCCCTTTTTGGTAAGAGTATTCTTGTCGTCATTTCTCCCGAGCCACCCTCACGGCGCTCATCGCGCGGCCGCTACGCTGGCGCTAGGCCGCGCTAGCGCCGTTCGGCGCCTGGCTTCCATTTTTCGCCAGGATGGATTCTGCGTTTGCGTCACCTTCGTCAATGGCGAAAAATAGGAGCCTGGCGTGACAGAGTTTGCGGTTGCCAGCGATGGCGGACAATGAGAGATAATTGTATGTGGGGTATATATGTTCGACGTGGCAAAGTTTTTATTCCCACACAGTTCAAAGCCGAGGCGGGATTTTATGTAAGTGGAGAGCCAGTATTTGTATCCGATTTGTCGGACTTGGAAAGCACGGCGCGGTCGATAGCTCAGATTTTAAGCCGCGGTTGTGTAACTATTCCCACCCCGCCGGTATCTAAGCTCGAAAAATGGGTCGTCTTGCGGCATGCGGGAGTATCGTCACCGGCTGCCTTCGAAAAAGGAGCCTCTTGCTGGACAGTGCAGAAGGATCGCGCGACATATCGTTTTGGTCCGGTCAAAAAGATTTATCCGCGAGGATGGGAAACAGAGCCTGAAAAGCCATATCTTTTATCAGGCAACCTAAACATATCTGATGTTGCGGAAGAGATTGCTCGGAAAATACTTGACACTGAAAAGGTATAAGGAGTGCCAGTTCGGATCAGAGACGCCGCATGGGAAAATGTCTCTTCCGCGGTTGCCGCCAGATCGAATTCCGGGGACACTATACATAACTCGCCCAGAGCAAAAGCGGCCGTTCGGCATTCAATTCCGTTCGTAGGGCGATTTATGAAGAGGCAGGAGTTTTCCCCTGACGCGGGGCGGCTGCCACGCTGACGCTCGCCGCCCCTTGTCATTCAATTGCGTTCGCTACGCGAACGCAATTGAATGGCGCGCCGGACGGTATGAAAGTGCGAACTGGCTGTCGGTGGGGTCTGAACGTCCCCTTTCGACCCAAATCGGACCTGACGCGTTGGCGCAGTCCGTCGGGCGAGTTGCGTCGTTAAGCTGGAACGTACGTCAACCTGATCGTGTCCTCGCCAATTGGATCGCTGGCCACAAGGCGGAGCGGCGGCCGGGGGCCGGCGAAGAATGGCGTGCCGTGACCGAGCACGAAGGGGCGGAAATAGAGTCGATACTCATCAACAAGACCAAGGTCGGTCAGGCTTTGCGCCAGGTCTGGTCCGGCAACGTCAATCTCCCCGACCAGCCGAGCCTTGAGCTCGCGCAGCACGGTCCCGACGTCATTCTGGACCAGCGTGGCGTTGGGGCCGACTGAC